>WSLY01000014.1 GCA_013316825.1 Lachnospiraceae bacterium | reverse complement strand
GCTATACTTTGAGGAGTAAACTGACAGGGCTTTTGATACCGAAATTTTAAATAGCATAAAAACAGGGAGGAGTGGGGCGTGTGAAGGTTGAAAGAAAAGTGCTTTCAACGATTGAATTTGCGTCCGCCAAAGTGGACATGGGGTATAAAAATGAGAAAAAAGAGTCTTATCAGGTAGTGGTAGAAGGCGGGCAGGGAGAGCTTGTGGAAAAGAAATCCCGTTTTATTGCAACAGTACAGCCTGTGGAGAACGAAGAAGAAGCAGCAGCTTTTATCGAGATGGTAAAGAAAAAGTATTGGGATGCAACTCATAACTGCACCGCATTTGTCGTGGGAAACGGTGCGCTCTTAACACGCTGCAGCGATGACGGCGAGCCGTCGGGAACGGCGGGACGTCCTATGCTAGAAGTGCTTTTGGGGGAGAAACTCAAGAATGTTGCGGTTGTCGTCACACGCTATTTTGGGGGGACGCTTTTAGGAACCGGCGGACTGGTCAGGGCGTACTCGCAGGCAGTAAAGGAAGGACTTAAAAATTGCCGGCTGGGTACATTGCGTGTTGGCGTGCGCCTGTTGGTGGAGACGGATTATAACGGGATTGGAAAAATCCTGTATCTTCTGGGCAGCAGGGGAATTGAGCCGCTAAAAAGCGAATATACGGACAAGGTAACACTGGAACTTTTATTTCCGGCGGTATGGAAGGAAATGCTTGTGAAGGAGCTTACGGAGGCGACGGCAGGCAGGGCAGTCATAGAAGTGCTGGAAGAAGTGAATTACATTGACAAAGAATCTTAAAGTGCTAAAATGAAAGAAAAGCAAAGGGGATAACTCCTGACGGAAAGGTGGTGGTTTTATGAAATCGCACAGTAAGAAGAATAGCAACGATAACCCTCTTCCTGCCCGATGCATGAAGACCACATTTTTCTATGAAGGAGTTATGATATGGAAGAAATCAGGAAGTTACTGACGACCTGCCAGTATACTTCTCTGCGTCAGCGTGTCGCAGAGATGAACGAGGCAGATGTTGCAGCGCTGATGGAGCAGCTTGAGGAAGAGGAAATGCTCAAGATGTTTCGGATTCTGCCGAAGGATTTGGCTGCCGATGTGTTTTCTTATCTGGAGGTTGAGAATCAGCAGATGATTATCACCTCTCTGTCAGAGAGGGACGCGGCAGGTATTATTGACAATTTGATGGCGGACGATGCGGTTGACCTTTTGGAGGAGATGCCCGCCAATATTGTAAAAAAGCTGCTTGCAAATGCGAGTCCGGATACCCGCAGGGATATCAACCTGCTGCTGCGGTATCCCGTGGATTCCGCAGGCAGCATTATGACAGTCGAGTATGTAGATTTAAAAGAAACCCTGACCGTTGCGGGTGCGATTGAGCGGATACGCAAGGTGGGGCTTGACAGTGAGACGATTAATATTTGTTATGTGCTGGATGCGCAGAGGAAGCTTTTAGGGACTGTGGCGCTCAGGTATTTGCTGCTTAGCGAGCCGGACGAGATTATTGGGGATATTATGCATGAAAACGTGATTTCCATCAATACACTGACAGATCAGGAAGAGGCTGCCGCAAAGTTCAAGAAGTATGATTTTACCTCTATGCCCGTCGTGGACAATGAAAACCGTCTGGTCGGCATTATCACGGTTGACGATATCGTGGATATTCTGGAGGAAGAGGCGACCGAGGACATCGAGAAAATGGCGGCTATTATGCCTTCGGACAAGCCTTATATGAAGACAGGTATTTTGGAAACATTTAAAAAGCGTATACCATGGCTTTTGCTTTTGATGGTATCGGCTACTTTTACGGGACAGATTATCGGTCATTTTGAGAAGGCGTTGAGCACCTGCGCCGCGCTTATCATGTTTATTCCCATGCTGATGGATACGGGAGGCAATGCGGGCGGACAGGCAAGCGTAACGGTTATCCGCGGACTTTCGCTGGGAGAAATCACTTACAGGGATACCTTGCGGATTATGTGGAAGGAGGCAAGGGTTGCATTTCTGTGCGGCGTTACGCTGGCACTGGCAAATTTTGCCAAGCTTATGCTTTTCGACAGGGTGGGGGTCAGTGTTGCCCTTGTGGTCTGCCTGACGTTAGTCGTGGCGATCCTGATTGCCAAGCTGATAGGCTGTACGCTTCCGGTGCTGGCAAAGCGGATAGGATTTGACCCTGCGGTAATGGCAAGTCCGTTTATTACGACGATTGTGGATGCGCTTTCCCTTATGGTGTATTTTCAGTTTGCTTCCTGCCTGCTCGGTTTGTAGACAAATGTGTTACAGAAAAAGCTCCAGAATCAAAACGGTGAGGCAGGAAAAGACGGCAACCTGAAACAGCCCCCTTTTACACCATGCGAGCACGATACCCACGAGCAGGGCTGCAAGACCTGAATAGAAGCTGCCGGTTGCTTCCAGAATAGCGGGGAAGGTCATAACGGACAGGGTCACATAAGGGACGTAGTATAAAAAGGAGCGGATGGTCCGGTTGGAGATGTCCTTTCTTATCAGTGTGAGCGGCAGAACCCGTATCAGGTAGCTGACGCCTGCCATAATCAAGATGTACAGATAAATATTATGTTCCATAAACCTTCCTTTCGCGCATATCCTGCTGTGCAAACCTTGTTTGCTGACGTGCACAGGCTCGCAAACGCTTTGTTCTTTTGTTCGTATCGCCGCTTGCCGGCGTTTTATGCCTGTTCCCCGTCAGGAATGGGGAAGAGAATGGCAGCGGCGCCCGAGATAACTACGGTTAGCACAATGATGCGCATACCGGAGGAGAGAAACCCAAAGACAGGAATCTTTGCAAAAAGAAAGCTTGCCAGCATGGAAACGACGACCAGTCCGGCGATGATTCTGCTTTTTCTTGCAGGCGGGATGATAATGGCGATAAACATACCGTAAAGTCCGACGCTTAAGGCGCTGACGATGTTTGCCGGAAGCAGGCTGCCGCAGAGTACGCCGAGACAGGTGCCTAATGCCCAGCCGGGTGCGGCGGCGGTCATGACGCCGTAGGTATAAAAGGGATTCAGCCTGCCGGGATATGCCATGGAAACGCCGAAGATTTCATCCGTGACGTCAAAACCGACAAGCAGCCTGTGGAAAAACGGAAAATCGCCGGAGAGCTTCTGGCTGAGAGAGCAGGACATCAAGAGGTAGCGGGCGTTGGCAATCAATATCATAACAGCCATCTCCAGATAACTGCCCTGCGCAGCAATTACGGTAAAACCCGCATACTGTCCGGCGGAGGCGTTGACAAGAAGGCTTGTAAGCGTCGCTTGAAACGCCGTCATGCCGGCATTTTGGGCTGCAATGCCGAGTGTGAAGGAGACGGCAAGATAACCCAGCGCGATAGGAATCCCATGGCGGATTCCTTTTTTATAGCAGATAATATTTTCTTTTTTCATAGTTGTTTTAACCTTTGCAGAAAGAGTGTTTCGGCCTTTGCGGGAAGAGCGGTAAACGCTTTTGGAATATCCTTTGGTTGACAGGACGTTTGTTTAATAGTACTCTGATATTAAGTAGTATTCTATCAAAGGCTGTATTTTTGTCAATAGAGTTTACGGGGAGATAAAGGAAAACGAAAGGGAAGGGGGGAATCCCCCCGAAAGAAAAATGAAAAAAGAGAAGAACAGAAATGCATTTTCAGGTTCCCTTGGCTTTGTGCTGACAGCGGCAGGAAGCGCAGTGGGATTGGGAAATATTTGGCGGTTTCCCTATTTTGCAGCGAAGGACGGCGGCGGGCTGTATCTGGCTATTTATCTGGTGCTGGCGCTGACCTTTGGCTTTGCCCTGCTTACCACGGAGATAGCAATCGGGAGAAAGACAAGGCAGAGCCCTCTGACTGCGTACGGCAGGCTGAAGCGGGGCTGGGGATTTTTGGGTATACTTGCCTGCCTTGTGCCGATTATTATCATGCCTTATTACTGTGTGATAGGCGGCTGGGTAGTCAAATACTTTTTTGCCTATCTGACAGGGGAGGGCAGGCTTGCAGCGGCTGACGGATATTTTTCGCAATATATTACGGGGGAAGTGCAGCCGATTTTCTTTATGGTAATTTTTTTGTTTGTGGTAGCGTTTGTGGTTTTCAGGGGAGTCAACAAAGGCATTGAGTCCTCCTCAAAGGTACTTATGCCGCTTTTGCTTTTGCTGGTAGTCGGGATTGCCGTGTTTTCCCTTACCATCCGCCATCAGGATGAAGCAGGTGCGGCGAGGACGGGTATGGAGGGCTTTTGGATTTACGTTGTTCCCAATCTGGAGGGCATGACGGTAAAAGGATTTTTCACGGTGCTGTTAGACGCCATGGGGCAACTGTTCTTCAGTCTCAGCGTTGCCATGGGTATTATGGTTGCATACGGCTCCTATGTGAAGGATGACGCCAATCTGGTAAAATCCATCAGCCGGATAGAGATTTTTGACACGCTGGTTGCATTTTTGGCAGGCGTCATGATTATTCCTGCAGTGTATACCTTTATGGGAAAGGAAGGAATGGCTTCGTCAGGACCCAGCCTGATGTTTGAATCCCTCCCCAAAGTATTTGATTCGATGGGCAGGGTTGGAAATCTGGTCGGCTGTCTGTTTTTTGCCATGGTGCTGTTTGCGGCGCTGACAAGCGCCGTATCTGTGATGGAAGCAGTGGTTTCCAGTTTTATGGACAAGTTCCATATCTCACGTCTGAAAGCGGCTTTTTTGGAGACAGTCATTGCCTTAAGTGGAGGAATTCTGGTTTGCTTCGGCTACAATAAGCTGCATTTTGACGTTGTGCTGCCAAACGGTGCCCATGCCACAATTCTGGACATTATGGATTATATCAGCAACAACTGCCTGATGCCCTTGGTGGCGATTGGGACATGCATATTGATAGGGTGGATTGTCAAACCGAAGACAGTGATTGAAGAAATGGAAAAATCAGGCTGCAAATTTGGCAGAAAGAAGCTTTATGAGGTTATGATACGCTATATTGCGCCGGTGCTGCTGGTGATACTGTTGTTGAAGTCATTGGGAGTGCTGCAGGCCATTTAAAGGAGGAGGCGCTGTAATGGAAGAGATAAAAAGCTATCGCTATCTGCCGGTACCGGCAATGCGTATTCGTGAAAATGTATTTGTAAAAGAACAGGGTTTTTTAGATGAATTTGATGATATGGATTATACGGCGACGCATCTTGTGCTCTACTATAATACCATATCGGCTGCAACCTGCCGTTTTTATCCTTTTGAGGAAGAAGGGGCTTATATTCTGGGGCGGATTGCCGTCGTAAAGGAATTTCGGGGAAAAGGGCTTGGCATGCATCTGATACAGGAAGCGGAAAAGAGAATAAAAGAAGCCGGCGGAACGCGAGTGCTTTTAGCGGCGCAGACGCTTGCCTCCGGCTTCTATGAGAAACAGGGTTATACGGCGTTCGGCGATATTTTCTTTGATGAACACTGTCCGCATATCTGGATGCGAAAGCTGCTCGTTTAAGGGAACAGAAACAAAAATGTCTTCTTAAGCTTTGGCAGGGGACAGAAAGTCATATTGGGACATATATAACCGATAATATTCGCCTTTCTGTCTCATGAGTTCTTCATGATTTCCTTTTTCTAAAATAGCGCCTCTGTCCACGTACATAATGCAATCTGCACTCTTGATGGTGGAGAGCCTGTGGGCGATGATAAAGGAGGTGCGCCCCTCAAGCAGGCGGTTTAGGCCCTTCTGTAAAAGGAGCTCCGTCTCCGTGTCGATGCTGGAGGTCGCTTCGTCCAGAATCAGGATGCGGGGACTTGCGAGGAGCGCTCTGGCAAAGGAGATAAGCTGCCGCTGTCCGGCGGAAAGTCTGGTTCCCCTTTCGTTGACTTCCGTGTAGTACCCGTTTTCCATTTCCATAATGAAATCATGGGCGCAGACGGTTTTGGCAGCCGTGATGACTTCTTCGTCGGTGGCTTCCATGTTGCCGTAGCGAATATTGTCCATAATGGTGCCGGCAAAGATAAAGGAATCCTGCATCATAATACCCATCTGTGTACGCAGGGAGTGCAGTGTCACGCCTGCAATATCTGTTCCGTCTATAAGAATCCGTCCTGAATCCACATTGTAAAAACGGCTTATCAGATTGACAATCGTTGTCTTACCGGCGCCGGTAGGTCCTACGATGGCGAAGGTTTCGCCCTCTCTGGCGGTAAAATTGATGGAGTCCAGTATTTTATGTCCCTCCTCATAGCTGAAGGATACATTTTCAAACCGGACTTCTCCTTTAATGGGCGGCATAAGAGCGGCATTTGGCGCATCCTTTACCAGCACAGGCTCATCAATGGTCTCAAAGATACGTTCCAGATAGGAAATCGCAGTGAGCAGGGAGTTGTAAAAGCCGGCAAGGGTATTGATGGGCTGCCAGAACCGGCTGATGTAGGCGGTGAAGGCAATCAGTACGCCCGTCGTCAGGGTGGAGGAGGGTGCGAGGATCCAGCGTATGCCGAGGACATAGACAAAGGAAATCGTCAAAGTAGATATGATGTCTATGCTGGGCCACAAAACGAAGTTGAACTTGACCGCCCGCATCCACGCCGAGCGGTAATTGCCGCTTAAGCGGTTGAAGATGCCCGTATTTTCCTGCTCCCGCACAAAAGACTGGGTAACGCGGATGCCGTTTATGCTTTCGGCGATATAGGCGTTTAGGTTGGACTGCTTATTGCTCTGTATCTGCCAGGCGCGACGCTGCCTTCTTTTGATGAACACGATGACGGCAGCAAGCAAGGGAAGCCCGCAGAGGCAGATAAGGGTGAGCCTCACGTCCTCGATAAACATGAAAATCAGGATAAAAATAAGGTTGCACAGATCGGTAAAGGTGTTGACAATGCCGTTGCTCAGTAAATCACTGAGGCTGTTTACATAATTTACCACCCGCACCTGTATTTTTCCATGGGGTCTGTCGTCATAGTAGGAAAAGGGCAGCTTCTGCAGGTGGCAGAAAATATCGGCGCGTAAATCGTGGACGATATTCTGCCCAATGACGCTCATGTGTTTAATCTTGGTGCGAAGCGAAAATGCGGAGTACAGGGCAATCAAAAAAGTCAGTCCACAGTACAAAAATACGGAGTTCATATCCTTTTCGGGGATGGAAAAGTCCATGATGCGCTGAAAGAAAATCGGTATCAGCATAGTAAGCGCCGAAGCGGAGAGCATCAGGACAATTACAAGTGTCATCTGTTTTTTATAGGGTTTTATGTATCCGGCGAGACGCTTCAACTGACTGATATCAAAGCTGTCTTCTAATACTTCATCTACGTCATATCTGTTACGTGCCATGTCAGTTTTCTCCTTCCTTCAGACAAGCGCTTCTGCGGGAATTTCCCCGTACTGGCTGCGGAAAGCAGCGGCGTAATATCCGTCCTTTGCAAGCAGGGTTTCGTGGGTTCCCTGTTCAATAATCCGTCCCTTATCCATGACAAGAATCAAATCGGCATCTTTTATGGAAGAGATACGGTAGGCAATGACAAAAACCGTACAGTCCGCTCCGATGGTTTTGAGCTGTTTCTGGATATAGCTCTCCGTTTCCATATCCACAGCGGAGGTGGTATCGTCCAAAATCAAAATGGACGGCTTTTTTAAAAGCGCGCGCGCAAGGGAAATCCGCTGCTTTTGTCCGCCGGAAAGACCGACGCCCCGTTCCCCTACGATGGTATCATAGCCTTCCGGCATATTCTGGATAAAATGGTTGGCATCCGCCATAATAGCAGCTTTTTTGACCTCGTCAAAAGAGCAGTCAGGACGCCCGTAGGCGATATTGCCCTCTATGGTATCGGAAAAAAGGAAGACATCCTGCATTGCCATGCCGATGTTGTCCCGCAGATTGTAAAGGTCCATATCGCGCACATTTGTGCCGTCCACCAGCACCTGTCCCGAGGTGGTGTCGTAAAAGCGGCAGAGCAGGTTCATAATGGTGGATTTGCCGGAGCCGGTGGAGCCGATAATACCCACGGTTTGTCCGGGCGCCGCCTTAAAATTGATATCCATCACAATGTCCTCGTCATCGGCGCGGTAGGAAACATTTTGAAATACAATTTCACCCTTCAGCTTTTTGACAATGCCGCATTCCGGCGTCCGCACGTTCGGCTCCTCCGTATAGGTGGCGTAAATTTTTTCCACCGAAGTAATAAAGTTGCCGATATCATTGACGAGCCAGCCCGCCATGCGCAGGGGATTGTTCAGCATCCAGAGGTAGCCGTTTATGGTTACAAGCTGTCCTAAGGAAAGCTCGTCGGTGATTACCATGTAGCCGCCATAGAGCATCAGGATAATGTTCAGCGCATAGGCAAGTATTTCAAACAAGGGCACATACTTCATCCAGACACGGGAGGCGGCTATCTGGGAAGCGCGGAAGGCATCGTTCTCTTTGTTGAACTTGCCGATTTCATAGTCCTCCTTGGAGAAGGCGCGTACCACGCGGTTGCCGCTGACGTTTTCCTGCACAAAGGCATTTAAGGAAGAAAAGCAGTTTCGGTTCCTCTGGAAGGCAGGCTTTACCTCCTTGGACTGCATAAAGGTGGCAAGTGCCGTAAAGGGCAGCACGATTAACATGCACAGGGCAAGCTTTACATTCACGGTAAATATCATGGTAAGGGCAGTAAAAAACATCAGCACATTTTCGGCCACATTGTAGATAACGTAAGCGACAAAGTGCCTGATGGCGTCCATATCGCCTGTCTGACGGCTCATCAAGTCTCCGGTCCGCTTTTTGTTGTAAAAATGGAAGTCTTCCTGCAGAAGCTTGCGGTATACTTTGTCCCGCATGTCGTAGAGCAGTCCCTGGGATGCAGTCTCAAAAATAAGCTGGTAGAGAAAACGCATACCGCTCTTGACAATGATAACGCCAAGCATACAGCCGATAAGCGGCAGCAGCAGTCCGTGGCGGCCGTTTTCTATTACTTCGTCCACAATAAGCCCTGAAATATGGGGATTTACAATATTAAGGGCAGTAATCAGGACGGTGAGAAAAAGCCCGCATATAATGTTTTTCCGGTATTTTTTGAGAAAAGATAAAAACCATTTTATCGCGGTCATAATAGCCTCCTAAAATGTTCTTGTAATTCCTTATACTAACAGTTGTAACTTAAAATAAAATGTAGTATCTTGTAGCTTCCATGTATCTTTTTGCACAGCTATGGAAAAAGAGAGAAAACTGTGATATGCTGTAGGAGAAATGTAAGGAGGCGGGGAATGGCACGGTATATGCAGGATGTGGTATTATATAAACCCACAGATTTTGTGGTTTTTATGATGAATGATTTTCTTTATAAAAACAGCTTTACATTGTCTAAATGGAAAAAGGAGCCGGTATATCGGGCGGGAGATGCGGTGATTGAGGGGTATCAGTATCTGAAATGGTATTATGACGGCTGTACGCTGCATGTGGAGGCATGGATATCGGGAGGCGGCATCATAGGCGCGGCAAGGCGTTCTTTGGAGATGGAGACGGGACTTGAGTATGGCGCGCGTAAGGAGCCCTTTCTGCTGGAGCTGGAACAGCTTTTTGACCTTATGCGGCAGGAGATTGTGCCTCCTGCTATCGGGCAGCCCGTTCCTGTTTTGACCGTGGATAACAGCAAATATGCAAATAAAGCGTTTGCCATGGGGCTGTGCAGCGTTTTGTTCGGTTTTTTGCTTCCGTTTTTGGGACTGCCTTTATGCGTGACGGGGGCAGGCTGTGCGCGTCGGGGGAAAATAGCCGGCAGGACAGGGCTGGCGGCAGCGGCAAAAGTCCTTTGCTATGTCGGACTGCTGCTTTCCGTTATGGGACTGCTGGGATATCTGATGATTGCCTCACGGTATGCGTATTATTAACTATTTACAAATGAAAAAGGGTATCTGGGACAGCTTGGTGGGAATGATGTAATGCAGTATGGAAGTGGGAGTAGATATGACGGAAAAAAATACGGACTTATTGATAGAAGAATTGAATCCTACGTTTCTCTTTACATGGAAGGGCAGGCGGACACAGGACGAGAAATCATACCATTCCCATGATTTTCTGGAAATTGCCTTTATTATGTCGGGAAGCGGCAAATACCGGATTGAAGGGAAATTTTATGATGTGCGGGAGGGGGATTTGCTGCTTATCAATCCCCACACGCTGCATCAGGGGCTGGCGGTGCATCCGGAAAATCCGGCCACGGAGTTTTTTGTGGCGGCTTCGGATATCCGGCTGAATGGTATGCCGCAAAATGCGCTGCCAATTCCCGAGGCGGGGCCGGTGCTTCATACGACGGGCGAATTCAGGCAGAAGCTTGCCCGAATCTGCGCGTCCATGGAGGCGGAAAACGCTGTCTGCTGGCAGGGCAGGTACTTTATGATGAAGGCGTACCTAATGCAGATGCTTCTTTTGATTGTCAGGCAGCAGACGGAGCCGGTTGAGATAAAGAGGGGGCGGGCGTTTGAATCCTTTGGCAGAAAATATGTGGTGGAGCAGGTTATTCAGTATTTTGAGGACCATTATGCGGAGAAAATTTCACTGGACGGCATTGCGGAAAACATGTATTTGAGCCCGTTTTATATTTCGCGTATTTTTAAAAGCGAAATCGGGGATACCCCGATTCATTATCTGATTAATATCAGGCTTGAACGCGCAAAAGAGCTTTTGGAGTCCGGTCTTGCGGAAAGCGTGCAGGAGGTGGCGGCGCAGGTAGGGTATGACGACGTTTATCATTTCAGTAAATTGTTTAAAAAGCGCTATGGATTTCCTCCCTCACAGGCCAGAAAAGGGAAGTGAGTTTGATAATTTTTTGACAGTATGTTTTTTTTGAGAAACTTCATAATAAATGTGAGAAAAATGTTTGCAACGACGGTATTTTTTGTTAAAATTTGATTACAAACTATAGAAACGCCGCGTTTGAAAACGGGGCGCAGGAAAGGCGGTTATCTAATTATGAGGTATTTTTTCAATGCGAAAATTGAAAAAAAGGAAAAGGGTTACATGATTCAGATTCCCTTTAATGTGTGGGAGGTCTGCAAACAGAGGGAAGTCATTCAGGCGGATATGGTGCTTGACAACAAAATTATTGACTGCGAGCTGATTCCGAAGGAGAAGGGCAATTATGAGATTCATGTGGAGGATGAGGACGCCATTCAGGTAGACTTGAGCCAATCTCATAAAATTCTGCTCCATGTGACGGGCAGTCTGATTAAGATGGATCAGAACAGCCCCTACAGCTTTGAAAATCCGATTCGTAAAATTGACGGAATCGATATCATTATCCAGCAGGCGGACGGTCTTTGCGGGCAGACCTGTGTGGCTATGTTAGCGGGCGTAACCATTGCGGATGTGATTCGCGTGATGGACTGCAGAGAATGGCAGGGCACCATGGGGCGTGTGATTTCGGCGCTCAACTATTACGGTATAGACCATAAGGATATCATCACATACACGGAAGGGGCGGACTGTGTGCTTCCCAAATGCTGTATTATGATGGAGAGAATGGGACGTTTCTGTCATTATCTGGTGGGCTACGACGGCAAATTTTATGATCCGAACCTTGGCGTTATGGAAGAGTACGATATGAGCAAGCTTTTGGGCTATCTGGAAATCATATGTTAGGGCTGGAGATTATCTGATGGGACTGGCAAATAAGAGTTTCGCAAGCATCTATTATAAATTGACTGTGAGAGGAGAAAGAGACAGTGGATAACAATAATATGAACAACGCGGGAGAAAATACCGCAAACAACTCCGGCTATGATGCCAATGCAGGCTATGCGCAGACGAGTTATGATGCCAATACGAATTACACACAGACTGGCTACGGCGCCAATGCAAATTATCCGCAGACTGGCTACGGCACCAATGCAAATTACACGCAGACTGGCTACGGCGCCAATGCGAATTACACGCAGACTGGCTACGGCGCCAATGCGAATTACACGCAGACTGGCTACGGCGCCAATGCAAATTATCCGCAGACTGGTTATGATGCCAATGCAAATTATCCACAGAACGGTTATAACGCAGGCGCCGGTTATGATGCCAATACAGGCTATGGCACAAACGTAACCTACAATACGGGTTACACTACATATGGGCAGCAGAGCGGGAATCAGCCGGTTATCAAAGAAGTGAGCAAGGTAAAGGGGCTTATCGGTGCGATTGGCGGTGCGCTGCTTGGCGGCGCCATCTGGATTGGAATCGGCTGTCTTGGCTTTGTTTCCGGCTGGATTGCGATTCTGATTTTCCTGTTGGCACAGGGCGGTTATAAACTGATGAACAAAGGGGAGATAGACCGGTTCGGAAGCATTATCAGCGTGATTCTGGGACTTGTGATTATTCTGCCGGCAACATGGTGTATCAGCGGCTTTCAGGTATTTAGTGCGCTGAATAAAAATGCACCGGGACATTTTTCTTACTTTGAGGTACTGGGTGATTTGCGTCTCTACATGGACAGGTATGATTTGTGGAGCTCGTTCTATTCTAATCTTGCCATGGGCTATCTGTTTACCGGCGTCGCCGCTATTTACGTAGGTATCGGCGCATTGAGCAGCAGAGGAAAAGAGAAGCGTGCGGCAAAAAAGGCGGCGAAGGAAGCCAAAAACGGAAAATGGCAATAAACAGAATATAAAATAAGTATTAAATCAGTGTTTACAGGGGAAAATGAGAAAAAAAGAGTAAACAGAAGAAAACGAGAGATATAGTGAGGCAAAAGGAAATATTTGCCTGTGAATACAGTTGCAAAGCCTTGCATATAAAATTAATATAAGTTCCAGAGATTAGCACTCGATTTCATTGAGTGCTAATAATTTGAAGATAACCACACATGAAGGAGGCAATTATTATGAAGTTAGTACCGTTAGGTGACAGAGTTGTATTAAAGCAGTTAGTAGCAGAAGAAACCACCAAATCAGGTATCGTTCTTCCGGGGCAGAATAAAGAAAAACCCCAGCAGGCAGAGGTCGTTGCAGTAGGACCCGGCGGCATGGTAGATGGCAAGGAAATTAAGATGGAAGTGAAGGCAGGGGATCAGGTTATTTACTCCAAGTATGCCGGAACAGATGTGAAGATTGAAGAAGAGGAATACATTATCGTAAAGCAGAGTGATATACTTGCAGTTATCCAGTAAGCTTTGCACCACTAAAAAATAAGAAATTCGGAGGCGTATGATTATGGCAAAGGAAATTAAATACGGGGCAGAAGCCCGCGCAGCATTAGGAAGAGGTGTTGACCAGCTTGCAAACACCGTAAGAGTGACATTGGGACCGAAGGGAAGAAACGTGGTTTTGGATAAATCTTTCGGCGCACCCCTGATTGCAAACGACGGTGTTACCATTGCAAAAGAAATTGAGTTAGAGGATGCTTTTGAAAACATGGGCGCGCAGCTTGTAAAAGAAGTTGCAACCAAGACCAATGACGTTGCCGGAGACGGAACAACTACCGCTACCGTACTGGCACAGGCAATGATTAACGCAGGTATGAAGAATCTGGAAGCCGGAGCAAATCCCATTATTTTAAGAAAGGGCATGAAGAAAGCAACCGACTGCGCAGTAGAGGCGATTGCAAAGATGAGCTCCAAGGTAAACGGCAAGGAGCATATCGCACGTGTTGCGGCTATCTCTGCAGGTGATGATGAAGTAGGTCAGCTTGTGGCAGATGCAATGGAAAAGGTATCCAACGACGGCGTTATCACCATCGAGGAAAGCAAGACTATGCAGACTGAGCTTGATTTGGTGGAAGGTATGCAGTTTGACAGAGGATATATTTCTGCATATATGGCAACGGATATGGATAAGATGGAGGCAGTTCTTGACAATCCGTATATCCTGATTACGGACAAGAAGATTTCCAATATTCAGGAAATCCTTCCCCTGTTAGAGCAGATTGTACAGTCCGGCGCCAAGCTTTTAGTCATTGCAGAGGATGTGGAAGGGGAAGCGCTTACTACTCTGATTGTCAATAAGCTGCGCGGCACCTTTAACGTAGTAGCAGTAAAAGCACCTGGATATGGCGACAGAAGAAAGGCAATGCTGGAAGACATTGCAATCCTGACAGGCGGACAGGTAATCAGCTCTGAGCTGGGTCTGGAGCTGAAGGATACCACCATGGCACAGCTTGGACGTGCAAAATCCGTAAAGGTACAGAAGGAAAACACCGTTATTGTGGACGGCGAGGGCGACAAGGAAGCAATTCAGGCGCGTATTGCGCAGATTAAGAATCAGGTGGAGGAGACTACTTCCGATTTCGATAAAGAGAAACTGCAGGAGCGTCTTGCAAAGCTGGCTGGCGGCGTAGCGGTTATCCGTGTGGGCGCGGCAACCGAGACAGAGATGAAGGAAGCAAAGCTTCGTTTAGAGGATGCGCTGGCAGCAACCAGAGCGGCTGTGGAAGAGGGCATTATCTGCGGCGGTGGTTCTGCTTATATCCACGCTTCCAAGGAAGTGGAGAAGCTGCGCGATACCATGGAAGGTGACGAGAAGACCGGCGCAGGAATTGTATTGAAAGCACTGGAGGCGCCCCTGTTCTACATCGCAGCCAATGCAGGTCTTGAGGGCAGCGTGATTGTAAACAAGGTAAAAGAGATGGAGAGCGGCATGGGCTTTGACGCACTCAAGGAAGCGTATGTGGACATGGTAAAAGAAGGCATCTTAGACCCTGCAAAGGTGACAAGAAGCGCCCTGCAGAATGCGACCAGCGTTGCTTCCACGCTTCTGACAACAGAGTCTGTTGTGGCAAACATCAAAGAAGAGACACCCGCAATGCCTGCCGGAGGCGGTATGGGGGGTATGATGTAAATAACTGCATTTTAGGGGAACGCGGATTATAAAGGCGGTATATTTACTGCAAAAAGAATGGAAAGAGATTGTGCTTTGGCGCAGTCTCTTTTTTGATAATAGACGGGTAAATTAGTTGCCGTTATGAAAAGAATATAGTAGTTTTGCATAATATGCTATGGCTCTTATAAAAGTGTTGTAGGATAATATTCTTATAGTGTGTTACACAATTTTACATATTGCAAAGGAATGATAAAAAAGAAAAAGGGAGGCATGTTATGAAGAGAGGAATTGTGATTTTAGTCGTTATCAGTATGCTGTTGGTGGACTGCATTTTTGTAGAGGCACAAAACAGTGCACCTAATGGTTTAGAAGACATTACAATTGCCGTAGGTGACAATGTGATTACAGTGCCCCAAAACCAAGAGGAGGAAGTGCTTGAAGAATTATTCAGTCAGGCATATGATGAGGAAAGTGGAATAGCGGCTTTTGCTTCGGCAGAAGATATTGCCAGTGTTACGGTAGTCAGGGAAGGAGAACAGGTTATTCCAACAACGCCTTTAAAAACGAGTGAAAATATCATCAATCAGGGGGTACCGTTGTACCGACTAAAGTTTAAAGTTACGGTAAAGGCAAATGATGGCAGACCGGTAACAAATTGTGCGGTTGCGGCAGTTATATCTGGAAATGCGGGCGTGGCAGGAATTAAAACAGTAAATACTAATAGTGCAGGGATAGGATATATCGAGATTGATGTCAGGGGAGTCAATACAGTAGAAGTGAAAGCGGTATGCAAGAGGATGGGGACAGCTTTATCTGTATCATCGGCTCCCTTAAGAAGCAGTACAGTGTTAAGCTGTAATTATGAGTCCCAATTTTATGTCACAGCCTATATTGTGGCGAAGGAAGCCGATTATAAAGAGGGAAAAATAACTGCGGCGGGAATTACGGGAACTTACAGAAGTGATTTCTTGGCTGCCGTAAAATTAAACGGAACGGGATATACCGAAGATGGCAAATATATCAGATATAACTCGGGTGCTTCAGCCTATGCGTTTGTAACAGCTCCTACAACAGCTTCAGGAACAGTACCTGCACAGAACCGTACGATTGCAGTTGACTCTTATTATATTCCGCTTGTAAAAATCAATGCAGTTTGGAGACGAGGCGTTGTTCAAATATCCGGCATTGGAGAGCGTGTCGCAGAAGATAAAGGGGGTGCCATTCAGGGATATCGGATTGATGAATATCGCGGAATAGGCAGGGGAAGCTTAGCCGGTTTTTCTAATGGTAACAGAACGGTAAAGTACATCAGGACCCAGTAAGATGGTAAATACGAGGAGCGGCAATGAAAAAGAAATATATAATTATCATGATACCAATTATGATAATGCTAATAACGTGCTTGTCGGCATGGTTCATTTTAAAAAGAGCAGCTAAGAAAGAACAGGCGGAAAATTCGGTGTTGAAACAGGATGCAGCCGCAAATATAATGGATTTGTCGGGTAGGGTGTCCGGAAAAATCAGCCGTTTCTGCGGAGCAGGCGGGAACATGATTCTCGCCTGTTTTTCAGAAGAAGAGATGATAGAATATTTTTACTATGCAGGCGACGGGCAAAGCTGTGAGCTTAAGCCGTTTTATTCTGCTGCCATATGGGAAGAATCCGTGCTGACTTTTTATCCGAAGGGGGAAAAGGCGGCTTATTTTATAACGCTGCGTGTAAAAGACGGGGAAGCAGATACGTATCTGTTGGAGATAGACTTTTATGGAAATCAGAGGATACTGGCAAATGTAAACAACTTTTATTGTGGAGCTGAAGATTACGGAAACACGTGGCGTCTGCAGCGGGATTTTAGGGGAAATCTTCTGCTATACTCAGATTTTGCGTGCTGGTACATGGATGCGGAAGGAAACATTTTATCAAAACAGGTATTTGAACAGCCATACAGCTACCAACTGACCTGTTTGAAAAACGGGAATATTCTGATAGTAAAAAATGACGAGGAAGGAAGGCAGCAGGTATACCTTTGGGAGCAGGAGGAAGGAAAAGAAAAACTGCTCTCTGGCGTTGCGGCAGATACTGTCAGTCTGGAGTTTTGCAGCGAAACGAAGGATAGTTTTCTGGTGCGGAAAGATACAGGATTGTACCGCTACCAAATAGAGGAAGGAACAGAGGAAAAAATCTGGGATTGGTCCGTGTATGGAATAAACGGACCGGATATTTATCTTATGTTTTACACACAGAAAGGGGAATTGGGCTGCCTGTTTCGTGAAAATGACAGGGTAAGCTCCGCATTATGGAGCAGTGAGCGGGAGCCTGAAGAGAGGGAAACTCTCAGGCTTGCCTGCATTGGAAGAACTGATTTTATAGATGGAATGGCTGCTGATTTTAATAGGAAATACCCACAATATTGCTTGGAGGTAATCGATTATGGCGAGCGTGACGAAAAGCTTGCACGCAACCTTTTATATCAGGATATTCTGACGGGAAATGCGCCGGACATTATCGCAATCAATCCGGAATATATGGATTACGTGGAGCTGGGCAGAAAAGGAGTATTAATGGATTTGCAGTCTTTTATGGAGAGGGACGGAATCCATATGGAAATGGTAGAATCGGTATATAAGGCAGTATTGAGCGAAGAGAAATGTTATATGCTGCCATGTAATTTTGTACTGGATGTGCTCACAACAAAAGAACAATGGCTGAATGAAGATGGAAGACTGGAAATACAGGATATGCTGCGTTTTTTGGAGAGCTCCCCTGCGTTATATCCGGACAGTGTGGGCAGGGAGTGGCTGCTGGAGATGTTATTTTTGAGCGACAGTTATCAGACGTGGCAAAACGGGGAGGAATTATGTCCCGATAAAATTGCAGAATATTTAACTTTGGCAGGAAAAATGCCACAAGAAGCATTTTATAATACGGATGAGGATTTGTACAAGGAAGATAAGGTACTGTTTGAAACAGGGAGTATTCGTGAAGTATTGCATTATACCTATTACAGGACGCTTTGGGGAGAAGGCTTTGTCTGTACAGGTTATCCCAATGTACAAGGAAACGGCGTGGTGCTGGTTACGGCAAACAGTATGGGAATCTGTGCTGAAAGCGAACATCAGGAAGCGGCATGGCGATTCTTGGTGGAATGTGCAAAAGGAGAGCGGGCGTACGTCTGGTCTTTTTCCACCTTGAGACCACAGCTTGAAAGGCAGTTTGCACAGGCTGCGGAAAGATGGATGACGGTGGATTATGACGGCAGCGATATGGAAATTCCCCGCAGTACGTATGAACATAAAGGGGAGACAGTCTGCCTTTATGCCGCGTCAGAGGAGGAAATAGCAGCGGTTAGAAAACTGATAGACGGCGCCCGTGTTATAAAACGGGAGAACAGGGAGATATTAAACATTTTACAGGAAGAGGCGGCAGCCTATTTTGCGGGACAGAAAACGGCGGAGGAAGCGGCAGCAATTATAGTGAATCGGATGAATCTGTATCGAAATCAGGAAATACCGTAATCTCTCAAAAAAATACTTGCAATATACCCCGTGGGGGTATATTATGTATGTA
Organism: Lachnospiraceae bacterium; assembly: GCA_013316825.1. Lineage (GTDB taxonomy): Bacteria > Bacillota > Clostridia > Lachnospirales > Lachnospiraceae > Acetatifactor. The sequence continues at coordinate 41,113 of WSLY01000014.1, read as the reverse complement.
GTAAAAGGAAAACAACAATAAATCAAACGATTATGGGAAAACTGTGTATGACGGAGAGGAAAACGCATGACGCAGAAAAATAGTACAGAACAGGAAGCGGGCGGCAGAGACTGCTGCCAAAGAACCAAAGAACGCTCTGACAAGGAATACAAAGACCTGCTTCACCGGCTGAACCGCATTGAGGGGCAGATACGGGGTATTAAGGGTATGGTGGAAAAGGAGGCATATTGCACTGATATTCTGGTGCAGGTTGCCGCGGTCAACGCCGCGTTAAACAGTTTTAATAAAGTACTTCTGGCAAATCATATCAAGACTTGCGTGATAAAAGATATTCGGGAAGGGAAAGAAGAGACGGTGGAGGAGCTTTTGGATACCCTGAAAAAGCTGATGAAGTGATAAAACAATTTGGAAGGGAGCGTCAGGATGGAACAATATACGGTTACGGGTATGAGCTGTGCTGCCTGCAGCGCCCGTGTGGAGAAGGCGGTCGGCAAGGTTGCCGGCGTAAGCGCCTGTTCGGTGAGCTTATTAACCAATTCCATGGGCGTAGAGGGAACTGCTTTAGAGCAGGATATTATTGCCGCAGTGGAGGCAGCGGGCTATGGTGCGTCGCGGAAAAGAAATGAAAAGCAGGCGTCTGGGGATAAGGGCAGGGAAGAAGCGGCTCTTGCAGACAGAGAGACGCCTCTTTTGAAAAAAAGATTATGGGCATCGCTGGTATTTTTGGCTGTGCTCATGTATATTTCCATGGGACATATGATGTGGGACTGGTGGCTGCCTGACGCATTGACGGACAATCATGTTGCTGTGGGGCTTTTGCAGCTTTTGCTCACTGGCATTATTATGGTGATTAACCAGCGTTTTTTTATCAGCGGCTGCAAGAGTCTGCTGCACGGAGCCCCCAATATGGATACTCTCGTGGCGCTGGGGGCGGGCACTTCCTTTGTATACAGCACGTACGCGCTTTTTGCCATGACGGATGCACAGGCAAAGGGCAACATAGAAGCGGTTATGGCATATATGCATGAATTTTACTTTGAGTCCGCCGCCATGATACTGACTTTGATTACCGTTGGCAAAATGCTGGAGGCGCGTTCCAAAGGGCGTACCACGGATGCACTGAAGGGGCTGATGAAGCTGGCGCCTAAAACGGCGGTAGTTATAAGAGAGAATGTCGAGACAGAGATTCCCGTTGAACAGGTTAAAAAAGGGGATGTGTTCGTAGTCAGACCGGGTGAAAATATTCCGGTGGACGGTGTGGTGCTCGAAGGCAGCAGTGCGGTAAATGAGGCGGCACTGACCGGGGAAAGCATACCGGTGGATAAGGAAAAGGGAGACAGCGTATCGGCGGCAACTTTAAACCAGTCAGGTTTTATCAAATGCGAAGCAACGGGGGTGGGGGAAGACACCACCCTGTCAAAAATCATACAGATGGTCAGCGATGCGGCGGCGACAAAAGCGCCGATTGCGAAAGTGGCAGACAAGGTATCCGGCGTCTTTGTGCCGGCGGTGATTGCGGTTGCGGCGGTTACGATTCTGGTATGGCTGCTTGCGGGAAAGGATATTGGCTTTGCGCTGGCGCGGGGCATTTCCGTTCTGGTGATTAGCTGTCCCTGTGCGCTGGGGCTGGCAACGCCCGTTGCCATTATGGTCGGCAATGGCTGCGGTGCAAAAAACGGTATCCTGTTTAAAACAGCAGTTTCTTTGGAAGAAGCCGGTAAGATGCGGATTGTGGTGTTGGATAAAACAGGAACCATTACAAGCGGTGAGCCGAGGGTAACGGATATTTATCCGGCAAAGGGCGTTTCAAAGGAGGAGCTGGTACGTACTGCCTGTGCCTTGGAGCAGAAAAGCGAGCACCCGCTGGCAAAAGCGGTCTTGGAATATGCACGGGAAAAGGGGATAGCGGCAGAAGAGGTAACAGAGTTTCGGGCGCTATCAGGAAGCGGTCTGGAAGCCAGAAAAAGAGGGGAGCTGCTTAGCGGTGGAAACTATCGGTTTATAAGCGGCAGGGCGGAAATTACGGAAGCCGTACAAAAAGAAGCAGAGAGGCTTTCAGGGGAAGGCAAAACGCCCTTGTTTTTTGCAAAGGGCAGCAGCTTTGCAGGTATGATTGCCGTTGCGGATGTGATAAAGGAGGACAGCCCGCAGGCGGTAAGGGAGCTTCAGAATATGGGGCTTCGCGTGGTGATGCTGACCGGCGATAATGCGCGCACGGCAAAGGCAATAGGCAGGCAGGCGGGTGTGGATGAGGTGATTGCGGGCGTGCTGCCGGATGGCAAGGAGAGTGTGATACGTTCTCTTAAGGAGCAGGGGAAGGTTGCCATGGTGGGGGACGGCATCAATGATGCGCCTGCGCTGACAAGGGCGGACATCGGCATTGCCATTGGCGCGGGTACGGATATTGCCATAGATGCGGCGGATGTGGTGCTGATGAAAAGCAGCTTACGAGATGTGCCGGCGGCAATCAGACTAAGCCGCGCGACCCTTAAGAATATTCATGAAAACTTATTTTGGGCATTTATTTACAATGTCATTGGGATTCCGCTGGCGGCAGGGCTTTGGATACCTGTTTTTGGATGGAAGCTGAATCCCATGTTTGGCGCGGCGGCCATGAGCCTTTCCAGCTTTTGCGTGGTAACCAACGCCCTGCGCCTGAATCTGGCGGACATTCATTCAACAAAGCGGGATGGCAGGCATAAAAGGGCAAAGACCTCCAAAGAGGAGGTTCTCCAAATGAAGGAAGGAGAAGAGGCGCAGGAAGCAGAAGAGGGGAAAACGGCTGAAAAAGAGACGGACGGGGAAGTAGAAACGAAAAAAAGAAATATGGGGAAACCCGATAAAGAAATGGAGGAAACAAAAATGGAAAAAACAATGAAAATCGAAGGTATGATGTGCGGGCATTGCGAGGCGAGGGTAAAGAAATGCCTTGAGGCGCTGCCGCAGGTCACGGAAGCGGTTGTCAGCCACGAGTCAGGCAGCGCCGTTGTGAAGCTGAATGGAGAAATTGCGGACGAAGCGCTGCAAAAGGCTGTGGAAGAGCAGGATTACAAAGTACTTTCCATTATGTAACAACGGCGTAAGTCCGGCGTTTTGTAAGAGTCTGCTTATGGAATATACGACATGTACAATTTGAAACCGGCAAATAAGAGTTTCGCAATCACTTCCCTGTGTTTTATGCAAAGCAAAAATACAGGGAGGTTTTTTTGTCTGTAAAAACCGTAGTGTTGCATGGAAAATCTGTGGTGCGTACCGGAAAATTCATTTGGGATATTGGATAAAGTGCTTAGGGGTGTTATACTTGTAAAAAGGAGAGACAAAGACTATGCAAACATTTGATAACGCCAAAATCAGTAATCCGGAATTTTATAAAGAGAATTGCCTCAAGGCACATTCCGACCATGTATATTACCCTTCATGGGAAGCGTACAGGCGGGGGGAAAACCCTTACCGTTACAGTCTGAATGGCCTTTGGAAATTTTCTTATGCGAGAAATTTATCCTGCGCAGTCCCTGACTTTGCAGATGCAGCCTATGACTGCCATACGTGGGAGGATATCAGAGTGCCCGCCCATATTCAGATGGAAGGGTATGATGTGCCCCAGTATGCCAACACGCAGTATCCGTGGGACGGCAGGGAGGAAATCGGCATTGGGGAAATTCCGAAGGCGTTTAATCCGGTGGCGGACTATGTCACGTATTTTGATTTGCCGGCGGGCTTTTTCGGGCATCCGGTATGTATTTCCTTTCAGGGTGCGGAGAGCGCCATGATTCTTTGGTGTAACGGCATCTATGTGGGATACAGTGAAGATTCTTTTACGCCCGCCGAATTTGACCTGACAAAATATGTGCAGGAAAAGAATAATAAGCTGGCGGTGCGTGTGGTGAAGTGGTCGGCGGGAAGCTGGTGCGAGGATCAGGATTTTTACCGCTTCTCCGGTATTTTCCGTGATGTGTACCTTTATACGAAGCCGCAGGTTCATGTGGAGGATATCCGCGTAGAAACGGTACTGACGGATGCGTACAAAAAAGGGACGCTCAGGCTGTCGTTTGTATCCGCAGGCAGCGGCAGCGTCCGTGCCGTGCTTTTGGAAGGAGAAAAATTGTGCGCAGAGGCTTCTTGTGCGCTGGAAGAAAATGAAGGCGCACATATGGCGCTTCAGGAAGCCGGCGGCACAGATATGGTACTTCAGGTAGAGAATCCCAAGCTTTGGAGCAGTGAGCAGCCGTTTCTTTATGAACTGCGGCTGGAAGTATTTGATGAAAAGAAAGCGCTTCAGGAAGTGATTCCCCAGCGGATTGGATTTCGTGAGATAAAAATAGAAAACAGTATGATATACCTGAACGGGCAGCGGATTGTATTTCACGGCGTCAACCGCCATGAGTTCAGTTCTCTGCGGGGGCGTGCCGTGACGAGGGAAGAGACTTTACAGGACATTGTCACCATGAAGCAAAACAATATCAATGCTGTCAGAACCAGTCATTACCCCAATTCTTCCATGTTTTATGAGTTGTGCGACGAGTATGGCATCTATGTGTTGGATGAAAATAATATGGAAACCCACGGATCATGGGATGCTTATCTGCGCGGCGCGTCTGCAATAGAAGAGGTGATACCCGGGGACAATCCTCGTTTTCAGGCGATGCTTTTGGACCGTGTGCGTTCTGTCTATGAGAGGGATAAAAACCATGCCTGTGTCGTCATCTGGTCTATCGGCAACGAGTCCTTTGGCGGAAAGGTGCCCCTTGCCATGGCAGATTTGTTCCGAAGTCTTGATAAGACCAGACCGGTGCATTATGAGGGTGTGTATCCGGACCCGCGCTATCCGGAGACGTCGGATATTTACAGCCGGATGTATCCTTCTGTGACGGAGCTTAGGGAATATCTGGGCGGGCACAGGGACAGGCCCTGTATTCTGTGCGAATATTCTCACGCCATGGGAAATTCCTGCGGTGCGCTTTTTAAGTACACGGAATATGCCTATGAGGAGCCTTTGTATCAGGGCGGCTTTATCTGGGATTATATCGACCAGTCCATTACAAAAAAAGACCGCTATGGAAAATTGTTTCAGGCATACGGCGGTGACTTTGGAGAACGTCCCACGGACTATAATTTTAGCGGGAATGGCATTGTGACGGCAGGAGAACGTAAGCCTTCGCCCAAGATGCAGGAGGTGAAGTACTGCTATCAGTTTATCAAGGTAAAAATAGGAACTGATTTTGCAGACGATTCTAAGGAGACGGGAATTTTTATGGAGGTGGAAAACCGTCATCTCTTCACGGGAACGGAAATCTACAACTGTGCTGCAGAGCTCTTTCGGTATGGTGTGTTTGTGAAGTCGTTTCCTGTTGAAGCATCAGTAAAGCCGCTTGCAAAAAGGGTAATCCGGCTGCCGTTATCCATACCGGAGGAAGCGGGGGAGTATGTTGTCAGGGTGTCCTTTTGTCTAAAGGAAGAAATGTGCTGGGCGTCTGCGGGACATGAGGTGGCATTTGGAGAAGGCATATTCCGTGCAGGAGGCAGAAAAGCAGATGCAGAGACGGGACTGCTGCCGTGGGCGCGAAACGGTGTGCAGACAAAGCAAGATGCCACGCGGGAAAACGGTGTTTGCAGAGAGCGTTTTCAGGTGATTCATGGCAAGCACAATATCGGTGTTCGGGGAGAGCATTTTGAAGTGCTTTTCTCCGTTTTAAGCGGCGGGCTGGTCTCATACCGCTATGGCGGAAGGGAGCTTTTAGCGGAAGTTCCCATGCCCAATTTCTGGAGGGCGCCTACGGACAACGACAGAGGCAATGGGATGCCTGCGAGGTATGGACAGTGGAAGCTGGCAAGCCTGTATATGGCGGCGGCAGGTACTGAAGAAGGGAGAAAAAACCCCGAGGTTACAGAGTCCGAAGGCGTAGTAGAGGTAAAATACCGCTATCATATGCCGACTGTGCCGGCAAGCGGCTGTGAGGTATGTTATTATGTGCAGGCGGACGGGGCAATAGGCGTAAAGCTTACCTATGAACCCGTGGAGGGCTTAAGTGAGATGCCGGAATTTGGGATGCTGTTTAAGCTGAACGCAGATTACGACAGGGTGGAATGGTACGGCTATGGACCGCAGGAAACCTATGCGGACCGCAAGGAGGGCGGAAAGCTCGGCATCTACCGCAACAGGGCGGCGGACAATATGGCGCCTTATCTGGTGCCGCAGGAATGCGGCAACAAGACGGGTGTGCGCTGGGGAAAGGTGACGGATGGATACGGGAGAGGGCTTATGTTTGCTTCCCCTACGGAAATGAATTTTTCCGTACTGCCCTATACGCCCCATGAAATAGAGAATGCGAAACATGCCTATGAGCTTCCAGAGGTACATTACACGGTTGTCAGGATATCTTCTGAGCAGATGGGCGTAGGCGGCGATGATAGCTGGGGAGCGCGGACGCATCCGGAGTATCTTATCAACGTGAGCAAAAAAAAGGAATTGTGGTTTTTCCTGAAGGGATTGGCGTAGACGGTCATGGCATAAGAAAATATAGAGGATAATAAAAACGGAGGTATGCATGGACAGACTGGAATATGATGTGGTGGTAATTGGCGCGGGAGTGTCGGGGAGTGCCGTCGCAAGAGAGCTTGCTAAAAAGACGCGAAGAATTGCAGTGCTGGAACGGGAGAGTGACGTCTGTGAAGGAACCTCAAAGGCAAACAGCGGCATTGTACATGCAGGTTTTGACGCCCAGCCGGATACGCTCAAGGCAAAGCTGAATGTGCAGGGCGCAAAAATGATGAAAACGCTCTCAAAGGAGCTTGATTTTTCTTATAAACAGAATGGTTCCATTGTGGTAAGTTTTGAAGAGGATGGCAGGGAGCAGCTGCAGGAGTTGTATGAGCGCGGCAGACAAAACGGTGTGGAAGGGCTGCAGATTTTGTCAGGAGACGAGGTGCGTGCGCTGGAGCCGGCGCTTTCTGACGAGGTAAAGGCAGCTCTGTATGCAAAGACAGGCGGCATTGTCTGCCCTTTTGGGCTGAATATTGCGCTGGCGGAGAACGCGGCGGTAAATGGTGTGGACTTTTACCTGAATACGGAGGTAGTGAAAATAGAGCGCGAACAGGGCGGTTACCGGATTCTGACAAGGGAGCGGGAATTTTGGGCAAAAGTGGTGGTAAACGCTGCAGGCGTCCATGCGGATACTCTTCACAATATGGTGAGCGGACGCAGGCTGCATATTACGGCGCGCCGTGGGGAGTACTGCCTGATGGATAAAAAAACGGGCGGGCTGGTGGGAAGTACCATATTTCAGCTTCCTTCTGCAAACGGCAAGGGCATTTTGGTGACGCCCACGGTGCATGGCAATCTGCTGGTAGGTCCTACTGCGGAGAATATTGGGGACAAGGAGGGTGTCAACACAACTGCGGACGGTCTGGCGCGTGCGCTTCTGGTCGGTGCAAGGAGTGTAAAGGAGCTTCCCGTAAGGCAGATTATCACTTCCTTTGCAGGGCTGCGTGCCCATGAGGAGAGCGAGGATTTTATCATCGGAGAGGCAGAGGATGCAGAGGGCTTTTTTGATGTGGCAGGTATGGCTTCACCCGGGCTTTCCGCTGCGCCGGCAGTCGGCGTTTACGTGGCTAATCTGATACAGGCGCGTTTTCCGGCGGCTGACAGGGCGGATTTTATTGCCGCAAGAAAGGGGATACCTTGTATGGCGGAAGCCTCTCGGGAGGAGAGAAAGCGGCTGATTGCAGAAAATAGAACCTATGCCAACGTGGTCTGCCGCTGTGAGCTGGTGACGGAGGGAGAAATTCTGAATGCCATTCACAGACCTCTTGGCGCTACTACGCTGGACGGCGTGAAGCGGAGAACGAGAGCCGGCATGGGACGCTGTCAGTCGGGGTTCTGTGCTCCCAAGGTGGTGGAAATTCTGGCAAGGGAGCTCCATAAGGATATTGGAGAGATTACAAAGTCCGGCGCGGGCAGTACCTTTTTAAACGGTTACAACAAGGAAACCATGAGCGCCTCAATTTGAATTGCAGCAAAGAATCACCGCAGGGAGTGCGGTATGGAGGATTGGTATGAGACAGGATATTGTAATTATCGGAGGCGGTCCCGCAGGGCTGGCTGCGGCACTGGCTGCAAAGGAAGCAGGCGCAAAGCAGATTTTGATAGTGGAGCGGGACAAAGAGCTGGGCGGCATTTTGAACCAGTGCATCCATAACGGCTTTGGGCTCCATACGTTTCAAGAGGAGTTGACGGGACCGGAGTATGCGGCGCGCTATATCGAAAAAGTAGAGCGGGAAAAGATTCCTTTTTTGCCGGAGACGATTGTGATTGACATTGGGGAAGGGGAAAATGGAGAAAAAGAAGTAACCGCCATGAATAAGGAGCGGGGACTGTTTGTGATTTACACGGCGGCAGTCATTTTGGCGATGGGCTGCAGAGAGCGTCCCAGAGGGGCGCTGAATATTCCGGGATTTCGTCCGGCAGGTATCTATTCTGCGGGAACGGCGCAGCGCTATGTCAACATCGAAGGGCGCATGCCCGGCAGGGAGATTGTGATATTAGGGTCCGGCGATATCGGGCTGATTATGGCGAGAAGAATGACATTAGAGGGGGCAAAAGTCAAAGCGGTAGCGGAGCTTATGCCTTATTCGGGTGGTCTGAAGCGCAATATTGTACAGTGCCTTGACGATTTTGGCATACCCTTAAAGCTGAGTCATACCGTTGTAGATATCAAAGGAAAAAAGCGCGTGGAAGGCGTTACGCTGGCGCAGGTGGATGAAAACAAAAAGCCGATTGCGGGAACGGAGGAGTTTATTGCCTGCGATACGCTGCTGCTGTCCTGTGGTCTGCTTCCTGAAAATGAGCTTTCCCTAAATCTTGGTATTTCCTTAAATCCGGCGACTTCGGGACCTTATGTCAACGAGAGCTTTGAGACGAATATTTCCGGCGTTTTTGCCTGCGGCAACGTACTCCATGTGCATGATTTGGTGGATTATGTGTCAGAGGAAGCGGCGGCGGCGGGAAAACATGCGGCGGCGTATGTGAAAGAAGCAGCAGGGAACAGGCCGCTAGAGCCGGAAGCGGAAAAAGGCACTGCTGCCGATGGTACTTTAAAAAAGACGATATCGTACAGGGAAGAAACACCGGTTGTTTTGGAGGCGGCAGCAGGTGTCCGTTACACAGTGCCATCTACCTTGCATCTTTCGCGCATAGAGGATGTGCAGCTTATTCGTTTCCGTGTGGATGATGTTTACAGGGATGTATTTTTAAAAGTATATTTTAACGATACGCCTGTTTTAAGTCAAAAAAAGCGAGTGCTGGCGCCGGGTGAGATGGAGCAGGTCCGATTCAAGAAGGAGCAGATTGCTGCGTTTCCCAGACTGGAAAAAATAACGCTGCGGATAGAAAAGGAGGCTGGCTGATTGATGGAAAGGAAAGAAATGATATGTATCAACTGTCCTCTGGGCTGCATTCTTACCGTAGAACAGAATGAGACTGGAGAGGTTACGGTCAGCGGCAATACCTGCCCGCGGGGGGCGGAATACGGGCGGACGGAGGCGACCGCTCCTAAGCGTGTTTTGACTTCAACGGTGCGTATACGTGAAGAACGGGGACGGGTGGTGCCGGTTAAGACTGCCGCGCCCGTTCCCAAGGAGAAAATCGGCGCCTGTATGGAGGCGTTAAAGGAAGTGGAAGTGGCGCTTCCGGTGCAGATAGGGGATGTTGTGCTGGAGGATGCGGCGGGGACGGGAGTTTGTGTGGTGGTGACGAAGGGGATAAGGGGGTAGAGGCGGGACACCGTCGAAGGGGGCTGCGAGGGACGCCGTCAGAGGCGGGATAGTCTTTTCTGACGCGCTCTCGCTCGGATAAAAACACAGCGGTACGTAAGACGCCAAAATACGGCGTCTAAGTACCGGTGTTTTTATACGGTCTGAAAAGACTATCCCGCCTCTGACGGCTGACTGGCGAAAGGACGGAGTGCCGCCTCTGCGGGCTGGCTGGCGAAAGGACGGAGTGCCGCCTTTGCGGGCTGGCTGGCGAGAGGGCGGAAGCGTCGCTTTTAGGCGGGGGTAAAGGGAAGGTGTGGCGGGGGATTTTGGTTGAGGAGGAAGAGGTATATGGAGGGGAGTCGGGGATGTGGTCCGATATATAGTAGGAGAAGTATTAGGAAATTTGAGAAGGCGGATATTGCGAAGGAGGATATTATAGAAATTATCAGGGCAGGAAGTGCGGCGCCTTCTGCAAAAAACAGGCAGCCGTGGAAGTGTATTGTATTGGGAAATGAGAGCAAGGAAGCATTTCTTGGTTTTATGGAAAAAGGGATTGAGAGGGAAGAAAATATTTCCGCCATGCTGCCAAAGTCAGGAAGCGGTCTGCCGGATGCGAAAAATACACTTCGTATTATGAGGGAAGCGCCGGTTCTGGTTGCCGTTGTCAATACGAATGGCGGGAGTCCTTTTTCAGCGCTTGATGCCGACGAACGGTTTATGGAAATATGCGACAGCTTATCCATAGGAGCATTTGTCGAGAATATGCTTTTGCAGGCTGAAAAAATGGGGATTGGAACGCTGTGGATTGCGAATACCTGTTTTGCATATCAGGAGCTGGTTTCTTACCTGCATGTGCAGGGACAGCTTATCGGTGCGGTTGCATTAGGGTATGCGGCGGAGCATCCGGATAAACGCCCGCGCAAAGCACCGGAGGAGATTGTGGAATTCAGATTGTAACAATTTCCGCAGGAAAAGGAAATCTATATGCATATGGTAGAGAATGTAACAACACAATTTGTAAGACAAAGCAGGAACATTTTAGGAGACAATTTAGTTGGGATTTACCTTCACGGCTCTGCAGTGATGGGATGCTTTCATGAAAAAAAGAGCGATATCGACTTATTGGTTGTAGTAAACGCTGATATTGCCAATGCAATAAAGCGGCAGTATATGGATATGGTGGTGGAACTGAACAAATATGCACCGCAAAAAGGAATAGAAGTAAGCATTGTCAGAAAAGACGTATGCAGACCGTTTCTCTATCCCACCCCTTTTGAGCTGCATTTTTCGATTGCGCATCTGCAATGGTATCAAGAAAGTCCGGCAGATTATATTGCGAAGATGCATGGACTCGATAAAGATTTGGCGGCGCATATTACCGTGATTTGGCACAGGGGAAGTTGTCTTTGCGGGGAAAATATAAGGGATGTTTTTGAAGAGCCTGACAAGGCATTTTATTTTGACAGTATTTGGAGTGACATTGCGAATGCGGAAGAAGAAATCATGAGAAGTCCTGTTTATATGATTCTGAATTTGTGCAGGGTATTGGCATATAAGAAGGAGGGGCTTATTTTGTCAAAGAAAGAGGGCGGAAACTGGGGAATCGATCATATTCCGCCCCAATATCATTCCTTACTTTCGGCTGCCTTAAAGGAGTATGCCTCCGGCAAGCCGGCACAATGGGAGGAAAGCAGCGCGCGCGGATATGCAGCGTATATGATAGGGCAGATTGACAACCAGTATTCTCCGACAGGGCTTTTGACACCCGAATCCTATTTATGAATTTGCGCAGGAAAGCAGCACAGAAATGAGGCAAAAATGGAATATATAGCGGCAGCTCCGGATATGGCGGAAGCGATTTACAATGTTTTGCATACTACAATTAAAACGGTATATCCCAAGTATTACCCGAAAGAGGTAACCGATTTCTTTTTAAGGCATCACAGCAGGGAGCATGTTTTAGAGGGAATAGCGTCAGGAAATATGGGCGTGTTGGCGGACAAGGATGTGATTGTCGGAACGGGCTGTTTTGACGGTAATCATATTACGGGCGTGTATGTGCTGCCCTGTTACCAGAGGAGAGGCTGCGGTTCGCAGATTATGGATGCTTTGGAAGCTGCCATTATGCAAAAGCATCAGGTATCTGTCTTGGACGCGTCGCTTCCGGCGGTATGCTTATACGAGCACAGAGGATATCAGACAGTGGGGCACGGCATATATGAATTGGAAAACGATGTCAGGCTGGTCTATGAAATTATGGAAAAGAAACTGAGAGCGGATTAGGCAGGAGGAAAAGCAGGGAGTGTTATATTTACGGCCATATAAAAAAGAGGATGCAAAGGTGATTGTTTCGTGGTGCAAGGACGAAACTACATTTCGAAGGTGGACATTTAACAGGTATGATAGGTATCCCATTACAGAAGCGGATATGAACCGAAAATATTTCGACTGTAACGGCGACTGTGCAGAGGCGGATAATTTTTATCCGATGACGGCTTGTGATGAAAATGGAATCGTGGGACATTTTATTATGAGATATGTCGATGGCAGTCCCCATATTCTGCGAATTGGTTTCGTGATTGTGGACGATACGAAAAGAGGGTACGGATATGGCAGGAAAATGATAGCGCTTGCAATAGAATATGCTTTTAGAATTGCAGGCGCAGAGCTTGTAACCATAGGCGTATTTGCTAACAATAAGCCTGCTTACAACTGCTACAAAGCGGCAGGGTTTCGGGATGTGCAGCCAAAGCAGCAGGAAGTATATGAAGCGGCTGGTGAAGAGTGGAGCGTTTTGGAATTGGCAATAGAGAGGGACGATTATTTTCTTTTGTCACAGGGAGAGGGGAGGTAATTTGTTTTGTTTCATTTTGGATTTTCCTATGTAGGGCTTTTGTATTTATTGATGCTGTTTGTTCCAAATCTGTTATGGACGAAAAACAAACCGGACGGATACGATGCGTATGCGGAAAAAGAGAGTAAAGTGCTATTGCTGTTTGAGAGAGCAGGGGAGATGCTGGTATGTGTCCTGGCGCTGATATTTTCAGACTTTAATATCAGAAAGACGGATTGGTGTATATGGCTGATACTCTCTTTTGTACTGATGCTTTTTTATGAAGCGTACTGGCTGAGGTATTTCAAAAGCAATCGGCAAATGCAAGACTTTTACAGCAGTTTTGTGGGGATTCCTGTGGCGGGCGCAACGCTTCCGGTCTGCGCCTTCTTCCTTTTGGGCATATATGGAAGCAATGTCTTTCTGCTTGTGGCGGTCATTATCCTTGGCATCGGACACATCGGCATCCATTTGCAGCATAAAATTGAAATATGCGGCAGGAAAAAGAGAAAGCTTCCGGTTCGGCTGCTCAGATGGATTGCGGGAAGCTTGGGTGTTGTTTTTATCGGCGTGAGTGTCTTGGTGATTGGATGCAGAAATATCAATTATTTGAAGCATTACCGAATGATTGAAAATGGTGTGGACGAGGGAATATATCTGACCTTGGGAGGGCAGGACCAGTACGTGCTGCTTCGCGGCATGAACAAGGAAAATCCTGTTATTATCTACCTGCATGGGGGACCGTCTTCTCCGGATACCTGCACGACATATGGCTTTACCGATTATCTGATAGAGGAATATACGATTATTGCATGGGACCAAAGAGGATGCGGAAGGACCTATTTTCATAATATAGAAAATGATGCCGATAATGCCACGGCAAGCTTTGAACAGGCGAAGGCGGATTTGGATGACTTGGTAGACTACGCGCTGGAGCGCTTTGGAAAAGAGCAGGTCATTATTCTTGGGCATTCTTACGGAACAATTCTGGGGAGCGAGTACGCTTTGGAGCATCCGGATAAGGTGTCCGCCTACATAGGAGTCGCGCAGGTGGTTTCCCTTGAAAAAACGGATATTTACAGCTATGAGGATGCGCTTTTACAGGCAGAAAAAGCCGGCGGCGATACGTCTGAACTGGAAGAGGCTTTTGCCCGATTTCAAAACAGCGGTTCCCTTGCGGACATGATGCGGCTTCGGATGCTGACAGCGAAATACCATCCTGCCGATGTTTCGGACAAATCTATCTTCATAGCGATTGCTTCTCCCTATTTTGGAGTGGAGGATTTTAAGTGGTTTTGCAAACAGTTGGGGGATATGAATGAATATTTTGATTTGAACAGGCAGTTATTTGCGTATACCCTTGCCTTTGATGCATATGAGAATGGAACAGTGTATGAAATGCCGGTTTATTTGATTTCCGGAACCTGTGACTGGGTATGTCCGGTTGATTCCGTCAGAGAATATGCGGAGGCGGTTATGGCGCCCGACGTCCGCATGGAACTGATAGAAGGCTGCGGACATAATTTGCAGTATGCATCACCAAAAGAATTTGCCCGGAGGGTAAAGGAAGTATTAAAGAATGGAGATAAGCTTTGACGGAATTTAAACGAACAGATGGAAAAGATAAAGATTTTATAGAAAATTGCAGGCTTCTGGATATGGATTTGGACAGGCGTGTCGGAAAAAAGATTCAAAGGGATAAATACAAGCAATATAACCGGTTAGATGAGATACGGCAGGCGATAGTTGTCTATGAAAATGGTAAGGCGATTGGAGGCGGTGCAATCAGGAGATATGATGACGAAAATGTGGAATTAAAGAGAGTATTTGTGCATACCGCATATCAAGGCAAAGGCATAGGAAGCAGGCTTGTTTTTCTGCTGATAGAATGGGCAAAGGAATTGGGCTATCAAAGAATCATTCTGGAAACGGGGGAGCTTCTGGCGGAATCCTGTGCGGTATATAAAAAACTGGGTTTTCAAGTGATTCCCAATTATGGAGCATATGTGAATATGCCGGAATCCTTGTGTATGGCAAGGGATTTGTATAATAGAGACCTTTGCGATATGAAAGGCTGGGAAGTGACGGTTAAAAGAGCGATTGGCGGGTTGGAATGGGTTGGATTTTCTCAAAAGCATCCCGAGAAGCTGTTATGCATTTCATCGCAGAAAATAACGGTATTGGACTGCGGGAATGGAGACATAACGGAGAGCAAAGCAGAATACGACGAAGAGAATCACATAGCGGTTTGCGCCGCACTTCCTGATGAAGAAATCATGATTGCAGGACAGTATGGCGGGAAAATGGAACAGGCTTCCGTGCAAGGGGATAAGGTGCTTATAGAAACATCGCCGGATCACATTACGACGGTCACCTTTGTGCCTGCATCGGGGGCAAGCCGTGTTATTTTTCAAAATTACGGTTATTATACATGCGGATTTAGCTGTGATGGAACATATTTTATGTTTGCACAGGATGCGGGAATTACGGTATTAAGAAAACTGTGTGCGCATGAAAGGAGCAGAGGATAATGAGCAAATATGATTTGTTGTGGGAGTATGTGCAGAAAAAAGGAGTCTCTTCTCTGATACTGACGTTTGAAGAAATACAGGAAATTGCAGGGATACCCATGGACCATTCTTTTTTAAAATATAAAAAAGAGCTTATGGAATACGGATATCAGGTGGGAAAGATATCCATGAAGGAGCAAACGGTCCGGTTTGAGCAGATTGGGCAGTAGAAGATATAGAGAAATAGGTATATAAGTATTTTTTGTAATCAGGTATATGGAAATTGGAAAAGATACGGTGATTGCACTGGCAACGGCAGAAAATCAAGTGCCATATGTACGATATGTAAATGCTTATTATGAGGACGGCGCATTTTATGTGATTACATATGCGCTTTCCCATAAGATGAAGCATATTGAAAACAATTCTTCGGTTGCAATAGCCGGCGAGTGGTTCACGGCACATGGAAAGGGGATTAATTTAGGGTATTGGGGAAAAGAAAAAAATCGTAGGCTTGCCGAAAAACTGCAAAGTGTATTTTCTGAATGGATTGATAACGGACATAATGATTTTTGTGATGAAAATACCATTATTTTACGTATAGAGCTAACAGACGGAGTGTTACTTTCACATGGTACAAGGTATGAGTTTTAGAATGGATAAGCTGCTATTGGAAAAGCATGAAATAGAATTGTATTGTCAGAAGCCTTCGGCGCCGCTTGTCATCTGCCATTATGCCGATGATGGAAATGAGATTGTAAAAGAATGCCGGCAGTCAGGATGCAGCGATTTTACGCTGGCAGTTATCAGGAATATATGTGATGAAGACGATATGAGCCCGTATCAAACAGAGGAGCTAAAACAATTTGACGGCGGCGCAGGTAAGTACGGTAAAATTTTAACGGCGGATATTATCCCGCAGATAGAAAAGAAGCTGGGTGCAAAACCGGAGGAATATCTGTTAGCCGGATATTCTCTTGCCGGATTGTTTTCGGTCTATACAATGTATCACACTGCTATGTTTTCCAAAATCATTGCCTGTTCCGGTTCCTTCTGGTATCCCGGCTTTGTAAAATATGTAACAGAAAATACACTTGTGCATAAGCCCGAAAAAATGTATTTTTCTGTTGGAAAGGCAGAAAAGAAGGCAAAGAATAAATGGTATCGGAATGTGGAAGCATGTACCTCTGAAATAGAGCATTTTTTTCACTCCCTTGGGATACAAACCGTTTTTGAGCGCAATGAGGGCGGTCATTTTCAGGATGTGAACGGAAGACTTGCCAGAGGAATCACGTGGGCGCTGCAAAAATAGAAGACCAGCGAAGCGTGGATTCTGTTTTTGCGGGAGATAGAAATGCAAAAAGATTATAAAGAAAAGGGGCGGCAGGGAACTTATGTGCAGCATTGCAATCAGAACGGTATCCGCAGAGGATACGGCGCGGCTGTTGGAAATCTATGCATACTATGTACAAAATACAGCCATCAGCTTTGAATATGAGACGCCGACAGCAGAAGAATTTAGAAAACGAATTGTAAATACGCTGCAAAAATACCCATACCTTTGTATTTTACAGGATGACGTTATCATGGGGTATGCATATGCCGGTCCGTTTCATACAAGGGCTGCTTACCAATGGGCGGCGGAAACGACAATATATCTGGACCATCAGGCAAGAAAACGCGGGCTTGGCAGAAGCTTATATGAGAAATTGGAAGCGGTATTGAAGGAAATGGGGATTGTAAATCTCTACGCCTGTATTGGGTATCCGGAACGGGAGGACGAATATCTGACGGCAAACAGCGCAGAATTTCACATGCATATGGGCTATGCGGAGATTGGAAAATTTCATCGTTGCGGCTATAAATTTGACCGTTGGTACGATATGATTTATATGGAGAAGATAATCGGAGAGCATAACGGCAGGCAAAAGGACATGATTCCTTTTCCGGATTTGGGCGGAGTCATAAAATGAAGGAAGCGGCATGAATGGAACGGCGTTGGCAGAATAGAATTTTGGAGGAAAAAGTATGTTTTGGGACAAGGTATCGGGTATATATGATGTAGTGGAAACCATATACAATGGCAGAGTGTATCGGGAACTTGGCAGGAAAGTGGCGGAGAAAATAGAGGAAGGGGACGTGGTGCTCGAGTGTGCCTGCGGTACAGGCGCTATCAGTAAATATATTGCGCCCAAATGCAGACAGTTAATTGCAACGGATTTTTCCAAAAAAATGTTGAGGCAGACGGCGAAAAAATGTAAAAGTTACGGCAATGTAACGTTAAGAAGGGCAGATATGACACGGCTTAAATGCCGCGATAACCGATTTGATAAGGTAGTTGCAGGCAATGTGATTCATCTGTTGGAAGAGCCGTATACTGCGGTGAGAGAATTGGAAAGAGTGTGTAAAAAAGGTGGTAAAATCATAATTCCCACATATATCAATGCTTCCGGAGGAGTGAATCAAAAGGCGGTACGCCTGTTTGAGGCAATGGGCGTCAGTTTCAAAAGGCAGTTTGATATGGATTCATACAAAAAGTTTTTTGCCGATGCGGGGTATCGGAATGTGGATTATGAGATTGTTTTTGGCAGGATGCCTTGTGCAGTTGCCATCATAACGAAGCGGCAGGACTGAAGGGGATAAAAAGAACATACAAAAACAGATTGAAAAGCGCATTGACACGACGCGTTATAGGTGCTATCATAACAGCAAGAGAGATAGAGGTTGCGTGCTTCAATAGTAGTCCTTTTGATGTGGCAGACACAGGTGAGAAAGGCTGAAAGGGAAGGACGCCGAAAGAGGAGATGAGCTGCAGTCGAGTCTTGGGCATACAGTCAATAGCTGTATGACTGTCATCTAGTGTTAGATGGGGCGCTATCGGAATGGAAACAGGAGAAGCCGGCCCATATTGCGTATGGGTCGTTTTTGCTTTCAAAGGTTTATGTCTATGAAAGAGCGTCTCGACGGTTCAAATTTTGAGGAGGAAAGAAATGTCTGTTTTTAAAGGTGCGGGTGTTGCCATTGTAACGCCCATGAAGGCAAACGGCGAGGTCAATTACGAAAGGTTTGCCGATTTAATTGAATTTCAGATTGCAAACGGCACGGACGCTATTATTGTGTGCGGGACGACAGGAGAGGCTTCCACCCTGTCCCATGAGGAACATTTAGAGGTAATCCGCTACTGCGCAAAAAAGGTTGCAGGCAGGGTTCCCGTGATTGCAGGCACCGGCTCCAACAGTACGGAGACGGCTGTATATTTATCGACAGAGGCTGAAAAATGCGGCGTGGACGGTTTGCTTCTAGTGTCCCCTTATTACAACAAGGCGACGCAGAACGGACTCTATACGCATTTTAAGACGGTGGCGGATGCGGTAAAGCTGCCGATTATCCTATACAACGTGCCCAGCCGCACCGGCTGCAGTATTCTGCCGGATACCATCATAAGGCTTGCTGCAGAGGTAGAGAATATTGTGGCGGTCAAGGAGGCATGCGGCAATATCAGCCAGATTGCAAGGCTGGCGGCAAAGGCTGGCGGCAAGGTTGATATCTATTCGGGCAATGACGACCAGATTGTACCGATTCTTTCTCTGGGCGGTATCGGCGTCATTTCCGTGCTCTCCAACATTGCGCCGAGGCAGACGCATGATATTTGTGAGAAATATTTTGCGGGGGATGTCAAGGGAAGCATGGAGCTGCAGCTTAAGGCGATGGAGTTATGTGATGCCCTGTTTTGTGAGGTAAATCCCATTCCGGTTAAGAAAGCGCTCAATTTGATGGGCATGGAAGCGGGCGTATTAAGGCTGCCGCTTACGGAGATGGAGGAGGCGAACGCCAAAAAGCTGGAGAAGGCGATGCGGGAGTTCGGGCTTTTGTAAAAATGACAAGGAAGAAAGCGGCTGCGCTGTCCGGCATGGTATGGCGGAAGGTGAAAAGCGCTTCAGAATAGAGGTAAACGGCAGATATGTACAAAATCATTATGAGCGGCTGCAACGGCAAGATGGGCCGTGTGATTTCGGATTTGGTTCAGGCAGACGAGGAAGCGGAGATTGTGGCGGGCATCGATATTTACGATGACGGGCACAATCCCTATCCGGTGTATGCCGATGTAGAGGATTGTGATGTGGAAGCGGATGTGCTGATAGATTTCAGCGCGGCGGCGGGAGCGGAAAAGCTGCTTGCTTATTGCGAACACAGGAAGCTTCCCTGTGTCTTCTGTACCACGGGTCTTACAGAGGAGCAGAATGCGCTTTTGCAGGAGACTTCTGAAAAAGTTGCGGTTTTGAAATCCGCCAATATGTCTCTGGGCATCAATCTGCTTTTAAAAATGTTAAAGGAAGCGGCTTCGGTATTGGCGCCGGCGGGATTTGACATTGAAATTGTAGAAAAGCATCACAATCAGAAGGTGGATGCCCCCAGCGGCACGGCGCTTGCGCTTGCAGGCTCTGTCAACGAAGAGCTGGGCGGCGCCTATGAGTATGTGTATGACAGGAGCGGCGTGCGAAGGAAGCGCGGCAAAAAGGAAATTGGGATGTCGGCAATCCGCGGCGGTACGATTGTGGGTGAACACGACGTTATCTTTGCGGGAGCGGACGAGGTAATTACTTTTTCCCACACCGCATATTCCAAAGCCGTGTTTGCCAAGGGTGCCATACAAGCGGCAAAGTTTCTCGCAGGAAAGCCTGCGGGTATGTATGACATGAGCGATGTGATTGCTGCCGCGCATAATTGTTAAAAAAAAGTCAACCCCTGTTTCTTTAAAGAAACAGGGGTTGTCATTTTGAGCCTGCCAAAGTGGAGAAGGAGTGTAGAAAATGAACGAACTGGAAAAGAAGTATCTGAAGAGTCTGGCGGACCGGTATCCGACCATTGCGTCGGCAGCGACGGAAATCATCAATCTGCAGGCAATTTTAAATCTTCCCAAGGGAACGGAGCATTTCCTCACGGACATCCACGGGGAGTACGAGCAGTTTAATCATGTGTTGAAAAACGGATCCGGTTCCGTGCGGCGGAAAATTGACGAGGAATTTGGCAATACCTTAAGCAGCCGGGACAAAAAGGCGCTTGCTTCCCTGATTTACTACCCTGAGGAAAAGCTGGATATTATGCTGGAGGAAGAGGAGAATATCGAGGATTGGTATAAGATTACCCTTCACAGGCTGGTGCAGATTACCAAACGTGTATCCTCCAAATATACGCGCTCCAAGGTGCGCAAGGCGCTGCCGAAGGACTTTGCCTATGTTATTGAAGAGCTGATTACGGAAAAGGAAGAGGTGCAGGACAAGGAAGCCTACTACAATGAAATCATACATACCATTATACGAATCGGCAGGGCGCCGCAGTTTATTGCAGCCCTAAGTCATCTGATACAGCGGCTTGTGATAGACCATTTGCATATTCTGGGGGATATATACGACAGGGGGCCGGGACCGCACATTATTATGGACACACTAAGCACCTATCATTCAGTGGATGTCCAGTGGGGCAATCATGACGTGGTGTGGATGGGCGCGGCGAGCGGTCATCTGGCGTGTATTGCGACGGTTATCCGGATTGCCACGCGCTATGGCAATCTGGATACCTTGGAGGATGGCTATGGCATCAACCTGATACCCCTTGCCACCTTTGCCATGGAAACCTATCAGGACACGGATTGCAGCGCTTTTGCCATCAAGTATAACACCGACTACAATACCAAGGATTTGAGCCTTGACATGAAGATGCACAAGGCGATTGCCGTCCTGCAGTTTAAATTGGAGGGACAGCTTATCCTGCGGCATCCGGAATTTTCCATGGAGAACCGTATGCTTTTGCATAGAATCGACTATGAAAATAAGACGGTGGAGGTGGACGGTATTACCTATCCTATGAAGGATGTGGATTTTCCCACAGTGGACAGGAAAGAGCCGTACAGACTTACCGAAGAAGAGCTTAAGGTGATGGAGCGGCTGCGGCAGGCGTTTTTACATTGTGAAAAGCTGCAGCGCCATGTGCGTTTCCTGTTTTCCAACGGAGGGCTGTATAAGGTATATAATGGGAACCTGCTCTATCACGGCTGCGTTCCTCTTAAGGAGGATGGCAGTTTTGCAGCGCTTACCGTCGGCGGCAAAAGCTATAGCGGCAGGGCGCTTTACGATATTTTGGAAAATTATGCCCGCATTGGGTATTATGGGACGGAGAGCGAGGAAAAACGGAATGGACAGGATATGATTTGGTATATTTGGGCAGGTCCCGGTTCGCCCGTGTACGGAAGGGATAAAATGGCAACCTTTGAGCGGTATTTTATTACAGATGCCCGTGCCCATGAGGAAAAGAAGAACAGCTATTACAAACTTCTCGACAAAGAGGATGTCATTGTCAAAATATTGGAAGAATTTGGACTTTTTTCTGCAAGCTCTCATATCGTAAACGGGCATGTGCCTGTGGAGCAGAAAAACGGGGAATCGCCTATAAAATGCGGCGGCAGGCTGCTCGTGATAGACGGCGGCTTTTCCAAGGCGTTTCACCAGAAAACCGGCATTGCAGGCTACACGCTGGTATGTAATTCCAGAGGTATGCGGCTGGTTTCCCATGAGCATTTTGAGTCGGCGGAAGCGGCGATCCGCAAGGAAAGCGATATTTTTTCAGATACCTTGGATGTGGAAATTTTTCCGGTACGAAAGCGGGTGGCGGATACGGACACCGGACAGGAAATCATAGGTCATATCGCAGATTTGGAAAAGCTGCTGAAGGCTTACAGGGAAGGCAGTATTATAGAAAGAGGCATATAAATAAAGCGACAGGAAGCATGTGATAATAAAAAGGGTATTTTGCAGCAGCTGCAAAGTACCCTTTTTACAAATTACCTGTTACCTTCTGCCAGAAGCGCCTCTGGTGCTGTTGCTGCCGGTGGAGTTATTGCCTGCGCCGTTTCCGGTCATATCGTCGGTTACATCCTTGATGCCGTCTCCGATATCGTTAATAACATCGCCTGCGGTATTTCCTGCATCGTCAATGGCATCGCCTATGGCATCACCTGCGTCGTCCATGGCATTGTCCGTATTATTGTTCATGGATCCGTTTGAGGTATTTCCGTTTCCGGATCCGTTTGTGGTACTTCCGTTCGTTGTGCCGTTGGTATTATTGCTGCCGTTTACGCTGCTGCCATTCGTACCGTTGGCTCCGTTATTGTTTACGCCGTTCGTGCTGCTGCCATTGTTCAGGCTGCCGTTTGTCGTACCGTTGGTATTGCTGCTGTTGCCTGTACCATTTGTACCATTGTTATTGTTCATATCATGATTGCCTGTGTTTGTGCCGTTTCCGGTTGTACCATTATTATTGTTGTTGGTAGTGCCGGTGCTGCCGGCGGTACTCTCGGTGGTAGTGCCGCCTTGAGAGCCGCCAGCCATGTCGTCTTCGTTCTTTTTACCGCTGCCACATGCAGACAGCATACCTACGTAGAGGAGCAGAAGACCAAGTGCAAAAGCTTTTTTCATATTTTTCATAATTTCCCTCCATTCTTCCTGCTTTCATGCCGTTTTCGTTCAGCTTCTATGCCGTTTTTCATGTTCCCTTTTTCTGCCGCGAAAGCAGCAGGTCATAAATCATGATTATGACAATAGTATTGTTTGCAGTCTGGCATAAAATATGTAAAGCATAGGATGAAAAAATTGGAAGTCAAATTTTTTTGCTTGACAAAAGAATATTAAAACGATATCATGATGATATCAAACAAAAGAAAGGAAGAAAATCATGGAAGAAAAAGTAATAAAAGGAAAAAAGAACGGTATGCTGGTACTGCTGTTTTCTCTGCTCCTCTATGCGGCAGCCATTGCAGGTATCTTTGTGGGGGGCTTTATGGCGGAAGAGGGCAAAAATCCGGCGCTGCTGATTGTTTCCATTGTGGTAATCTGTGTCGGCTGGATACTCTGGCCGGGGCTTAAGGTAATCAGGCCGCAGGAGGCGCTGGTGCTCACCCTGTTTGGCAAATATATCGGCACCTTAAAGGAGCCGGGATTTTATTTTGTCAATCCTTTCTGCAGCTCGGTCAATCCTGCGGCAAGAACCCGCTTAAATCAGAGCGGCGACGTCAGGGATAAAGGAGAGGTGCAGGCGATGGCAGCGGCTTCCATGAAGATTTCCCTGAAAATCATGACCTTAAATAACAACAGGCAGAAGATTAACGATTGTCTTGGCAATCCGGTGGAAATCGGCATTGCGGTTACATGGCGTATCACGGATACGGCAAAGGCAGTCTTTAATGTGGACAATTACAAGGAATTTCTTTCCTTGCAGTGCGACAGCGCCCTGCGAAATATTGTGCGCATTTATCCTTATGATGTGGCGCCGAATGTGGATACGACAGGAGACGGCATTGCCGACGAGGGAAGTCTGCGCGGTTCCAGCGAGACGGTGGCAGGAAGAATCAAAGAAGAAATCCAGAAGCGCGTTGACGAAGCGGGAATTGAGATTGTGGAAGCGAGGATTACCTACCTTGCCTATGCGCCGGAGATAGCAGCCGTTATGCTGCAGCGGCAGCAGGCTTCCGCCATCATAGACGCCAGAAAAATGATAGTGGACGGCGCAGTCGGCATGGTGGAGATGGCGCTGGAGCGCTTAAACGAGAAAGATATTGTGGCATTGGACGAGGAACGCAAAGCGGCAATGGTGTCCAATCTGCTGGTAGTTTTGTGCGGCAATCACGATGCACAGCCTGTAGTCAATTCAGGCAGCCTGTATTAAGCCATGGCGGATAACACGAAAAAACAGATTCCGCTCAGGCTTTCCTCCAAGCTTTACGATGCCATTGCAGCCTGGGCTGAGGATGACTTCCGTTCTGTCAACGGGCAGATAGAATATCTTTTGTCGGAATGTGTGCGGCAGCGCAAGAAAAACGGAAAGTATGTGTCGGACGAAATTGATGTGCCGCCTGAACTGGACATATAGCGCCTTTCTGCCAAAAAACCTCGTTGCATAGATAAGCAGCGGGGTTTTTTGGCAGCTATATGTATTTGCTTTTCCATTTATCCGCGAGAGCAAACAGAATGATGGCACATAATAGAAATCCGGACAAGCCGATTAAACCTGTCGGGTTGGGGCCTAACAGCCCGCTTTTGTGCGATACGGAAATAAAGACAGGGATTTCACCGATGACATTTACTACGCCATGGATGATTGCACTGTACATGACATTATGGCTCCGTACATAAACATAAGAACACAAAACGCCAAGGCTCATGCACACAAGCATCATGACAGTCATGTTGCTCCACGGTGCGCCCGCATTCTTAAGACTGTAGTTAAAGCCTAAGTAAATGAGGGGTAAATGTGCAATTCCCCAGAAAAAACCATTTAGTAAAACACCTTTTCTGACGCCGTATGTTTCAATTTGTTTGGGAAGCAGGTACTCCCGCCAGCCGATTTCCTCACCAAGCTCAAGCAACTGTATAGGGATACAGAAAGCGGCAATCAATACGCACAACAGGCTGAATCGGAAAGGAGAGGTAATGGGTATCACCTGCTTGGTGCCAAGCAAGCTGCCAACGGCGAAAACACCGCTGTACTGTTCAGGAAACCGTACAAAATAGAGAGCCGCGCCTATTACAACCAAAAGGGCAGGAAAAAAGCAACAGAAAGCCCAGAGCAGGGGGCGTTTCCAGACCTTGATGGAAATATGCCATTTGGTTTTGTCTTTTGTCATTTGCCGTGTCAAAATGGCGGCTGTTACCGGCAATACGGTAAAGCCTTTTTGCAGAATCTGAAATAGAAAGCTTTGGAGGCTTCCCCGCGTAAAAACTGCCGCTATGCCAAGTGCCCAGCAGACGCCTAATACAAAAATCAGATACAGTTTCATTTGCTTCTTATACTGGCTCATACGGTGTACGCTCCTTTTTCTGCTCTTTGATGTGTCGTATTTTTTGGGTCATAGCGTTGGCATCCGATTTGGAAATGAGGTAGCTGAAACAATTTACCAGCAGATAAACAACGGCGACAGCGATTATAATTGCCGTGCACATAAAAGGGTTCTGAAGCGCACCAATGACATAGGAAATCAGTATCACAGTCAATTCAATCAATAAAAACTGGATAATTTTTCTAACAGCCATTTGCCTTATGCTTAATTCTTTTTTTGAATAGACAATCAAAGAGGGAAGCGTGCAGAAAAAGGCATACACAAAAGGCATAAAAAGCATATTGGGGTCCATTCCTGCCGGCGGCGGACTGAGGCGGCTGATAATGCCGATTGATAAAGTAATTCCCGCCTGTATCATCAGAAAGTCATTGATATATTTTTTTAAGCTATTTCTAAATTCCATTATAATTCCTCCATAATCGTTTTCTTTACAAGCTTAGCATATTTTCGGGAAATCACGATCTCCTCGCCGTTTTCCATACGGGCAAGATAACGCCCGCTCAAGGCAGGGCGAATGGAGTCTATCTTTAGCAGGCAAATTAAAAACGATTTAGAACAGCGTACAAACTGATAATCTGCCAGCTCCCGTTCCAGTTCATAAAGCCGTTTTTTTATTTCGAATATATTTTTCTTTGTATAGGCAAATACGTTTTCTCCAACGGCTTCCAGATAGAGAATATCTTCGATGCAAATTTTATGAATCTGCTTCTGCGAAGAGATATTGGTATACCCTGAAAGAAAGGTCCCTTTGGCAAGACAGTAGTTTTTGATATCTTCAAACATGGGTGTCATTTCCATGCATTCAATGACAATTTGTTCTTCCGCTTTCGATAAAACCGTGTTGATTTTTACTTTCATCTGTGTCCGTCACTTCCTTTTTATTTCACTCTGCATAACATTTTAGCAAATTTCTTTTGTGATATCCATCGCTTGCAGATAAGATGCATTTTGGGCAGATAAGATGCCCTTGTCTGCAATCGGTGCAAACCGGTAACCGGGTATAAATTGGCTTTGGATCAGGCTTGTGTGGATATCATCTATGCCATGAAGGAAGAGGAGCATCATGCGCTTGTGGAGAGGATAGAGCCCAGACACGGTCTGCGCCAGCTTTCTTATATGAAGGAACTGGGAATGGGCTGTGACCGCTATAAGCTTTTGGACATTGACAATGCAGATGTCAGGATTACGCCTGCGGATGCATTGCAAAATCTGCTGCCATTTGGTAAGGAAAAAGCGCTGTAGTGTGTTTTTACATTGTTGTTTGTGCAAAAATATGCTATAATTTTTCTGCTGTGCCGGAGAAAATTTTTGTTTGGAATTTGATGTCGGAGGAACCCGTATGTGGCTGCTATTTGCAATTTTGTCGTCTATATTTGCGGCGCTGACTTCCATTCTTGCGAAGGTGGGAATCGACGGCGTCAACTCCCACCTTGCTACTGCAATTCGGACGGTGGTAGTGCTTTTCATGGCGTGGGGGATGGTCTTTTTAACCAATGCGCAGACGGGGCTTTCTGCGATAAGCAGAAAGAGCTGGATATTTTTGATTTTGTCGGGGCTGGCGACAGGCGCATCCTGGCTCTGCTATTACAGGGCGCTGCAGATGGGGGAAGCTTCAAAGGTGGTGCCGGTAGACAAACTGAGCGTGGTGATTACATTGGTGCTGGCATTTCTTTTTCTGCATGAGAAGTTTACGGCAAAGTCCGTCATGGGCTGTATTTTGATTGGCATTGGAACGCTGCTCATGGTTTTGTAAGAAAGACTGTTGCATAAGCAGGAAATTGCAAAGGAACGGAGGAAGACGGATGGAATTCAGACCGTGCATTGACATTCATAATGGAAAGGTAAAGCAGATTGTCGGCGGTACGCTGTGTGATGAGGCGCCGGAGGGCAAAAGGCTTCGTGTGGAGGTTAATTTTGTGTCCGAAAAGGAAGCGGATTATTATGCAAAGCTGTATAAGCAGAAAGGGCTGAAGGGCGGTCATGTGATTCTCCTGAATTCGGCGGATAGTCCGGCATATGAAAAGACGAAGGAGCAGGCTTTAAAGGCAGTTGCTGCTTTTAAAGGAGGACTGCAGGTGGGAGGCGGGATATCGCCTGCCAATGCAGGGGAGTTTTTGCGTGCCGGGGCAAGTCATGTAATTGTGACCTCCTACGTTTTTCGGGAGGGGAGAATAGATTACGAGCGGTTAAAGACAATCTCCCAGTGTGTAGGGCGCGAGCATCTTGTCTTGGATTTGAGCTGTAAAAAAAGAAACGGTGCTTACAAGGTGGTTACGGACAGATGGCAGCATGAAACGAACCAAACGGTAAACTGGGATTTGCTGGATAAACTTTCCGGCTACTGCGATGAATTTCTGATACATGCGGTGGATGTGGAGGGAAAGTCACAGGGAATAGAATGCGCTTTGGTGTCGCTTCTCGGCAGATGGGGAAAAAAGCCGGTTACTTATGCCGGCGGCGTGCACAATTTTGAAGATTTGGAGCTGCTTGGAGATTTGGGGCAGGGCAGGGTCAACGCGACGGTCGGAAGTGCGCTCGATATTTTTGGAGGAAGCTTAAATATGGATGCTCTCGTTAAAAAATGTAAGGAGTTTCCTATTACATAGCTATAAAAAAAGAACCAATCAAAGATTGGTTCTTTTTCTAATCCCATAAAACGATATGACAAATTCTAAATAGAAATCCTAAGCAAGTCTTTTATATTTAAGAACGGTACATCGTGTTACTGATTATAGGTTACAAATTATAATTTGGTTACATTTACAGCCTGAGGTCCTTTTTCGCCATTGATTACTTCGTACTCAACTGCCTGACCTTCTTCGAGAGACTTAAAGCCTTCCATATTCAGTCCTGAGTAATGTACGAATACATCATTGCCAGCTTCATCAGAGATGAAACCATAACCCTTTTGGTTGTTAAACCACTTTACTGTACCTTTGTTCATTGTGCTACCTCCAAAATTTAAGTCAAGTCTTGTGTACACTGTCGTACACTTACAGCATGATTAGAATAGCACAGAAATGAAAAAAAGTAAAGAGAAAGACTTGATTTTTATTTTATATTGTGATAATTTCTTTTTTGACTGACAAGACAGATGTATAAACAATGAAAAAATGGAGGATAAGGTTGAATAAATTGCTTGATAGCAACTTATTCAACCAAGAATTTGTGCCGGAGCGTCACAAATTCTACGATGGCAGAGCGAAATCTGACATTTCGCCCGCCTTCTCAGGCAACAACGCTTCGGAATGGAGGAAAAGATGAAAAAAGCAAAGGAGATTTTAAATGACATATTTATTGACGGGCTATCCGGTATGGCGCTTGGTTTGTTTTCCACTCTGATAATCGGTACGATAATAGCCCAATTTGGCACCCTGATAGGGGGACCGGTAGGAAATTACCTGATTGCGATGGCAAATGTGGCGAAGACGCTGACCGGCGCCGGCATCGGGGTGGGTGTGGCATGTAAGTACAAAGAGGGTCCGCTTGTAACCGTGTCTGCGGCAGTAACCGGTATGATAGGCGCGTTTCCTGCCGTGGCAGCTATGGAAGCTTTTAAGCTGGGTGCACCCGGAGAGCCGCTTGGCGCTTTTATCGCGGCGCTTGTGGCGATAAAGGTAGGTCATCTGGTGGCCGGACGCACCAAAGTGGACATTATTGTGACGCCTTTTGTTTCCATTGTTTCCGGCGCAGTGGTAGGTTTTGTGGCAGGACCTTACATATCTGTGGTTATGACATGGCTTGGCAATCTGGTGAATGTCAATGTGGAGGCGCATCCGATTTTGGGCGGCATTGCGGTTTCTGTCCTGATGGGAATGATTTTGACGCTGCCCATCAGTTCGGCGGCAATCGGTATTTCCATGAGTATCAGCGGGCTGGCTGCCGGCGCGGCAACCATTGGCTGCTGCTGCAACATGGTAGGGTTTGCCGTGGCAAGCTATAGAGAAAACAAAATGGGAGGACTTGTGGCACAGGGGGTCGGCACTTCCATGCTGCAGGTGCCTAATATTGTGAAAAAGCCCGTGATATGGCTGCCGGCAATCCTGTCCAGCGCGGTTTTGGGCCCCATTGCGTCCGCCGTGTTTGGGATGGTAAGTACACCGGTGGGCTCCGGTATGGGTTCTGCCGGCTTTGTGGGGCAGATTGCGGCTTATGGCGCGATGACAGAGGCGGGCATGTCGGGAGCTGCGGCTTTCGGGCTGATTCTGCTGATGCATTTTATCCTTCCTGCTGCATTGACGCTTCTGATATCAGAATTTATGCGTAAAAAAGGATGGATTTCCCAAGGAGATATGTCTCTGAATGTGTAAAAGCGTATATTTTGTATAAAATATTAGCAAAATTTTAGCCAAATGTTACAAAAATGTTAAATAATCATTGTTTCGAAAAGTCACCTGTGGTAAAATGGTTAGAGTTTACTGGAGGTGACTTTTTATGGCAAGAAAGAAGCACAAGAGAAAAGTAAGCCGTATTGTGATACTGACCACTGATGCTGTGAACGCCAAAACAAGGCAGATAAGGATACGCCCTATGGTGGCACGGCTGGTTATGCTGGTTTTCTGCTGTCTGTTTGGCTGCCTCATCGGATACATTCTGTATGAGGGGCAGATATGGGAGCTGGACAGGGCGCGCGACAGCGAGCAGCAGGAAGTGATTGCGTCTTTGGAGGAAGAGAAGATTCGTCTGGAGGCGGAGATAGATTCCCTGAACGCCAAAATAGAAGCTTTGAGCACTGCGGTCAACGCACAGGCGCAGACGGCGGAGGCGCTGAAGGAGGAACTGGACCAGCAAAGCCTGCCGACGGACTTTCCGTTGACAGGGGGCGCCGCAATCGAAGAGGTGACGGAAGGAGAGCCCATGGTAATTTTTACCGCGACGGAGGGGACTACAGTAGTTGCTTCTGCGAAGGGCATAGTCACGGCAGTGGAGGCGGACGAGACCTACGGATGTAAGATTGTGATAGACCATGGAAATGGTTATGTTTCCATCTATTTAAATGGAGGAGAAGCACAGGTCAAGGTAGGTGATGAAGTGGCGCAGGGCAGAACCCTGTTCCTCGTGGGGAATGACAATAAGCAACTTATCTATCAGATTATGAAAGACGGCGGTTATATCAAACCTACGGATATGTTGTCAATTAACGGTTAAACAAGTGCTGTGTATTACAGCAGGGCGGTTTGTGCCAGTGCTGCGGTATAGACTGCCAAGAATAAAAAGCAGCGCAGAAATGAGGAAAAGTATGAAAAAATCAGAGACAGTAATTACAACTATCATTGGCAAGGATTCTGTTGTGGAGGGAGATTTCAGGGCAGCAGGGTCGGTCAGGCTGGACGGCACGGTAGAAGGAAACGTAACGGTATCCGGAAATCTGATTATAGGCGAAACAGGCAAGATTCATGGAAATCTGGAAGTTACTTCCGTCATTATCGGCGGCGAGATAAACGGAAACGTCAATGCTTCCTTACGGACGGAGCTGACCTCTACGGCAAGATTAATCGGCGATATTAAAACAACCTTGATAGTCATTGACGAAAAAGCAGTTTTCCAGGGCAGATGTGATATGAATCAGGACGACGCAAAAATGAAGAGGCGCCCTGTGAGAGAAAGCAAGGCAGGAAAGCGGTCCGCAAAAGAGGCAATCAGAGAAGCGCTCAAAGAAGCGGAAGAAGCAAGAATTGCAGATGACGAAGACGAGATACTGGCTGCTGCTTCCATGGATTCTGACAGAATGGAGCTGTAAAAGCGCTCACATAAAAAAGAAGGATTGTCTGTGGCAATCCTTCTTTTTTATAATTGCTATTTCATTTTTGCGTGATTCTGTCAAAAACCAAATCGTAGCCGTCATTGCCATAATTGAGAGAACGGTTGACACGGCTGATGGTAGCTGTGGATGCACCGGTTTTGTCGGCAATTTCCAGATAGGTTTTGTGACTTTTTAACATGGCTGCCACTTCAAAACGCTGGGATAAGGATAGCAGTTCGTTTACGGTACAAAGGTCTTCAAAAAAACTGTAACATTCATCCCTGTTTTTCAGACTTAAGATGGCATCAAACAGATAGTCCACGGCATCTGTTTTTAGTTTTTTGTTCATACGATTACCTCACTGTTTACTTTTGCACTGTAAAATTTCACAGCCTTGACTAAGGAGATTTTATCATACTAAAGTTGTAAAGTAAAGCCTTTTCCAAAAGCAGATATGAAAAATATAATGATTTGGACAGGAAGTTTTTGAAAAATAATATAGAAAATTCTTGTCATGTAGTATTCAATACTATATAATAAATACAATAGTTGTCCGCCTAAATGAGCGGATGGCGGAAGTCTACCGGAGAAGGGGAGATATTTGATGACAATGAACACGGAAGAGCTGCTTCATTCCATATTGGACAATCTTGCAAAGGTGGAGTATATCAAGCCGCAGGATATTCCCAATATTGATTTATATATGGATCAGGTGACTACTTTTATGGATGAGCGCCTGCGCAAAAAGACCAGAAATCCGGGGGAAGATAAAATCCTGACAAAAACCATGATAAATAATTATGCCAAAAATGACCTGCTGCCCCCGCCGGAGAAAAAGAAATACAATAAGGAGCATATGCTTCTGCTTATATTTATTTACTATTATAAAAATATTTTATCTATCAGCGATATACAGGCGCTGTTGAAGCCGATTACAAAAGAATTTTTCAAGACGGAAGAGGATTTTAATCTGGAAAGTGTTTACACGGAAGTCTTCAGCATGGAAGAGGAGCAGATGCAGCGGTTAAAGCAGGATGTGCTCGATAAATTTAAAACAGCAGAGAAAACCTTTGCGGATGCGCCGGAGCGTGAGAAGGCGTTTCTCAAGAAATTTTCTTTTATCTGCCTTTTGAGTTTTGATGTATATGTGAAGAAGCTGTTGATTGAAAAACTGGTAGACGATTTGCAGGATAATGCGGAAGAAGAGTAGGAGAGGAAGTTTGTTCCTGCGATTTGCATATGTGTACGGATATGCAGACAGGAGAAGTCATGAAGCCAATTATAGATATGCATACTCACACAATGGCGAGCGGACACGGATATAGTACCCTGAAGGAAAATATCGAGGCTGCAAGGGAGGCAGGGCTGCTTGCCTTGGGGCTTAGTGAGCACGGGCCGGCGATGCCCGGCGGTCCCCATGTTTTCTTTTTTTCCAATTACCGTTGTATTCCCAGAGAATACATGGGATTACGTCTGTTTTGCGGCGTGGAGGCCAATATCTGCGATTATGACGGAAGACTGGATTTGGAAGAAGGGCTGTTAGAGCGCATGGACTATGTGATTGCCAGTATGCATACCTTGTGCTGTAAGCCCGGTACGATGGAGGAGAATACAAGAGCTTCGATTTTGGCGATGCAAAATCCCCATGTGACCGTGCTGGGGCATCCGGATGATGACCGGTATCCCCTTGACCGTGAGAGGATAGTGCGGGCGGCAAAGGAGACGGGGACGGCAATTGAAATCAACAATTCTTCCTTAAATCCACATGCTGCCAGAAAAGGTGCGCGGGAGAACATCAAAGAGCTGCTTTACTGGTGCGGGCAGTATGAGGCGCCGGTACTTTTGGGGACGGACAGCCATATTTGCTACACGATAGGAGATTTTTCGGGTACACTGGCGCTTTTGGAGGAAGCGGATTTGGCAAAAGAGCTGGTGTTAAATTATGACATGGACAATCTGAAGAAGATTGTAAAACCGGACAGACTGTAAAAGCTGAAAAAGACCGGCATGGGAAGCCTTTTCCTGCCGGTCTTTGCGGTATGCGTCTTTGAAGAGTCAGATTATTTTGCTTTTTCTGCAAAGGAGGTGTCTACCAGTACGTCATAAGGAACACGTTCAGAGAGTACGTCGGATTCTTCCAGAATATTTTGCAGCAGATTGAAGGCATCTTCGCTGAAAATCAGGTCTTCTTTCCATGTATCCTGCTCATGGTATCTGGCTACAATGGTAGTCAGCGTCTCTAAGTCCGTTTCTTCAAACTGAGGCTTTATGACTTTGGCAATTTCCTCCGGTGTGTGGGAATTTACATAGTCCATTCCTCTTTGCAGCGCATTGGTAAACGCCTGAATGGTTTCCGGATTTTCTTTGATATAGCTTGCTTTTGCGGAAAAAGCAGTATACGGCACATAGCCGGAATCCCTGCCAAGAGATGCGACAACATAGCCGTCGCCTTTCTGTTCAAGGGAAGTGGCGTGGGGCTCAAACTCAACAGAGAAGGACGGTTTACCGCACCATTGGGAAAATGATGACGGAATCGTCGTTTTTTAAACATAAAAAGTAAAGCCGTTTATTTTGTGGCTGTCTTTGTCAATGGTTATTTCCTTTAGAATACCTTTCCAGAACGCCTTTTTGTGTGAGATCGAGAGGTTGTCGTAAAGGGTGAGCCAGCCGCCTTTCAGGGAGGAAAGCATTTGGCAGGATTTGGGTGCCGCTGTCCGTGGGGGCGGTTCATAGGCGTTGAGTTTTTCGGAGAGTATGGCATATTGCTCTTCGTAATAAGCCTCCTGAATCCGTCCTTTCTGAAACAGCAGATTTAAGCGTGTCAGTTCTGCCTGTACAGCGGCATTGTGGTTTTGCCTGCTGCCTTTTGGCCTTTTTTCTGCTTCTTCCCATTTAGGCAGGGGCAGCCTGCACTTTTCTATGGTGTGGCAAAGCAGGTACTTTTCGATGACCGTTTCGGAAATACAGGCGCCGTTATGGAACTGGGTAAATTTAGCATCGCAGCGGTAGCGTTTGTATGCACGGATGCTGCCATTCTTGAGGCGGCGTCTTTTCGTAAAGCCGGACATATTTTTGCCGCATGCCGGACAACGTATCATGGAAGAAAAAAGGTAGGGTTCTGTCTGGCGTGTGATGATTTTGGAGTCGGTGATTTGTCTGATATGCAGAAATTGTTCTGCGGATATATACGACTCACAGTATCCGGCGATGCCAAATTTGGTGCCGGTATAGGTTTCGCTTGAGAGGATACGGTGAATCTGATAGATACTCGGCGCTTTTTCACCGTACACTTCCTGTATCCGCCGTACCGTTGCCTTTTTCGAATAGGTGGCGAAGTATGTGCGGAAAATATCTTCTACAATATGCATGGTGGCAGGGTCCTTCACCAGATGTTTTTGCGCATCGGTGGTGTAGCCGTATGCGGGACGTCCGTTTAAATGCTCTCGGTTCTGTTTTTTATAAGCAAAAACGGTTCTGATTCTTTCGGAATCTCTGTCGCACTCGTTTTCATTGACGGAAAGCATAATGTTGATGGCAAAGCGCCCGTTTGATGTGGTAGTGTCATATTCTTCAAAGATGGTTTTCCAGTTGCAGCCGTGGGCTTCCAATACAGCCTGCGTGTTGTGATAGTCTTTGATGTTGCGGAACCAGCGGTCAAGCTTTGTGACAAGGATCAAATCTATCCCGCCGGCTCTGACGTCATTTAGGAGACGCTGCAGTTCTTTGCGGTTTTGCATTTTCTTTCGTGCGGTGATGCCTTCATCAGAGTAATATCCTACAATCTGATAGCCATGGGAGAGCGCGTATTCCGTAAGCGCCTGCTTCTGCGCGTCCAGGGACAGTCCGTCCTTTACCTGCAGGTCTGTGGATACACGGTCGTACAGGGCGCAGCGGATTGGTTTGTGCATAAAAATCGCCTCTGTTAAGATGTGTTCTCTATTATCTTATCGGCGAACGGGGGGCAATATGACCGGAATGCAAAACAGCCCGCAAGCTGTAAGCTGCCCGATAAGCAAGTTGTACAAGCGTGCAGTCATAAATTATAGCGAGCAAAACGCTTCGATATGGAGGGTATATGGAGCAAAATGAGACGGCAGAGCTTACCATGAAACAGGAAAAGAGAATAGCGGAGGAGCTGTGCAGGCAGGTTGAGGAGCAGTATGGTGTGAAGGCAGTCCTCAGAGAGTCGGAACCGCCTGCGTCTCCGTCTTCTTTATCACCACAAAATAGCTGATTACAAGAATCAAATCGGCGCCGGCCCAAGCCATGATTTCCGCATAAAAGATGCCGGATTCGCCTACGACGGCGGGCAGCAGGATGGCGGATGCGGCGCGCATAATGAATTCGGCAATACCTGAAACCATGGGAAGCACGGTATTGCCCATTCCCTGAATGGTGGAACGCGTCACATGCAGGATGTAGAGGATGGGCAGGAAAGTACTCATGACGGCAAGGTAGCGGTATGCCACCTGTAAAGTCAGTTCAAACTCTTGTGGCGTTCCGGAAATAAAACCGCTCAGGATTGCCCTGCCGAATAAGAGCATGACGGCGGCAATCAAGGCAGAGGTGACAAGAGAAATCGTGAGTGCAGCACGCATACCCTTACGGATGCGTGTTATCTTTCCTGCGCCCAGATTTTGTCCCGCGTAAGTAATCATAGAATACCCATAGGAGGTGGCAGCTACCTCCAGCACGCCGTAGAGCTTATTGGTAGCGGTAAAACCTGCAATAAAAATAACGCCGAAGCCGTTGACTACAAATTGTACAATCATGCCGCCCACGGATATGACTGCGTTTTGAAATGCCATGGGAAATCCGAGCATGAGCAGCTTTGCCGGCAGGTGTCCCTGCAGGCAAAAATCAGCAGGACAGAGCGAAAGGACTTCTATTCTGCGGATGCGGTACAGGCAGAAGAGGCTGGAAAACAGTTGGGCAATCAAGGTTGCCGCGGCAGCGCCGCCGATGCCAAACCCAAAGACCAGCACGAAAAGAAGGTCCAGTAAAATATTGACGACGGCAGCGGCAATCATGGCAAGGAGGGGCGTTCTGCCGTCACCCAGAGAACGCAGAATCGTTGCAAACAGATTATAGGACATGACGATGGGAACGCCCAGATACATAATGCGCAGGTACAGCAGGGCGTTGTCCATAATTTCCGGCGGCGTCTGCAAAAGTGACAGTACAGGATGCGCAATGCATTGTCCTGCACATAAAAGCAGCACGGAAGAAAGCAGCGACAAGATGGCGGAGCACCCGACGGTTTGACGCAGCTCTTTATACTTACCAGCGCCGAATGCCTGCGCCATCAGGATGCCAAAGCCCTGTGTGATACCCTGAATGACGCCGAGCATCAGCCAGTTCATCCAGTCCGCCGCGCCGATGGCGGCGAGGGCGGGCACTCCGAGCGCTTTTCCTACTACCATGGTATCTACCACCGTATAGAGCTGCTGAAAAACATTTCCAATCATCAGCGGCAGCGCAAAGGTAAGGATGAGGAAAGCAGGTTTCCCTTCTGTCATAGTTTTGGTGTGTGACGCCATATTGTAACCTCGCTTTAAAAATTTCCGGAAACAAGTATCCGATAAGCACTTATCATACCATATTGCCAACTCTGTTTCAATGGTTTGCGTACAATCTGTATTTGCGGTTGACAGATGTCTGTTATGGGTGCAAACTAATAGTATGAACTGTCGTTATGCGTCACCGCTTGGCGGAGATAATAGATGAAACGGATTTCAAACGGACAATCAAGGAGGACAATGGATGAAAAAGGCAGCAAGGTTATGGACAAAATGTCCAAAGAAGAATCTTTCCGCATCATGAATGATATAACTTCTCAGTATGGGGACAATGTTATTGTGGAATTTTCCGGCGATGCACTTACGGCGCTGGAACAGTAGGGAAAAGGACTTTTGGGAGAGCCTGAAAAAAGGGAGCCTGTACCGACAACACCTCTGGAAGGTGTCCGTGCATTTACGGAGGAGGAATCGGAAGCAATAAAGGAAAAACGTGCAAATCTTGGTGATGACATGGTTGCCGTTATGCGGGACGTCGATTCTGCCGCCTATAAAGAATATCAGAATATATCGCAGGAAGGAAATGCGTCAGGCACCAGGGAAGGGATGGTGGCAGGATTTCGATATTTACATAAATGGATACAGAAAAAGGCGAATGAAAATCCAAGCTGGCTGGAAGAATATAAGGCAGCACAAAAGACGAAGGAGGCTGCAAAGGGAAAGAGCAGTGAGCCGAAATTATCGAAAGCGGCAGCGGCTTTTCTGGAAAAACGGCAGGAAAGAGTTTTCCGTTATTTTTTAACAGAAGAGCTTGAAAAGATGGCGGCAGACGAAAAATATGCCAAGGAGAAGATAAATGCCATGAAAGGCGCCGTCAGGATGTCCGGACAGATAAACGAGCAGTTTGGGCAGGGAACCAGGAATACGGCATATGGAGAAAAGGAACCGGAGAGCGGCAGGAGATTTGATTTCAGCGTTTAGCGAAAACCGGATTTTGTGAAAAACACGATAGATATGGAGGCTTTGTAATGAACATCCGAAGAAAAATCATTGATTATTCGAGAGGAGATAATTTGGGGCATTTCTGGAAGCTGTACCAGCGCCAGAAAAAGGCAAAAAACGGTATTTTCAGGGATATTCTGACTTTCAGAATGAGCAGGAGCGCCCATAAGCATGGGGGATATATCGGACCGGAGGCAGAATTTTTGGGTGTGCCGAAGCTGCCCCATGGACTGCATGGGATTTTTGTTTCCAGATATGCGACAATCGGGGAAAATTGCTGGATTTACCAGAATGTAACGATTGGAGAGGTAAACAGGAAAGCGCCGGTAATTGGGGATAACTGTCTGATTGGGGCAGGCGCGGTTATCATCGGCGATATCCGGATTGGCAATAATGTCAAAATCGGCGCAGGGACTGTGGTAAATGTGGATGTGCCGGATAACAGCACGGTGGTATCCCAGCCGCTGCGTGTGCTTGAAAAGGAACAATAGAATCAGAAGTAAAAAAACAGATTGTGCTTGACAATCTGTTTTTTTGTATTAAAATAGTTCTAAAAAGAACAAAGAGGGGTAAGTATGATTCCAATCAATCCATGGGAGCATCAAAATGCCATCAAGACACTTTATGCAAGATGTGTCGGAGCTGTCTGCGGTAAGCACAAAATTACCAGAATGGAGCTGGATATTCTTCTTTTTCTGGCAAATAATCCGCGCTTTGATACGGCAACGGATATGGTGGAGCTCAGATATCTTTCCAAATCACAGGTATCTGCCGCGATAAAGACGCTGGAAGAGGGCGGCTTTGTCAGAAAAGAATATGCGGATAACAATAGAAAGACGGCGCATTTGAAAATATGTGAGGCTGCTTCGCCCATAATTGCCGATGGAAAGGCGGCACAGGAAAAATTTGTATCCATCATGCTGCAGGGACTTTCTTCGGAGGAAATGGAGTGCATAAAGCGGTGCTTTCAACGTATGTGGGAAAATATTGACAGCTATTTGAAGGAGAGGACGGAATGCTAATTACATTTTTGGTTTGTTTTGCAGCGGGTATCGGCGCAGGACTGGGGACCGGATTTGCGGGTATGAGCGCCGCAGCCGTTATCAGTCCCATGCTGATTACATTTTTGAATTTTGAGCCGTATACCGCAGTTGGAATTGCGCTGGCAAGCGATGTGCTGGCAAGTGCCGTAAGTGCGTACACCTATGGGAAAAACAAAAATCTGGATGTCCGCAACGGGCTGGTGATGATGGCTTCAGTGCTTTGTTTTACCATGGTGGGGAGTCTTGTGGCAAAAATGGTTCCCAGCGCCACTATGGGGAATTTCTCCGTATTTATGACACTGCTTTTGGGGATTAAGTTTATTGTAAAGCCTGTGATGACGACAAAAGAATCCATGGGAGCGGTGAGTGCAAAGAAACGGATTGTGCAGTCCGTTATCAGTGGTATGCTGGTTGGATTTATCTGTGGTTTTGTCGGCGCCGGCGGCGGTATGATGATGCTTTTGGTTTTAACCAGCGTTCTGGGATATGAATTAAAAACGGCGGTGGGGACCAGCGTGTTTATTATGACTTTTACCGCCCTGACGGGCGCAGTCAGCCATTTTGCCATCGGCGGTATGCCGGACTTAACTGCGCTCCTTTTTTGTGTGGGATCCACCCTGCTGTGGGCGCGGATAGCAGCGAAATTTGCCAACAAGGCAAGCGCCGTCACCCTGAACAGGGCGACAGGCGTCGTGCTGGCGGTTTTAGGCGCGGCGATTCTGGCGGTAAATTATGTGAAATAGCAGGGAATCTTAAAAGAAGTCTGCCAGTGTGTGCAGAATGTGCCGCAAATCTGTCTGCAGAGCGGGAGGCATTTTACTATTTCTATCTGCAGTAAATGTTACTTTAAGAACTGCAACTTTAATTATCTACTTGTATATTGATATTAAATGTAGCCTGTGTAGTATATACGCAATATACAATAAACCTGTCATAGCCCGATATATCAATCTCTCTTGTCGTACCAGCCGCAATGGTTACGTTTTCAATTAGTGTATTAGCCGCATTTACATGATAGGGGATTACGTTATCGGCAGTTGTTCCATATACGGCAAAGCTTCCACTTCCCGTACTTCCTGCCAATCCTGTTAATACCAATGTATTGCTATGTTTCCGGCTATTTATTGTCCATGAATTGTTTTGGTTTGCTCTTCCGACCAGTGAATAACTGCCACTTTTAAAAGGGGTCACTGTATCAGCACCTGCGGGCTTATAGCCCCAATTCCCTTCCGCGTCCTGCTCGAATGTAAGACCGCTTAAACGATTATTTAATGCGGAGTACGCGTCTGCAACGGCTTTCTGGCTTGCCCCCATACCATCAGCGGCGGTTCCTTCTGCTATGGCACTTCTATAAGTATCTGACAATGTTACATGTCCCAATGTGCCGGCTGCTGCCTTTGCGGTTATATGGCGGATGAAGGCGGATATAGCCTTGGAGATTTTTCCCATTATCGAGCCTGTTTTTTCCCCTGTTTTGATATTGGATAAGTCGGAAGCTTCCGAAAATTTGACTGTGGTGTTGCTGGTATCTCCTGTATTTCCTATTTTATTGTTCCACTTTGTCCGCTCCGAAGCAGTAATGTGTATGGTATCATTTCCGGTATGGGAATCCAGCTCAGCCTGATTTGCTTTTGTGCCGATAGCAGCGTCAAGGGCATCGCTTATGCCGCTGCCTTCCTGTAACGCCTTCGCAATTTCTCCCAGTGTGTCAAGGGTGGAGGGGGCGCCGTCAATCAGGTCAGCGATTTTAACGTCGGTGTATGCGTTGGAACTGGCATAGGCGATGTCGATGGCTTTTTGCTGTAAGGCAGAAACGGGCTTTGCAGCATCGGCGGTATTGTCTACATCGGAAAGTCCGATTTGTGATTTGGTGATAGTGTGTGGGTTGTCCGTATCAGCCAGATGCGCGGAAAGGCTATCGGATAAGCTTTGTCCGAGGGCGCCGTCATAAACGGTGTTTTCCGTAGAACCAAACGGTAGATTGGCATGAGGGATTTTTCGGTTATTATCCAGAGGTGCAATGCCGTTTGGGGAATCGATAGAGGCCTGTTTTACAAAATGCGCAGCAAATTCTTCATGTTCTTTTATGTAGTTTATCAGGCTGCCTAATGAGATTTTCTGGGTTGTATTATCATTTTCAATGATGAAAATATCGTTGTCTTTTGCAAGGGTAGTTTCCGGCAGTTCGTTTATTTTAATTTTTCCGTTAGCCATAAAATGTTTCTCCTTTGTGAGTTGTTATATCTTTTATATATCAGCGAAAAACAGCGCGGGAACCGCTGCCGGTCCCGCGCTGTTTGTATAAATATTATTTGTATCTCCTGTGTGAAAATTGGATTGCATCCAGAGGAAGTCTTTTCAATTCCTTCATGATATATTCCGCGCCTGAATTATTGGTAACGTTCGGGCAGTTTATGGTATTGTTTTGTACGATATTGACAGGTGTAGAGCTGCTGAGAACGGGGGAGAGGTCAATATGAGGAAAAGAAATTGCGGTTTCCAGAGGCGTTATGATACTTTGGAAGCGAAAGTCTGAAAGGGATACGTTTTGCATACGTTTTAAGAGAGATTTCATTTTTTCGTTCGGCTCGCTCGATACGGAAACAGAAGTATCAAATAAGTTGCTTTTATCGAGTAAAGCCTTTGTTTCTTCTGCATCTTTAACCTCCTCGCCGCCTTCCATGGGAATCAGTGTGGGCTTTGTCACAAGGGAAATATTGCCGTCATTGTCGATAAAGGTTTCGGTTCCTTCTTCCCCTACAAGGTTAAGACCTTTTTTTGCATGGTTTGTACCGGAAGCGTACTTCTTGACATAATACATGAAATC
>WSLY01000033.1 GCA_013316825.1 Lachnospiraceae bacterium | reverse complement strand
TTATAATCTTTTACACTAAATACGAAATCGGATTTATAAAAAAGAAATGAGGTTTTTATGCAGAACAATCAAAATCGGGAATTAAAAGAATTTAACCGCCTATACAGGGAAATGGATGGGCTTTACCATATGCTTGCGCTTCATGCCGGACTCTCCGACAGCGCCATGTTTATTCTATACGCTTTAGCTGAAATGGGCGGCGGCTGTCTGCAAAAGGATATTGCTGCTTCCTACGGCATCAGCAGGCAGACCATCAATTCCGCCACCAAAAAGCTGGAGCGGGAAGGCATTCTTACTTTAACCCGCGGCAGAAAACGGGACATGCATATGCATTTGACTGCCGCCGGCGAAGTTCTTGTGAAAGAGAAAATTTTCCCCATCATGGAACTGGAAAACAGCGGCTTTGATTTGATGACTTCCGAAGAGAGTCGGGAATTACTGCGGCTGACGGCAAAATATCTTCTGCTATTCAAGGAACAGTGTATCGCCGCCTGCCGCAAATCTGAAAACAAACAATAGAATCCACGCTTACGAGTCTTCTATTGTCATAAATTTAAAGAAAGAAAATGCTATGAAAAACAGAATACAATTATCAGACCATTTTACTTACAAAAAATTAATATCATATGTTATTTCCCCTGTCATGATGATGGTTTTCAGTTCTCTCTACAGTATTGTGGATGGATTTTTTGTATCTAATTATGTGGGAAAAACGCCCTTTGCCGCCGTCAATTTGATTATGCCTGTCATGATGGGTATCGGAAGCATCGGCTATATGCTTGGAACAGGAGGAAGTGCCATTGTCGCCCAAATGCTTGGCGAGGGAAAGCGGGAGCTTGCCAACAGTTATTTTTCCATGTTTATTTATGTCACGGCAGGCGTCAGCCTGTTGTTGTCCATAATCGGCTTTTTATGCGTACGCCCCATTTCTGCCGCACTTGGCGCAGACGGTGATTTGCTGGCATATTGCGTGGTCTACGGTAGAATTTTGTTCATTTCCCAGACCGGTTTTATTTTACAGAATGTCTTTCAAAGTTTTTTTCCGACTGCTGAAAAACCTGCTTTAAGCCTGAAAATTTCCATTGCCGCAGGACTCAGCAATATTCTATTGGATTATCTGTTTATTGCGGTTTTCAATATGGGTATAGCCGGTGCCGCTCTTGCCACTGCCATCGGGCAGTTTATCGGAGGCATCCTGCCGCTGTTTTATTTTTCCAAAAAGAACAACAGCCTGCTTAGGCTCACCAAAGCTCCCCTAAACAGGCGTATTCTGCTGAAAGCATGTTCCAACGGCTCCTCAGAAATGGTGACGAATCTGTCTGCTTCCGTCGTCAATATTTTATATAACTTTCAGCTTATGAAGCTTGCGGGAGAAAACGGCATTGCCGCCTATGGCATTATTATGTATGTAAACTTTATTTTTCTTGCCGTGTTTATGGGCTACTCCATCGGCAGCGCGCCTCTCCCTGCTTACCATTATGGCGCCGGAAACCTCAATGAACTAAAAAATCTTTTCAGAAAGGGATTTGTCATCATGGGCGCATCGGGGCTTATCCTCACACTACTCGCCGAGCTTTCCTCCGCTCCTTTAGTAGCGCTTTTCGCAAGTTATGATGCAGACTTGTTTGCCATGACCTGCCATGGCTTTCGGCTGTATTCCCTCGCTTTCGCCGTAATGGGCATCAACGTGTGGGGTTCTTCCTTTTTTACCTCGCTTGGCGACGGCGCCGTATCCGCAGCAATTTCCTTTTTAAGGACATTTCTCTTCCAGATAATCACGGTCCTGCTGCTGCCCTGCTTTTGGCATTTGGATGGTATATGGCTTGCCATCGTCATAGCCGAACTGTTTGCCTTTGTTGTCACGATTACCTTTTTCGCTGCAAAAAGAAACCGTTACCATTACGTTTAAAACACGAAAAAATGTCTAAACTGCTATGTTGACACGATATGGCTTCTTTGTTATAATTGTAGGTAATAAAAAACGTAACGACTATGCCGCTTTCATAGACGTTTGGTAATTGCGCATTTGCAGCATTCCACCGAAAAGGAGCTACCGTGAAAAAGAAAATAACTATAGCAGCGATTATTATTTTATTACTCGTTTTACTGGTGCCCATCCCCGCGCATGTAAAGGACGGCGGAACTGTTGTATATGGAGCGCTTGTTTACCGGGTCAGTGACGTACACAGGCTCGCAATCCAAGGCGACGG
The DNA here is from genome assembly GCA_013316825.1 of Lachnospiraceae bacterium. Taxonomy (GTDB): domain Bacteria; phylum Bacillota; class Clostridia; order Lachnospirales; family Lachnospiraceae; genus Acetatifactor. Next base: position 16,901 of record WSLY01000033.1, on the reverse strand, counting down.
CTACGAGGAAGGTATCATCATCGAAATACTGGGATTCGAAGTTTTTAATAACGTTCGTTAAGCAACCCACGATTGCATATTTGTAATACCCGGCTATTAAATGAAAGCTGACAACGTAAAGGGTCAAGTTCGAAACTTGACCCTTTTATTCATGGCGCAGAAAACTCTCTTGGTGTAACTCCCATAAAACTGCCGTTTTGACACATGCGTAAAGCTCTACTTCCCTTCTCTGCCAATTTTCATGGTAAGCGCAATTCTTTTCTTTGCCACATCCACGCTGAGTACTTGTACCTCTACAACGTCGCCGACACTGACCGCCTCCAGCGGATGCTTGATAAAACGGTCCGTAATCTGTGAAATATGCACCAGACCGTCCTGATGCACGCCAATGTCCACAAACACGCCGAAATCTATTACGTTGCGGACCGTACCCTTTAGTACCATGCCGGGCTTTAAATCCTTCATATCGAGCACATCACTGCGCAAAATAGGGGCGGGCATACTTTCACGAGGGTCTCTTGCCGGCTTCTCCAATTCCTTAATGATATCTGTCAAGGTAATTTCTCCGATGCCCAATTCCAGTGCAAGCTTTTTCTTATCGCCAATTCTCTTCTCAAGGCTGCCAGCCGCTTCTGCCTTTGCAGAACCGTTTTCCTGTGCGGACATTACGGATAAATCCGCCGTACTGCCGGTTTTAACGCCTTTTTTCGCACCTTCTTCCAACACCATGCCGCCCATTGCCTGCGCCAGTGCCCTCCCCATTGCCGTACCCGTATTTCTTACCTGAATGGTCTTTCCCCCACTCTTCAGCTTTCCGCCGTTGCTGTCGGACGTCTTCCTGCTATCCGCCTTTAATGCCGCTTTCGTGCTTTTGCCGGAAAGCTTTTCCGCTGCCGCCTTTTTCTGCGCCTGCTTCACATCCTCCATGGAAAGCCCCAGCTTGTCCAAAAGCTTCATAGCCGCCTCATAGGATTCCGGATGCACGCTGGTGGCATCCAAGGGATTGTCCCCATCCTGTATCCGCAAAAAGCCCGCGCACTGTTCAAACGCCTTCGGTCCCAGCTTTGCCACCTTCAAAAGCTGCTGCCTGTTGGTAAACCTGCCGTTCTTCTCTCTGTAGTCCACAATATTTTTGGCAATCGCTTTGCTGATGCCGGAAATATAGGAAAGCAAAGAAACGGATGCCGTATTCAAGTCCACTCCTACCTTATTGACGCAGTCCTCCACCACGCCGCCCAGAGTCTCTCCCAGCTTTTTCTGATTCATATCATGCTGGTACTGTCCGACGCCGATGGACTTGGGATCTATTTTTACAAGCTCCGCCAGCGGGTCCTGCAGCCTCCTCGCAATCGATGCCGCGCTTCGCTGCCCTACGTCAAAATTGGGAAACTCCTCTGTTGCCAGCTTACTCGCCGAATAGACGGAAGCGCCCGCCTCGCTTACAATCACATACTGCACCGGTACGTCGAGTTCCTTTATCATTTCCACAATCACCTGCTCAGACTCCCTCGACGCCGTACCGTTGCCGACGGAAATCAATGAAATCCCATATTTTTGAATCATTCTTTTGACTTCTGCCTTTGCTTCAGCCACCTTATTCTGCGGCGCGGTCGGATACACCACCTTTGTGTCCAGCACCTTTCCGGTTGCATCTACAACGGCAAGCTTGCAGCCCGTCCTAAAAGCGGGATCCCACCCAAGCACCACTTTGCCCGCAATAGGCGGCTGCATGAGAAGCTGCTCCAGATTTTTGCCAAACACATTGATGGCGCCATCCTCCGCGCGCTCCGTCAGTTCATTGCGAACCTCTCTTTCAATAGCAGGCGCTATCAAACGCTCATAGGCATCTCGTGCCGCCTCCTGCAAAACCGGCGTTGTATAGACATTATCACTCGTAATTATCTTTTTTTCTAAGTATCGGAGGATACGTTCTGCCGGTGCATTGACTTTGACAGTCAACACCTTCTCATTTTCCCCGCGGTTCAGGGCAAGAATTCTGTGCCCTGCAATTTTCTTCACCGGCTCTTCAAACTGGTAATACATTTCATAGACGCTCTCCGCTTTTTCATCCTTTGCCGCTGAAGTAATAGTGCCCTCCTCCATAGTGGCATTGCGGATATAAAGCCGATGCGCCGCCTCGTCGGAAATGCCTTCCGCCAAAATATCCTTTGCCCCCTGCAGCGCCTCTTCCACACTGTTTACCCGTTTTTCTTCGGAAACTGTTTCCTCGGAAACATATTTTGCCGCTTCCTCCTCCAAGGGTGAGGCAACATCCTGACGCAGGATATATTCCGCCAGTCCGCTCAGCCCCTTTTCTTTCGCCACACTAGCGCGGGTCTTTCTCTTCGGACGGTAAGGACGGTACAAATCCTCCACGACTACCAGCGTTTCCGCCGCTAAAATGTTATCCTTCAGCTCCTCTGTAAGCTGCCCCTGCTCTTCTATGCTGTGGAGCACCTGCTCCTTCTTTTCCTCCAAATTGCGAAGATATGTAAGCCGCTCATGCAGATTGCGGAGCTGCTCATCGTCAAGGGAGCCCGTCGCTTCCTTCCTGTAGCGGGATATAAAAGGAATTGTATTGCCCTCGTCAATCAATTTGACTGCCGCCTCCACCTGCCACTTCTGCACCTTAAGCTCTTCCGTCATTTTTTGTAAGATATCCATGGTGATTTTCCTCTCTGCGCGCCCTTTTCTCTCATTCGGACACTACTGCCATTATACCCAAAAATCCCCATGCTTTCAATGAAAAGTTACGGTGTAAAGCATTTGGCAAAACAGACCGTCATTCCAGCTTGATAAATTTATCCGCAAATTCCTCATTTTCAGATGTGATAAATTTGTAATACAAATAGTCCTCCAGGCAGTCTCCTTCTATAATATATCCAACTTCACAGGTAATGCTTTCGCCCGGTTCAAACTTCCACGCCCAGACGCTGGAAGGGTCGCCTTCTGTGTACTCCTCATCCACATAACAGGGCTCCCCTGCTGTGCAATATTCCATATTTTCTTTCACAGCCGCAATTTCTCCATGCGTCCTGTGCACCTCAATCGTCTCGCTGCTTTCATTGGTGATGCGCAGCGTCAGAAATATGTAATAATAGTCCCCCGTCAGGTTCTTGTCCGCATCTGTTTCAAACCAGTCGCTCAAATTCTCGGAAACCCTGTCTCCAAAATCTTTGGTTCTCTCATAAGAAAGCAAGCAGAAAGAAACCCCATCATACATCAGGGCATCTCCCATCTGACATATATCCTCCTGCCGTATTGGGGACATTTCTTCCGCATACTCGTTACTGTCGAGTCCCGGCTTGCCGCCATCCGCCGTATCCGGCACATCGCTGCCGCCCTCCTGTCCGCTGTCTCCCATGTCCTGCGTGCCGCCTTCCGGCGCCTGTCCCCCATTTTCTTGTTCGATAAGACCCTCTAAACTTCCCGTGCCTGCATCTGAAACCGGCCTCTTGGGATATTCGGGAGAACATGCTGCAAAACAGCATATGGCACAACACAAAAGCGCAAATCTTCTGATTTTTAAAATTGCAGTCCTATTTTTCAACTGAAGCCTCCTTACCCGCCGATCTCTTCCGTCTTATAGACCGGCGCCCATTTTCGACTGCTATTTTATCACATTTTGATAGATATGCCCGTTTTTTGTCAAAATCGGGCTATGCTCTTGTCATAATTGACCCGCCTTAACCGCAGGAGATTTGTCGGCTTCCTCCCCGCTTTCTAAAAGATACAGAAGCAGGCTTACACGAAATCTGTTTCCCTCGGCATGTACCTCCATGCTTCCGTCATATTTTTCTACCATTTTCCGTACATTTTTCAAACCGATTCCGTGGTGAATGCTTTCGTCCTTGGTGGTAAGCAATCCCTGCGGACTCTGCCGCAGTTTTCCGTCAAAGCTGTTTTCCACCTCAATCCGCAGAATCCCCTGCTTCATGCGCACTTTTACCCCCAGCCGCTTTTCTTTTGTCTTTGCCGCCGCCTCTATAGCGTTTTCCAGCAAATTACCCAAAATCACGTTGATATCAAAAGAATGTCCGACCGCCTTCGGAAGCTGCACCTGCACCTCCACGTTTGCAAGCTCACGCTTTGCACGCTTTATCATATAATTCAAGACGCCGTCTATTTCCACATTTCCCGAAGCGGCAACTTCGTCAGGATTTCCCATAAAGCCTTCCATGTCGCTGATATAAATGAGCATCTCCGCATCCTTTCCCTTTGCCGCCATCGCCTTCAATTCTCCCAGATGATGCTTCATGTCATGCCGAAGCGCCTTCACCTTCTCCTCGCTGTCCAGCATAACGTCAATCTGACTGGCATATCCCTGCACTTTAAAACGCAGCGCCTCATTTTCATACTGTCTGGAAATCGTATCCGACAGCAGGTTATACAGCCAGAACACAAAAAAGTTTATCGCCAAAAGACCTACGCCAAACAATACCATGCCGTTCTTCGTAATATTTTTCGTATAAAACAAAAGACAAATCAGCACAATACTGGCAGACGGCACCAAAATTAACGGCAGTCCGCAGTATACCTCTTTGCTTTTCCTGTCGTGCAGAACCTTTTCCGCCAAAAGCTCGCATATAAGCATCAAGAACACCACTACCGCCGCATACGCCTGACTTGTCTTCATACCGTCCTCATACTCAATAAACAACAGCGTCACCATAGTATCGCAGCCAATCATGACCCCGCAGACAAAGCTGCTCACAAAGAACCTCGCCTTCACCGATTTGGTATGAAGCGCCGCTCCCCAAAAGATACCCAAAAGATTGCAGGCTATATTGATCCACATCATATGCAAAAGCAGATACATACCGGTATTCACCAGAAAAAAGCTGCCGTAAACCAAAAATTGTTTTGTCCTGCTCTGCCCGCTTTTGCCAAAAAAAGCATTCAAAAACCTGTAAATCATATATATCCGGAACAGGTTTATCAACATACAAATAATTGTCTCCATCTCACATTTCCCGCAACAAAATTTCTCTTACCTGTTTTCTGTGTGCCTTGCTGATTGCCAGTACCGTCCCGTCTGCCAATTCTACCGTCTCATAGGTGTAGCGCACCACATGCGCCCGATTTACCGCATATGACTGGTGAATCACCAAAAAGCCTTCCGGCAGCCGCCCCGACAATTCTTTCATCCTCCCGTAAAATTCCTTTTCACCGCGAAGTGTCACAATTTTTATCTTCCTGCCTTCGCTGGCAAAGTAGAGAATCTCACCGCAGGAAATATAATAGTAATCCCTGCCGTTCTGGTACTCAAATTTTTCCGTGTCCCGCCGCAGGATTTTGATGGCAAGCGTAAGCGCCTCCGACAGCGCTTCCTTACTGACGGGCTTTATCAGAAAATCCATCGGCTGCGTCTTAAAAAGCTTCGGCGCATAGGACTCCCTGCCCGAGATATAAATAATCTGCATCCGCCTGTCCTCTAACTGCTCCCTGATAAACCCCGCCGCCTCTATACCGCTCATATGATACAGCTCTATGTCCAAAAACAAAATATCAAGACTTCCGCCCTGCCTCACATAATCGCAGAGCCCTTCCCCCGTATACCACACTTTTGTCTCAACTGCAATTCCCCTGTCTTTTGCATACCGCAGAATCTGCTCCTCCATCACGGCACAAATTTCCCGCCCGTCATCACATATTCCAATGTTCAGCATAGTCATCCTCATCATTTTCATTCGATATTGTTTTTATCATACAACCTTGTAGAATTTCCTACAAGAATTTTATAAAGTTTAATTTGTCAAAAGCCGCAAAAAGTGCTACACTAATCTTACCAAAAACAGATTGGTTCAATATTATTTTACATGCAGGGAGTCATCCGTATGGACAGCAGAAATGGACAAAATGGCGGTTATCCGCCTGAAGGCTGGCAGCCGCCGCAGGGAGGCTATTATTATCAGCCCTGCCGCTCTGAGCAGAAAAACGCTTTTGCTACCGCCGCCATGGTTTTGGGCATTATTTCACTTTTATCCCTTGTCTCCGTATATTGGGCACTGCCCATTGGCGCACTTGCCATTTTATTTACCATTCTCTCCAAGAGAAAGGGCAGAAGAATGACGACGCACGCTCTGATAGGTCTTTCGACCTCTCTGACGAGCATCATTATCAGCGCCTTTATCTTAATTACCACGATTACTTTTTTTGTGCAGGCTCTGAACCCCAAAAACAGGGACTATGTAAATAAGCTGTTCCAAAGCACTTACGGCTATGACTTTGACGAATACATGGAAAATTACCTCGAAGAAATAGAAAAGCTCTACGGCGGAGACGTCAGCGACAAGCTGGGGCAGCTTTTCGGGATAGAACCATAAACGATATTTTGCAGGGAGGAATTTTATGAGTTTATCGATTGACAATTACGGACAGAGCGGATACGCATTTCCGTTAAACGGCGCACAGAAGGATCCCCGGCTTGCCGGTATGCCGAACGAGTCCCAAAAAGGACAGTCGGGAAGCGGCGAGTGCCAGACTTGTAAAAACCGCAAATATCAGGACGGCTCGGATGAAATGGTTTCCTTCAAATCCGCGGCACATATTTCTCCAAACGCTGCGGCATCCATGGTACGCGCCCACGAGCAGGAGCATGTAACCAATGCTTTTTCAGATGCCGCCACCAAAAACGGCAAAGTTGTAAGCGCATCCGTCAGCCTGCATACCAGTGTATGCCCCGAGTGCGGACGCACTTATGTTTCCGGCGGCACCACAAGCACCCAGATAAAATACTTCAATGAGGATAATCCATACCAGCAAAGTATGAAGAGCGCCGACAGAAGCAAGTATGAGGGTATGCATTTTGATGCTGCCGTTTAAGCTGCGGCTCTTGCTTCGAAAAGCGGGAGATAATGGCGCCGTCTGGCATCTCTTTGGGAAGGTTGAAAGAAATTTATGAATCAATATGCATCCAGCTCACAACTCAAGGACAAAGCCAAGGAACAGCTCACGGGACATTATGGACTGTTGATTGGTATCATCCTCGTTACGGGACTGATTTCCATTACAATCAATTCCATTCTGGATATCTTTGTTCCTATGTCTGCGGGTACTATTAGTTATATTTTGTCCGTTGCAGTTACGTTTCTTGTGTCCGTTTTTATGGGGGTATTCAATGCCGGAACCGCTTTGGTCTACCTAAAGTTTGCCTCCGGCGGCACGGCGTCCTTAAGTGACATTTTTTATGGGTTTGCCCACCATATTGAAAACACCCTTACGGTTTCTTTGGTGATGAATGTGCTGAGCATTGTCCTCACGCTTTCCTATTCCATACCGTACCGGATATATCTGATGACTTGGGATTCGCGCTACTTATTCGTCATGATCCCCTGCCTTGCGGCCGCCATGGTGATTTATGTACCGCTCTCTCTCGGTCTTTCCCAGTGTTATTACCTGATGCTGGACTTTCCCGACAAACCGGCTGCAGAGATACTAAAAGCAAGCTTCCGCATTATGAGGGGACAGAAGGGCAGGCTTTTTTATATGGAATTAAGCTTTCTCCCCCTGCTCTTATTAGGCGCGGTTTCCCTTGTCGGCATCCTTTGGGTCATCCCTTATATGCAGATGACATTTGCCGCTTTCTATTTTGACATTATGAAACAGGAGCAGAGGTAATTACTCCTCTGCTCCCGCTACAGGCTTAGCTCCCATGCTAAGCCATTTTAAATATCCATTGATAAAATTGTCTAATGCGCCGTCCAGCACAGCGTCGGCATTTCCGCTTTCCACACCAGTTCTGTGGTCTTTTACCATTGTATAGGGCTGCAACACGTAAGAGCGTATCTGATTGCCCCAGCCGATTTCTTTTACCTCACCTCTGATGTCTGACAGCTTCTCCGCATTTGCCTCCTGCTTGAGCAAAAACAGCTTTGCTTTCAGCATCTGCATCGCTTTGTCCTTATTTTGAAACTGGCTTCTCTCATTCTGACACTGTACCACCGTCCCCGTGGGAATATGGGTGATACGGATTGCAGAAGAGGTCTTGTTGATATGCTGCCCGCCGGCTCCGCTGCTTCGGTAAGTGTCAATCCGCAAATCCTCTTCATTGATTTCCACATCCAAATCCTCTTCGATATCCGGCATAACATCCAGCGACACAAAAGAGGTCTGCCGCTTCCCCTGCGCATTGAAAGGGGAAATACGAACCAGCCTGTGCACACCCTTCTCGGATTTCAGATAGCCGTAGGCATTCGCCCCGTTTACCTGAAATGTCACAGACTTGATACCCGCTTCGTCCCCGTCCAGATAATCCAACACCTCTATGGCAAAGCCCTTTCTCTCCGCCCAGCGCGTATACATGCGGTAGAGCATACCGCACCAGTCGCAGCTCTCCGTGCCGCCTGCACCTGCGTTCAGCTTCAAAATAGCATTGCTCTTGTCATACTCGCCCGTCAGCAGCGTGCCAATCCGTATTTCCTCAAAGGTCTCCGTAAAGACGTTAAGCTCCTCCTGTATCTCTGGTATCAGGGATTCGTCATTTTCCTCATATCCCATCTCAAGCAGCGTCTGAATATCTTCATAACGCCTCTTCAGCTCCCGATAAGTCTGGCAGGTATCCTTTAAGTTTTTCAGTTCCTTCATCAGCTTGTTGGCGCGCTCCGGATTGTCCCAGAAATGCGGCGCCTCCATTTCTCTCTCAAGCTCTTCGATTCGCTTCTCCTTGGAAGCTAAGTCAAAGTGAATCCCTCACTTCCGCTAAAGGAGTTTCATAAGTAAGCAGCTTTGCTTTCATATTGTCAAGTTCTACCATTAACGTCACCCACTTTCTTTTTTATATTTTATTTCTTATGCCTTTCTTCCGCAGCACTGTTTGTATTTTTTACCGCTGCCGCAGGGACAGGGGTCATTGGGATATATCTTTGTATTTTCGCGTTTCTTCGGCGTCTTCGGACCGCTGTCATCCTTGTTGGTTCCGGTCACCTTCGCGACCTGCTCCCTCTCTACCTTCTGCTCCAGCTTGACGCGCAGCAGCAGACGCACCGTATCCTGCTTAATATTCTCAGTCATCTCGTCAAACATTTCATAGCCGCTCATCTTATATTCCACAAGCGGATCTCGCTGTCCGTACGCCTGCAGCCCGATGCCCTGACGAAGCTGATCCATATCGTCAATATGATCCATCCACTTTCTGTCAATCACCTTAAGCAGAATCACCCGCTCCAGCTCACGCATCATCTCTGCTTCAGGGAACTCTGTCTCCTTCGCTTCATACAGCTTTACCGCTTCTTCCTTGAGCTGCTGCTTTAATGCGTTCTTCTTCATGGTATTGATGCGGGATTTGGTAACCGGTTCTAACGGTATCATGGGAAGCAGCAGCGTATTCAGCTCGTTCAAATCCCACTCTTCAGGATCCGTATCCTCGCCGATAGCCATATCCACGCAATGCTCCGTAATATCCGTTATCATCTTATAGATAACATCCCGCATACTCTCGCCGTCCAGCACCCGACGCCTCTCGCCGTATATAATTTCCCTCTGCTCACTCATGACACGGTCATATTCCAGCAGATTCTTACGGATACCGTAGTTGTTGTTCTCTATCTTCTTCTGGGCGGATTCGATGGCATTGCTCAGCATCTTGTGCTCGATTTCCTGCCCTTCGGGAATCCCCAATGCGTTAAACACGTTAATCAGACGTTCCGAGCCAAACAGACGCATCAAATCGTCCTCAAGAGAAATATAAAAGCGTGACTCGCCGGGGTCTCCCTGACGTCCCGAACGTCCGCGGAGCTGATTGTCGATACGCCTCGATTCATGGCGCTCCGTACCGATAATCTTAAGCCCGCCCGCAGCTCTCGCCTCGTCGTCCAGCTTAATATCCGTACCACGCCCCGCCATGTTGGTGGCAATGGTAACTGCCCCATGCACGCCGGCGTCTGCAACAATTTCCGCTTCCATCTCATGAAATTTCGCATTCAGCACCTTATGCGCAATGCCCCTGCGCTTTAACATGCCGCTCAGCTCCTCGGAAGCCTCGATGGTGATGGTACCCACCAGCACGGGCTGCCCCTTTTCGTGCGCTTCCAGCACGGCGTCCACGATAGCGTGCAGCTTTTCCTTTCTCGTCTTGTACACAGCGTCCTGTCTGTCTTTCCTGATAACGGGCTTGTTGGTCGGAATTTCAATGACGTCCATGCCATAGATATCGCGGAACTCCCGCTCCTCCGTAAGCGCCGTACCGGTCATACCCGCTTTCTTTTCAAACAAATTAAAGAAATTCTGGAAGGTAATATTGGCGAGCGTCTTGCTCTCGCGCTTTACCTGCACATGCTCCTTTGCCTCGATTGCCTGATGCAGACCGTCCGAATAACGGCGCCCTGGCATAATACGACCGGTAAATTCGTCTACAATCAGCACCTGGTCGTCCTTGACTACATAGTCCTTATCCCGAAACATCAGGTTGTGGGCTCGCAGCGCCAGAATAATATTATGCTGTATTTCCAGATTCTCCGGGTCCGCAAAGTTCTCAATGCGGAAGAATTTTTCTACCTTTTCCACGCCGGCTTCCGTCAAGTTGACTACCTTATCCTTTTCATTGACAATAAAGTCGCCGGTTTCCTCCTGTACCACGCCCATAATCGCATCGATTTTGGACAAATCCTCCATATCCTCGCCACGCTTTAACTGGCGCGCCAGTATATCGCACATTTCATAAAGCTTCGTGGACTTTCCGCTCTGTCCTGAAATAATAAGCGGCGTCCTTGCCTCGTCAATCAGCACGGAATCGACCTCGTCGATGATGGCATAGTGCAGTCCCCTTAAGACAAGCTGCTTTTTATATACCACCATATTATCTCTCAGGTAATCGAAGCCCAGCTCATTATTTGTCACATAAGTAATATCGCAGTTGTATGCCTCCCTGCGCTCGTCGGAGGTCATACTGTTTAAGACAACGCCAACTTTAAGCCCTAAAAACTCATGCACCTGCCCCATCCATTCGGCATCACGGTGCGCAAGGTAATCATTTACGGTGACAATGTGGACGCCCTTTCCTTCCAGTGCGTTCAAATATGCCGGAAGGGTGGACACCAAGGTCTTGCCTTCACCGGTACGCATCTCGGCAATACGTCCCTGATGCAGGATGATACCGCCGATAAGCTGCACCCTGTAATGCTCCATATTCAGCACGCGCCTTGCAGCCTCCCGCACCACCGCATACGCCTCGGGAAGCAGCTCGTCAAGCGTCTCCCCATCCTTAAGCCGCTTTTTAAACTCCTCTGTCTTTGCCCTGAGCTTATCATCGGAAAGCTCCATCATCTCAGGGCGCAAAGATTCAATTTTGTCCACAAGCGGGGCAATACGCTTTAACTCGCGCTCACTGTGCGTTCCAAATATTTTCGTAATCAAACTCATACCGTTTCATGCTCCTGTCCGCCTGTCACACAGGCATCTATCAACACGTACCATGCGCCGCAGATAAGCGCCAAAACAGCGCTATCCGAATACACAAAGTTTATTTTAACAGATTCAGACGGTATATTCAACCAAAAGCCGCCCAAATCCGTTAAACTTTTATGAACAAATTGTAAAAATTACATCTTGCAAAACCGGTTGAGAAAGAAAAAGCGGCATGATACAATCAAAGTAATACACCGAAAGGAGAGAGACAAATCATGAGCGATATCATGGAATTTGGCGACAGGGCGGCGTTTCGGGACTGGCTTCGTGCGCATTGCCTGTCAAATGACGGCGTCTGGCTTTTATTTGGCAAAGCAGGCGGGCCAAAAACCATAAAGGCAGAAGAAGCATTGGAAGAAGCGCTCTGCTTCGGATGGATTGACGGGCAGATGCAAAGCATCGACAGTAAAACTTATAAAAAATATTTTTCCATGCGCAGGGAAAAAAGCAAATGGTCTGAGAAAAACAAGGCATTGGTAAAAACCCTTGAAGAGCGGGGACTGATGACGGATTTCGGCAGAAAAAAAATAGAAGAAGCGAGGCAAAACGGTCAGTGGGACGCCCCAAAGCCCACGGCAGTCACAGAAGAACAAATTGCTATGCTTTCCGCACTGTTAGAAGCATACGAGCCTGCCTATACAAATTTCAAAGCCATGTCCCTGTCGGTAAAGAAAACCTACACGCGGGCGTATTTTGACGCCAAGACAGAGGCCGGAAGAGAAAAGCGGATTGCGTGGATGGTGGACAGACTCAATCAAAATCTAAAACCGATGTAGCAGAAGGATGCGGAACTTTTTATACGGTGAGTTTTGACACCTGAATCCTAGAAATAATATAAATACGAAAGGAGCCTCTCATGCCCCCCCTTCATCTATACGTAAACTACCCTGATAAAACCCCCTGCTTTGACACCGTCTCGCAGGCGCTCGCTTCCCTGCCGCCCGTAGAAACCGCTCCACAGTCGTTTCCCTGTGCGCAGGAGTATAATATTACACCCGTTATGATACATATTGCACCCGGGTTTTACGAGGAGCAGATTGTGGTGGAGCGCCCTTATGTCAGTTTTTTGGGTGAGGATGCCGCTTCCACTGTCCTGTCCTATCACCTTGGCGCCAGTGAAATCATGGAAGACGGCAGCAAGCGCGGCACCTTCCGGACTGCTTCTGTCCGCATAAGCGCCCATGATTTTACGGCAAAAAACATTACCATACAAAACAATGCAGGCTTTGGACACACCGTCGGACAGGCGATTGCGCTCTACGCGGACGGAGACAGGCTGCTTTTCGAGGATTGCCGCCTGCTGTCCAGTCAGGATACCCTTTTTACCGCGCCGCTTCCTCCCGCTGCCGTAAAACCGGGCGGCTTTACCGGTCCCGGGGAACATAAGCCGCGAATTCTGGGACGACAGTTATACAGGCGCTGCTTTATACAGGGAGATGTGGACTTTATTTTTGGAGGCGCTACTGCCTTTTTTGAGGAGTGCACGCTGTTCTCCAAAATGCCTGACGACAGGAAACCGCCGGAAAGTCCCGCAGATGAAGAAATTTACGGCTACGTCACAGCCGCTTCCACGCCAAAAGAAGTTTCCTTCGGCTACGTATTCACACGCTGCCGCCTGATAAGCGACTGCCCGCCCCATTCCATCTACCTTGGACGCCCTTGGCGCGAATGGGCAAAAACGGTGTTTATTTCCTGTGAGCTGGGCGCGCACATCCATCCCGCCGGCTGGCAGGACTGGCAAAAGCCCCACGGACATTTTTATTATGGGGAATATGATTCCCATGGAGAGGGCGCCGCCCTCTGTACTTCCGACCCGGCTTCCTGCCATGCGGTTCAAAAAAGAGCCGCCTTCTCCCACCGGCTTACGGCAAAAGAAGCAGCCCTGTATACCACAGAAAATGTACTTGGAGCACCGGACGGGTGGCATCCATAAGAAACTTCAAAACAAACTTAACTGCTCGCCCTCGCCCTTATCTTCAAACGTATGCATATAGGAAAACAGCGCATCCCTGTCACTGACAATTCCGTACTCCGCGCATTTTTCATGAAAAAGACAGTGCAGGGCGCTGCTCCTTAAGCTGGGCAGCTCGTACGCGTCCCCATAGGTTTTGACATATTTCTGCTTCAGTCCCGGGAAATGCGTATCCAGCTTCTGATAAAAATACTGGCGGTCTCCGTCCCGCAGGGTAAGCCCCATACCAAAGCTGATGATGCCATATACGCCCGCTTCCCTGCAATAATCCAGAATTGCCAGAATATTTTCCTCCGTATCATTGAGAAAGGGAAGTATCGGGGACAGCCACACCACTGTGGGAATCCCCGCCTCCTTCATTTCGAGGAGCACCTCAAAGCGTCTCTTGGTCGTGCAGACATTCGGCTCCACGATTCCACACAATTTCTCATCCGCCGTGGTAAGCGTCATCTGTACCACAGCCTTCGTCCTGTCATTGATTTGGGCAAGAAGCGCCTTGTCCCGCAAAATCAAATCCGACTTGGTCTGAATGGCTGCGCCGAAGCCGTATTCCGCAATCAGCTCCAGACACCTTCTCGTCAGGCGCAGCTCTTTTTCCAAATGCAGATAAGGGTCGCTCATGGCGCCCGTACCAATCATGCAGCGCTTCCGCTTTTTCCGCAATGCCTCTTCCAAAAGCACAGGCGCGTTCTTCTTCACTTCAATATCCTCAAACCTATGCTTCATCTGATAGCATGTGCTTCTGGCATCACAGTAGATACAGCCGTGACTGCACCCCCTGTACAAATTCATTCCATTTCCTGCAGATAAAATTGCCTTTGCTTCTACCTCATGCATACCGGTATCCTTTTCATAACTGTCCCAATCTATATCTCTCTTCAAAAGATACGTCACAGCCAAAGCAATCGTATATTCCTATCACAGCAATCTCTCCTAGTCCAATTTACAGACTCAATTATAGGACATGGCAATCCGGCGCAGCTTTACAAGATATACCGCTTTCGCTTAAACAGTCTCCTCATAAAGCCTTAAAATATGATTTTTGCACTGTATGTTATCTTCCGGCGTCGTATTTTCCAGTGTCACATGCATAAAAGGCTTCTTTTCCCTGATAAACTTCATAATGGCTGTGTAATCCATCTGCCCTAAGCCTGCGCCCACAGAAACCAGCTTACCGCCTTCCGCCCTGAAATCCTTAATATGTACCATGGCAATCTCATCGCCCAGCACGTCAATCGCTTCTTCCACAATTTCCCGCTGTCTTTCATAATTGCTGATATCCAAAAGGTTTACAGGGTCCAAGATAACCTGCAGATTGGGGGAAGCAATTTCCTGAAGCACCCGCTTTGCACGCGCCGGATTGTATACAATATGCTTCCAAACCGGCTCAATCGCCAAAATAACGCCTGTTTTTTCTGCATATTGCACCACCGGCCGAAGATTTTGTATAAAAGTCCGCAGCGCTTCCTCTCCATGGCACTCCGGTACTGCCGTGTAAGTTTCGTTTGGCGCTCCCGTCTCCGTACCCACTACCCCGCAGCCTAAAAGGGACGCAAAACGAAGATGTGCCAGATAGCGCCTTGTAATCTTTGCAAGCTTTTCAGGATTGGGATTTGCCAAATTCAGATAGCAGCCCAAAACTGCAATATCTACGTCATTTTTTGCAAATATTTTCTTGATATACATGGCAAGCCCCGGCGTCAGCGCACCATCATCGGTGGGAAACTCGTCAATCACCTTAGAAAGCGCCAGATGCCCGCAGGCAAACCCCAGATTGTGTACATCTAAAATCCGCTCCTCAAAGGGAAGCTTTTTGGTGTCGTGCAGCCTGATTCCTAATTGCATATTTTACTCCTTTCCCCCTCCAAAATCATTTAGGATTAGGATGAAATTTGGGTCAAATTATCCACGCCGATAAGCTCTAAAGCTTCCCCGCTCTGTCCTTCTATCTTTACATTTTCCAAATGCAGGTTTGCTATATTTCTGGCAAACATTCCCCGCTTAGCGCTCTTCTCCACGCCTTCGGACATAGCGGGAACATCGCACTTTGCATCCGCCGCATAGGTAACTGTAATATTTTTCATTACAATCTCTTCGATTTTCTGCTCCGGAAGCCCGTCAAAAAAGGCAGCCGCCACATGGCAGTTGGTGCACTCCATATTTTCAAACACCAGCCTCTTTATGGACGGCGTTCTGTCATCTGCCGGATAGGGCTCCCTGCTCTGCACATATTCTGTCTTCCCGTCAGGGTCGCAGAAATAGAAGCTGTTGACTACAAGGGGCGTCATCACATGGTCAAGCGTCAGATTGCGGAAGGTAATACCGTCCAGCACCGCGTCCTTGCCCCGTCCTCTTCTGGTTTTAATCCGCAGCCCCCTGTCCGTATGACGGAACAGGCAGTCTTCCACATTCATATGGATAACGCCGCCCGCCATTTCGCTGCCTACCGTGACCGCGCCGTGCCCGTTTTCCATCAGGCACTGTCGGATATTCAGATTTTCACAAGGCGTCTTATATTTTTTACCCATATATATCTTACCGGACTTGACGGCGATACAATCATCCCCCAGAGAAAAACGCACGCCCAGAATCTCCACATTTTTACAGGATTCCGGATCCAGCCCGTCCGTGTTGGGAGAATCCGCCGGATTCTTTACCGTCACACCAATAAACCGCAAATCATCGGAAAAGAACGGATGCAGCGTCCAGGAAGGGGAATTCATAAAGGTAAGTCCCTGCAGTGACACATAGCGGCAGCCGCACAAAAAAAACAGCCTCGGGCGGAAAGCCGTCCGCATCACCTTCGGATTGTTCCACCAGTTCTCCTTGGAAGCGTTGCCGTTTATCACGCCCTCCCCATAAATCACCACGTCCTTTACGCCGACACCGCAGATAATACCAGAAAACATCGGCAGGGGATTGCCCTCCCATGTGCCGAGATGATACTCGTCTTTCTCGTCGTAGCTTTGGATTGCCGCCGGAAATATCGGGAAATGGCTTCTGTCGGTGTCTGCCCTAAGCTCCGCGCCTTTTGCAAGCTCCAGCCGCAGCCCGCTTTTTAAAAACAGGCTGGTAATCTTATAGGTTCCTTCCGGAATCAATACCCGACTGTTCTCCGGACATGCCATAATAGCTGCCTGAATAAAGTGCGTGTCATCCTGCACACCGTCGCCCTTGGCGCCAAACTGTCTGACGTTTAACGTGACATATTCCGCTTCCGTTCTCAGACTGATACTGCCTTCTTCCTTTTCGCCGTCACGCACGGAAACCGTATACGCGCTGTCCGGCTTCAGATGATAGAGACCTGTCACCGTGGTTTCTGTCTCCCCATAATACTCTTCATTGACATACAGACTATATTTCTTTTTTGTAAAATACCGCCCGCCGTCCTCTATTTCAAAGGAGGCGCTTCTCGCAGTACACATCACAAATTTCAGATTCATTCTATTCCTCGTATTATTAAATAGTAGTATTTATGAATCCCTCTCCAGGGATAAGTGTTATACTATTTAAGGTACTGTGGATT
>WSLY01000045.1 GCA_013316825.1 Lachnospiraceae bacterium | reverse complement strand
GTATGATATTCCTCCCCCACCCCTGCGGACCTGATTTTCAAACGTATGCCAAAAGGCAGGGATCGAAACCACACAACAAGGCGGTTGCACCCCCGTTGGGATTCCCCGTAAACAACAATCTTCTCCAATATCTCACGGTACAGCATTTCATTGTCCTCACGAAAAGACAAAATTTCATCCAGCGTTTTTTCCAAATCGTCTATTTGTTCCTTTTGTCTGCTATACTGCTTGTTATTCTGCTCATTTTCTTCAATCAGCATTTGGAGGCGGGAAAG
The DNA here is from genome assembly GCA_013316825.1 of Lachnospiraceae bacterium. Taxonomy (GTDB): domain Bacteria; phylum Bacillota; class Clostridia; order Lachnospirales; family Lachnospiraceae; genus Acetatifactor. Next base: position 3,131 of record WSLY01000045.1, on the reverse strand, counting down.
CTCATCTTCATACCATTCTATCTGTTTTTTCAAATCCCCCTCCGTGAGCATCCCCTCCAGCATGGCATCAAAAGATTTCTGTTTCTTTTCCTCGATAGCGTCAAGCTTCTGCCGGATCATATCTTCATCTATCAAAGTAATCTGCTCTCCAAAAACAGCTTGGATATCAGAAAGAAGTTCCCTGCGCAGTTGTTTCCGGTTTTGGCATATGAGATTGACACAATATTTCATGCAGGCAAACAATGCCCTTTCATTGATAGAATTATTGTTACAGCCAATCTCCCTTCCGTCCGCATCTGTTTTTAATATGCCATGATTCGCCGCCCGATAACAGCGCCATGCCTTATAAATGCCCGTTTTCAATTTTTTTGTCCGGCTGACAAACCGACTGCCGCACTCCCCGCAGCAAATTTTGCCGCTGCACCAGTAGCGGCTGCTATGCCTTGCCTTCTGAGCGGCGGACGGGGAACGCTGTTTTCGCTCTGCCTGTGTCCGGTTCCACAGGTCACGGTCAATAATAGCCTCATGATGGTCTTTTATGTAAATTTTTTCTTCTTCGCCACAGTTCACTTTCTTTTTATGCGTCAGATAATCTGGTGTAAACGTCTTTTTCTGACATAAATCCCCCACATATTTTTCATTTCGCAAAACCCGCAGAATTACAGTATCCGACCATAAGGAACTGCGTTTCGGACGAAGTCCTTCCTCAAACAGTTCTCTGGCGATAACATGTGCGCCTTTTCCCTCATTCGTATACTTGTGGAAAATGGCTCTGATAACAGGTACTTCCTCCGGATTGATGAAAAGCATACCATTTTTCACCGTATAGCCAAGCATATCCCTGCCAAAAACCACGCCCTGTTCCATGCGCCTTTGCTGTCCCCACTTTACACGCTCCGAGGTTTTCCTGCTCTCCTCCTGCGCCAGACCAGCCATAATTGTCAGGCGCAGTTCGCCATCGCTGTCACGGGTATCAATGTTGTCGATCGTAAATATCACGCCCACACCCGCCTCTTTGAGCCTTCTGGTATAAGAAAGAGTATCCACCGTATTTCTTGCAAAACGGGAAACTTCTTTGGTCAGAATCAGATTGAATTTCCCGCTAAGGGCATCCTTTATCATTTGATTGAATCCGTTACGTTTACTAGTCTGGGTGCCGCTGATTCCCTCGTCAAAATATACTTTGCTCAGCTCCATATTTCTCTGACTGCTGATATAGTTTGCAAAATAACTTTTCTGACTGGCTAACGAATCCACTTGGTCATCCTTTTCCGTCGATACTCTTGCATATGCTGCAGCTTGCAATTTTTCTTCCATTGGCACTACCTCCGTTTATGTCACTTGGTTTTTAATAAAATGCAAAGCTGCCCGTCGGATAGCATTTTTCTTCGATGTAGTTCCTTATAAATTCCCCTTTTTAGAGTAGCATGAAAAGAATGCCTCACTTCTAAAGGCATCTGACTGTCAGCGTCATATACCGCTTTTCTGTCCTGATTTTTTTCCATCAAAACAAGCTCTCCCATTTTTTCTTTTTACATTATATGCAAATCATACTCTGTATTTCATGTTTGCAGAATTTAGGAATCCCTCGCCGCTCAAATTTCCCCTTGCTTTGTCAAAGCATTCGTGTGCTTTTTCGTATTGTTTCTTTTGAAAATAAATATCGCCTATGGCAGCTAAAAACCATATGGTTTCACTGTAAAATTGCTGTGGCTCTGGGATTAGGCTAAGAGCTTCTTTCCATGCTTGTATAGCTTCGTCATATTGTTCTTCTTCCTCAAACTGATTGCCTTTTTCTGCTAATTCATCTAACTTAGCTTTTATTTGGGGCGTTAGTTCATCAATAGCCGCTTCTTTCTTTTTCTTCTTTGAAAACAGTCCCATAATATACCTCCTACTCCATTTCCGTTTTTTCAGGACATCCAGGTATGCCCGAAGGGTATTTCAAAAAGAAGTATATTTACCCCTCTATTAGAATCTTACCGTGCCGGCCTGAGGAAATCAACGGCGTTCCTGCCTGTTTACGAAATGTTCGCAAATCCCCGCAGCAGCTTATCCATGCCATCCCACAGACTGTCCAGACGGGTGCGAAGGTCGTCCACGTCGGCAGCGTAAATACTCCCGGTCTCATTGGCACGTCTGGCATACTGGTTTAAGTTATTGGAGCAGATACGAAGGAGCCGTCCTCGCCCGTAAGGGCAGATTCCAGCGCCGGGTCCACCGGCAGCACCGCCTCCCGGAAGTAGCGGCAGAAAGAGCCGGTCCACCATTTATGCAGCATATAACAGGGACAGTCCAAAGAACGGCAGAACTTATCCCGATTGTCATAGTTCGCGCAAAGGTCTGTTACCAGCCTTCGGATTGTCGCCCGTTCCTGCCTGGTTAATTCCCGTGAGGGCGGCCCGCTCATTTCCCCCTGCCTTTCTTCGCCGGGAATTCCAGCCTGAAATTTACATATTTTCCGCCCGTGTCATCCAGCAGCACCACCGCGTCATAGGTCTTTCCCGTCTTTTCGCTGTAAAGCCCGGACACGGAAACAATCCCGGTTATCGCAGAAGAATCCTTTTTTGCCCTCATACACAGTGCCGCAGCAGCGGGGACAGGTGCCGACAGCTTCACGCCCGTTTTCTTTCGCATCCGGGAACGGCCCGGCAAACCGTTCCTCCGGCGCGGTATCTTCTCTGACGAGCGCCCGGATCATATCTGTAATCCCATCCATGAAATCTTTTGCCAGGACCCCGCCGCGCTCCACCTGTTTCAGCATGGATTCCCATTCTGCGGTGAGCATGGGCGATTTGATGTTATCCGGCAGGACCAAAATCAGGTTCGTGCCTTTTTCCGTGGGGATAAGCTGCTTTTTCTTCCGCTGCACAAAACCGGCAGATACCAGCTTTTCCAGCGTGGCGGCACGGGTAGCCGGCGTACCTAAACCTTTGCGCTCGGCATGGCTCAGGCCACCTTCTCTTGCTCCTGCGGAGCAATTCACCTTGTCCTCCGGCATATCCCCGGCGCCCGCCGTTTCCATAGCCGCCAGAAGGGAATCCTCGGATAAGGGGTGTAAAGTGTTGACGTGGATTATTTCTGATTTTTTTCAAGGCACTCATTGATAATCAGCTTTTGCACTCTGTCCT
>WSLY01000032.1 GCA_013316825.1 Lachnospiraceae bacterium | reverse complement strand
CTTTATGGAAGATATCAATTCCATGGAAAATACCATCAAGCTGCAGAATCGCGCCAGAGCCGAAAAAAGGGCTGACAAAGCAGAACGCGACCAGCAGGAATTTAAAGAAAAACTGATGCGCATTTCCACCAGCGAATTGGAGCTGGAGGGCATGGCAAGAAAAAGGAAGGGCGCAGAAGCCGCCGTTCAGAGAGACCAGTTGATAGGATTGATGATGGCTGGCTTTTAAAAGCCAGCCATCATCAATCCCAAAAGAAACTATTGTTTCAACTCTGCCTCTTCCAAGCTCTGATAACCATATAAATGCACACTGTTTTCCATCGTAAGGGCAGCAAGATTTTTTCCTTCCTGACACAGCTTTACTACAAATCGTCCGTACAGCTCCAGCATCTTATCCGAATACGTACCGAGCTCGCCCCGCAGATAGGTTTCATAGGAGGTATCGCCAAAGCTGTCCTCGCTTGTGTGAATCAGCCTTGCATTTCCTGCCAGACGCGGGAACTGCTTTGCAAATTCTTCCATAAAGCCTACCTGTATCTTTACAACAGCCTCAATTATCTGCTTCTTGTCCTCTGACAGAACCGGAAAATGCTGCGCTATGTCTGCATATTCCGCCGGAGATGTGCTTTCCATCATTCTTCCGTATTTTTCCTCAATCAGATTGCGTCCCCGCCTGTATTCCGTTTTAAAGTCATACAGATATTGTATCAGCATCTTGCGTTCCCATGTCAGATACTGGCTTTTTCGCATAATGGTGAACGTCCGCCTGTTGTTTTGACAGGATGCCCTGCCGCCGGCATTTTTCACCTTGTCAAAAGCCTCAAACTCCGCATCCACAATTTCATCTATCAGTTCTTCCTTCGACAATTCCTCCAAGCCTTCTTTTTGATACAATTCATCTACGTGAAACTCTAAAAAGCTTTCGCGGCTGCTTATCAGGTCTGCCTCATAAAGCCTGTCTGCAAGCCTCTGCGCCAGCTCCTCCACAAGTGCCGTCTGCTGCGGCACGTCTTCGTTCTCCACAATTTCCAAAATTAGTTGGGCTTCCTTCTCATAATCCGCCATTTCCGCAATTCCCCTGTAAAGCCACTTATCATGAAGGGGATGCCTGCCCGCCAGATAATACAGGATTTTCATCGCCTGCTTCATACCCTCCGCCAAGGAAATCGCAGCCGCCACCATATCGTTTCGTCCCGCCATTCTGGAAAAATTATACTGCGCTGCCTGTGCAAAACGGGCACATGCATTTGTCAGCTTTAAATAGTACACTTCTTTTGGCATACCCGTCCTTAAAAACTCCTGAATGGCAGAAAAGGTTCCTTCCTCATCCCGAAATACTTCTCCGTTTACTGCTGCAGCCAGCGATTCATCCGCAAGGTCATCCCAATATACGATAAGCTGCCCTTCCCTTGCACTTGCATGAAGCAGCTTTACTTTCTCCTCCACGCTGCCCGGGAAATAAGGATGCGCACCCTGCACTTCCACTACCTTTCCACTCTCTTCCTCAAGCCTGTACGCGCCGGACACAATATCTATCATCGAAGCGCAGTCCTCTGAAACAAGGATTCTATGAAAGAAACCGGCTATTGTACATGCTCCCACACGTCCGCCCGCACGCTTTGTCGAGACACGTGAAAAGCCCATAAACTCTTTTGGCAGCTCTTCATAAGCCTTCTGCAGCTCTTTTCCAATTTCCTCGTAAACTTCAATATTCATCCACATGGCAAAGCCCGGTCCCCAGTCATGGTCTCTGGATACCTCATCATCATAACCAAAACAATCGGAGCCTTCTCCACAGAGACCTACGGCAATTTTGTCCTCATATGCCGCAAACTTCTCGTGAATCATGGGTTTGCCATATTCCTCATAGTAGGCCCTGCACAGCGCAAGTCCGGTCATCGGCTCCTTTGTTGTTGCTTTCTCTTCCATCGAATCCTCCCTTTGTGCCCTTTCGCACTCTTCTAAATTTTGTGCCAATCTTTGATAGTACTCATTTTCTCCCAGAGACGCCTTCATCCCCTCCATTGCTTTCTGAAAGCATCCTGCCGCCTTTTCATATTCCCTGCGTCCATAATGGTAAGCCCCCATGGAAGCTAACGCCGCGCAGTAATGGGAATCCAGAATACCGTGCCTTTCAAATATTTCTATCGCCCGCCGGCAGTATTCCATGGCAGCTTCGTCCTCATGAAGCACAACGCATGTGGAGGCAAGATTGGCGTATGTGACAGCCTCCTCAAAATATGTGTCTTCATTGACTTGCACAATCGCCAGCGCCTTTAACAAATTTTCCTTTGCCTCGCTGAAATTTCCCATTTCCTGATGCAAAAGGCTTCGGTTATTGTAAAGGCTGGCAAAAAGCATATCATTTTCATCGAGATTTTCCCGATACAGCTTCAAAACCTCCTCATAATATGCCATGGATTCCTCCAGTCTGCCGCCCGCCCGATAAGCGTTTGCAATATTAAGAAGCGTAGTCGCATAGGGCATACTGCCCTGTATTTCCATCCGCTCCATCAGTTTAAGCGCGGCGGCTGCATAACTATAAGAGCTTTCCACCTGACTGGTTTCCCGCATATAACCAATCATTTCATTCAATAATGTGAGCAGCGCATGATTATCTGACTCCTCCATGGCAAGCCTGATGGAGTCTTCCAAAAGCCGCTGCGCCTCCTGCCCCTTGCTTTCCGAAAACAGTCTGTCCAGTCTATTTACAATTTCATCCGTCCTCATATTATCTCTCTATACTTTCTTATATATTTTGTGATACCCCGCCTTTCGGCACAATGTAACCTCTTATGGTATTATAACATACCCAATGTGTTTTCGATAGTATTTTATCCCATCTTACGCAAATTCGGACTATTTTTCCAGCCCTGTACCGGCTCCTCACAGGATTTGCCCCATGCAGTATTGTATGCAGGCACCAGACGGATGCTCCGCTCTCACAGTTCAGACCTGAATGTTATCCTAAGCCCCTTAGGATAATGGTTCTTCATCACAGTCCCTGTAATTTTGCCCCAGCCCAGAGAATATCCGGCGACACATACCAGACACCAGCCCTTCGCCTGCGTATTGACCGAGATGGTCTGTCCTTCAATATACCGCTCTGCCTCCGCAAAAGTAAGATTGACCTTCTGCTTTACCGTCTCCGGCTTTAACGCTAAAGCCAGTGCATGTGAAGGTTCAAAACGGTTTTTCTTAAAGGTTCCCAGATGCAGCCCCGGGCGAAGCACCCTGATGCCTTTTAGCGCCGGCATCCCCTCCATTCCCAGATAAAGCTGTTCTCCATAGCGCAGGTATATGCCGCGTGCCGCCCCACCGGAAAGATACTGCTCTCTAAATGCCGAAAAGAGACCGTACTCCTGTGCAGGCAGTCCTTTTTCCGTACCGTTTCTTCCCTTTGCCAAAACGCATTCGCCGGCTCTGTGCAGAACCGCAAAATAATGACCTTCTCCCTTTATCCTGTGAGGCATAAGGCGCACCGTATTTTCCACGCCGTCAGCCGGATTCTCCACCCATTTCCCCTGCCCGCACCAAAAACCTTCCCCCTGCTGCACAGGCTCTATAGAAAAATCCGGATGCCGCTCTAAGAAGCGGCTGACTGTCCCCTCATCCTCCTCCGGTGCAAAGGTGCATGTCGAATAAACCATTCTCCCGCCCGCACGCAGCATCTTAGCCGCGCAGTCCAGTATGCCGCCCTGTCTTTTCGCGCAGAGCGCAATATTTTCCACACTCCACTCCCCATATGCCTCCTCCGATTTACGGAACATGCCCTCCCCCGAACAGGGTGCATCTACCAGAATCTTATCAAAATATCCGGTAAATACCGCCGCAAGCCGCTCCGGTGTTTCATTGGTGACAATCACATTGCGCAGTCCCATCCGCTCCACATTTTCGGAAAGTATCTGCGCTCTCGCAGGATGGATTTCATTGCTGACTAAAATGCCTTCCCCCTGCATGGCGGCGGCAAGCTGTGTTGTCTTTCCGCCAGGCGCCGCGCACAAGTCCAGTACCCTATCCCCGGAATGCGCCTCAAGAAACACTGCAGGCGCCATCGCAGAAGGCTCCTGCATATAATAAACACCGGCAGCGTGAAGCGGACTTTTACCCGGCTTATCCGCGCCCTCTACGTAAAATCCGTCTTTTGTCCATGGTACTCTCTCGAGGGGAAAATACCCCCCCTCCAAAAAAGATGCCGCGTCTGCCTTAATGGTATTTACACGCAGCCCCCGCCGGTTCTCCATGGAAAACGCTTCCAAAAATGCCGGATACTCTTCCCCCAGCAGCTTTTTCATTCTCTCTAAAAACAGTTTCGGCAGCATATTTTCTCCTGTCTGATCTCTTTTTTTCTGTCAAAAACCTATCCTCTGTCTCTGTTCCTGCATAAGCGGAAATAGATTCAGACACAGAAAAAGGGCGCTTATATATGCGCCCCTTCTTTTTGCTCTGTCACCATATCTTCCATCTGTTCTCGTGCATTTTTGAAACAATTTAAGAGCTTGGGCGAGAAGGTTCCGCATTCTCCCCGCATAATCATATGAAATGCCTCATCCGTTGAATAAGCGCTCTTATACACTCTCTCGCTGACAAGTGCATCGTAAACGTCTGCAACTGATACAATCTGTGCTGAAATCGGAATTTCATCCCCCACAAGCCCGTCGGGATAGCCCCTGCCGTCGTACCTCTCGTGATGATGACGACATATTTCGTAACATGCCTCGCCATATTTATCATCCCATGCACCCTTGATGCTTTTTAAAATATCGCATCCTCTCGTCGTGTGGGACTTCATACACTCAAATTCTTCCTGTGTCAGCCGTGCAGGCTTTAACAGAATATTGTCCGGAATCGCTATCTTGCCGATATCATGCATGGAGCTTGCAGAAACAATCACCTCCACCTTGTCCGGCGTCAGCTCGTATTCCGGATAATCCTTCATCAGCTCTTCAGCCAAAATACGGGTAAAATCTTTGACACGCTTAATATGCTCGCCGCTTTCCAGATTCCTGCTCTCCACAATCGTACCAAGTGCATCCAGAATACGGGCATTGTTTTCCCGCAGGCGGCTTGCCTGTACCTTCAAAAGGCTGTTCTGCTCCTGCAGGGTTTTCGTCTGCTCCTCCACCTTATGTTCCAGCCGGTTCTTGTACATGTACAAGTCCGTCACGTTATTCACTCTCTTTTTAACCAGCACGTGGTCGAAGGGCTTTCTGACAAAATCGGAAGCGCCGTACTCGAAGCTCTTACGCTCAATCTCCACAGAATTTTCCCCACTGATTACAAGGACGGGGATTTTATCCAGCCAGCCTTTCTTTTTCATGACCTCCAGTACTGCAAAGCCATCCATTTCGGGCATAATCAAATCCAACAGCACCACCGCTATATCTTCATGAAATTCCTCCAGCCGCTCCAGCGCTTCCCTGCCGTCCGCCGCTTCCATCACCGGATGCTCATCCTCCAGTATTTCCGTCAAAATATCACGGTTCAGTTCCATATCATCTACTATCAGTATTTTGCTGTGCATAACTGTCCTCTCCAAAACCTTATGTTCACCTGTTTCTAATCATTATTATTTTAAAACATAGGGTTTTTGAAGTCAATAAAAAGAACCCGAATTTCTTGTGAAATCCGTGTTCCCTTATTAACTGATATATTTATGATACCACTCCTCCGTCATTTTGTCACGTCAGTCTGCTTTTTGTTTTTCACTTTCTCACCAGATTCCAAAGCACTGTCCAATCCAGTACCCCAGCCCCAGCACCCAGCTTGTAAAAATGCCGTACAAAATCACCGGTCCCGCAATGGTAAAAATCTTGCAGCCCACGCCAAACACCCAGCCTTCCTTTTTAAACTCGATTGCGGGAGCCGCCACCGAGTTTGCAAAACCCGTTATCGGCACCAGCGCGCCGGCGCCGCCCCATTTCACAATACGGGGATAAATGTTCAGACCTGTCAGAAGAACGCTCAAAAAAATCAATGACAGCGAACACCAGCTTGCTGCCGTTTCTTTGTCCATACTCATTACATCCGTACAAAACTGTAAAATCCCTTGTCCCAGCACGCAGATAATCCCGCCAATGATAAACGCCTTCAGCATCTGCAGCCACAAATTATGCGTCGGCGTCATTTCCTTGACATATTGCTCATAGTTCTGCTTTTTTTCCTCCATGCCGGATTCCGGATTCCTGTTTTCACCTTTATCAGTCATATAACCGCTCCTTTCCTTGTTTACTCCTTCGTCTTTTTTACTATGCACAATATTTTATTTTTTATGCCCTGCTCTTTCCCGCTTGTCTTGGCGTTTCAGAAACCTGCTGCCATTTACTTTACCACTTCATGAATCTCCATAAAGAAATACCAGAGGGAGCCGCACAGCTTTCCTGCCGCCATCGCACAGACGGCAACGCCAAGCCCATGCCGAAAGCCCGCTCTTCTCGAAAAAATCGGAATGCTGTCCAGCATTTCCGCAATGGCAAGTGCCAGACAACCGATAAACATTCCCGCAAAAAGTCCAAAAAACGTTACGACAGTTGTCCCGACAGCCTGTACTGCCGCCTGCGAAATTCCTCGGGAAACAAACCACTCCCCAAAATGGCAGTAGCGTTCAAACACACTGACAAGTCCGCCCGCCACAGTTCCAAGGATTACCATTTCTTCATATAAAATAATCTGTCCCGCCGTATGGCTTTTTCCTGCAAAACGGGGAATCAGCCCCACAGCCACCAAGACGGTAAAAACACCTGCGGATGCCAAAAGTCCAAAGCTGCCGCCGAATAAAATCAAAAAAAGGAGTTTCAGGCTATTCCACATCTATGGTTTTTCCCTCTCTTTCCGCCGTATCCACAAGCGCATTGTTTACATCTGTCTCATATTTGCGCATCTCCACCTCGATGGGCGTAGGGTCTTTTGTCAGCCTGCGTCCGCCTACATGATTAAAGAACACAATGATTCCCAATGAAAGCCCCACTGAGTAAGCCACCTCCAGCGCAGAGACACCCGCCGGCTCGCTTCCCATTACAATCTCATGAATACGGGTAAAAACATCCGCAATACCGATGTCATTGTGATATGCCATAATGGTAAATGCAGTACCGCAAAAACTGATAATGGCAATAAAAAACGCTTTCAATGCCTGCTGCCATCCCTTGTGCGTATCTACTTTGATGCGCTCTATCAGTACTTCCGCCTCACCGAGACTCTCCACCGTCACACCCGGACACGCTTCCTCAATCAGCTCTATGATTTTTAGGATACTGACGACACAGCGTTTTTCTTCGTACGGCATCTTCTTATTCTTTGCTTTTGCCGCTTCGCCGTTTTTGGACGCGCTATGCTTCTGCGCGCTGCTTTCCTGTCCGCCTGCTTCCTGCCCCTTCTCAACGCAGTCTCCTGCACTGCAGAATTTGTGGACCTTAATGCTTTTTACCTTCGCCGCAGTCAGCTTGTCCGCACAGCGGATGCTGCCGATATCCTTGATATAAACATCAGCCTCTGCAAGCTCCACATTTCTGTTTAGTTTGATATAACAAATGGGGTCCGCCATTTCGTATTTCCTTTCAGTGTGCATGATTTTTAAGGGTTAGTATTTACTCTTGTATTTATATTTATGCAAAGAAAAGTGCGTCCTGTTCCAGATGGATGCCGGCAGTCAAGGCTTTGGCAGTTCCATGAAAAAAAGTTGCCGCAAGGTCTCTGCCATGCTATAATCAGAGCAATAAACCGGAAACGGAACCGCTGTTTTTCAAGCGGCGGCACAACAAAAAAGCAGCACAGAAACAAGGGAAAAAACGGATGCAAAGAAACGCAATATTATATAGGAAGTCAGTTTCATTGTAATAGGTATCACAACAGTGATATTGGCAGGATCTAATATCATGGGTATTAAGCTGCCTGACACTGTAATAAGAATATTAGGCGTGTTTGATTTGGTTTCACTTCCTGTTTTAGCATTTTTAACTGTAAAAAAAGCGAAAAGCTGAATCTGAAGCAAAAGGAAGGACAGGATATGATGGGAGGACTGCGGAGAAAATCTTTATTTGTCTTGCTGGGAAGTATTTTTTTCCTGTCTGCCTGCCACGGCAGCGCGCCAAGGGAGAATCTTTCCGACACCGGCGCCTTGCCGGAGGTCTTTGCGGAAAGCTATGAGGCATATGCGGCGGTGCTGTTAGAGGATGCGGCGTTTTTTGACGCCACGGCACAGACATACGGGCAGTTAAGCGATTATACACCGCTCCCTTTTGAGAATGATTTTTTTAACACAGGACATTTCTGTATTGCAGATATCGACGAAGACGGTATTCATGAGGTGTTTTTACAGTATGATCTTGTAGACTCCTATCTGATGCTTGATTATGAGGACGGCGGCGTATACGGTTACTACTTTTATCATCCGGATTGGGAAGGCGGCAAGCCTGCCACATGGTATTCTTTTACAAAAGAAAATGTCTTGCAGGTATTTTTGCCTGAAACGCTGACAGCATATCTGGCAGAACAGGAAAGACTGGCGGCAGAGTGGACGGCAGACCGCAAGGAGGAAGGCGAGGCGTGGGAAGCCTTTCGCAGGGTTTTAAACGGTGATTTTACGCTGATCGCGGACGTAGAAACCAGATACCTGCTGAGTAACGCATACTGGGAAAACCATTCAGAGCATGGAACCTGCACCTGGCAATATGTTCTGCTTCAGGATACCTACAAGAGGCAAAGCCTTTTTATTTCATGTGACACATACTTTTCCGCCCTGCTATACTATGATGCCAGAAAGCTGATATGCGCCGCTTTGGATGACACTGATTTTCATGATTTTTTCCTTCCTCTTCAGGATGGGCGGCTTTTGTATGTTTACCATTACTACCCTACTATTGACGAACTTATCATGCGGATAGATGCTGATTTTGACTATGTAACAGAGCGGGAATACTACACCGTCTATATTGATTATGACTTATATGAAGCACATGAAGACCCTGATAGCCGCTACAGTGATTTTGCAAATCACTACGATGTTGTCACAGGTGTGGGGGAATACTGCTTTGTGACAGAATATGAGAATGAAACAGCCTTGGAAAAGGCAGCAATATCCCTGCAGGAGCGTTGGGAAATAGAGAGACGGCTCGACGGGCTGCTTGTACCGGATTATGCATGGAAAACCTGTCCCCCAAAAACAGACCCCGTACTGCTGAATCTGGAAAAACTATTTCTGGGATACGAGGGAGCCCGGCATGATGACTTGGATTTTCTGTATCCCGATTCTGAAAAAGACGGGGAAGCAGGTGCTTTCGCTTTTATCGGTTCCCTTTTACACGACCCTGATAAACCGTATTCGTATCCCTTTATGTGGTTTATCGGCTCCGTCTGGTACGTGGACCGTCAGGGAGGCACGCTTTTGGCAGAAGAAATAGACGCGGACAGCTATGAACCGGTCGTGATTTTACAGGCGGACGAACGCCATCTTCTCTATACGGCGGACGGCTATATAGAGGAACGTTATTATCCTGATATATCCTATATCTGGACCATACGGGAAGGTAAACCCGTTTTGCTGCTTGAAACCCCCGGTTTCTGCACCGTGGAAAATGACAGACTGCTATGCGTGCCTTCCGCAGAAGCCGCCCTCGAAGCAGATAACACAGACACCAACGAAGCGGGTACTGCCGCAAACATACGCTATTTTTATTATGACACAGACACCGGAACCTACAAAGAAGAACCTTAGAACACAAACTCACCTGCTATTTGTGAGTACCTGAAAAGAAAGGACTACCTGCCATGCTGAACCCAAAAAAAGTCTCCGATTCCCTGACCGAACAAATTCATATTGTCATTTCCCCCGATATCAACAGCTTTGGACGTCTCTTTGGCGGACAGCTTTTAAAATGGATAGACGAGGTTGCGGGCGCCACGGCGCGCCGGCATTGCGGAAGAAACGCCACAACTGCCACCATCGACAACCTGCAGTTTAAATCCGGCGCTTTTTTAAATGACGTTATCGTGCTGATTGGGCGTGTTACCTATGTAGGGCGCACCTCCATGGAAATCCGGGTGGATACCTACAAGGAGGCGGACGACGGCACCCGCACCCCTATCAACCGCGCCTATTTCGTCATGGTCTGTATGGGAGACGACGACAGACCCACCGAAGCGCCGCCCCTGATTCCGGAAAATCCCGAAGAAAAAATGGAATGGGAAAATGCAAAGAAGCGCCATGAGCTCAGACTTACCCGAAGAAAAGAAGGATTTTAAAGCAAACGCCGCAAAATCCCTGCGCAGGTGATTTTGCGGCGCCTTTCTTACCACTCTTTAAAACTGATATTCAAATCTACATCCCCGCCGATACCGTCAATCCTTCCCGTATCCGAATACTGCCATACGGCATATTCATAGGGAAAATACAAATCGGTATCGTAGTAAGCAAACCATTTGTCCACGTCCTCAAATTCCGCCATGTTAATCAGCACGCTCCACATTTCCATATTGGCATAAATCATGGGGGTATAGCCCGCTTCCCTGATTCTGTCTATGAAAATATGTGCCATACGGGTTCTCTCCTCAACGGTAAGCTGGTTCATTCGCCCGTCTTTCTCTCCCGTTTTTTCCACATCATACACAATCGGATAGGTAACGTCATAGCCCGCTATGGTCTCCAGCACCAAATTTGCCTCTTCAAGCGCTTCCTCGTCAGTGATTGCCTGCGAAAAGAAATACACGCCCACTTTGATGCCCGCCGCCGACGCGCCTTGTACATTCTCCTCAAACTTTTCATCTAAAACAAGCTTGCCTTCCTGTCCGTACCCTCTGATACCGACACGGATAAAGGCATATTCCACGCCCTGCGCAGCCACCTTATTCCAATCGATATTCCCCTGATAGCGGGACACGTCGATGCCCTTGTGGGATACCACCACACCGTTTTCCACATACTGCAGCTCGCCGTTTTCCAATACCTGCAGATTCTCCTGTATCAGACTGTGCTGCTTTAAATCGTCGCGGATAGGTACGAAATGGAATCTGCCGTTGCTGACTACTACGATATGCTCCGGATAGAAGGGACGCAGCGCGCCCACTGTCGAGGTTCCGCCCTCCAGACTCTGCTGCAGTTGATTTAAAATAGAATCCGAAGTCTCCTCTCTGGTGCTAAGCTCCGCCTGTGCCACAGCCTCCGCCAGCATAAGGTTGACCTCTTCCTCCGAATACATTACCACATCTATGTCCGCGTTCGCCTCTACCGCATCGTCCTTTTGACGGATTTTGTCATAAATCAAAAGTGCCGCCAGCACTACGACTGTCATCGCTATCAGACAGCCGATTATCGTCATAATGTAAAAGGTAATTTCTTTTTTCTTTCGATTCATATTTCCTCATTTCTACCCTAAGGCAATCTATTCTCAAATCCCTGCCCTTTTCGTATATTATACCTTATAAACCTTGTAATTGAAAAGTGGAAAGTAGTGGTTTTCAGAATATCTTAAGATATTGGCGCTTTTGTCTCCCTTCTATACCATGAGCTCTCCCCGCATACGCAGTAGGATTTTTTTCTCCATGCGGCTTACCTGTACCTGACTGATTCCCATCTTTCCTGCGACCTCCGACTGGGTTTTATCTTGAAAATAACGCATTTTTATCAGCTCCTGTTCCTTCTCCGAAAGAGAGTCCAGAAGCTGCCTTAACAGCAAATGGTTTAACACTTGTTCCTTTTCATAGTCTCCCGCACTTTCCCGCGCCGTCATTTTACCGCCCTGTCCGCCCGCCAGCTTATCCACCAAAAAGATTTCACTGCCGTCAGACTGGTAGACCGACTTATAGATGGATTCCACCTCCGCCCCTGCTTCCAGCGCCACAGCGATTTCCTCTACCGTAAGACCTGACTCCTCCGCCACCTCCAGAAGCAGCGGCTCCCGCCCCAGCCGGCAAGTTAATCGTTCCATTGCCGCTTTTGCCTTCATGCCGTTTTCTTTTAGTGTCCTGCTCACCTTAATCATACCGTCATCCCGCAGAAAGCGCTTGATTTCTCCCATTATCATGGGAACCGCATAGGTGGAAAATTTCACGTCAAAAGATAAATCAAATTTGTCAATCGCCTTGATTAAACCGATTGTCCCTATTTGAAACAAATCTTCCATCTCATGCCCCCTGCCGGCAAACCGTTTTACGATATGATGCACCAGACCTAAATTGTTCTCTATCAGTATATCTCTTGCCTGTTTATCCCCTGCCTGTGATTTTGCGATTAATACTGATATTTCTTCCATTCTGAGGCCTAGTCCTCCCCTTGTATAAAGTTGCTGCACCCCAGCTTTTTCTGCATACGGACCGTCGTTCCCAAAAGCGGCTTCGATTCCACCTCCAAATCGTCCATAAAAGCTTCCATAAAGGCAAATCCCATGCCCGAACGCTCCAGCTCCGGCTTACTGGTATAAAGCGGTTCCATCGCCTTATCCAGATTTTCAATTCCAATCCCCTTATCCTCCACCTCAATATGTAAAATATCCCCCTCGATGCGGCAGCGCACATAAACCTTTCCCTCCTGCACCTTCACGTGTACGGGTTTTAGTTCCCCATGCCTGCCGTAACCGTAAACATTTTCATACCCATGAATAATCGCGTTTGTCACCGCCTCCGACACCGCTGTTTTGACGTCGGCAAGCTCCTCCACCGTCGGATTTAACGGCGTGATAAACGCAGCCACCGCTACTCTGGCAAAGCTTTCATTGGTGGATACTGCATCAAACTCCAAAGCCATTTCATTTTTCATACTGTCCCTTTCTCCCGCTGCAATCGGTTCTTTCTGTTTGATTTCTATCATCTGTCCCGCAATCCTCCTATTCCATAATTTCAATAATTTTGTGCATACCGGACATGTACAGAATCCGCTTTATCTGCCTGTCCGCATGTATGGCGAATACTTTTCCGCCAAAGCACGCTATTTTTTTGTATCTTCCCATGATAATACCGATTCCCGAGGAATCCATAAAACGTGTAGCCTCAAAATCAAATACCACATGATTTACCTGCTCCCCCAGAATATACCTGTCCGCATTTTCACTGATATATGCAGACTTATGGTGGTCTACTTCTTCGGGAAGCTTTACGCAGAGGTAATTGTCAATCACTTTAAACTCTTCCATTTCATTCTCCTTTCAGCGAATTTTTTTACAATGAAAAAGAGAGCCTATATCCGCTATAAACTCTCTTTCGTGTTTTCTTTTTATTCTCTTGTGCGTTTACTGATTGCGCAGGTCGTTGATATAGTTTTGCGCTCTTGCGGCGCGCTGGGTCCCGGGAAACAGCTCGATGACCCTCTCGTAGACTTCTATTGCCTCCGCATTCTTGCCGGCTCTCCTGTAAGCATTGCCCAGAGTGAAAAGCGCATCGCCGTTTGTCGCATCGTAATTGACCGCTTTGGTAAGATCCGCTATGGCAGCGTCATAATCCTCGTCATTGTATGCCGCGTTGCCGGAAGCAAAATAGGAAGCAGAAAGCTCAGGTCCTATTTTTAACAGCAGGTTATTGTACAAACGCCCGAATGGTTCCGACATATCATTTAAGTTATTGACGCTTTCTAACACGTCGTCCAGATAGCTTTCCGTGGCGGCGGCATCCGCAGTCTCTAAATACTCGCTGGCTCCCTGTAACAGAATGTCGATGGTGCGCAGCGTGCCGTCCGTACCCACGTAAGCATCCAGCTCTTCATGAAGCTTGCTGTTTTCTGCCGTTATCTCATCTATCGTCTGCTGCATGGTAGCTATGGTAGCCGTCTTCACATCCATTTCATCGCCAATGGTGCGGATTTCCTCCTGTGCCTTCGTCCTCTCCCTGTTGACCGCTGCCGGCAGAATCAGGAAAAACATGGAAGCAATCCCCAGCACAAGTCCGATGCCCACATTAAACAGGGTGCTTAATCCCGTATTCTTAGGCTCCCTGAAGCTGTTTGGCTGGATAATCATCTCATTGTCGCTCTGATATCGGACCGCCGTTTCACTTTTCTTTTTCTGACCGCCTCTGCCCTGCTCGTCCGGAGCCAGCATAGCCTCCACTTCTCTCAGGTAACGAAGCGTCTGCGTATTATTGATATCAATCCGGCAGCACTTGTCCAATTCCCTTTTGGCGCGTTCCCACTGCTCGCTGTCAATGTAGAGCAGCGCCAAAAGCTGATGCGCCCTGATGAAACGCGGATTTAACGACAACACCTTTTTAAGCTGTATAATTGCCAAATCCTTGCTTCCCTGATTGCAGTACACAAGCGCCTGATTATACTTTTTGATGGTCTGGTTTATGGTATCGAGCCTTGTCGCATTGTTTTGTATCATATCAATGTAGTCGTCCGCAATATTTTTCTGCGGGCGCAGATTCTTTGAGATGACCCATTCGCTCAGTGCCGCCACAACCTCTCCCCGCTCAAAAAAGACAAGCCCCAAGAGATTGCGCGCCTCCACATTATTTTTATTAAATTTTAAACTCTGCCGCAGGCTTGAGACCGCACCGGTCAAATCGCGAATGCCTGCTTTTTCCAGTCCTTCATTGTAATACATATTGGAAACTGCCAGAATTCTCTTATACAGAGCAACGTCAGCGCCGCAGGCGGTGCAATAATCATATTCAGACAAATGGCAGCCGCAGTTATAACAATTCATGCCCCTTACTCCTCATACTCAAAATCTTCTTCCTTGCCGGTTTCCTTGAGCATCTTCACCAAAATATCTGCCATATCTGTCATATCCTGATTGTAAATCGCTTCCTCCGCATCCTCTACCTCCAGACTCGGATGAAACTTTTTCAATTCCTCTTCAAAGTTAATCATAATAACTCCTTTATCTCACCAACCAGATACAGGGAGCCTGCAATATAAACCGGTTCTTTATCCTTTTTTTGGGACAAAAGCGTCCGGAAAGCCTCTTCTGCCGATTCACAGCAGGTCACCTTGCAGCCCGTATCGTCAAATGCATCCTCAAGTATACCCGTTTCTACCGCCCTCGTATTCCGGGGACACACCACAAAAATATCTGCAAACAGGTTGCTTGCGGCAATTTCTTCTGTCATAAATCTGTAATCCTTGTCCTGCATGACGCCAAAGAGAAGACGTCTTTTCGCAAATCCGTCCTTTGCCACCGTCTCTAAAAACGCCCTGATACCGTCGCCATTGTGCGCGCCGTCCACGTATACTTCCGGCAGGATTTCTTCCATGCGGCCCGCCCAGAAAGCTTCGGCAATGCCTCTCTGCATCACTTCTGCAGAGAGCTTTCCCTCGCCCAAAACCACTTCAAGGGCACGAAGCGAAATCACCGCATTTTCCATTTGATAGAAGGCTCTCGTATTCAGACGAAGCCTAATACTATCATAATAAAGGGATTGATAAGAAAAATCAATGCTTTTATGATTAAATTTTAAGAAAATATAATCCTTTTTCGACACGGAAAACGCAGGTATTTGCAACTTTTTTGCGTTTTTTGCCAAAACCGCAGACACCTGTGCATCCGTTTCCCAGTAGATAACAGGCGCACCCTCTTTCATAATACCCGCCTTCTCCGCCGCTATCCGGGGCAGAGTATTTCCCAGATATGCCGTATGGTCCAGCCCCATGTGCGTAATGATGGCAGCTTCTTTATCCGAAACCGAATTGGTTGCATCCAGCCTGCCCCCAAGCCCTGTCTCCAAAATAATAAAATCCGGTTCTTTCCCTGCAAACCAGAACATCGCCATCAAATACAAAAATTCAAAAAAGGAAGGATGCAGCCGCGCTTCTTCCCACAAGTCTCCTGCTGCCTCCTCCTTTATGGCTGCCCGCACCTTTTCATAAGCCGAGACAAAATCTTCCTCCGGTATCATTTCATTGTCCATGCAGATTCTCTCGCGCATAGACACAAGATGGGGCGAGGTAAAAAGCCCCACCCGATACCCTGCCGCCATCAGGACTGCGCGCAGATAGGCACAAACGGAGCCTTTTCCGTTTGTGCCCGCCACGTGAAGAATACGGCTGCCGCGCTTTTCAAAGACTCTGCACAGCAGTCTTTTTGTATCCTGCAGCGTATGCTTTTCCCCGAATTTCGGGATATTCAAAATATAATTTTCCGCTTCGGTGTATGCGCTCATGCCCCTGCCTTCCCGATTTCCTTAAGCTGCGCAAGACGCATCTGCACTTCTTTTAACATGCCGGCGTACTTCTCCAGCTTTGCCTTCTCCTCTTCCACCTTCTGTGCAGGCGCCTTGGACAAGAATCTTTCGTTCTTCAGCATCCCTTCCGCGCGTGCCAGCTCGCCCTGCAGACGTTTTTCCTCTTTGGAAAGGCGCTCCATTTCCTGCGCAATATCCACAAGCTCTGTAAACGGAATGTAAAGCGTTGCTCCCGCAATCACCACAGAAACGGCATCCTCCAAGATGCCCGTCTTGTCCTCCTGTACCAACACCTCAGAAGCATTTGCAAGGGAAGCAAAAAACAGCTCGCCCTCCAAAAAAGCATTGCGGATGCTCTCATCCTGACTCACCACATACACGGACGCTTTCCTTCCCTGCGCCACATTCATCTGCGCACGCACGTTGCGGATGCCCCGCACCGCTTCCTTAATTCTGCCGATATCGGTTTCTTCCTTTATAAAACAGCGCTCCGCGCTATATACGGGCCAGGAAGAAATCATAATGGATTCCTCCTGCGTCTGCAGGGTGCAGAAAATTTCCTCCGTGACGAAGGGCATATACGGATGAAGCAGCTTCAGCGCGTCCAAAAGCACGGTTTTTAAGGTATAGAGCGCGGCGTTCTGGCTCGCCTCATCGTCCGAGCTGTAGAGCCTCGGCTTTACCATCTCGATATACCAGTCGCAGAATTCATCCCAGATAAAGTCATAGACCTTCTGTACCGCAATGCCAAGCTCAAAGCTTTCCATATTGTCCGTGACTTCCTTCACAAGACTGTTCAAACGGCTCAGTATCCACTTGTCAACCGGCTCTAACTCCTCTTCCGCAGGCGCATAAAGGGTCTTGCCCTCCATATTCATCATGATAAACCTGGATGCATTCCACACCTTATTGGCAAAATTGCGGGAAGCCTCCACTCTCTCATAATAAAAACGCATATCATTGCCCGGGGCATTGCCTGTTATCAGCGTCAGGCGCAAAGCGTCCGCGCCGTATTTTTCGATAACCTCCAGCGGGTCTATGCCGTTTCCCAGCGATTTGGACATCTTTCTTCCCTGACTGTCGCGCACCAGCCCATGAAAAAGCACGGTCTTGAAAGGCTTTTCCCTCATCTGCTCATAACCGGAAAATATCATGCGGATAACCCAGAAGAAAATAATGTCATAACCTGTCACCAGCACGTCCGTAGGATAAAAATAGGCAAGGTCTTCCGTTTTTTCAGGCCATCCCAGCGTAGAAAAGGGCCAGAGAGCGGAAGAAAACCATGTGTCCAGCGTATCGGGATCCTGCGTAAAATGTGTCCCGCCGCATTTCGGGCATGCTGCAGGCGCTTTTGCCGCTACCACGACTTCCTTACAGTCGTCACAATAATACGCCGGAATCCGATGTCCCCACCAAAGCTGACGGCTGATACACCAGTCCCTGATATTGTCCGTCCAGTTAAAGTAGGTCTTTTCCATACGCTCCGGTATCAGCTTCACCTCGCCGTTTTTCACAGCCTCCGCCGCCGGCTTTATCAGCTCATCCATTTTGACAAACCATTGCTCCTTTACCAGCGGTTCGATGGTGGTGCCGCAGCGGTCGTGGGTACCTACATTATGGGAGTACTCTTCTATTTTTACCAAGAGCCCCATCTCATCCAGCTCTTTTACAATGGCAGCTCTCGCCGCATAGCGCTCCATCCCTGCAAAGCGTCCGCCGTTTTCATTGATAGTCGCATCATC
The DNA here is from genome assembly GCA_013316825.1 of Lachnospiraceae bacterium. Classification (GTDB taxonomy): domain Bacteria; phylum Bacillota; class Clostridia; order Lachnospirales; family Lachnospiraceae; genus Acetatifactor. Next base: position 1,942 of record WSLY01000032.1, on the reverse strand, counting down.
GTTCATCACATTGACAACAGGCAGATTGTGGCGCTTGCCCACTTCAAAATCGTTGGGGTCATGTGCCGGCGTAATCTTTACCACACCGGTTCCAAATTCCATATCCACATAAGCGTCGTCGACAATGGGCATCTCCCTGTTCATAATCGGGAGCATCACCTTTCTGCCGATTAAATGCTGATAGCGCTCATCATCAGGATTCACCGCAACTGCCGTATCGCCCAGCATAGTCTCGGGACGCGTGGTGGCAAACTCCAGAAATTCCGTGGTGCTTACGGTGCCGTCCTCTGCAAGCAGCGGGTACTTGATATGCCACAAATGTCCCGCCTGCTCCTCATACAACACCTCTGCATCGGATATGGAGGTATTGCAGACCGGACACCAGTTGATAATGCGCGCTCCTTTGTAAATCCATCCTTTTTCATGCATCTTGCAAAAGACTTCCGTTACCGCCTTGTTGCAGCCCTCGTCCATGGTAAAACGCTCTCTGTCCCAATCGCAGGAGGAGCCAAGTTTTTTGAGCTGGGAAACAATCCTGCCCCCATACTCTTTTTTCCATTCCCACGCACGCTCTAAAAATTTCTCCCTGCCCAGCTCGTGCTTGTCAATGCCTTCTTCCTTCAGCTTCTCAATAATTTTAACCTCGGTTGCAATACTTGCATGGTCCGTCCCCGGCTGCCAGAGCGCATTATAACCCTGCATCCGCTTAAACCGAATCAGGATATCCTGCATGGTATTGTCCAGCGCATGTCCCATGTGGAGCTGTCCCGTGATATTTGGAGGGGGAATCACAATGGTAAAAGGCTTTTTATTATGGTCCACCTCCGCGTGAAAATACTTTTTGTCCATCCATTTCTGATACAGTCTGTCCTCTATGCCCTGCGGGTCATAGGTCTTTGCCAGTTCTTTGCTCATAAATTCTTCCTCCATTTCTTCGCGGGCTTTTGTTGTCATCAAAAAAGCCCTCTGCCGATGTTCCTGTCATCGGCAAAGGGCGATTTCTCGCGGTACCACCTTTGTTCGCAGCAATGCTGCCTTAGCGACTTCTATTAAAGTCTCGTCCTATAACGGGGACGGGGCGTGAGAGCTTACACGGCACATGCTTTCTGCCCTCCGGTTCCAAAACTACCTTCCATATTCCTTCCTTTGGACAGCCTCGCAGCCGGCATACACCGGACCGTCCTCTCTGACAAGGGGTAATATGTACTCCTTTTTGTCTTCACCTTTTTCTTAAGCGCTGCCGGTTCAAAGTACCGCCGGCGCTTTTTTACACTATAACGGCATCACGCCGTTTTGTCAAGCAAAATTATCTGCCCTGTTACTCCTATTTCGCCGCGGGTGTTCCGCACTTGGTACAGAAAGCGCCGCCGTTCAAAGGATTGCCGCAGTTTGCACATACATCTGCTGCAGGAGCTGCCTGCTGCATAGGCTGTGCCTGCTGAACCGGCTGCATGGGCTGCTGCATAGGCTGTGCCTGCTGCATGGGCTGCTGGTAAACAGGCTGCTGCTTTACCGTTATCTTGCCATACGCCCAGTTTGCAAACCTGTCTGCAAGAGGAACGCCTGCTTCTTTGCCCTTCGCTGCCTTTACCAGTCCGATAATGGCAAATATCAGAATGACAATCGCTATCACAGATTCCACAATACTTACGATAGTCCCCCATACCGTTCCAAAAATCGGGATTCTGTAGAAGAAGTCAAACAAACCGAAGAACGCACCGATAACACCGGATACAAACTGCAGACAAATTGCCTGAATCACCTGTCTGCCTGCCCACTCATTCTTTTCTCCCACGATAACTACGCCCGCCAGCAAAATCAGAGCGGTGGAATATCCCAGAATTGCAAAAATAAATGCTGCTACTGCATAAAAGGACATCCTGATACCAAATTTTCCTTTTTCCATTGAAAAAATACCTCCTTATATGTATTCCTCTCATAA
>WSLY01000013.1:29860-65500 GCA_013316825.1 Lachnospiraceae bacterium | reverse complement strand
TAAAATCGCCTGTCCAATGCTGCTGCCCGCAAACAGCTCGCGGAAACCGTCAAAGCAGGCAAAGAGGGAAGCCTCCGACGTGCTTGAGATAGCAGCGGCAGATTTTGTGTCTGAGGAAGGCTCCGGCGCCTATTTGTCTTCTTATATGGGAGAGGACGGCTGTCTGTACTGGGATACGGCAGGCGGCAGCGTTACATGGGAATTTGATGTGGCGGAGGAAGGGCTTTATAACCTTGCGCTTACATACTGCGGTATTTCGGGAAAGAACTATGATATTGTGCTGGACGTGCTGCTGGACGGCGAAATTCCGTTTGAAAATGCAAAAAATGTAAGCTTGCGCAGGCTGTTTCTGGATGAAACCTATTTTGGAATGGCGGATAATGCCTTTGCAAAAGACGCAAGGGGCGGCGATGTCAGACCTGCTCTGATGGAGCAGTACGAATGGCAGACGGAGTGGCTTACGGATTCCGCAACGGTATATCCGGGTCCTTTGCAGTTTTATCTTACAGAGGGGCGGCATACAGTCACTCTTATGTTGAAAGAGGAAAGCGTGGCGCTCAAAGCATTGCACTTTGGACATGCGGATAAAGCGGCGGCTTACGAGGAGGTGCTGCAGGGCTGGATGGCAGAAGGCGCTGCGGACAGCAGCGGATACTATGCGGAGTACGAGGCAGAGAAGAGCTATTTAAAAAACGACATTACCCTTTTTGCTACCTATGATACGGCGAATGTCCACGTGACGCCCTCCAGTGCGAGCGCAGTATATTACAATACCATCGGTAAGAACACCTGGAAGGAAGTAGGACAGGAAATTACATGGGAGTTTGAAGTGCCGCAGGATGGTTTTTATTACATTGCCTTCAAGGTAAAGCAGAATGAAAAAAGCAACGCTTACTCTGTCAGGGAGATAAGCATTGACGGCTCCGTCCTTTGCGAGGAGATGGCAGGACAGAAATTTCCCTACCAGTCGGGCTGGTATGTGAAGGAGCTTACGGCGGATGGGGAGCCGATGAAGATATATCTGACGGCGGGGCGTCATGTGCTGGGTATGAAAGCGGACATGGACGAAGAGCTGGCAGAGGTGCTGCGGGGCGTGGAAGCGGTGACAAAGGATCTGCAGCACTGGTACAGGGAAATTATTAAGGTCACCGGATTTAATGCGGATGGCACCAGAATCACCATTGATTTAAACCGCGATTTTGATTTGGAAAAGAACATTCCGGGACTGCTGGAAGGCCTGCAGGACTGCAAGGAAAGACTGGAATATTATTATAGCGTTTTAGAGGGCATGGAGGGGCTTTCCGGCGCAGGCGCTTCCACGCTGAAAGAGATGGCGGAGACGCTTAAGGATTTTCTGAAGAGACCGGGAAAAATAGCAAAACGGATTGAAACCTTCAGGAGCAATATCAGCAATCTTGCCACATGGCGGATTGACATGCAGGCGCAGCCGCTTACCATGGATAAATTTATGGTATATTCACCCGATATGGACAAGCCTAAGGTGGGAGGCGGCGCGTGGAAGCAGCTTGTTTACCGCTTTTCCATGTTTCTCGATTCTTTTGCCGGCGAGACAAATGCCATTTCGGGAAGCGGAACGGAAACGGGTGGCGATAAGAAGCTGCGCGTCTGGATTAGTACGGCGGATATCACGACTACAGGAGCGTCATCCGGCAGGGATCAGGCAATCCTTTTAAAGAAACTGATAGACGAGTCCTTTTCTGTACAGACTGGGGTTCCTGTGGAGGTGAGTCTTGTAAGCGGATCCGACACACTGGTTCAGGCGGTGCTTGCAGGAGAGGGACCGGATGTGGCGCTGTTTACCTCAGTGGATACGCCTGTCAATCTGGCAATGAGGGGGGCGCTTTTAGACTTAAGCCGATATGACGATTTTGAAGAGGTAATTGGACAGTTTACCCCAAGCGCGGTGACGCCTTTCTGGTATAAGGATGGCTGCTATGCCTTTCCGGAGACGCAGAATTTTAACGTCCTGTTCTACCGCACGGATATCTATGAAGAGCTTGGACTTTGCCCGCCTGCCACATGGGATGAATTTTATGAGCAGGTGATTCTTCTGGCAAATGAAAATTACATGGTAGGCGTGCCGCAGAACCAGAATATTTTTGAGACCTTTTTGTATCAGCAGGGAGGGCGCTTTTACAGCGAGGATATGAGCAGCTCCATGTTTCACACGGGCGAGGCGCTGTCAGCCTTTGACGGTTGGACGGGCTTATATACCAAATACAGCCTTTCCCTTGTGTTTGACTTTTTCAACCGGTTCAGAAGCGGAGAGATGGCGCTGGCGATTGAGCCCTACAATCAGGTGAATTATCTGTATTCTGCGGCGCCCGAGTTGAACGGTTTGTGGGATATTGCGGTGATGCCGGGGACTCCCTGTGAAGATGGCATCAATTATGTAGAAACGTCAACCTCCACGGGGGCGATTGCACTGGCGGACACGGCGTACCCCGACGAAGCCTATGCATTTTTAAAATGGTGGGTGAGCGCTGAAACACAGAGTGATTTCGGCGTGCAGGTGGAACAGACCCTTGGCGTAGCGGCGCGGTACGGGACAGCCAATCTGGCGGCATTTGAAAATCTTCCGTGGAACAGCGCGCAGGCGGAGGTCATCCGCAGACAGCGAGAGAATACGGTAGCGGTGGAGCAGATTCCGGGAAGCTATTATATCGCCCGCAATCTGGCGTTCGCCTTCAGGGGCGTTGTGTACGGCAACAGTAACCTGCGGGAAACGCTGTATAAATACAATATTGAAATCAATAAGGAACTGCAGCGCAAGCAGAAGGAATTTAACTATTAAGACAGAGAGGCAGCGGGTATCTATGAGCGGTAAAAAAACAAAAAAAGGCAGCATAAGAAAATGGTTTCGGCAACAGGGCTCCAGCCTGATATTTCTGGCGCCTTTTACGATTCTGTTTGTCCTGTTTACCATCTTGCCGATTGCGGCAGCAATCGTGCTGAGCTTTACGTATTTTAATATGCTGAGCGCGCCTACGTTTGTCGGCTTTGACAATTATATCAGAATGTTTTTTGACGACGATGTGTTTCTGATTGCGTTAAAGAATACTGCCATTTTCGCCATGATAACGGGTCCTATCAGCTATATCCTGAGTTTTATGGTGGCGTGGCTGATTAATGAGTTCAATCGTTTTGTGAGAACCGTGCTGACGCTGGTATTCTATCTGCCGTCATTGGCGGGCAACGTATATTTTGTCTGGACTTACATTTTTTCCGGCGACAGCTACGGTCTGCTGAATAATCTGCTGACAAAGTTCGGTATTACAGACGACGCTATACAGTGGCTGACGGATACGAAATACATGATGGTAGTGGTGATTGTGGTAATTCTGTGGCTGTCTTTGGGAACGGGCTTTTTATCCTTTGTAGCGGGTTTGCAGTCTATGGACAGGGAGCTTTTTGAGGCGGCGGCAATTGACGGTGTAAAAAACCGGTTTGCGGAGCTTTGGTACGTAACGCTTCCCCAGATGGGCCCCCAGCTTCTGTTTGGCGCAGTTATGCAGATATCGACCTCTTTTGCGGTCGGCTACGAATGCATGAACCTGACGGGCTTTCCCAGTACAGATTATGCGACGCATACGATGGTGCTTCACATACTGGACTTTGGACAGGTCAGATTTGAGATGGGCTATGCCTGCGCGGTAGCGGTATTCTTGTTTGCCATGATGCTCATCATGTGGAAAGCAGTCAACAAGCTTTTGTCAAAGTGGTCGTAAGGAAAGGGGCAGACACAAATGAAAAGAATTCGGAGAAGTAAAAGAAAAACCCTGAGCCGTTCCAAGGCAGGTACATTTTTCATATTTGCGTTTCTCGCCGTGGCGGGCGCGTTTATGCTGCTTCCCATCATATATGTGTTGGTGACGGCGTTTAAGCCCTTGAACGAAATACTGGCGTATCCGCCAAAGTTTTTTGTCAGGAATCCCACATGGGCAAATTTCAGCGATTTGATAGAGATTACGCAGGAAACGTGGATTCCCTTTGAGCGTTCGTTGTTTAACAGCCTGTTTATTGCGGTGGCGGGCACGGCGGCATATATCATCATTGCTTCCATGGCTGCGTATCCTCTGGCGAAGAATAAGAGCCGGTATATAGGCGTCTACTATCAGATTGTGGTGCTGGCAATCCTGTTTCGTCCGGAGGTGACGAGGACGCCCCTGTATATCATCATCAGCAAGCTGGGGCTTATCAATACCTACTGGTCCCTGATTTTGCCGGTTATGGCGGGTAGCTTCGGCGTTTTCCTGATGCGGCAGTTTATGATTACGGTGCCAAATGAGATGCTGGAGGCGGCGCGGGTGGATGGCGCCAGTGATTTTGTCTGTTTCTGGAAGCTTATTATGCCGCTGGTGCGCCCCGCGTGGATGACGTTGACGATTTTCACCTTTAAGGACCTTTGGAATACGGGAGAATCACAGTATATTTATGAGGAAGCGCTGAAAACTTTGACGGCGGTTATGCAGTCCATCTCCTCGGCGGGTATCGCGAGAGCCGGCGCGGGCGCGGCGGTGGCGCTGATTATGATGATACCGCCTGTGACTGTCTTTGTCATTTCACAGTCCTCTGTAATGGAAACCATGTCCCAGACTGGTATCAAAGGCTAGGAAATTATGCGGAGAAAAGATATGAAAAAAAACGGAAAACGATTTATTTCGCTGCTGTGCGGTATGGTTCTTTTATTGTCCCCCATGGCGGTGCGGGCGGCGGAAGCGCCGTATCAGACTTATACAATAGATAAATGGGGCAATGCGACGCCGGCTCCCGACGGTTATCTGCCGACGCGGAGCATCGGGGGCGCACAGCTTGGGCTGGGTGATTTCAAGGACGCCTCCGACATGTTTTACTGTGCGGAGTATGGCGAGCTCTATATTGTGGATTCCGGAAACCGGCGGATTGTGGTGCTTGATAGAAACCTGCAGGCAGTGAAATGCTGGGAGAGCCTTACCCTGCAGGATGGCAGCGAATATAGCTTTGTGAATCCGCAGGGAATCTATGCCGCAGGCGAGAAGGTTTATATTGCAGAAATGGGCAGGCAGGAGGTTGTGGTCTGCGACAGGGAAGGGCAGGTAAGCAATGTGTTCGGCGCGCCGGTATCCTCCCTACTGCCGGACAATTTTAACTATCAGCCGCACAAGGTGGTGGTGGATGCGGCAGGCAGGATTTATGTGCTGAGCAAGGGCGTTTATCAGGGAATTGTCTATTTGGAGCAGGACGGTTCATTTATTAAGTTTTTTGGGGCGAATGAGGTGGAAATGACGCTGAAGCGCAGAGTCCAGAAGGTATGGAAAAGTATTCTGAGCGACAAGGCGGCGGCGACCATGCAGGCATTTAACCCTATCGAGTACGGCAATCTCTTTTTGGGCGCCGACGGTTATATTTATGCTACGGCAGCAGGCAGCGAAAGCAGGGGAGAAAGCACCAACGTACTGACAAAATTAAATCCCCTCGGTATCGATACGCTCCCCTTTAAAAGCAGGATATCGATACTTTACGGGGATGTCACAGTGGATGAAAGCGGTGTGATAACGCTGATAGAGGCCAATGAGGGGACTATCTATCAGATGGATGAAAACGGAAAGCTGATGTTTACCTTTGGCGGTCTGGGTAATCAGGTGGGGCTCTTCAAAAAGCCGGTATCCATGGTGCAGATAGAAGAAAAAATATATGTGTTGGATGCGGATAAAAACACCATCACGGAGTTTGAACTGACACAGTTTGGGAAGCTTGTGCGGACGGCAATCAATTTGTACAACGAGGGTCTTTATGAGGAGAGCATAGAGCCGTGGCAGGAGGTGGTACGGCGCAATTCCAATTACCTGCTTGCCTATACCGGTCTGGGGAAAGCATATTATCAGCTTGGCGAGTATGACAGGGCGATGTACTATTACCGGCTGGCAAACGACAGGGCAAATTATTCAGACGCCTATAAGGAGGCATCCCTGCAGAGGATGCGGGATTCCTTTGGCACAATCGTGCTGGCAGCGGCACTGATAGCGGCAGCGGCGGTGGTATTTGCAAAGCATCGGAAAAAACGGAAAGGAGCAAACGCATGAATAAGCTGAAGGAGGGCTTTAAGCAGTGCAAATATACCATGTTTCATCCGGTCAACGGCTTTGACAGGGTGAAATGGAACAATGAGGGAAGCCTGCCCGTCTGCTGTATCATTCTGGCAGCCTTCTTTCTGGTGAATGTGTTTGACGAGGTGCTCACGGGTTTTATCTTTAACACGACAAATCCCGACAAGATTTCAGTGCCGTCCATTTTTCTCATTACCATGGGAGGGTTTGCCATCTGCTATGTGGCAAACTGGGCGGTGAGCTCGCTTATGTTTACGGAGGGAAAGAGCCGTCACATTTTTATCATGCTTACCTATACGCTGGTTCCTTACACGGTGTTTGAACTGATTTATATCATAGCGACGAACTTTGTAAACAACGAGATGAATGCGTTCTTAGAGGCAATCCGCTTTATCGGGCTTTTGTGGAGCTTTTTGATTCTGCTTTTAGGAGAGTACTACGTACATCAGCTTACTTTTTTACAGGTGGTTTTAAACCTTTTTCTGACGGCGGCGGGCATTGTGGTAATTTTGTTTTTGTTGCTGTTGGGGTACAGTCTGGTACAGCAGATATACGTGTTTTTGGTGACAATATACAATGAAATTGCCTTTCGGCTTTGAGGGAAGAAGGCGTGTCAGGGCACGCAGATGGGAGCAAGGATGAAAAAAATAAAAAAGATATTCTGCCTGCTGCTTTCAGGCATTCTGCTGACAACGGCAGGCTGCGGACAGCAAAAAGGGACGTCTGTTCCGGATGCCTTTGATGAAGAAGAGGCAATCGATTATACGGAAGGATTTCTACCCGCGGCGTCGGCGGAAGGACTGGTTAAAATCGACGAAAATGCACGCTTTATTCTGTATGCGGATTTGAGCAGCGGGGAGATGGCGGTAGAGGACAAACAGGAAGGGCGCACATGGTATTCCAACCCTGTGGATAAGCGGGAAGACGGGCTTGCCAGCGGGTTCAACAAAAACGCGCTTCTTTCCGTGGTGACGGTGAAATACAGCACGGAGCGCAGCGTGTCCATGTCATGCGGCGGTTATATGTCAAGCGTCGCAAAGGATGGGATGACATACCGCATGGAGGAGGACGGCTCCATCATCTTTCTCTTTGATTTTCCCAATGAGGAATTTCGGATTCCGGTGCGGTATGCACTCAGGGAGGATGGGTTTAGCGCGAGGATTCTGGCGGATGGCATTATAGAATATGGCACAAATAAGATTGACAGCATAGATTTCCTGCCCTTTTTTGGCGCAGGCGGCAGGGAGGCGGAGGGGTATATGCTGGTGCCGGACGGCAGCGGCGCCCTGATCTATTATAACAATGCAAAGACGGCGGCGAATACGTATCAAAAGACGCTCTACGGCTTTGACAATGGCACAAGCGACAAGCAGGCGGCCGAAACCACCATCACACTCTCGCAAAACCAGTATCTTCCCGTCTTTGGCGTACATCAGAACGGCGGCGGCTTTCTGGCGGTTATCACCGGAGGGGATGGCAGGGGGGCAGTCAATGCGGATGTGGCAGGAAAATATACCCTGTATAACACGGTTTGGAGCACATACTCCTACAGACTGACCGGAACGGTGATACAGGTGCAGAAGGACGGTACACAAAAGGCGGTGGGTATCGGGGAGAAATCGCCGGAGACCTGGCAGGATTTTGAGGTAAGCTACCTGTTTTTAGAGGATGGCAGGGCCGAATATGCAGATATGGCGGCGTGCTACAGGGAGTACCTGATTGCGGGGAGCGGTCTTGTAAAGCGCACGGAGGAGTCGGAAAGCATTCCGCTTTATCTGGAGCTTTACGGTTACATTGAAAAGACAAAGTCCTTTCTGGGCATCCCAAGGGAGACGAAAATTGCCATGACAACCGTAGCGGATGCGGAGAAAATTCTGGATGCGGCGGCAGCGGAGGGGATAGAAAATATCGTCCTTAAGTACAATTACTGGATGAGCAACAGTTATTACGGAAAAATCCCTACACATGCCAAAGCAGAGAAGAAGGTGGGAAGCAAAAAGGCGTTTTTAGCGCTGCAGGAGCGGCTTGCGCAGAACGGCGGCGGTCTGTACCTGTCGGCGGATTTGATGAATGTATATAAGCTGGGCAGAGGGGTAAGCCGGTATCGCGATGTGCTGCAGTCGGTGGCGAATACGGCGCAGAGGCAGTACGAGTACAGGCTGAATATAGCGACAGTTGACAGCCGCTATGATTCTTGGTATCTGCTCAGACCGGCGGCGCTGCCTGCATTTTATGCGCGCCTTGCGGAGAATATGATAAAGCAGGGATATGGCAATCTGGCGTTGGATTCCATCGGTCAGATGTGTTATTCGGAGCTGGGAAGAGGCGGTATGGGGCGCACGCAGGCGGCAAGCGTGATTGCGGAGACGGTAAGGGAAGCGGGCGAAAGTATGGATAATCTGCTGCTGACCGGTGCAAACGTGTATGCTGCGGTGTATGCAAGCCATATTTTACAGACGCCGGCAAAAAGCAGCGGCTACGATATAGAGGATGTAAGCATTCCTTTTTACCAGATGGTATTCCACGGTTATATTTCCTATTCGCTTGGCGCCTCCAATTTGACGAGCAATCCGGCGAATATGACGCTTACCTGTATGGAATACGGCGCATATCCCCTGTACGCGCTGGTGGGAGAGAATGTAGATGAGCTGATTGGCTCCAGAACGGACGAGCTGTATTCGGCGGATTACCGTGACTGGATATCCTATATGGGACTGCAGTATGGGGAGTTAAATGAAGTGCTGAGCGGTGTGCAGACGAGTATCATAACAGGACATACGATTTTGTCTGAAGAGGTAAGGAAGGTAACCTACGAAAACGGCAGCATCATCTACGTTAATTACGGTAGTGACGCTGCGGAGGCAGACGGTTTTCAGATTCCGGCAGAGGGTTATTGTCTGGTGCAGGACGGCGGGGTTGTGGTATCGGGAGCTGCGACAGCGTATGCGGAAGGGAGTGGATATTGATGGCAGGAAAACGGAAAAAATCCTCAAAGCTGATTCGCAGGCAGCAGAGGGCAGGTTATCTGTTTGTGCTCCCATGGGTGATAGGGTTTATTATTTTTTTCCTGCAGCCCTTTCTGGAGAGTATGTGGTATACCTTAAACGACGTGACAATGGGAACCGGCGGCATGGAAACGAAGTTTGTAGGACTCTATAATTTCAGGTATTTGATTGTAGAGGACAGCAAATTCTTGATGAATCTCTGGACCGTGACGGCGGACATGCTGACACAGGTAGCCGTATGCACCATTTTGAGTTTGTTTATCGCTGTGGTATTGGTGCAGAATTTCAGAGGAAGAACGGTATACCGTGCTATTTTCTTTCTTCCCATTATCATGACAAGCGGCGTGGTGTATTCCATGGTGGGAAGTGTTGTGGGCTCTCTGGGGCTTAGCGGCACAGGCAATGCGTATATGAACGGCAGCTCCATTGCAGACTTGATGAGCCGCGGCGGCGTCAGTCAGGAGGTTATCACCTTGATTATGGGAGTCGTAGACAGCATCTATGCCATGATTACCAACTGCGGCGTCCCGATTCTGCTCTATATTTCAGGGCTGCAGAAGATTCCGGAGAGCGCTTACGAGGCGGCACGGATAGAGGGCGCGGGAAGCTGGGATATTTTTTGGAAAATTACGGTGCCCAAGATATCTCCCATTATCTTTTTAAATATTGTTTACAGTATTGTGGATTCCTGTACGGCTTACGGCAGAAGCGCCGACGGTAATGTCATGATGAAGGCGATTCAGGATATGGGCTTTGGGCAGACGATGAAGTTTGGTATGAGCTCGGCGATGGCGTGGCTGTATTTTATCGTAATTGCTTTTTTCCTTCTGCTGGCGTGGCTGCTTTTGGGGAGAAAGGCAAATAAAATTGAGAATTAGGAGGTGGAAGCGTGAAAAAAGAGACGAAGGAAACGCTTATGCACAGGCTTAAGGTGGTGAAACCCTTTCGGTTTGTCTGGGCAGTTGCAAGGCAGCTCTTTATGCTGGGGCTTGCCTATGTGGTGCTCTATCCGGTTTTGTATATGGTAAGCAACGCGTTTAAGCCTGTGGAGCAGTATTACGACCCGTCCGTTATCTGGCTTCCCAAAAGCCTGACACTGGAAAATTTCAAGATTGTGCTGCTCATCATGGATGTGGGAAAAATACTCTGGAATACCTTTATCATAGAGCTGCTTCCGGCATTGATTTCCACAGTGGTCTGCATGATGGTGGGCTATGGGCTGGCAAGATTTGATTTTAAGGGAAAAAAGCTTGTTTCTGCGGGGGTTATCCTTACCATTATCGTACCGCAGCAGGTAATTTCCACCTCCCTCTACACCAGCTACCGGTACTTTGATTTTTTGGGAATCCTTGGATTTCTTCATAAGCTGACGGACGTCATAAATACGCCGAACCTGATAGGGACGGCATGGGTGACGATATTGCCCTCCCTTCTGGGCGTAGGGTTAAAAAGCGGGATTTTTATCTTTATTTACAGGCAGTTTTTTACAGGGCTGCCCAAGGAATTGCAGGAGGCTGCGGCAATCGACGGCTGCAGTGCGTTTGGTACTTTTACCAGAATTATCGTGCCGACGGCAAAGAACATTGTGATTTCCGTGCTGCTTTTGTCCGTGGTATGGAACTGGAATGACTATTATACGCCTGCCATGTTTATCCGCGTGAAGGATACCATTGCCACGGCGTTGGCGGGCTTCCAGAATAAGCTGGAAAACCTGCACAATATGGGAACGGGTATGGAAAATATACAGACGGCGAATACCCAGATTCAGGCGGCGTGTCTGATTGCCATTGTGCCGCTGATTATTCTGTATCTGTTCTTGCAGAAGCGGTTTTCCGAAGGCATTGAAAATTCCGGTCTGACGGGTATGTAAAAGGAGAATAAGGAGGGTGATACGATGACACTAGGTGCAACTTTATACATCAAAGATACAAAGGAAGCAGTTGTGTTTTATCAGGAGGCTTTTGGGATGACGCTGGGCTACAATGTGAAGAATCCGGATGGGACCTATATGCACGCAGAGTTACAAAAGGATGGACAAACGATTTTTGCCATAAGCGAGCACAACAACGAATGTCTGATTCCTGAAATGCGTAAGCTGGCTGCGTCAAAAACATGCCTGATTACAAGTCTGGGGATTAATTTTGCTACGGAAGGTGAGGTAAGGAAAGCATACGAGTATTTGATGAGAGAAGGCATCGCGCAAAGAGAAATAGGGGAAGTGCCATGGAGTAAATGCAGCGCGGATGTATTGGATAAATATGGAGTGTTCTGGTACATATGTGTATAAACTTGGTACCGGATAAGCACGTTACAACAAATACATTATATTAAAGGAGGATTTGTTATGAAGAAAAGAATGAAGAAGCTGCTTGCCCTGTTGCTGGCGATGTCCATGTGCGTGCTGAGCGCCTGCGGAGATAAGCCTGCGTCAAATCCGGACAGTCAGGGGACAACGCCCACGCCGGAAACAGACGGAGGTCCGGCACCGGGCGGAGAGGACACAGAGGGAAACCTTGGTTTTTTAAGCGATGCGGAAGGGCTGCCGGAAACCTTGAGCAATCCGGATATTACCATTGTGTACTGGTATAATCAGGACCAGTATGCATACGATACCTCAAAGAACGAGAATGTATACGATCCCATTTTAGAGGCAATTCCATATTTTGAGGAGAAATACGGGGGCAAGGTTAACGTAATTTACGCAGCGTGGGGAGATATGCTGGAAACTGTGCTGGCGCTGCAGAAGGCAGGGGATGCCCCGGACCTTTTCGAGGTATTTGACGAGAGTATGTACAGCGTGATTCTTTCCGGCGTGGTAAGCCCTTTGGATGACCTTACCACGGATGCGGATTACAGCTACTACAAGGTAGATAAGGAACTGTTTTCATGGAATGGATCCGTATATGCCATTCCCTTAAAGCCCTATGCTTTCTACATTATGTTTAACAGGGATTTGTTTGACTTAGAGGGCATGAAAGCGCCGGACGAGCTCTTTGCAGAGGGCAACTGGAACTGGAGTACCTTCAGGGATGCCTGCAAGAGTCTGACAAAAACAGTGGATGGCGAGCCTTCCCAGCTTGGCTACGGCTCCTATGAGGATACCATACTGTCCTTTATGTACGCAAACGGCGGCTCCCTGTTAAATGTGGATACCGCAAACGGCACGGTTACTTCCAATCTGAATTCTGTGGAGAGCCAGAATACGCTGAATTATCTGGTGGAGCTGAAGGACAGCTTTGTATACGGAAACGACATGTGGGGATGGTTTGACAACGGCACAATGGCAATGATAAGAGGCAAGGAATATCCCGTGGACACGCCCTTTGAGGTAGGTATGGTACCTTTCCCTACAGGCGACGATTACTCAGGTAAGAATCTGGTGGTATATCCGCAGGGGATGGCAGTTCCTGCCGGAGCCAAAAATCCGGAAGGTGCGGTGGCTTTTATGAGGATTGTCAACGAGCTGCAGAAAGAGGTAGGCGACCAGAAGGAAGCAAACCGCATTGGGCAGGAGAACTACGATATGATTTATGCGGACGACGTAGAGCTTGTCTATGCTTATGACAAGTGCTTAAACGATATCGGCACCACGATTGCCACAATTGTAAATTATATCAACGACGGTGTGCCTGCGGCGACAATCAACGCCAACATGGAGCCGGAGATTAATTCAAAAATCAATTTGATGCTTGGCAACTAATTGCAGAAACGAGGAAAAAATGGAAAGAGGCGTTTATTTTGACGGGTGGTACAGGGACAATCACTGTTACCACCCAAGCCTCCCCTTTCGCAGTATGCAGATGGTGGAGGATTTGGAAAAATATAAGGCGACCATTTTGGTATGGTCAGCCATGGGAGGGGGCTCTATTTCCCTCCCATATTTAGAAAACGAGGCGTTTGGGGAGCTGGACCCCAGACTGCGCTTTTACGGCTATATGAATGATTCGGAATTTATTGCAGAATGCAATAAGCGCGGTATCAAGGTGATGGGAATCGTCTTTGAGGTGCAGGGCTGGGAGTTTCCGGTGGAGGTATCTGCGGACGGTAAAAGCATGCGGCAGTTTAACGTTATCAGGGAAGGAAGCCACAGGGATACCTACGGGCTGAACGAATTTGCCTCGGGAAAGTTTGACGGGCTGTTTCGGACCAGCCTAAAGGATTATTATCCGGAGGGCATAAAAAACAGCGACGGAGAGCCGGTGACAGATTTGCAGGAGGAGGTAGCGGCGAGAACTCTGTGGGGCGAGCCTGTCCATGCGCAGTGGGTGGAGGTAAAAAACCATTCCAAAACCTGTTACCAGACCTGCCGCAACAATCCGGTCTGGAGGGATTATTTAAAGCAGATTATGAAGCTGCAGATTGATGCGGGCGTGGCTGGCATCCAGCTCGACGAGGCGGAGCTGCCAATCACCTCCATGGGCGCCGGCGGCTGTTTCTGCAAGGACTGCAAAAAGCAGTTTCGGGAGTACCTAAAGGAGAAGAAGGCGAAAAAGCAGCTTCCGATTTTTTATGACAGCATCGATCTGGAGCATTTTGATTATCAGGAATACCTGCTCGGGCTGGGCGTGGCGCATCCCAATGAGTCCCCTATGTTCAGGGAGTACTATGAGTTTCAGCTTCGCGCTGTGAAAAAGTATTTTACGGAGCTTGTGGATTATGCGAGAGATTACGCGCGCAGAACGCAAAACAGAGAGATTCTGGTATCGGGCAACTTTTTCAACTGTATGCCGGTCTACTATCCCTTTGAAAATACCGTGGATGTGATTATCACCGAGATGGAAAAGACGCTGTTTCGTCAGCCCCATTGGTACCGCTATATCAGCGGCTATTCCAACGATAAGCCGGTGATTGTGGCGGAAAATCCCTACGGCGGCATTGTGCCGCAGCTTCTTGAGATGCTAAACCGCGGGAAGGGCTATGACTTGTACAGGCTGTTTCTGTTGGAGGCCTCTGTCTACGGCTGCAATATGAGCGTACCCTACGGCGGCTGGATGGGCAATACCATAAAGGATGCGTTCTATCCGCCGAGAGAAGTGACGGAGCAGGTACAGGGCTTTTTGTGCGACAATGATGCATGGTACAGCAAGGACAGCGGCGCAAAAATCATGGTAGCATATTCTTTCCCCAGCTATTACTGGAGGGAAGTGACGAAAACCGGCGGTGCGAACGAGCTGGTGGAGGATGAGAGCATTCTGTTTTATCAGTCCGTGGATATGGACAGCGAGGAGGCTTCCCGTCTGCCGTTCTGGGAGGTTATCAAGCTGATGAGTGAAAAGCAGGCGGTCTACGACGTTCGGATGTTCGGCGACGAGGATGTGCGCCCCGACAGGGTCAGCGCAGAAGACTGGAAGCAGTATGAGCTGATTGTCCTGCCGGAGTGCAGCGTGCTTACAAAAAACCAGATGGAAGAGCTGGAAAAATACGCGCAGGCGGGCGGAAAGCTTTTGGTATTCGGTAAAACTGCAGAAAATAGTCCTGCCTTTGCAGAGAGGCTCCTGTCTTGCGACAATGTCATTTTCTGTGACAATCCGGAATCCAGAAAAGAGGCAATGGCGCAATTTGAGAAAGTATTCGACGGGTTGAACGGACGGATTGCACAGGTGAAGGTGACTGTGGCGGATGAGGCGAAGCAGGGCTTTGCAGGCGTGCATTGTCACAAAAACGGCAGCTTTTTTACCATTCATCTTTTAAATTATAATTACGACAATGGAGAGGACAAGGTACTGCCCCTTGCGGGCGTGCGGCTTACGGCGAGGCTTCCCGAACATGCGGGCGCAGTACGGTGTGTGTCCCTTGCGGGCGGCGAGCTGCCCTGCGATATCAAAAAGCAGGACGACAGGCTGGAAGTTTTTATACCGGAAATGCCCCTGTATGCAGTAGTAGAAGTAGTATGTGAGTAGAGGCAGAAATGCAGATTTTAGGAAAAGGAGCGCGAAGGCGCGGACAGGAGTGGAGATGGAATACAATAAACTGGTGAGCGGTGAAGCGTTAAGCAAGGAGAAATTCTTAACGCCCAGCAAGGAATTTGGCATCATGCCGTTTTGGTTTTGGAACGGCGAGATGAAGTACGAGGAAATTGAATACCAGCTTCGGGAATATAAAGAAAAGGGCTGCCCGGGTCTGTACATCCACGCAAGATTCGGCGTGCGGGAAGAACTGGGTTATATGAATGAGGACTGGCTGGACAGGGTAAAATTTACCATCGAGAAGGCGCAGGAGCTGGGGCTGCAGATTTGGGTGTATGACGAGTACAACTGGCCCAGCGGCACTTGCGGACAGACGATAATGAAGGATTATCCGGAGCTTACCAACGTCTATCTGGAGCTGGTGGAGGGCGACCTTCCAGGGCAGTTCTTTACCTTTATGGAGGGAACCGATTCCCGTTACAACGACTTAGAGCAGTCGGAGCCGGTGTATGCCTGTGCAATTAAGCTGGAGGATATGGAGAAGGGCAATTACGAGGTGATTGATCTGATGCCCACCCTTTCCTTTGACAAGGTTATCACGTGGGAGGCGCCGAAGGGGCCCTGGAAGCTTTTCTACTTTATTGAGCGGAAGAGCACATGGTATGCGGATGTGCTGAATCCGGAGACCACAAAGAAGTTTCTGGAGTATACCCACGAGCGCTACAAGGCGAGTCTTGGGGAGAATTTTTCCAAAGATGTAAAGGGCTTTTTTACGGATGAACCTGCCATGGACTATTTTGAGGTGGGAAGGAATAATTTTGTCATTCCCTGGACGAAGAAGATGCTTAAAATTTTCAGGGATCGCAACGGCTATGACTTAAAGAAGGAGCTGCCCAAGTTGTTTTTTGACTGCGGCGGCAACACGGAGCAGGTGCGTTATGACTTCTGGAGCACCCTCACGGCACAGTATGAGAAAGCATATTTTAAGCAGATTGCCGACTGGTGTGAAGACAATGACATGGTATTTACGGGGCATTTGCTCTATGAGGAATCCCTGCGCCTGCATGCAAGGGTGGACGGCAACCTCTTTAAGCATCTGCGCCACTTTGATATGACCGGCGTGGATCATTTGTATCCGAGAATCGGCACAAGGGAAATGGAGAACGAGCATGTGGCGCTGAAAATTGCCAGCTCTGCAGCGCATCAGAACGGCAGCGTCCGTCTGGTATCCGAGTCCATGGGCGGCTCTTATTGGGACTGCACCATGGAGCGCATGAAATGGATTGCGGACTGGGAGTATGTGCTGGGGGTCAACCAGTTTATTCCCCACGGGTTCCATTATACCATAGAGGGCGAGCGCAAGAGGGACTGGCCGCCTTCCATGTTCTGCCAGTTTACATGGTGGGAGCAGTATGGGCTCTTCAATGATTACCTGACAAGGATGGGGTATGTGCTTTCCGGCGGTGACCATGTGGCGAAGGTGGCAATCCTCTATCCCATGAACTCCATCTGGGCAAATTATACCTCTCAGGTCCAAGATAAAATCAGCGAGACCATTGAGAATGATTTTAATTATATGGCGGACAGGCTGCTGCGCCTCCATATTGATTTTGATTATATTGACGAGGACGTGCTCTGCGACGAGTGCCGGATTGAAGATGGAAAAATCTGCATCAAGGGCGAAAAATATGAAATGCTGATGCTGCCTCCATGCACCCATATCAAGGCGAAGACCCTTGACAAAATCGAAGAGTTTGTACGTGACGGCGGCAGGCTGGGCGGAGACGCCCTGCTCCCTTACAAAAGCATTGAAGGGGAAGCACCGGATTTGGAGAAACGCATCGAAGCGCTTTTCGGCGTGGAGCCTTCAAGTCTGCGGAAAGCTTTTTTACAGAGTGAGGAAAAAGGACAGACGCTGATGGAGAGAAGCGTCGGAAAAGGCAAAGTGGTATTTGCCACAGGCTTGGGCTACAAGGCAAACGACGACTGCGGCGGACTTGCGATGCTGGATAAGACCATGCGTGCCTGCGTGACGCCGGAGATTGAGATTGACAGCGAGGAGGTATTTTACCTGCATCGCGTCAAGGACGGAAAGGATATGTTCTTCCTTGTCAATCCCGTGGAGGAAGCGGCGGATATTACCGTCGGCTTTGCAGGCGCACACACGCCGGAGGTATGGAATCTGGAGGACGGCGGCATAGAGCGTGCCAAGGTATACCGCATAGCGGATGGATGGACCTATCTTCCCGTGCATATGGAGCCCTTTGGTTCGGCGCTTTTCTCCTTTGCAGAGGAGCAGGATACGGTACATGCGGTCAAATCCGATATCATGTTGGAAAACATCATAAGGAAGGAAGATGGAAGCGGCAGCGTGAGCGGCTATGGCAGGCTTTTTGGCGGCAGCCTGACATTGTCTGTAGACGGGCAGGAGAAGGAGCTTGCGGTTCCTGCGGGAGATATGCTGGAAGAAATTTTGTTGGATGGTCCTTTTGACTTTGCCATAGATAAGCCCAATTCCCTCAACACGGATGCATGGCGGGTGCAGTATGCAAAAGCGGATGACGACATAGCGGCAATTACCGGCGGAAAGGCGGACTACAGCGACTGGCTTACCATGCGCATGGGCGCGTGGGAGATGCAGCTTCCCGTGGAGAGAGACGAGGAAACCTATCCCGTGGATTTGTGGTATGTGACGAAGGTACATGCCGACGTGGTGCCCGAGGATTTGAAACTGATGATTGACGGCTTTAAGGGCACAGGCTATACCCTGTATGTCAATGCAAGAGAAGTGACGGATACGCCTGTGCGCAGCTATCTGGATGCGGAAATCCTCACCGTACCCATGAATACCTATTTTACGGCAGGTGTCAACTGGATTGCCGTGAAGCTCACGGTGACGAAGAAGAGCGACGGCATGACGGATTTGCTGAAAATCATCGGCAGCTTTGCGGTGGAAGAGCGGGACGGCGAAGAGGTTATCGTGCCCATGATAAAAGAACTGGAAGCGGGAGACTGGACAAAAAAGAAGCTTCCCTACTACTCAGGCACGGGCTATTATACCGCGAAGGTAAACCTGACGCCTGAGCAGGCAGGCAAAAAGCTGATGCTCTCCGCCGAAATCGGAAAGGATGTGCTGCTTGTTTCGGTCAATGGACAGCCGGTGAAAACCTGCCTGTGGAAGCCTTACGTGGCAGACATCAGCGCGTATGTAAAGGCGGGCGAAAACGAGATTACGCTGGGGGTAGTCAACACCCTGATGAATCTTTTAGAGTCCACCAGAAATCCTTCCGGATTGTTTGCGGCAAAGATTACCCCTTACGATAAGTATGAGATTCCCTTTTAAGGAGGCGGCATGGAAAAAACAAAGAAAATTCTGATAGATACGGATATAGGCGGCGATGTGGACGACGCCCTTGCCCTGGCGCTTGCCCTAAACAGTCCTGAGCTTGAGATTGTGGGCATCACCAATGTGTATCTGGCAAACGAATGGCGCGCCGGCGTGACAAAGCATATGCTTAAGGTGTACGGCAGGGAGGATATCCCTGTCCGCACCGGTGCAGAAAAGCCGCTGATTGGCTGGTGGGATGAAAATCGCATCCCAAACAGCTCCAAGACGGCGGCGCCTGTGGATGAGGAAGAAAGTGCTGCCGCCTGCGACTTTATTGTGCAGATGGCGAGGGCGCACGAGGAGCTGACGCTTGTGGCGATTGGCCCGCTGACAAACGTGGCGCTTGCGATTGCAAAGGCGCCGGACATTGTGAACAGGGTAAACATTGTGATGATGGGCGGAGAGCTGGATAAGGCGCATCCGGAGTGGAATATTGTCTGCGACCCTGAGGCGGCAAGGATTGTGTTTGAGAGCGGTGCAAAAATTCACATGGTAGGGCTGGAGGTAACGAATCGCTGCAGGTTTACAAAAGAGGACATCGGGCGGATTTGTCAGGCAGGCAATCCGCGCACAAGCCTGCTGGGAGAAATGATGGAGCTTTTTACACAAAATTTCGGCTACCTTCCCATTTTGCATGACCCGCTGGCGCTGTCTGTACTGCTCTGGGAAGACATACTGACTTTTGAGGAAAAGAAGGTTTTGGTAGAGACCGGCGGGCAGTATACGAGAGGGCTTACCATAGACTGCGACTGGGGAGAGGGCGTGCCGGTGCAGGCGGCGGTAGACGTGAAGGAAGCGCTCTTTAAGGAGCGTCTGATTGGGAGGCTGGTTCTCTGATGAAAAAAATGGCGTTGATTGGCGGCGGCAGTGTAAGAACCTACTACTTTGTAGAGTCGCTGATGAAATTTTATAAAGAGATGGACATCGGGGAACTTTGCATCATGGACAGCGATGCAGAAAAGCTTGCATATTTTGGCGGCATTGCCGGATACCTGATACAGAGGGAAAAAAGCGGGCTTAACGTGACGCTTACGGACAATCCGGTGGAGGCGGTGCGCGGCGCAGAGTATATTGTGACTACCGTGCGGGTCGGACAGGACGAGGCGAGAGCAAAGGATGAGCGGATTGCGCTGAATCTGGGGCTTATCGGACAGGAGACCACCGGCGCAGGGGGCTTTTCCTATGCGGTGCGCACGATTCCCGTCATGCTCTCCTACATGGAGCTGGTAGAAAAGTACGCGGCGCCGGATGCAATCGTATTTAATTTTACCAACCCTTCGGGACTGGTGACGCAGGCGCTCTACGATGGCGGATACGGCAATATTATCGGCATCTGCGATAATGCCACGGGCATCAAAATCGACGTGGCAGAGGCGCTTCAGGTAAACGCCTGCGAGCTGATGGTAAAGGTCTACGGGCTCAACCATCTCTCGTGGGCAAACAGGGTGGAGCTTTTGGGCGAGGATATTCTGCCGGCGCTTCTTTCCCATGACGGCTTTGTGGAAAGCTTCCACCAGTTCCAATACTTTGACAGGAAGCTGGTGCGGCATTTAGGAGAGATTCCAAACGGGTATCTGTACTATTATTATCACAAAGAGCGAGCGCTTCAAAATCTGCTTGCGGCAAAGGAATCCAGAGGCGAGTTTATCTGCAGAAATAACCATGAGATGATGGGGGCGCTTCGGGCGCACGATATAGAAAAAGAGCCGGAAGCATGTCTGCGTATCTACAGAGATTTTATGCAGCGCAGGGAGGGCAGCTATATGCAGCTTGAGCTGGGAGAAAAGCAGGAAGCGGCGCAGCCTGTGAAACCGTCTGAGCTGGGGATTCCTGCGCTTGTAGGAAAAGCGCCCGCCACGGAAGTTTACGAAGGCTACGCAGGCGTGGTATTCAACTACATTGACAGTATGCAGTACGGCAGAAACATTGATTTGGCGGTCAGCGTGCCAAACCGCGGCGCGATTTTGGACATGGCGGAGGATGATGTGGTGGAGGTGACCTGTACCATCGGTAAGGATGGGGCGGTGCCCATGTCTTTTTCCAGAGAGGAGATTGCCCCCTCCAACCTGCTTTTGATGAAGACCATCAAACGCTATGAAAAGCTGACGGTTGAGGCAGTCAGGAAAAAATCAAAGGAAGCGGCGGTGGAGGCGCTCACGATTCATCCGCTGGTAGCCGATTACGGGCTGGCGGTCAAGCTGGTGGAGGCTTACTGTGCGCATAATCTGCCGTGGATTGGAGAGTGGAAATAGAAAGGCGGGAAAGTCCATGAAAAAGGTGTTGTGTATAGCAGAAAGCTGCTGTGATATGATTTTTGGCTTGCTGCCACGCCTGCCAAAGCATGGGGAAGAAATTTACTGCCGGCATTTTGAAATGAAGGCGGGCGGCGGCGCAAATACGCCCATTGCATTGGGGCGTATGGGCGTCCCCGTCCGTTTTTTATCCGGCATTGGAGAAGACTTTGCGGGCAGGCTGATAAAAGAAGCCTTGATGAAAAGCGGTGTAAAGATAGCGGATACGGGGGTGGAAAAGACGACGGCAACGCCGGTCTCCGCGGTACTGAGTACGTATGAGGACCGCTGCTTTGCATCCTATGGCGGGAGCGGCGGCGATTTCATGACCGAAGAACGTTTGGAGGAGGAAATCAGGCAGGCGGATATCGTTCACACCTACTTAGGCTACTGCCGCCACTATCCCATAGACAGGCTTTGCGTCAGGTATGGGAAGGCGCTTAGTCTGGACGTGTCCTACGGCGATCTGGCGAAAGAGGAAGTAAGCCTGCCAAAAGCATGCCGCTATCTGAAGATAAATGAGGAAGAGGCGAAATGTCTGACAAAGAAGGAAGACCCATGGCAGGCGGCAAAGGCGCTTGCTGCACAAGGCGTGGAGCATGTGATTGTGACGCTGGGGGAGGCGGGAAGCATTGCGCTCTGCGGCGGAAAAAGCTATGAACAGCCGGCGGTCAGGGCAGGAGAGTGCGTGGATACCTGCGGGGCAGGAGACAGCTTTGCGGCAGGCGTGCTTACCGGCGCTGCGATGCAGAAAACACCGGCAGATATGTTGAAGCTGGGCGCCATTCTGTCCGGCATATGCGTGACCATGTATGGCGGTTTGTCCGGTGAGCTGCAGCCGGACATGGTGTGGAAACGTTTTCTTGAAAATTAGGAAAAACAGAGAAACATATTGCAAAAAGCAGCTTTATATGATAGTATTTATACATGAGTAAACGATAACGCAAACAAAGGAGGGAATTTTATGAAGAAGTTACTTGTAACATTAATGACGGCAGTTATGGTTTGTTCGTTAGCCGCTTGCGGCAAGGAGCAGGATAAGCCTGCGACAGGGAACACACCGGAGCCCACGCAGGAAGAGACGACGTCACCGGAGCCTACGGCAGAGCCGGAGAACGAAGGCGGTCTGGAGGCAGGTACAACCTTTGATTCCGTGGCAGATTTTAACGTCGCAGAGGGACAGAACGGACCTTGGCAGTACTACTTTTCAGGAGATAACGGCGAGACCTTTGACGCTTGCGGCAGCTATGACGAATATCCGGATGCAAGTGTAAAAGGCTGGCACCCTTGGGAGGGAAGCTACATAGGCGTTGGATTTAATGACAATGTAGAAGGTTTTCTGGAGTTAAATACGGACGGCGTTTCCAAAGACTTCTCCAATCAGATGGGTGTTCTGGCGTTTGAGGCGCCGGCAGCGGGCAAGTACGTGATTACCGCTAAGGTGTGGAATCCGTGGGGGCAGCCTTGCGATGTGTTTACCTTTAAAAAGCAGGACGGCACGGTGGTGCTTTCCGTGGATATGACGGAAATCGTGGACAATTACGCATATGTGACGCCTACCGACGTGCAGATGGAAAAGGGCGAGAAGCTCTATATCTACTGTAATTCCACCGACAGCAGCTGGGTGAGCGCGTATATCGGTTGTACCATGGTATATGAGCCCGTGGATGATTCCGTGTATACGGTTCCCGAGGTGGAAGAAAGGGAAGTAAAGGGCGTGGAGCCTGATTTTACAAAGGAAGCGGTTTACAATGCTTATCAGGAGTTTGATAAGGAAAATGCAGAGGGCGCAAACGGCGTATGGCTGTATGCTTCTACCACGGACGGCGCAGACTTTGTTCCTGCCGTAGAGTACAGGGATACGGATTACGATGCCGACGAATGGTTTTCAGAGGACGGTACGGGCATCGGCACGGTGGGTTATCTGGAGGGTGAATATCTGGAGATGAACACACCGGGCAGCGGCGCGACCATGATGGCGCTGGGATTCAAGGCGCCGGCGGATGGAACCTTTACATTCAGCGGCTATGCGTTCAATCCCTGCAGCCAGAGCGCGGAAAAATTTTATGCGGTGTTGAACGGAGAGACAGTGTCCGAGTTTGAGATAGCGGAATTTACGTCCCTGCCCAATGAATACAGCTTCGACGCGGCGATGAGCGAGGGCGACGTTCTGTATTTCTACTGTCCTTCCACCACAGAGGGCGGCTGGGTGAGCGCGTACCTTTCCGTGTTTGTAAATACGGCTGAGTAAAGAGAAACAGGACAAAGGAGCGGATATGCGTTTTTTGAATTTTGGTTCACTGAATTTAGATATGGTTTATCAGATGGAGCACTTTATCCGCAAGGGGGAGACCTTTGCTGCGTCGCGGCTTGATAAGTTTGCGGGCGGCAAGGGGCTCAACCAGTCCATTGCCATTGCCAAGGCCGGTGCTTCGGTTTTCCACGCAGGCAATATCGGCGCGGACGGCGCGCCCCTGATACAGGCTCTGCGTGAGGCGGGTGTGGACACAAGGTATGTGCGGACGGTAGAAGAGGTGACGGGACATGCCGTGATACAGGTGGACAGGACGGGAGAAAATTCGATTATCCTGTATACGGGAGCCAACGGCGCCGTGACGTCCGAACAAATTGACAGTGTGCTTGCGGATTTTGGGACGGGCGACTACCTGATACTCCAGAATGAGATTAGCAGGATAGGAGAAATTATGGAAAAGGCGTATGCGGCGGGACTTTCCATTGTGCTGAATCCTTCTCCCATGAACGAAAGCATACGCGCGCTGCCTCTTGAGAAGGTGTCTGTTTTCCTGCTCAATGAAATTGAGGGGACGGAGCTTTCCGGCAGGAGCGAAGAGGACGGCATACTGGATGCGCTGACACAAAAATATCCCGATGCAGAGTTTGTACTGACTCTTGGCGGGCGGGGCAGCGTCTACGCAAAAGGCGCACAGCGTATCAAACAGGGAATCTACAAGGTAAATACGGTGGATACCACGGCAGCGGGAGACACCTTTACCGGATATTTTATGAGTACACTGGCAGAGACGAAGGATCCTGCCCGCGCGCTGGATATGGCGGCACGCGCCAGTGCGCTGGCGGTATCCCAAAAAGGCGCGGCGCCTTCCATACCTTATAAGCATGAGGTAGAACAGGCAAAGCTTTGTAAGGCGGAGGAATAAGCGTCATGGAGAAATTTCGCGAACAGGAGCAGCGCTTTACGGCGTATCGGGAAAAGCTGGAATACGGCGTATACCATGTGATTGCGGATTTGGCAATAGAAGCTTATATAACAGAGGAACCGGCAGCATTTTCGGAAAGAGAAAGCGGCAGGCATATGGCGCCAAAGCCCGGCGACCATTGGGGCGATCTGTTTGACTGCGGCTGGTTTCATTTTACCGGCAGGGTGCCAAAGGAAGCATGGGAAAGCCATGCGGCAGTGCTTATCGATGTGTCCGCGGAGGGGCTTTTGGTGGATAAGGACGGCAATCCTGTGCAGGGACTTACCAGCGCCACCTCCCGCAACGAATTTCCGCTGGGACTCTGGGGCAAGAGAACCATTGAGATGGAAGACTGCGCAAAGGACGGCGTGGTGGACTGCTGGATTGACTTTACCTGCTGTGATGTGGAAGGACAGTACAAGAACAACGGACGCGTAAAAGAGGCATGTATAGCCCTTGTGGACGATTTGTGCAGAGACGCTTTCTACGACTGGGTGGTCTGCCAGAGCCTTTTTGTGGGTCTATGTGAAAACGGCGACGCCTACGGAGAGGAAGTGGGCGGGATATTAGAGGAGGCAGCTTTGGTGCTGCAGGAAGCGCTGGGGGAAGTACAGGAGGACGGTACTTTACAGGCGGGCATGGGAACGGAAGCGCTGATGAAGGGCAGGGATGCCTATGCCGAGGCAGGAGAGCAGCTTTCCATACTGCCGGATTTGGAAACGGACCATACAAAAAAATGCCAGATTGCGATACCCTCCGACGCTCTGTTAAAGGTGCGTTCTATTTTGCAGGAAATTCTTTCCCGCAAAAATGAGTCGCCCTCCATGACTTATTCTGCCATTGGACATTCTCATTTAGACCTTTTATTTTTGTGGCCTGAGCGGGAGACCTACCGCAAATGCGCAAGAACACTTTCCACAGTCATGAAATTGATGGATCGGTTTCCCGAATACAAATTTACCTTGAGCCAGGCGCCTGTTTATATGTGGGTGAAAGAAAAATATCCTGCGCTGTATCAAAGAATGCAAAAGCGCATCAAGGAAAAGCGGCTGGAGGTGGTGGGCGCATTTTTTGTGGAATGCGATACCAATCTGCCGTCTGGCGAGTCCTTGGTAAGACAGCTTTTGTACGGAAAGCGTTTTTTCAGGGAAGAGTTTGGGTTTGATATGAGAGTAGGGTTTCTGCCGGATGTGTTTGGCTACAGTGCGGCGCTGCCGCAGCTTTTTGTCAAGAGCGGCGTGCCCTATTTTACAACGAATAAGCTTTCCATGAACGATACGAACCGGTTTCCGCGGTATACCTTCTGGTGGTACGGATTGGATGGCAGCAGAGTGCTGACCCATATGCTGCCGGAAAACAGCTATACCAGCGCGGCAGTTCCCCAGATGGCAATCTACGGAGAATACCACAATACGGACAAGGACGTCTGTCCCGAAGGGCTTATGCTCTACGGATTGGGGGACGGCGGCGGCGGTCCCGGCTATGAGCATATGGAGAGAAGGAAACGGATGCGTTCCTTAAAGGGCTGTCCGCCCTTTCAGGATGCCTTTGTGGTAGATTTCTTTGACAGGATTGCAGAGAATGCGGACCGTTACAGAAGCTGGCGGGGAGAGCTGTATTTTGAGCGGCATCAGGGTACTTACACTTCCATGGCGGCGCAGAAGAAATGGAACAAAAGACTGGAAGTGCTGTTGCATGATTTGGAGCTTGTATCGGTGCTGGCGGAAAGCATCTGCGGGCTTCCCTATCCTGCGTGCTGGCTGAAAGCGTGCTGGCAGGAGGTTTTGCTCTATCAATTTCATGACTGTCTGCCCGGGTCTGCAATCAAGAGGGTGTATGAGGAGACGCAGGCGCGGTATGCCCGTCTTTATTTCGAGGCAGAGGAGCTGTTAAAAAAGGCGCAGGAAGCGCTGGGAAGCATGATGGTGCAGGGAGAAAAAGAGCCTCTTCTTGTTATCAATCCGGTTTCTTTTACGCGGACGGAGCGGATGGAACGGGATGGAAGGGAAATGGCAGTCACCCTAAAGCCTATGGAAATCAAAGTGATAGACTGGGCGGAGGCATCAGCGTTTTCGGTGCAGAGTGCAGACGACAATGTACTGGAAAATGAATGGGTGCGGGCACAATTTTCTGACAGAGGAACGGTGGTGAGCCTGTTTGACAAGCAAAACGATAGGGAGCTTCTGCCAAAGGGACAGGAGGGCAACTGCCTGAATTTGTATCCGGATGAACTGACCCACTGGGATATTAACAAGTCATATCTTAAGAGCGATCCTGAACCGGCGCGGCTTTTAAGCTGCCATAAGACGGTGGAAGGAATGTGCCAGAAGCTGCATTTTACCTATGAAATCGGAAAAAAATCGCGGATTACACAGACTGCCGTGCTCTCCGCCTTTTCTGCAAGGATTGATTTTGAAACCGGTGTGGACTGGCAGGAGGAGTATGCCATGCTTCGGACGGCGTGGCCTGTGGAAGCGGTGACGGATAAAGCGGAATGCGGCATTCAGTTTGGACACATAGAAAGACCGACGCACCGCAATACGAGCTGGGATGAGGCAAAGTTTGAAGTGTGTGCCCATGGCTGGGTGGACATAAAAGATGCAAACGGCGGATTAGCGCTCCTTACCGACAGCAAATACGGCTACAAGATATGGGACAACAATTTAGATTTGTGCCTTTTGAGAAGCCAGAACTGTCCCTGCGAAAAAGGCGACTGCGGGTGGCACAGCTTTACGTATGCCGTTTATCCCCACGGAGGCGGCGTGTGGGAGGGCGGCGTTATCAGAGAAAGCGATTGCCTGAACGGACCGCTTTTGTGCAGCAAAGTCTCAGGAAGGCGGGAAAGCGCAGACGGGATCAAGGGAAAAATGCCTGCTTTTCTGGAGATAGAGGATTGCGGCGTGGTATTGGAGACGGTAAAAGCAGCGGAGGATGGAAACGGTTATATTCTGCGTTTTTATGAAGCGAAGGGAGGCAGCACAAGGCTGCGCCTTAGGCTGCACGGCTTTACGGCAGAAGGGCTTGTCAACCTGTTAGAGGAACCTATGGAAGCATACGCGGATATGTCGGGGGAAGGGCGGACGGATTTTGTCAGAACGGCGGACGGCGCGGAAATTTGTTTTCACGCCTTTGAGATACAGAGCCTGCTTGTCAGGAAAAAGGAGGGAAAGAATTGAAACGTTCACGAATCAACCAAATCATAAGAGAGACAGAGGCGTTGTTAAAAGCGCATCAGATTTTACTGCCGCCCTTCTTTGGATGGACGAAGGAGGAGTGGGCGCAAAAGGGAGAGGAATGTCAGGAAATCAGGGACAATCGGCTGGGTTGGGACATTACGGATTTTGGGTGCGGTGACTTTGACAAAATCGGGCTTACCGCATTGACTCTGCGCAACGGCAATCAGGGCAATGCGGCGCTGTACCCAAAGCCCTACGCGGAAAAGCTGCTTGTGGCGCGGGAGGGGCAGGTCACGCCCATGCATTTTCATTGGTACAAGATGGAGGATATTATAAACAGGGGCGGCGGCATTCTGGAAATGCAGCTTTATCATGCCACAGAGGATGGAAAGCCGGATACGGCAAGGGATGTGGAAATTGTGTCTGACGGCGTAAAGCTTACGCTTCCGGCGGGCAGCATCTTAGCACTTTCTCCCGGGCAGAGCGTCACCTATACCCAACGGCTGTATCATGCCTTTTGGGGAAAAAAGGGAAGCGGAGACGTGATTGTGGGCGAGGTCAGCATGTGTAACGATGACGATACGGACAACTGCTTTTTAGAGGCGCCGGGGCGGTTTCCCCGGATAGAGGAGGATACAGAGCCTTACCGCCTTTTGTGCAAGGAGTATCCGTCTGCTGCCGCCGGAAAGGAATAAGACATGCCGGAAATGGAAAAGCGAGCGAAAAGAGAGTGGATTGACGGGCATATACATGTGATAGAAGGCGGCATCAGGGAGACGGAAGCACTGGCGGCAAGGCAGGCGGCGCTGGGTTATACGCAGTCGGCTTTTTTGAGCGTGGAGGGAATGGGTGACGCGGCGCAGAACGCCCTTGCCATCTATTTCAAACTTCTATCGCCGTCACATTATGCATTTGGCGGTCTGCATTACCGCTTTGCCTATGATTTTGGAAAAGAAGCGGAGCGTCTGCACCAAATAGGATTAGACGGTATTAAAATGATTGAAAACAAGCCTACCGAGCGGAAAAAGCTCGGATATGCGCAGAATGATGTCCGCTATGAGAGCCTGTACCGGACGCTTTGCAGGCTGCAGATGCCGCTGCTGGTTCATGTGAATGACCCGAAGTCGTTCTGGCAGGCGGAAAAGATTCCGGAGTGGGCGGCGGCAAGCGGGTACTATTATGGAGATGGCAGTTATCCATCCTATGAGCAGATTCTTGCGGAAACCGTCGATATGGCGGAAAAGTACCCGAAGCTGAAGGTGTGCTTTGCACATTTCTTGTTTTTGGCAGATGAGTATGAACGGCTGTGCGGGCTGATGGAACGTTTCCCCAATATCAGGCTGGATATTACGGCGGGTACGGAGATGTATTTTTCTTTTACGGAGAGACCGGCGCTCTTTAGAGATTTTTTCCTAAAATATCAGGACCGGATACAGTTTGGTACGGATAACTGCAATGCGTGCAGTCTGGAGGAGGCACGCAATATGGAAGTGGTAAACCGCATGGAGCAGAGCTTTTTAGAGAGTGGAGAAAGATTTGCCGCATGGGATAAGCAGGTGCAGGGAATTTGTCTGCCAGAGGAAGCTGTCAGAAAGATTACCGTGGATAATTTCAGGGAATTTGCACAGGCTTCTCCGGCAAAAATAGACAGGAAAGCGGCGGCTGTTTATTTGTACGAAAGACTGCGCAATCCGTCTTACCGGCTTACTGCAAGGGAACGCGATATTATTTGGGAAGTATATGAAAATTGCGTTTAAAAAGTACAGAAAGCCTTGATTTTACTGCGATATAACGATATAATAAATAAAAGGACTTTTGCAAAGGCGGGGCGGAAATGAAAAACAGTATATCTATCAAGGATATATCAAGTCAGGCGGGAGTTTCCATCGCGACGGTTTCAAGAATCATCAACAAAAACGGGCGCTATTCTCAGGAGACAGAGAAGCGTGTTATGGATATTATCAAAAAAAATAATTATGTGCCCAATCTGGTGGCAAAGGGGCTTCGCACCCAGAAGATGAAAAACGTGGGGATTGTCGTACCGGATATCACCAACGAGTTTTTTATGAAGCTGGTATATGAGATTGAGAAAAATCTCTTTCAAGAGGGCTATGAAACGTTTTTGTGCAATACGGACGAGGATGAGGACAAGGAGCGTAAGCGGGTACACATGATGGCAATGCAGAATGTGTGCAGCTTGATTTACATAGCGGGGGGCATATCCGATATGCAGGATGTCATCAGGGATTTGCCGACTGTTTTTATTGATCGCGTTCCCGACAAGGCGCTTGGAAACTATTGTACGGTGGAGAGTGACAATGTACAGGGCGGGTATCTGGCGACTAAGGAGCTTTTGGACTGCGGCTGCAAGAATATCCTGCTCCTCACAAGCCGCAAGAAGATATCCGGCTATGCGGATCGTTTTGAAGGGTACGTGAAAGCGCTTTTAGAAGCTGGGATGGAGGCGGACGATATCCATGTGGTGTATTTGGATCAGCTTCATTATGCGGCGGCTTATGAGGAAATGATGCGTATGCTGGAGGCAGGTGAATTTGCCTATGACGGCATTTTTGCCACATCGGACTGGCTGGCTGTCGGCTGCTACAAGGCTCTGACGGAGCGGGGTATCCGGATACCGGAGGATGTGAAGCTTGCCGGGTATGACGATATTTCCATTACCGCCTTCAACGGGGTTCCCATCACGACAATACATCAGCAGGTGGACGAGATGGGGGCGCGGGTTGTGGAACAGCTTTTAAAGATTATGCGGCAGGATAAGGTGGAGCAGAATATTGTAAAGGTGCCGGTGTATCTGGTGCCGCGGGAATCGACGAGAGGAACAACGGAATAGGAGACAGAAGGAGGTGGCGGCACCTCTTTCTTTTGCAGGGTTGAGAAAACGTTTAACCAAGGAGACGAAAGCAATGCAAAGAGAAGTTATCTTATGTTTGGATATCGGAGGAACCAATTGCAGAATAGGGCTGGTGGACAGGGCATACGAGGTGTACGCGCAGCAGATATGGAGCACGGAGGCGCTGGCGGAGCACGGGTTTATGGAAGGGCTGTCAGAAAAGCTTGCCCAGTACAGGAAGATACATAAGGAACATTTTCTGATAAAGGCAGCGGCTTTGGGTTTTCCCTCCACAGTGGACCGCACAAGGCGGAAGCTGCTTTCCACACCGAATATCGAGGGCATGGACAATGTGGAGGTTGCGGATATTTTAGAAAAAAGCCTGCAGGTGCCGGTCTATCTGGAAAGGGACGTCAACCTTCTTTTACTTTATGACCTTTATTGCTTTCAGCTGGAGGAAGAGTCCACGGTCATTGGAATTTATTTTGGAACCGGAATCGGGAACAGTATTTATATGGGCGGCGACCTGCTTTGCGGACGCAACGGGGTAGCAGGTGAGCTTGGACATATCCCGCAGCTATATGCCGACGTGCCCTGCGGCTGCGGCAATACAGGCTGTATCGAGCCCATAGGCGGCGGCAAAGCCTTGGAGGAGCTGTGCGCCGTACGGTTTCAGGATACAAAAATCAAAGAAATCTATGCGAGGCATCGAAACATGCCGGAACTGAAAAAGCAGGTGGAAGCAATGGCGGTACCCGTGGCGACGGAGATTAATATTTTAGATCCCGACTATGTGATTTTAGGCGGCGGACTGCTGCAGATGCGGGATTTTCCGCTGCATCTTTTAAAGGAAAATATCCATAAACACACCCGCAAGCCTTATCCGGCGGAAAACTTAAGGTTTCTGTATTCCAATGCAAATCAGGAAAACGGAGTGATAGGAGCAGGGATTTACGGATGGAAA
Organism: Lachnospiraceae bacterium; assembly: GCA_013316825.1. Taxonomy (GTDB): domain Bacteria; phylum Bacillota; class Clostridia; order Lachnospirales; family Lachnospiraceae; genus Acetatifactor. The sequence goes on along the minus strand of WSLY01000013.1, from coordinate 34,597 downwards.
AAGTGGAAGGAAGAATAGCGGACAATCTAACGCAGACGCGCTCTCCCTCCAAGATTACCGTAGTGGTACGTAAGCTGCCAAAGTATGGCGCAAGTCATGCCCGCATGACTTTGACACCAACGGCAATCAAGGGTCTGCTTATAGAATATACAAGTTACACAATTCGGTACTAGAAAATGAGAGTTTCGCAGTCACCTACGATGATTAGGGTGTCAAAAGTCCTGCCCGAAAATATAAAGAGGAAAGAAAGGAGCGCATATATGCTTTACCAAAATCCCTTATGGAAGGAATCTTTTCCTGACCCCTCCGTTTTGCGCGGAGAAGACGGAAGCATGTATTGCTACGGGACGCCGGATTTGTGGGAGGATGGAAAGGTCTTAGAGATTCCCATATTAAGCTCTCCCGACATGGTGCATTGGCGCTTAGAGGGCAGCGTATTCAACGCCTGCCCGTCATGGAAGGGCGGAAAGAGGCTGTGGGCGTGCGAGATTGCAAAAATCAAGGAGCGCTATGTGCTGTATTATACGCTGATGGACGGGGAGGAAAAACCCCGCATCGGATGTGCATGGGCGGCGTCGCCCAAAGGACCCTTCACGGATGCCGGATTCTTGATAGCGCCTGAGGATGCGCTGGGAATTTGGGCAATCGACCCTTATCCTGTAAAGGATGAGGAGGGCGGATGGTATCTGGTCTGCGGCAATTACGAGCAGGGAACTTGTCTCTTTCCCTTGTCAGAGGACGGGCTTTCCTTGTGCGGCGGCGCCGTCCTGATAGCGCCCGGGTACGAGGGGGTGTGCGTGATACCGCACGGCGGATATTACTATCTGCTGGGTTCTCTTGGAACCTGTACGGATGGAGAGGCGACCTCCTATCATTTGGTATGTGCCAGAAGCAGGCATTTGCAGGGACCATATCTGGATAGGGAAGGACGGCCGGTGACGGAGGAGAACAAGGACCAGAAAGCGCTTCTGGTAGTGGGCAGGTCAGAGGATGGAAGGGGGCGCTTTATCGGACCGGGTAACGGCAGCTTTTTTACGGACGATACCGGCGAGATATGGCTGGTGCTTCATGCGGTGGACAGACAGCATATGTTTTTGGCGGACGGCGGCACGAAGAGAGTCCTTTGCATGGAAAAGCTGTACTGGGACGAAGAGGGGTTTCCTTATACGGAAAACAGACAGGTTTCGGACAAAGAGAGGCCGGCGCCTTGTCTGAAAAAAGAAGAATGCGGTAAGGTGCTGTAAACACACCCGCTTTTACTGCAGAAGGTCATGCAGCCACGCATTCCAACGCGCCTGCTGTTCTTTGGTGGCATCAGGCAGCGTTTTTAAAGAATAGCACATGCCAAGCTGTTCCCATTTGGCAGCGCCGATGGAGTGGTAGGGCATGATTTCAACTTTGGTGATGCAGGGAAAAAGCCGCTTTATGCGGATAGCGCCGGCGATATGCTCTTTGGTATCATTGATGCGGGGGATAATGGGGAGCCGCAGCCATACCGGTTTTTTGTTGTCGTTCAGCCGCCGCAGGGTATCTTCCCAGAGCGTTCCGCCGGCATGGGTGTAAGAAAACAAGTCCTCTTTGTCGGTGATTTTATAGTCGAGCAGGAAGAGGTCTGTCAGGGGAAGCAGACGGGACAGTATTGCTTTGGGGATATAGCCGTTGGTTTCTAAGCAGGTGTGGATGTCTTCCGCTTTTGCGAGACGGAGAAGCTCTTCCAAAAAATCCGGCTGCAGGGTGGGTTCCCCGCCTGAGACGGTAATGCCGCCGCCGCTGGCGGCATAGTACGCCTTATCCTTTCGCACGGTATGCATAACTTCGCCGGCGGACATTGTAAAGCCAAATATCTTTAGGGCTTTTGCGGGACAGACGGCGCTGCATCTGCCGCAGGAAAGGCAGGAGGAAAAATCAACGGTATGCGTTGTTTGGGTCACCTGATGTACTTTCTCAGGACAGATTTCGGCACATCTGCCGCAGTGTGTGCAGAGCCTGTCAGTATAGGAAAGCTGAGGCGCCATAGAAAGGGATTCCGGATTGTGGCACCACGCGCAGCTTAGTTGGCAGCCTTTAAAAAAAACCGTAGTCCGAATGCCGGGACCGTCATGGTAACAGCAGCGTTGGATATCAAACAGCATCCCCATGGAGATACCCCCTTTGTTTGTGTGTCTGTCCGGTGTATGCCGGACAATGAGTAAACGTTTACGTATCAATCATAATATAATATCGGCGGCTTGTCAATGAGGGGCAGAGAAGCGCAGAAAGGAAAAAACATGACATTTTATGAATATGTGACAGAATTTACAAAGGTTTACAAGGAAAATCAGGAAGAAAGCGCAGCCATACGGGAAGCGCGGTGCGTGGAGGTGATGAGCCGCTATGCTTTTCTGCCGTTGAGACAGGAGGAATGCGTAGCAGGCAGGATGCGCGTGCTGCCGGTGGGCTTTTCCAACGAGCCTCTTTTAGGCAGAAGCGTCGGCTATTTTTATGATGAGGTCCGCGCGATGGAGGCGCTGCAGGCGGAGGGCGCCACAGAGGAGCAGGTTGAGGAGGTAAAGGAGCTGCTTGCATACTGGCGGACACAGGAAACCAGATATCAAATCAGACAGTCGTATCCGGAGGAGATAAAGCGCGCCATGCCGGAGGATATTTATTGGGAGCATTCTCAGATTGCATTTCCCTTATATCGGGTGGTGGGCGCGTATATGGACTATGATAAGCTGCTTTCCTTGGGGCTTGACGGTATGCGGCAGGAAATTGCCCATTATGAGAAAAAGGCGGCGGAAAGGGGCGAGGGCACAGCGCTTTACGAGGCTTGCCGGATTGCGCTAAATGCGTTGTCGGACGTATGTATGCGGTACGGGGAGCAGGCGGCGGGACAGCGAAAAACTGCGCTGTCAAAAGCGCTCAAGGCGGCGGCAGGAAAAGCGCCGGAAACCTTTTTGGAAGCGCTGCAGCTTGCATGGCTTTACAGCCTGATAAGCGGCGTATTAAATTATGGCAGAATGGACGATTATCTGGGCGATTATCTGGAGCGGGATTTGCAGGCGGGACGCCTGACGCGGGAGGAAGCGCTTTGTTATCTGTGCGATTTGTGGAGGCTGGTGGATGCAAGAAAGACCGTTTTCCACGGCAGGATTATCATAGGCGGGCGGGGCAGGCACAATGAGCCTGCCGCAGACGATTTTGCAATGCTGGCGATGGAGGCATCCCGCATTGTGGCGGAGGCGGAGCCGCAGTTGTCGCTGCGTTTTTATGAGGGACAGAATCCTGCGCTCTGGCAAAAAGCGCTGGAGGTAATCGGGGAAGGTAAAATTTATCCCATGCTCTACAATGACGACGTCAATATCCCCTCGGTGCAAAAGGCATTCGGCGTATCAGAACAGGAGGCGGAGGATTATGTGTTCTTTGGATGCGGGGAATATGTGCTGAACAAAACAAGCATCGGCTCTCCCAATGGGATTATCAATTTGCTGAAGGCGCTGGAGGCAACGCTTTTTAACGGCTGGGACATCAGGGAGAACAAGGAGCTGGGGCTGAAACTGGGCAGCCTGACGGACTTTGACAGCTTTGAGGAGCTGTATGAGGCGTATAAAAAGCAGCTTGTCTATTATTTTGAAATACTGGCGCGTCAGGAGCGGCTGGAATACGACAAATGCGGGGAGAAGGGCGCATTTTTGTATATCAGCATGTTGATGAAGGACTGTATGGAGCGCAACAAGGCGCTGCTCTCAGGCGGTGTCCGTTATCTGGGCGGCACGCTGGAGACCTATGGCAATACCAATACGGCAAACAGCCTGTATGCCATAAAGGACTTGGTTTATGACAAAAAGTGGATTAAGCGGGAAACGCTGCTTGCCGCGTTAAAGGCAGATTTTGCCGGGTACGAGGACGTGCGCAGACTGCTTTTGGATGCAGCCAAATATGGAAATGATTTGGAGGAGGTGGACAGCTTTGCCGCAGACTTCCATGAATTCGTGTGTGAAACCGTGCGCGGGTTAAAGGACATGGCAGGTCTGCATTCCTATATGGTCGTGATTATCAACAATGAAGCAAACACGATTTTGGGGCGTTTTACAGGGGCATCTGCGGATGGCAGGCGTGCAGGCGAGCCGATGGCAAACGGTAACAACCCTGCCGGCGGCACTGATGTAAACGGCGTGACAGCCATGCTCAATTCGCTGACGAAGCTGCGCACCGACATTCATGCAGGCGCCGTGCAGAATATGACCTTCTCCAAGGAGTTTTTTGACGGAGGCGGTGAGGCGGCGTCGCAGGTTCTGCGCACGTATTTTAAGTGCGGCGGACAGCAGGCGATGATTAATGTGCTGGGACGGGGCGATTTGCAGAATGCCATGGAAAGACCTGAGGCATACGGGCATATTATGGTGCGGGTAGGCGGATTTTCCGCACGTTTTGTAACGCTGGCGCCGGATGTGCAGAGGGAAATAGCGTCGCGGACTATGTATTAGGAAACAGAAGGAGAAAAAACATGCAGCCGGCAGAGGAAACAAAAACAAAGAACGGCACATTGGACATGACGGAGGGGAGTCCGGCAAGACTGCTGCTTGCCTTTACGGTTCCCATGCTTTTGGGCAATATTTTTCAGCAGGTATATAATCTGGTCGATTCCATCGTGGTGGGTAAATTTGTAGGAAGCAATGAGCTTGGCGGAATCGGCTGTACGGGCTCCATTCATTACCTGATTTTTTCTATCGGCTTCGGTATGTCGGTGGGAGTGGG
>WSLY01000013.1:0-29850 GCA_013316825.1 Lachnospiraceae bacterium | reverse complement strand
TTTCCATGCTGTATGGAGCAGGGGAGGAAGAGCGGCTGGGCAGGGCAATCTATAACAGCTTTTACGTGCTTGCCTTAGCTGCGCTTCTGATTACGTTAATCGGCGGCGTGGGGACGGAGGCGATACTGAAGCTGATGGATACGCCAAAGGCTGTGTTTCCCCATGCGGTAACGTACCTGCGCGTGACTGCCTTCGGCAGCATTGCTTCCCTGCTCTACAGCGGGTTATTTTCCATTATGCGCTCCTTTGGAGATTCTAAAACGCCTGTGTTTATCATGATTTTTTCCTGTGTGTGCAATGTGGCGCTGGATTTGGTTATGGTGCTGTGTTTTCAGATGGGAGTGGCAGGCGTGGCGCTTGCCACGGTTGCGGCACAGCTTCTGGCGGTGGTGGTGAGCTTTTGGCACGCCTACCGCAGCATTCCGTGGTTTCGGATACGGGCGGGCGTGGGAAAGCCGGATAGGGAGCTGATGGTAAAGACGCTTCAGCTTGGGCTTCCGATTGCCGGACAAAATGCGCTGATTGCCTTGTCCTGCAATGTACTTCAGAGGGTGGTAAACGGCTTTGGCGAGACGCTGGTGACGGCAAATACTGCAGTTTCCAAAATCGAGCAGCTTGTGCAGCAGCCATTTACCTCTCTAAGCAGCGCGCTCACGGCATTTACAGGACAGAATGTCGGCGCCCGAAAATACGACAGGGTGCGGAAAGGCTTTCGTACGGGCTGCCTGTTTATTGTCGCTGTAAGCGCCGCTATGCTGGTTGTCATGCAGCTTTTTGGAAGGCAGATTCTGGGATTATTTGTATCGGATGAAAGCGTCATCGGAATTGGCGCAAGGGCATTGCAGATTACAAGCTGGTTCTATGCTTTCCTTGGGCTGATTTATGTGGTAAGAGGAACGCTAAACGGAGCAGGGGATACGGTATACTCGGCTCTGAACGGTATCGTGGAGCTGTGCTGCCGGATTGGGTTTGCCTATCCGCTGACAAGGGCGCCGCAGATTGGCATGTGGGGCTGCTTTTTGTGCAGCGGGCTTACCTGGATGGTGACGGGGATTTTGAGCCTGTGGCGGTATCTGGTAGGGAAATGGGAGAAAACTTATACTTAAACAAGGGAACGTTTCCATAACGGAACAGAAAAACAGCGTGAAAGCATTTTTGCATTCACGCTGTTTTTTAAGATTCGGGTGTCAAAAGCCTGTTCTTGTCTATTTGCTTTTGTCTTCCCGCTATGGCGTCACTTCCGCCTGCAGGATAACGCCTGCGTAAGGGGAGAGGGACAAGGCGCCGTCTGCAAGAGAATAGTCCCCGATGGCGGCAAGCACGCTGTCTTCTCCTTCTGAAAGGGAGTAGGACTGTGTCGTATCAGAGAGGTTTATCAGGACAAGGCGCGCATCGCCGCTTTCCGTATCATAACGGTAGAAGGCGAATACCGGCGTCTGTGTGTCAAGATAGCGGGTGGCATAGTCCTGCGGCAGAAAGCTCTCCTTGGCGGAGAGAAGCTGCGTAAAAAAGTCCGTTAGATTTTCTCCCTCCAGATGGTAGGCGGCAGGGTCTTCGTCCCCCTGATAAATATAGAGCACACCGTCTATCCAGCCGATTGCCATCCACAGCGCCTTTGCCCGCCCGGTGCCGTACAAGGTCTGAGCGCGCTCTGCGTCAAAAGTCCATGTGACGGTGTCGTGGTTGCCCAGAAAACGAAGCTTTTTTTGTCCGGCAACGGAGACCGCCTGCTCGACGGAAAGAAAATGGGCGAGGCGGCTCACGTACTCCGCATCAGAGAGTCCTGCGTGGTTCAGGCTGTACATACAGCGGTAGAGGGGCATATCATAAAAAACATCCGTGCAGGACGCATAGGCAGGACTTGGATGAAAGTTTTCAGGTAAAAGCAGAGGGGTTTTTCCGCCTGCCGCAAAGCCCTCGCGGATTGCTTTTACAATGTTGACGCCTCCCTGCAGGCCGGAGGCGGAAGCGCGCAGTCCGGCAGCGGAAAAATAGTTGGGAAGCCCGCCCATGGAGCAGTCTATGCGCGCGCCGTCCAAGTCGATGGTTTCGGCATAATATTTTGCCAAATCTATCGTATAGTCGTAGTATTCAGGATGGTTGTAGTCGAAGGAAACACACTCCCATTCTATTCGGTTATTGCCATTCTGGTCCTTGCTGACCCAGTCTTCATGCTCTTTGGCAAAGGGATAGACAGGGCGGGGACCATGGGGAACAAAGTCAAAGAGTACCTTGATATTTTGTGCGTGCGCCTCTTCTATGTAAGCGCGCGCTTCCTCCAAACCGCCGTAGCGTGCGTCGATAAGTCCTTGGTCGATGGGTTCATAGACATTATCCCCCGTATGCTGGAAAACCGGCAGAAGCCATACGGCGGAAAAGCCCATATCCGCAATATCCTGCAGGCTCTGCGCATATTCGCCCAGCGTAAGCTGGTTGAAATAGCCTGTGTCCATAGTGCCGTAGGGGTGTCCGGAATAGACCGCAGAAAGCGTATCTGCGGCAGAATTTTCGGGCGTATGGTAGCCGAGCGCCGACCAGAAGCCGGAAACGGATGCGTAGGCATCCTCGCCTGTCTTTGGCAGGGGCAGGTAGAGCGTACCGATTTCCATTGGGGAATCGGCACTGATATACCCTTCGGCGGCGGACAGAAAAGCCGCGCAGGGGCGTTCGGCTTCGTCAAAATAGCATCCGGAGGTCCATTTCTCGACTTCGTTGACAAAAAGAATATTGTGGTAGTGGGAGGCGTCTGCAATCTGCACGACGGGTGCGGAATAGTCGGAAACCGTCGCCCTGTAGTGAGAGGAGTCGGAGAAGGGAATTCTGCCGTCCGGTGTGCTTCCCGGAAATTCAAAGGTGGTGTCCGAAAGGGAGTAGCCTTCTATACCCCGAACCAAAAAGGCAACGCCGTTTACCAGCACCGGCTCTTTAGATGAGGTGGAGAGAGAAGCGTCCACGGAAAGTGCCTGATTGCTAATGCGGTAATGATAGGTGACGGTATAGTCCTCTATGCCGATAGCGACGGTGAAGCCGTCTGTCTGCGCCGTAATCGAGGTCACGGCGTAGTCGGGCAGCTCTTTCCGTTTCAGCCACAGCAAAGGCAGTTCATAGGTTGCAAGAGAGTCAAGGCTTTTGTAGCCAAGCTGCTCAAACAGGTATTTTTCGTCTAAGCCGGCGTCTACGACAACTCCCTCCAAAGAGAGGGAGGTGTCCGCGCCGGATATCTGTGTTACCATACCGGTATTTTTGTTTATGACGACGGAAATCCCGTCGGAGCTATAGACGAGATTTTCCCCGTCTTTCTGAAAGCCTTTTTTGCTAAAAGAGTCTGCGCAGCCTGTAAGGGCGGCTGCGCCTGCCAAAAGAAAAAGGATACAGATAGAAAGGATTATTTTTTTGTGTAATTGTGTATTCATAATTCCTCCGTTATGGAAAACAGCTTATAGCCATAAGGCGCTACCGCGGATAATTCTGTTGTGTCGCTGCTGCCGGCAAGGAAACGCGCTGCGGCAGGAAGCGGGTATTGTTCTTCTTTGTCAGAAAGGTTGATAAGAACCAAAACGCGTCCGCTTCCAAGGCAGTCATAGGCGGCAGAAACAGAATCGTCTGTGCCGGGCTCCCGTATAAACGCCATCAGAGGCGTGCCGGTATGCAGGTAGGTCGTCGTGTTGGAGCCTGCAGGCAGATGCTGCTTGCGATGCCTAAAAAGCGCGGTAAAGTAAGCGGTCAGATTTTCCCCGCTTCCGCCGTAGAGGGAGGGGTCCTCGTCTCCCTGATAAAGCATGGGCACGCCGTCGATAAAGGAAATCAGGGCAAACAACGCTTTGGCGCCGCCGGTGCCGTAGCAGTCAACAGCTCTTTTGGACTGCCATACCCAGGACACGGTGTCGTGGTTGCCAAGGAAGCGCAGCTTGCGGTAGGCGGCGGGGGTAATAAGTGCCTCCCGTTCAAGGAAATCGGTAAGCTGCGCCGCATAGGAGGCGGGCGCGGTCTGCAGAAGCGGCTCTAACTCTACAAAAGCGCGGTACAGGTTCATGCCGTAAAAAATGTCCGTGCAATGGTAATAATTGGGAAGGGGGTTAAAGTTTTCCGGCAGGATAAAGGAAGGCTTGCCGCCGCGCAAAAAGCCGTTGCGAATGGCCTCCGTGATATGGACGCCTGCCAGCACGCTGTTGCCGCTGGGACGGTTATTTCCGTAGGGGCGCCAGTTGGAGAGCCCTCCCATGGCGCAGTCGATGCGGGCGCCGTCCACGCCGAAGCGTTTCACATGGTCGTGCACAAGCGCGGCGGTATATTCCTGATACCCGGGGTGATTGTAATCCATGGATACACACTCCCATTCGTCCTGCAGGGAGCCGTCCCGCCGCTTACTGGGCCATTCCGGATTATCCTTTGCAACCGGAAAATCGGGAGCGGGGCCATGGGGTACATAGTCGAAGAGAACAGTCATGCCAAGCGCATGCGCTTTGTCGCAATAGTATTTGCAGCCGGCCTCCCCGCCATAGCGCTCGTCGATAACGGATTGGTCGTTGGAATGATAAACGCCGTTTTCGTTGTGCTCAAAAACGGGCAGCAGCCATACATGGTCTATGCCCATTGCCTTGAGTGCGGGAAGAGAATCTGCGTAAGCAAATAAGTCGTCCTTTCGCGGAAAGTTGGAATCCATTGTACCCGCAGGATGGCAGGAATACATAACGCCCGTATGCACGCCGTCCGTATGGGGTAAAAAGCCCAAGCCCTCTGTAAAATCCCGTATCTGCAGATAGGGATTGCCGTCTTCGGGCGCGCAGGGCAGCAGGTAGAGGCTGCCGACGGATAAAGAGGCGCCGCCGGCGAGGTCGGCTTCCAATCCGGCATTGTACACATAATGGGTTGCCGTATCGTCACGGTAAGTGCCGCAGCCCCATTTTTCCGTGCCATCGATAAAGAGCAGGTTAAAATCGCCCTCCGGCAGGCTTGTGTGGGTAGCAAAATTGATAAGTCCTGTGGAAACAGGTTCCAAGGGCTTTAATTGGGAGGCTTCACAGTGAACAATGGGGGTATTGGCAGGATAGTCGAAGGTAACGTCCGAAATCCTGTCAAGCCCGAGCACAAATGCACAGCCGTTCAGATAGAGGGGCGCGTCCGTCCTGTTTGTGATGGTGATGTCCGCCTTTAAGCTGTTTTGATACAGAGCAAAAGACAGCTTTACAACAGTATGTGCAAGCTCGTAGGTGATGTGTAAGGCGTCCTCCTCCTTTAAAATTTCTTTGGGAATCAAAGAGAATGTCCTGCCTGTCGGCTGTATGGCAGGCAGGTTCCAGGTGCGGAAGTCCAACATGGATTCGTATTGGAGCAGTCCGGTCGCCATCTTTTCATTGCAGCCAAAATCAAAGGCTAAACCGCAGAAGGGCAGGGTGAGTGAGCCGCGCCGGATTTGGGTCAGCCTGCCGGTCACATCATCGAAGTCACAGGCAAGGGATTTGTTTTGTAAGGTAATCATAGGTTTGTTTCCTCCTAAGTTGTTGTAGATTACAGTTTTGTGTGATTAGGCGTTCTGTTTTATATACAGGTATGAGTAAACGATTTCTTCATATAAACAGAATATCATGATAAAATTCGGAAGTCAATGCATGGAAGTAAAAAAGCATAGAGAAAAAAATGTTGTAAATATTGACATTATATGTGCTGTGCTTTAAAATGAATATTGAGTAAACGATTACACAGAAAGGAGCGTACATAGATGAAAATAGCAATAGGAAACGACCATGTGGCTTTGGAAATGAAACAGGAAATAGCCGCGTTTTTAAAAGATATGGGGCATAAGGTAGTGGATTTTGGGACGGATTCCGCACAGCGCTGCGATTATCCGGTGTATGGAGAAAGGGTGGCGAGAGCGGTTGCCGGAGGCGAGGCTGACTGCGGCGTGCTGATTTGCGGAACAGGCGTCGGCATTTCCATGGCTGCAAATAAAGTGAATGGCATAAGGGCGTGCGTATGCAGCGAGCCGTATACGGCAAGACTGTCCAAACGTCACAACAACACCAACATCATAGCGTTTGGATCCAGAGTAGTCGGCATTGATATGGCGAAGATGATTGTGGCGGAATGGCTGGCGGCGGAATATGAAGGCGGCAGGCACCAGAAACGGGTTGAGATGCTTGCGGACATCGAGAGGAGGCAGTAAATGAAGGATAAGCTTTTGTGCCCGTCCATGATGTGTGCGGATTTTTCCTGTCTGGAGCGGGAGATGCTGCTTTTGGAGGAGGCAGGCAGCGATATGTTTCATATCGATGTCATGGATGGCAGATTCGTTCCCAATTTTGGTATGGGACTGCAGGATATTGCATATCTGTGCAAGTATGCCAAAATTCCCTGTGACGTCCATCTGATGATAGAGCAGCCGATACAATACGTGGACAAATTTGCGGATTTAGGAGCTTCCATTCTTTATGTGCATCCGGAAAGTGAGTGTCATCCTGCCAGAACCCTGCAGAAGATTCATGACAGGGGGATAAAAGCAGGGATTGCGTTAAATCCCGGCACCGGTGTGGAATCTGTGGAACCGCTTTTCAATCTGGCGGATTATGTACTTGTCATGAGCGTAAATCCGGGGTTTGCCGGACAGAAATATATTGATTTTGTAGACGAAAAGCTGGAGCAGCTTCTGCATAAGCAGGAAAAATACGGCTATGAGGTGATGCTTGACGGCGCCTGCTCTCCAGAGCGGATTGCCGCTTTGGGAAAAAAAGGAGTAAAGGGCTTTGTTTTGGGCACTTCGGCGTTATTTGGAAAAGGACGCGGGTATGGGGAAATCATAAGAGAACTGCGCGCCTTGTGAAAAACAGCGAAAGCTCCATGCAAAAGGATTGTTTTTCAGCGTGCTTTGTATTATACTATAGAACAGCGCCGCCTGCAGCGGTTGTTTGTGCGGCGCTATAAACGAATGAATGTAAGGATGGTATGAGCTATGGCATTGTTGGAACAATGGAGAGAAATGGCATATTCCCAGACGGCGGACAAGCAGGAGCTTCAAAAGCTGTGGGCTGCTTATTTTGAGGAAGAAAAGAATATTTATGCAGAGCTGTTAAAAACGCCTGACGAAGTAGTCACGGGAACGGTGAAAGAGCTGGCAGAGAAATTTGGAATAAGCCTGATGAGCATGACAGGCTTTTTGGACGGCATCAACGACAGCCTGCAGGATGCCAATCCCATCGAGGAGATGGAGGCGGACACCGTAGTAAACCTTGGCTTTGACAAGGAGCGGTTATACAAAAACATGGTGGCTGCAGAGGCGGACTGGCTGTACAATCTGGAGGAGTGGAACGCTATCTTTGACGAGGAGACGAGAAAGGCACTCTACAAAGAGCAGAAATCTTCCACGACCATCCGTAAGGAGCCGAAGGTATATCCCAATGACCCTTGTCCCTGCGGCAGCGGCAAAAAATATAAAAAATGCTGTGGAAAAGCAGGCTGATAATCCGGCAGACAGCGGGATAGGATTGCCGGCCCGTGCTGCTTTGCGGATTTTTAATGAGGATTTGATATGGAAAGCAGAGTAGGAGAAGCAGTGGCGTTGTTTGAAGCAGGGTATAACTGCGCGCAGTCGTTGTTTGCTGCCTATGCAGATTTGTTTGGAATGGACAGGGAAGCGGCGCTCAGGCTGTCATGCCCCATGGGAGCCGGTATCGGCCGTATGCGCGAGGTATGCGGCGCCGTGTCCTCCATGTCTTTGCTTCTCGGTTTAAAAGAAGGCAACTGTGATGCTGCGGACGAAGAGGCAAAAAAACGAGTATACGAAAAAACCAGACAGATGGCGGATGCCTTTAAAGAGATAAACGGCAGTATTATCTGTAGGGAGCTCTTAGGAATCAAAGGGCGGGAAGAGAGTGCGGCTCCCTCTGTGAGGGATGCCGCTTATTATGCATCCCGTCCCTGTCCACGCCTGATTGCCTGTGCCGCCCGCATTGTGGAGGAGACGCTGCTTGCTGAAAAGATGTGCGGCAAATAGATTTATCCGACAGCGGTCTGGCGGCGCGCCGGACGGACTGTTATGTACGAAACGAGGGTTATGATGGAAATTATACTGGCGGTTGTATTGTTTTTGGTAGGAATTGTATTGATTGTAAAGGGCGGCGACTATTTTGTGGATGCCGCGTCATGGATTGCCGAGGTGAGCGGCGTGCCAAAGCTGATAGTGGGAGCGACGATAGTCAGTCTTGCAACAACGCTGCCGGAGATGCTTGTGTCGGTGATGGCGGCGGCACAGAAAAAAGTGGAGATGTCTATCGGAAACGCCGTCGGCAGCGTGACTGCCAATATCGGTCTGATTATGGCGATTTCCCTGCTCTGTATGCCGGCGATCATAAAGAGGAAAGACTATCTATTGAAATCCGTTCTTATGCTGCTGGCGACAGGTATTATTGTGGCGGGCGGTTTTTTGGGGCAAATAACACTTCCGTTTTCCCTGCTGCTGCTGGTTATTTTTTTCATTTTTATCTGGGAAAATGTAAAAACGGCGCTTGCTTCCATCAAAAATGGCGGGGAGCAGGAAGAAAAAAAGAAGGATAAGCCTTCCCGAAATGAGGTGCTTATCAATCTGATAAAATTTGTGGTCGGCGCGATTGGCATTGTAGTAGGTGCGCGTCTGCTTGTAGACAACGGAAGCCTGCTGGCGGTTTATGCAGGCGTAACGGAGCGGGTAATCGGCGTGACGCTGGTAGCTGTGGGAACTTCCCTGCCGGAGCTTGTAACGACCGTAACCGCGGTGATGAAGAAGCAGTCGTCTCTTTCTCTGGGGAATATTCTGGGCGCTAATATATTGGACCTGACTTTGATTCTGCCGCTCAGCGCATTGGTTTCCGGACAGGCGCTTCCTGTTACCGCGGCGGCGGCAAAAATGGATTTACCGGTCTGCCTGCTGGTGGGGCTTGTTGCGGTAGTGCCGGCTTTGATTGCTTCTAAATTTAAGCGTTATCAGGGTGTTGCGCTTCTTGTCATTTACATATGTTATGTAGGTGTGACTTGCTTTGTAGTAAAATGAAAGCATTGAGGATGAAATGAAGAAGAAAAAAGTACTCCGTTTGATGAGAATTGTATTGTTGTTGTGTATGATAGTATGTCTGGCTGAGGTATGCCGGACATACTATTTGTCTTTCCGTCACAGACAGAAGCAGGAAGCAATGGGAGAGAGACGATGGGAGAATGCAGGGAGCGAAGCGGATGCGGAGGGCGGCGAAGGAGACGGCGTGCAGGATACCATGGAGAACGGGGGAGTGCCTGCAGGCGGGACCACGGAAGCGGACTTGCAGGAGGAGAAGCAAATGCTTGCAGGACTTGCTGCTCTGTATGAGGAAAATCCGGACCTTGTAGGCTGGCTTTCCATTGCAGGTATGAAAATTGATTATCCTGTTATGCAGTGTGATGACAACGAGTACTATTTAAGCCATGATTTTTATGGAAAAGAAGACAAATACGGCTGCCTTTTTGTCAAGGATATTGCAGATGTGGACAAGCCGTCGGACAATTTTATTATCTACGGACACAATATGAAAGACGGCGCCATGTTCGGCGATTTGGATTTGTACAAGAAAGAAGCATTTTATAAAGAGCATACCACGATTCGTTTTGATACCTTGTATGAGGAACGCACTTATGAAATTGTAGCGGTGTTTTTGTCAAGAGTGTACAAGGTGGGGGAAGAGGGATTTCGGTATTACAGCTTTTACGAGGCAGAGTCGGAGGAAGACTTTTATTATTTTTATGACAATATAAAAAGCGCCGCGCTGTATGAGACCGGCGTGACAGCGGAATATGGGGATACTTTTCTGACACTTTCTACTTGTGCCTACCATGAGGAGGACGGACGGCTTGTGGTGGTTGCAAAGCTGATGAAATAGATGATATTATCAACTATGGTTGAAATATCATTTAAAAGGTATTATCGCTATCATCAAGGAATGGCTGAATCGTGATTGTTTTATCGACGCACGGGTTTCCGCCTTGATACTTCAAAACACATTGATAATGGTGAATCAGGGCAAATCAAGTGCCGGTGATATGATTCTGTTTACAACAGTTCGTTTGCTGACGACAGGATGGAACATTGTGCTGACAGGGCTGTGTACCCACTCTGTTTTTCTTGTTTTTTATGGAAAAATATGCTATTGTTTTTATATTATTCTGCTTTGGTTAGCGAAAAGGAGTGGCGTAATGAGAAAAGTGAAATCTGTGAGGAAGGCATGGAAGAAATTTGCTGCTGTTTTTTTGAGTATGATATTGGTGACCGGACTGGTGTCGGGGGCATTGCCGCTGGAAGTTTTGGCGCAGGACGATAAGATTGTCATTACGGGACAGGTGACATTGGAGGGTTATACGGGTGAAACAATACCGGAAACCTTGATTTTCAGCGGGCACACGGTTCACGGAAATGCAAATGCGGAGAAAACCATACCTGCTGATAATATGACTTATGCGATAAGCGGAAATGTGGTGGTCTGGCGGATTGAAATAGAACCGGAAGAATATTTAAAGCGGATATGCCTGAATATACAAAATAAAAATATAAATTCTGATACGGGGGAATATTGCTGGTCATGGAATATGGACGGCGATTTTTCAACTCCGCAAGTGCATACTTTTGAGGATACATTATACTTAATTCGCCTTATGGATGTGTATACTTTTTACAGGGATATTTATATTGGCAGAGGCTGGACATTCAAATCCCTCGTACAGAGTATGGCAGCGCCCGTGACGATGAAAGCGAATCATGTTTTTCAGGGCTGGAATACGGCAGAGGGAGACTTTACAACGGAAATGACTGCTTCTGAGCCGATGACGCTGTATGCTGTTTATAGTGGACATCCGGCTAAGGATGCATGGGTGTGGAAGTGGGATGACGATAAGCATTGGCGGGAATGTACCTGCGGTGAGAGAGATAATGTGGAAATCCATGTATACGATGCGGGAACAACAGTAAAGGAACCTACGGATACCGACCCGGGAGAGAAGGTTTATCATTGTACACATATGAATTGCCAGCATGTGCGTACAGAGGTGATTCGTTCCACGATAAATTATAGTATTGTAATGAACGGTTACAATAGCGGGAGCAGTATGCCGAATACGGCAGGTATTGAGCTGTGGCTGTGGGAAGCAGGCAGCAGCACGGACGGCGAGCCGGATAAAAAAGAAAAGCTGACAAATACAAGAATAGAGGGAAATAAGTTTTTTTATAGCTGTGCCATACAGGATTTGGATACCTATGTGTCGGCATATATTGTGGACGGAAGCGGATTTCGATTTCCCTTGGTAGATGCATTCCTGCAGGACGGCGTATATGAAAAGGAATTTTCCTATCATCGGTTTCAGTTTGTAAGCGATGGCGAGACATGGAATGAACAGTATTTGTTTTCTAGCACATGGCTTGCCGAGCCGCCGGTACCAACGAAAGAAAACCGCGTGTTTGCCGGATGGTCTGCTTCAGATGGCAGTATTGTGAATCTGGCGGAATTGAAAGACGCGGCTGTTACGGAGCGGACGACGCTTTATGCTGTGTGGAATCATCCTGCGGATGATAAGTGGGAATGGAAATCGAACGGTGACAATCACTGGAAAGAATGTAATTGCGGTGATAAAGAAGAGGGACATACCGCGCAATGGAATGAGGGAGTGGTAACAAAAGAGCCTACTGACACAGAAAACGGTGAAAAGGTCTATACCTGTGAAGTTTGTGGATTGATGAAAAAAGTGAGCCTTTCCATAACCGGAGCTGAAACGGAAGAAGGTAAAGATGAGTCCGACGGCGGAAGCGGAAATGAAGGAGATGGTGGAAGCGGAAGCGAAGGAAGTGGAAGCGAAGGAGCCGGAAGCGGAAGTGGAGGAGCCGGAAGCGAAGGAAGCGGAAGTGGAGGAGCCGGAAGCGAAGGAAGCGGAAGCGAGGGGGACGGAAGTGGAAGCGGAAGCGAGGGAGCCGGAAGCGGAAGTGAAGGAGCCGGAAGCGGAAGCGAGGGGGACGGAAGTGGAAGTGAAGGAAGCGGAAGCGGAACTGGGAGCGGAAGCGGTGATGGAAATACTGAAACAGGAAGTGGAAGCGGTACCGGAGACAGCGGAACAGGTTCAGGAAGTGCCGGAACAGGGAGTGGAACAGGTTCGGGAAGCAGCGGAACGGGAGCCGGAAGCGGCATAGGAACTGGTGCAGGCGGCACAGGTAGTGGAGCCGGCGGCGCAGCAGGAGATGGAAGTGGAACAGGAAGCGGCGGTGCAGGCAGCGGAATGGGAAGCTTTGCAGGCGGCGAAACGGCAGATGGTGCAGGTGCAGCAGAAATGGAAGGCGCAGATGCGAGCGGAATATCAGACGCAGAAAGCGGTAGTTCTGGAACGGCACATGGAAGCAGCCTTGGAACGGGAAACGGGAATGCATTCTACATGAGCCAGAATACCAATGCTGCAGACAATGATAATGAGGCGGTCAATTCCGGTAGAAGAAACGGGAAAGATAATGAGCCGGAAACAGGGGACATAGCACATGTGGAGGTTTACGCCACAATAGCTATGATTGCAGGATTATCTTATCTGCTTTCCTATTTTAGAGATGAGCAACATGGAATTACGGAAGAAGAAAAGAATGCGATTGTGGAAAAGCTGATAACATGGGCAAAAGCAGGCGGCTATTTCCGCAGAAAGCTGGCGCTTGCAGCAATCTTTTTCCTGTTGGTCTACTATCATAGTATTGGAAAACGCGTCAGCGTACCTTGTCCAATCGCGGAAGAAATTTTGTAAAGAACAATGGAATATGGTTTTAAAAAGCCCGCTGTTTATCGTAAGACAAGGGGAATGTAAGGGCAGAAACCCGTGTTTCTGATAGAAGTCCCGTGCCCACGGCGCACTTTTTAATACCTTTACAAATAGAATACCATCTGCCGGCATTTGTGCTTCCAAATGGGACAGGAGCTTAGAACCGGAGCCCATTTTCTGGCATTCTCTCTTTACGTAGAGAGAGGTTAGCTCATAAAGGCTTCCGCACTGGCGATATGATATAAAGGCAGAAAAAATGCCGTTTTCCTGTATAGCAAAATTGATATCATTTTTTATTTGGGAGACAAAAATGCCTGCATCTGCCTGTGCCTGCTCTTTTTCTGGAAAAAGCGTATTTGCACTGTTATAAATAGCGGCAAAGCTGCCTGCGCATGTTATGTCAGTTACTTGTAAAATCATGAGTTCCGATACCTTTCTCAATGTGTGAAGCTTTCGGTATTTTTGCAAAGCATAGAGTGCTTTTATTATGGGCTTGAAAGAAAGAAAAAACAAGGAAAAAATGAAAGACGCAGGTTGCATAGGAGAGTTTAAGACGGTAAAATAAGAGTAAGACATGCGGGTTTTACAGGTGTATCATAAATATAAAATAAGGCGGCGCCGGCGTCTGTGCGTGCCTGCATAAAATATTTTGATTTGGAGGAATCCTATGCAGTATTGGAAGGCACATTATAAGGATGCGCTGCACGATGCAGACATCAGGATTATCAATGCGGAGGACACGGCAGAGCCGCTTTCTTTTACCTTGGACGGTATCAGATTTCAAGGGGCGAGCTGTGCAGATTTTCACCTTGCCGAAGAAGCATATTATGATGAGGCGGTATTGGATTTTTCGCTCCTTGTGGACGAGCTTTGCTATGAAAGCAGCAGAAAAAGCCTGTATTTCGAAGATGCCCTTCGTAATATCTGCACGCAGATGAAAGATAACTATTTATTAAAATGCTGCTTTACCTGCCAGTATTCAGATTATTCGCCTTATGGCAATGACGATTACGGCGCCATGCTCTGTTACCGCCGCTATAAAGAAGACTGTCTGAAAGTAAACAATAAAGAGGAGTATTTCCGCTATCTGGAGGGAAAGGATTGTGATATGCGGCAGGAAACTTATTTGTGCGGGCAATACCACCCGCGCAGTCAGGCAGGGGGGTACCGCGGATTTGTAGACGGGGCAAGGGATTTACAGAAAGAAGGAGAAAAGGATGAACAAACAGGAAATTTATGATTACCTGCATAGCCGGCATATCTGGCATGAAATTACGGAGCACAAAGCAGTGTACAATATGTCTGAAATCTCCGATTTAAAGCTGCCGTATCCGGCGGCAGACGCCAAAAATCTTTTTCTGCGGGATGACAAAAAACAGCGTTATTATCTTGTCACGGTAAAGGGAGATAAAAAAGTCGATTTAAAAGCACTTCGGCGCAAAAACCAGACGCGTCCTTTAAGCTTTGCGACAGAAGAGGAGCTGAGCGCTATTTTGGGATTATATGCGGGAGCCGTATCCCCTTTTGGTCTGCTAAACGATGCGGCGTGCAGGGCATGCCTGTTTATTGACGAGGCATTTTTGGAAGAGCCGGCGCTGATTGGCGTACACCCAAACGAAAATACGGCGACGGTCTGGCTGAAAACACGGGATTTGATAAAAATAGTAGAAGAGCATGGAAGCGGAGTGCAGGTTGTGAAATTGTAAAGATGACAATAAAACGGGCGAAACGCTGCCTGATATTCAACAGGCAAAGAAGCTTGCCGTTTTGTATGGGATGTCTTTGGATGAGCTGACTACCTTTGACATTGATATTAAGGAAATACAGGAAATGATAGAAAAAACCAGTGATGCAGTATCTGAAAAAATAGACTGGACAGCGGCCTGGAGCAAAAAGTATCCTGTACTTGCCTGGTATCAGGATAAGGTAGAGATATCATATTATGCGGCAGAACTGCAAAAATTGCTGCGTGACTTGGAAAAGAAGTACGGATATAATAAATTGGATGCATTTCCGGTTTTAAAAGATATTCTGGCGGCTGTCTGGAAAAACATTTAAAAACCCCTTTACAGACCGCATAAATTGCGCTAAAATACCAACTATAAAAGAAAGTATCCGCGCAAGCAGGCAATATAAAAAGCGACGAAGAGAAGAGTAGGATAATACGAAGCAGCAGAGAAAGGCGTCCGGTATGTCCGGTGGTGCGAGCGCCCATGCAGAGGTTATCTGAAGACCACCTCTGAGCGGCCCCAATCAGGTCCGTACAGCCCGCGTTAAGGGCGAATGAGAGGTCTGCATCTATGTGCGTGCAGGCAAGCAGGGTGGAACCGCGTATCTACGTCCCGTGCATTACCGATGGTAATGTACGGGATTTTTTGTATTCGGAAATATTTCTTGCACGCGGGACTTGTAAAAAAGGAGGAGCAGAATGGAAAAGGTAAAAGAAACAACACAGAAATTGTTTTGCGGAGAGATGATTGTAAACAAGAGGGATTTGTGGTTTTTGGGCGGACTTATGTTTTTAGCCGGCGTGATTTACGGGCTGTTTACAGCGCCCCTCACAAGAGGCGTAAGTATAGGATGCTGTAACGGAAACAATGAAAATCATTACCATGACGCCGATTTTGAAGAGGAAGAAGCATAAGGCCGGAAAATGAAGAAATGGAGGAAATTATGAGGATTACATTGAAGGACGGTTCCGTAAAGGAATACGCGCAGGCGATGAGCGCATACGATATTGCGCTTGACATCAGTGAAGGGCTGGCAAGGGCAGCATGTGCTGTGGAAATAGACGGCAAGGTGGAGGATTTGCGCACGGTTATCGATGCGGATTGCACCCTGCAGATTTTGACTGCTAACGACAAGGAGGGGCTGCAGGTGGTGCGCCATACGGCATCCCATGTGCTTGCGGAGGCGGTAAAAAGACTTTTTCCCGAAGTAAAGCTTGCCATCGGACCATCCATTGATACGGGCTATTACTATGATTTTGAGCATGAGCCTTTTTCCAGAGAGGATTTGGATAAGCTGGAAGCGGAGATGAAGAAAATCATAAAAGAGGGAAGAAAGCTGGAAAAGTTCACACTTCCCAGAGAAGAAGCAATCCGATTTATGGAAGAGAAGAACGAGCCTTACAAGGTAGAATTGATACGGGATTTGCCTGAGGACGCAGTCATTTCCTTTTATAGTCAGGGAGAGTTTGTGGATTTGTGCGCGGGACCGCATCTGATGAGCACGAAAGGAATCAAGGCGTTTAAGCTGACCTCTTCCTCCGGCGCTTATTGGAGAGGAAAGTCGGAAAACCCCATGCTGCAGAGGATTTACGGGACTGCTTTTAATAAGAAAGAAGAGCTGGAGGAGTACCTTGCCTATCTTGCAGATATCAAGAATAGGGACCACAACAAGCTGGGGCGCGAAATGGAGCTGTTTACCACAGTGGACGTTATCGGGCAGGGGCTGCCGCTTCTGATGCCGAAGGGCGCCAAGATGATACAGACTATGCAGCGGTGGATTGAGGATGAAGAGGAAAAGAGAGGTTACGTGAGAACCAAAACGCCGCTTATGGCAAAGAGCGATTTGTATAAAATTTCCGGACACTGGGACCATTATACGGATGGTATGTTTGTGTTGGGAGACGAGGAAAAGGACAAGGAAGTATTTGCCCTGCGTCCCATGACGTGTCCGTTCCAGTACTATGTTTATAAAGCAAGCCAGAAATCCTACAGGGATTTGCCCCTGCGCTATGGAGAGACTTCTACGTTGTTCCGTAATGAGGATTCCGGCGAGATGCACGGACTTACCCGTGTCCGTCAGTTCACCATATCCGAAGGTCATTTGATTGTGAGGCCGGATCAGATGGTACAGGAATTTAAAGACTGTATTGCCCTTGCGCGGTACTGCCTGAAAACGCTGGGCGTGGAGGAGGACGTGACCTACAGGCTTTCCAAGTGGGACCCTGCCAATCAGGATAAGTATATCGGCGAGGAGGCAGTCTGGGAGGAGACGGAGGGACACATCAGACAGATATTGCAGGAGCTTGAGATTCCTTTTTATGAGGCGGTCGGAGAAGCGGCTTTCTATGGTCCCAAGGTGGACATTCAGGCAAAGAACGTGTACGGCAAGGAAGACACCATGATTACGATTCAGTGGGATGCCCTGCTTGCAGAACAGTTTGATATGTACTACATCGACCAAAACGGTGAAAAGCAGCGCCCGTATATTATTCATAGAACCTCCATGGGCTGTTATGAGAGGACGCTGGCGTGGCTTGTGGAAAAATATGCCGGCAAGTTTCCGACCTGGCTCTGCCCCGAGCAGGTGCGCGTGCTTCCTATTTCCGAGAAGTATGCGGACTATGCGGCAAAGGTAACAAATATTTTGAAAGAAAACGGCATTCTGGCGACGGTGGATAACCGTTCGGAAAAAATCGGATACAAGATTCGGGAAACCAGACTGGCAAAAGTGCCTTATATGCTTGTAGTCGGACAGAAGGAGGAGGAAGAAAACCTTGTGTCTGTAAGAAGCCGTTTCCTTGGTGACGAAGGACAGAAAACGCTGGATGTATTTATCAAAGATATTCTGGAGGAAATCCGCACCAAGGCAATCCGCAAGGAAGAAGCGCAGGAAGAGAATAAATAGCCTGACGGTGAATAAACGCCGCATTTTACAGCCATACTAAGTCTGACGAATAAAAAAGGAGGACTTACTATGGCTGAATTATGCTGCAGTGTAGAAAATTGTACCTATAACAATCAGTGTTATTGCTGTAAAGGCGATATCTGTGTCGGCGGGGAACGGGCGCACAAGGACGAGGATACCTGCTGTGAGAGCTTTGTACAGCGCAGAGAAGGCTCTTATACCAGTTCTCTGGAGCATCCAAGCCGCATCATCAGCATCGACTGTGAGGCGGCGGACTGTGTCTACAACGAGGACTATAAGTGCACGGCGGAGCATGTGGACATCAAGGGCTGCGGCGCCTGCGATTGTCGTGAGACCGCCTGCGGTACTTTTCGTGAGAGATAAAAACGGCATACAAAAGGTTGAAAGCGAAGAAAAATGAAATTATCTCTTGTTATTATACCCCTCTCTGGCATATAATGAGTTTGGAACTTGTTTCCTAAAATGATATCCAAAGAGGAGAGAGCTTATGAGATTTTTCATCGATACGGCAAACATTGAGGACATTAAGAAGGCAAATGATATGGGGGTTATCTGCGGCGTTACCACCAACCCTTCCCTGATAGCAAAGGAAGGACGCGTATTTGAAGAAGTGATTGCAGAGATTGCGTCCATCGTGGACGGGCCCATCAGCGGTGAGGTAAAGGCGACGACGGTGGACGCGGAAGGCATGATTGCAGAGGGACGCGCTATTGCGGCAATCCATCCCAATATGGTAGTCAAAATTCCTATGACGGTAGAAGGCTTAAAGGCGTGCAAGGTGCTGAGTGCAGAAGGGATTAAGACCAATGTTACCCTTATTTTTTCTGCAAATCAGGCGCTGCTTGCGGCAAGGGCGGGCGCAACCTATGTTTCCCCTTTCCTTGGCAGACTCGATGATATCAGTGTGAGAGGTGTGGATTTAATCCGTGAGATTTCCGATATCTTTGCAGTGACGGATTTGGATACACAGATTATTGCGGCAAGCATCCGCAACCCGATTCATGTTACGGATTGTGCGCTGGCAGGAGCGGATATTGCAACCGTACCTTACAGCGTAATCGTACAGATGACGAAGCATCCGCTGACCGATGCCGGAATTGAAAAGTTTCAGGCGGACTACAGGGCTGTTTTCGGAGAATAAAAGAAAATAGCAGGTAAAGCGCGGCGGGCATACGATATGCCCGCCGTAATTTATGGCAATAGAAGACTTGCAAAGCAAGGATTCTATTGTTGTATTTGGGGTGCGGAAGGAGATTTGGGCTGATAAAATATTTTGGCGGCAGGCAGCCTTGCGACTTTTATGTGGAATTAAGAGAAAAACTATGTTAAGATAAATAGAAAAGACAGGCAGCGCAGAAACGAGGAAAAACGGGAGAATGGAATTTTCGATAAGGGATTATGATAAATATAATGAAAGCGAAATATTGGATTTGTATCAGAGCGTGGGATGGACGAATTACACAAATAATCCGGATATGTTAAAAAACGCATATGCAAATTCCCTGAAGGTACTCGCCGCATATGCAAATGATACATTACGTGGCATTATAAGGGTGGTCGGAGACGCTATTCCATTGTTTATATTCAGGATATCATAGTCCTGCCAAAATATCAGCGTCAGGGGATAGGCACTGCGTTGTTGCGAGAGATTCTGAAAATGTATGAAGCGGTTTATCAAAAATCCCTGCTTACTGAGAATACGGAAAAGACAATCCGGTTTTATAAATCGACAGGGTTTGAAATGGACACGGATATTGATTGCAGGGCATTTATAAAAATGTATTAGGTTTTCCGGTCACAATTGAATGGATATAGGAGAAAAGGAATATGAAAAAAACGTTGCTATTTGTAATTTTACAGCAGTATGCAGATTGGGAGGCCGCTTATATAGCATCTGCCGTTTCTATGTTGGGGCAAGGGGAATACGAAATAAAAACCGTATCGCTATCAAAGGATTATGTACAATCCATAGGCGGATTTAAGGTACTGCCCGACTATGATGCGGCATCGGTTCCTGATGATTATGAAGCCCTTATTTTAATAGGCGGCATGACATGGAGAAGCGAAAATACACAAAAGATTAGGGAATTGGCGGAGGACTGCGTTCAAAAAGGAAAGGTTTTGGGCGGTATATGCGATGCTTCTGCTTTTCTGGGAACAGTCGGCGTTTTGAATGATGTCCTGCATACGAGCAACGATTTAAACGATTTGAAGCAATGGGCAGGTCAGGCATATACAGGCGAGGCAAAATATGTAGCCAGGCAAGCGGTTTGTGATAAAAATGTGATTACGGCTAATGGAACGGCGCCGATGGAATTTGCAAAAGAAATTTTGCTTGCTTTACATGTGGCGAGCGAAGAAAAGATTTTAGACTGGTATTATTTTCACAAATTAGGTTTTTATACGGCGCCTATGCCCAAAATGTAAATTCCCGTCTGGGGCCCAAGGGTATCAACATGCAAACATTTTGCTTTTTGCGTGTATTGCTGCTTTTGAAAGAATGGTTTGGTTTAGGAAGGATAGGGCTGAGAAAACAGCGTAGGGTAACGTATGGAAAAGCATTTGAGAAAAGCAACGGAAAGCGACCGTCATCATATTGCATTATGCATTGCGGAAGGATTTGAGAAGGATTTTTCTGTGTTATCTCCCGATAATAAAAAAATAGCAGCCGCTATCGCTTCCGGTTTGCAGATAGACAAATTTTTTGTATTGGAAATAGAAGGCGATATTGCAGGCGTAATTGCAATTTCCGATTGCTTCGGCAGAGCGGAAAAGGTGGATAAGCCGGCATATAGAAAGCATCTTGGTTTATTAAAAGGATTACTTGCAGGGATTGTTTTAAAGGAGGAATTTGAGGGGAAGCTTCACTATCCTGCCACTACGGGATACATAGAATTCGTTACCGTTCGAAAACCGTACAGGGGAAACGGGGCGGCGGCTTATATGTTAAAAGAAAGCATTGGATTAAGCATTTATGATGAGTTTGTCCTTGATGTTACCGATATTAACACAGAAGCCATTCACTGTTATACCCGTGCCGGCTTTCAGGAATTTAAACGAGTACCGGAGAAACATGCAAAGCAAAAAGGATTTCACGCTAAAATTTATATGCGCTATGTGAAAGAAGCATCCGCATAAAAATGTCTGTGTTTCATGAAATTTGAAAGATTATGGAAGTATTCTGAGAATAAGGAGAAGGATATGAAATTGATTATGCAGCCTACGGCGCTGACGTGCGGGCAGGCGTGTATTGCCATGATTGCGGGGAAAAGTGTGGAAGAAGTAATAAAAGATATGAAAACCGATGCCGCCACAAGCATCGGTCAGTTAATGGAGATACTTGATTTTTATGGTATCAAACATGCAGAAAGGAATAAGCGGATTTCGAAAAAGAATCCTGTTCCTTATGGGTACTCTATTTTAACCGTTCATATGAATGCGGGATACACACATTGGGTACTGCTTTATGATAATCAATATTTTGACCCTGAATTTGGTTTGATTGCGGGAGAATATACGCATGGAAGAATCACATCTTTTTTAGAGATATATGCTGACTAACAGATTCGGAAAGTCTGATAAGGGGCGTTTTGGATAAACGGCCGGAGGTTAAAAACGATCCGGCAATGGAAGAAAGGTGTTTCGTCCACAAAACAGGAGGGACTTTATGAGGATACGATTCAATCGAAGCAACAAGGCGAAGTGTCTTTTTATCATAATGACGGCGGCTGCTTTGGTGTGTTCCGGCTGCGGAAATCGGGGCAATGTTTCAGCAGTGGAGGAGGGAATGCAGTACATTGCATCCATGGATTACAGTGCGGCGCTGGATTCCTTTGCTGCGGCGGAAGCGAACGGAGAGGACGGCAGGCTGATTGCGCGGGGCAGGGGGATTGCCTGCATCGGTATGACCGATTATGAAGCGGCGGTAGAAAATCTGTTAATATGCCTTTCTATGAGTGACGGCATGATAACGGAGATGGATTATGATGTCAATTATTATCTGGCGGCGGCGTACCAGAAGCTTTCGCGGTTTCAGGAGGCGGAAGCGGTGTATGATGCCATTTTAGCGCTGAAACCGGGGGAGGCGGATGCCTATTATCTGCGTGGCAATGCCCGTCTTTCTCAGGGGCAGTTTCAGGCGGCAAAGGAGGATTTTGATGCGGCGCTAAAGCTGAATCCTTCGGATTTTTCCCGTCTGATACAGGTATATGAGGTGCTTGCGGCAAACGGCTACAGGGAACCGGGGCGCGAATATCTGGAGACGGCGCTGGCTGAGCGCTCGGCAAAAATGGGCGCTTTTGACAAGGGCTGCATCAATTATTACCTTGGAAATTACGAGCAGGCGCAGGTGCTTTTGGAGGAAGCAAAGAGCAGCGGTACGGCGGATGCCTATCTGTATCTTGGTATGTCCTATGAGGCAACGGGAGATTATAATTATGCGATTACCAATGTGTACACGGGATATTTGAATAAAAATGAAGGCAATGCGGAAATTTATAACCAGCTTGGTCTCTGCTACATGAAACAGGGCGACTATGCGCTGGCGCTTGAAGCGTTCCAGAATGCCATGCAGATTCCGGACAATGGAATGATACAAACCTTACAGTTTAACGAAATTATAGCGTATGAACATCTTGGCGAATATACGCAGGCGGCAGTTCTTTTGGACAACTATCTAAAAACGTACCCTGACGATGCGGTGGCGCAGCGAGAATATATTTTCCTTTCCACGCGGTAGTACGCAGGCAGCAGTTTTTGACAGCCGCAGTCCGCGCCATAGAAGCGGCAGGTCTGCATAGAAGGCTGATTTTACAGGACGAAGTGAAGGGAAATTACCTTAAGCGATGCGCTTGCCTTTTTTATCATTCAGATTTATACCGGCTGGTAAAAAACGGTGTGTCGGACATGCAATAAAAAGTAAATCTTCGCCCCAAAAGCGGTTCAATAAAAACGAAATCATGTTAAAAATGTGCCTAAAATTCAAAATAGAATTTTAGGCACAAATTACATATACACTATATCACACTCTAAAATAAAAGTCTAGTAATATTTTATTTTTTTCCGTATACTCGAATAAGCGTGAGGGATAATATCCCCAACATTTGCGTCCGGAAGAAAAGTTTGCATGGGCGTTATCTTTGTCCCTTACTTCCACCGCAACACCTTACCCACCACAAGGAGGCTTCACCCCATGAGCAAAGAACAGCAGAAAGAACGCTACAACGAGTACCAACAGGAACATCAGCACTTCGACGAGTGCCGTGCTTTGATTTTGGAGAATACAGAAAAATATGAGGCAGAATTTGAGGAAAGGCACAAAAAGACGCAGGAGCTCTTCAAGGCGATGCAGGGCGGCGACGTGGAGCTGTACAATCAGATGATGACTAGCGCAAGTCTGGAAGAACATGCTGCCAATCAGCTTCGGAAAAACCGGGCGGCATATGACAATCCCTATTTTGGTAGAATCGACTATCTGGACAAGGAGATGGACAGGGAGGAGAAGGTTTATATCGGAAAGAACGGTATCTTTTGCAATAAGACGGATGTTGTGGTTGCAGACTGGCGTGCGCCGATTTCCAGCGTCTATTATGAGAATGAAATCGGGGACGGAAGCTACAGCCTGCCGGAAAAGGGAAAGGATGAAGGGATAGAAAGCCCGCAGATACCCATCTGCCTGCACTTAAAGAGAACCTATGATGTGGAGAAAGGGGTTTTAAAAGGATATTATGACAGTGACGTGGCGGCAAACGATGCACTCTTGGTGCAGTATCTCTCCAAAAATAAGGATGCGGTGCTGGGCGACATCATTGCTACCATACAGAAAGAGCAGAATGAGATTATCAGGGAATCCCCCTTTAAAAATATTCTGGTGCAGGGCGTTGCGGGAAGCGGTAAGACCACTGTGGCAATGCACCGGATTTCTTATATTCTTTATAATTACAAGGAACGCTTTACCTCCAATGAGTTCTGTATTATAGGCGGCAATGACCTATTGCTTTCCTATATTACAAGCGGGCTGCCGGAGCTTGACGTGACAGACGTCAAGCAGAAGCGTATGGATGCCATGTTGACCCACCTTCTGAAAAAGGAATGGACGAAGAGGCAGAAGCTGGTAGAGCCGCTGCCGGATGCGGCAGTCAGGAGCCGTATGGATTTTATGCTGCGGCTGGAGCTGTGGCTTTTGCGGCTGCGGGAGAAAAAGGTCTGCGCGAAAGAGCTGGCGGACAAGGAACTGGGCGTGGTGCTCAGCAAAAGCGGCATCGAGCGTCTCAGGGAGGAAAATCCGGAGTACAGTATTTACAGGCTGCTCGTCACATTGGACGAACGGGTAAAGACAAGGTTGAAATTTTTAACGCCTGAAGGCGAAAAGGATTACTTTTTGAAAAAATGCAGGGAGTATAAGAATTATTACAAAAATCAGGCGGTAGAAACAAGTATTTATGCACTATATCAGGAATTTTTAACAGATTATGTAAGGGAATTTCCACAGGCGGCAGACTTGGCGTTTCACGCAAAAAAGGCGGCTGCGGGTGAATATGATATTTATGATGTGGCGGCGATGGTGCTGATTTATTACCGCGTGAAGCAGAAGAAGGAAGACGAGGAATTCGGGCAGATTTTTATTGACGAGGCACAGGATTTTGGGGTTACGCTTTACTATGTACTGCGAAAGGTGCTGCCGGCGTGCTATTTTACCATTATGGGTGATGTGTCCCAGAATATCAATTATGAAACGGGTATGAACGATTGGGAGGACATGAGAAAGTGGGTGCTGACAGGGGCGCGGGATACCTTCAGGCTTTTAAGGAAGAGCTACCGTAACACCATAGAAATCTCTGCATATGCAGGTAAAATTCTGGAAAAGGCGTCTTTCGGACGGTATCGGATAGAGCCGGTCATCCGCCATGGAATTCCCGTGCAGGAGTACATGGAGGCGGACGAGGAGGCAATGTACAGGCACGCGCAGCAGATTGTGGAGACGGCGCGGAAGGAAGGATATGGCAGCATAGCCGTTATCTGCCGTGATGATGATGAGGCTTCGTGGATTGGAAAGTGGCTTTTGGGTGTGGATATTCTTCCTGTCCGTATGACAAAGGGGCTGGAGTTTGATGTGGTTATATTGTGGAATCCGCCTGAGAAAGAGGCGCTTGCAGCGGCAAAAACAGCGAAGCTTTTGTACGTGGCTGCGACACGGGCACTGCATGAACTGCATATTTTGCGCATGTGAAAAGTTTGATACACAAGATATGGTATTTTGCGTTGACTTTCCCTCTGATAGGTGTTACACTGATGCTATCGTTTCGAAAGGGAGGGACTTAGGTGTTTCAAGTAATAAAAAGAGATGGAGAAAAGGTAGACTTTACACTGACTAAGATTAATGATGCGATTATGAAAGCGTTTCATGCCACACAGATGCAGTACAGCAATGATATTGTGGACTTGCTGGCGCTGCGTGTTTCGGCGGATTTTCAGAGTAAGGTGAAGGACAACGCCGTGCAGGTGGAGGACATTCAGGACAGTGTAGAGCGTGTGCTGGGGCAGGCAGGTTATGAGGAAGTCGCAAAGGCTTATATCCTGTACCGTAAACAGCGCGAAAAAATGCGCACCATGAAGTCCACCATTTTGGATTATAAGGATGTTGTCAACAGCTATGTAAAGGTTGAGGACTGGAGAGTGAAGGAGAATTCCACGGTGACATATTCCGTGGGAGGTCTGATTCTGAGCAATTCGGGAGCAGTTACAGCCAATTACTGGCTGTCTGAAATTTACGATCAGGAGATTGCCGATGCGCACCGCAATGCAGATATCCATATTCATGATTTGTCCATGCTGACAGGCTATTGCGCAGGCTGGTCCTTGAAACAGCTTATCAAAGAGGGATTGGGCGGTATCACCGGCAAGATTACCTCCGCCCCTGCGAAGCATTTATCCGTGCTCTGCAATCAGATGGTAAACTTTTTGGGCATTATGCAGAATGAATGGGCGGGAGCGCAGGCATTTTCGTCTTTTGATACCTATCTGGCGCCTTTTGTCAAGGCAGATAATTTGAGCTATGGTGAAGTAAAGAAATGTATCGAAGCGTTTATCTACGGCGTCAATACGCCGAGCCGCTGGGGTACGCAGGCTCCTTTTTCCAATATTACGCTGGACTGGACCGTGCCGGATGATTTGGCGGAGCTTCCTGCTATTGTGGGCGGACAGGAGATGGACTTTACATATAGGGACTGCAAAAAAGAGATGGAGATGGTAAACAAGGCGTTTATCGAGACCATGATTGAAGGGGATTCCAATGGGCGAGGTTTCCAGTATCCCATTCCTACCTATTCCATCACAAGGGATTTTGACTGGTCCGACAATGAAAATAACAGACTTTTATTTGAGATGACCGCAAAGTACGGTACGCCGTATTTTTCTAATTATATCAATTCGGACATGCAGCCCTCCGACGTGAGGAGCATGTGCTGCAGACTGCGTCTGGATTTGCGTGAGCTTCGGAAAAAGACGGGCGGCTTCTTCGGCTCGGGCGAGAGTACGGGAAGCGTCGGCGTGGTGACGATAAATATGCCGCGGATTGCGTACCTTTCTTCCAGCAAGGACGAGTTTTTTGCAAGGCTGAATCATATGATGGACGTGGCGGCGCGTTCTCTTAAAATCAAGAGAGGCGTTATCACGAAGCTTTTGGAGGAGGGGCTTTACCCTTATACCAAGCGCTATCTGGGCAGTTTTGAAAATCATTTTTCTACCATCGGGCTTATCGGCATGAATGAGGTGGGCTTAAATGCCAACTGGCTGAGAGCCGACATGACGGATAAAAGGACGCAGGAGTTTACCAAAGAGGTGTTAAACCATATGAGGGACCGGCTCTCTGACTATCAGGAGCAGTATGGCGATTTGTATAATCTGGAGGCGACGCCGGCAGAGAGCACCACGTACCGTCTTGCCAAGCATGACAAGAAGCGCTGGCCGGCAATTAAGACGGCGGGAAATCTGGGAGATACTCCTTATTATACCAATTCTTCCCACCTGCCGGTAGACTTTACCACGGATATTTTCGATGCACTGGATATTCAGGACGAGCTGCAGACCTTGTATACCTCGGGAACTGTGTTCCATGCATTCCTCGGGGAAAAGCTGCCTGACTGGAAGGCGGCTGCAAATTTGGTTAAGACCATTGCGGAAAATTATAAGCTGCCGTATTATACACTCTCGCCGACCTATTCTATTTGTAAAGAGCATGGGTATCTGGCGGGGGAGGTAAAGAAATGTCCTCACTGCGGACAGCGTACGGAAATCTACAGCCGTATCACCGGCTATTACAGACCTGTGCAGAACTGGAACGACGGCAAGCTGCAGGAATATGCCAACAGGACGGAATATGATGTTGCGAACTCCGTACTGAAGCGCCCTATGGGAGCGGTGGTGACGCTTTCTAACTATGCCGAGGACGTGGAAGTTTCTGTCAGGACACCGGAAAATATCAAGTACCTGTTTACAACCAAGACCTGTCCGAACTGTAAGGCGGCGAAGGAATACCTGCGTGGGGAGAGCTATGTGCTTATTGATGCGGAGGAAAATATGGAGCTGGCGCAGCGTTACGGTGTGATGCAGGCGCCGACGCTGGTAGTGGTAAACGGCAGCAATCACAAAAAATATGTGAATGTTTCCAATATAAAGAAGTATGCGGAGAGTATGGTGATGGTCTAAGGATTGGCTGTATGATGAGATAAAAAAGTTTTCACAAGGCAAAAATCGGTCAGAATTATCGGTTTTTGCCTTTTTGTGTGGGAAAGGCTTTTGCCGTAAATGAGGTAAGATACAGTTGGCAAAAGATAGCGGGAGTGCTACAATCATATCATTGACAGCTTCGTAAGCAATAACACGGTGTCTATTGTTTATGCGGTGCTGCGTCAAGAGAAGAAAATGAGGAAGGCTGGCTGACGAGGCCAGAATAGCAGATGAAAAATAAAATGCAGGAAATTTCGGTATTCCGGATTACAATAGAGAGAGAGAAGCTGGCAAAGGATAAAAAAGGCATCTGCAGAATTTTTGAACTGTTGGAGGCACACAGGATTCCGTGCGAGTGCATTGCAATCAACATCGACTGGCTTGCCATCATCATCAGGGAGGCTGAGTATGGAAAGCTGAGCGGATTTCTTGTTTTGCTCAGGCAGGAAATGAACAGAGTGAATACCTTTATAGAAAAGGATATGACGCTGCTTTGTATGGTAGGGGAGCAGATAAGCAGCCGTGGCATAGGCATGATA
Source organism: Lachnospiraceae bacterium (assembly GCA_013316825.1). Classification (GTDB taxonomy): domain Bacteria; phylum Bacillota; class Clostridia; order Lachnospirales; family Lachnospiraceae; genus Acetatifactor. Next base: position 2,155 of record WSLY01000013.1, on the reverse strand, counting down.
ACGAGCAGCCTGATTATGCAGGGGGTTGAGATTAAAATGCAGCGTTACCTGCAGTGCAGGGACAGGTTTATGATTTGTGTGGCTGCGGCTGCGGCAGTACGGGCAGAGCAGATTATCGCAGAGATTATGGACAGCGGGAGCGGGACGGAAAAGAGCGGCGCAGCGTCACGGTAATTTTGGCATCTTGAGATACAAAAGAAAGCGGGGAAGTTATTTTGCAGAAGGAACGGATTGCATATTTTGATTTGATTCGCGTTATAGCGGGAATTTTGGTGGTTATGGTGCATGTTTCGGCGCAGCAGATTGAAAGTCTGGAGGTAGAGGGCACAGCGTTTGCCATTACCAACGCTTTTAACTGCCTTGCCTTTTCGGGGGTGGCGCTTTTTGTCATGATAAGCGGCGCACTTGCCCTGCGTCCGGAGAGGGAAATGGATTTGCAAACGCTGCTTTTGCGCAGGACGCTGCGTTTTTTTGTCCTGTATTATATCTGGAAGGCTTTCTACCAGGTGGTTGCCATGCTGGAAAAGGGGGAAAGCCTTACGGTTGCCGCCGTTAAGAATGATGTGGTTCTGGCACTGGTTCAGAAGAGGGGGTATTATCACCTTTGGTTTCTTCCCATGATTGCCATACTCTATATGGCGGTGCCGCTTGTAAAAAAGAGCTTTGCAGAAAAGAAATTGTGCCGGTACTTTTTGATTGTGTTCTTTGTGACGGCTCTTTTTGTGCCGACGCTGCTTCACTATGAATTTAAATTTAAATATCTACTGGTGGATTTTTTTACCTCCAACGATTTTTATCTGTTCGGCGGATATCTGGGATATTTTGTGCTGGGGCATTACCTGCACAACTGGCGTGGGGAAATAACGGTGAAAAAGCGTGTGCTGCTCTATGTGACGGGCGCGCTTTGCTTTCTTGCGGCATGTATTTTGGGAACGCTTGACTCGCGTGCTGTGGGAGCGTTTTCCAGCCATATGAACACGCCCTTTGCCGCGACCACCTTTTTTACCGCCGCCGCTCTTTTTGTGGCGGGGCAGTCTGCCGAAGGGAAAATCACTTCTTCGGCAAAGACGGAAAAAATATTTTCCTTTTTGGCAGGCACTGTGTTCGGCGTCTATCTTCTGCATCCGTTGGCACTTCTGCTTTGGAAGAGCGCCGGTCTTACGACTTCTCTGTGCACGCCGCTTTTGTCTATTCCGCTTCTGACGGTCTGTACGGCTGTCCTGTCGGGGCTGGCAACGGCGCTTTTGCTCAAAATACCGGTTTTGAGGAGGCTTGTATAATACGCGCAGGAATCCGGATGCCGCGCTTTGCGGTGGCGGATTCCTGCGCCGTCAAGTCATAGCCCGCCCCGAATGGAGGGAAGATAGCGGAGTGAAACCGGAAGACTGTGGTTGAGCCCGCGGATTTCATCAAGAAAAGTCTTGACAGGTTCTTTTTCTTTCAGGTACACAAGGTACTGCAGCTCACAAAAAGCATCCGCACCGTTTATTTCGACTTTCACAAGCCGGAAAGATTTGGTATATCTGGAAAAAACGCTGTCAAAAAGAGTCTCATACGCCGTATCTGCAGGCACAAAAACCGTAAGCAGCCTTGCGCTTTCCTTTTTGCCGGAAAAAGGAAGTGTCTGTACAAGGAGAATGGCGGCGCCTATGGCGATAAGCAGCAGTCCGGCGACGCCGATGCAGCCTAAGCCTGTGGCGAGTCCGATGGACATGGCAAGGAAAAGACTGGTGATTTCTCTGGAGTTGCCTTCCGCAGAGCGGAACCGAATCAGGCTGAAAGCGCCCAGTACCGCAACGCCCGTCCCCAAATTGCCGTTCACCAGCATAATCACCGCCTGCACAATGGCGGGAAGAATAATTAACGTCAGAATAAAGTTTTTGCTATAGCTGTTTTTGTACATGTGCAGCAGCGCAACCAGCCCCCCAAAGACGAGAGAGGCGGCAGTGCACAGCATAAAGTCGGGCAGCCCGATATCGAGAATAGACAGGGTTAAAAAATAATTCGTCATGTGTGCGGCTTCCTTTCTTGCAGACATAGAATCAGGAGGTGAAAAGTCCTGATGTCGTGACAATAGTATAATAGGCAATTGCGAAACAAGTAGGCAATCTTGATTCCAACAAGACAAAAATTAGACATAACCGGATTTTCAGGA
>WSLY01000031.1 GCA_013316825.1 Lachnospiraceae bacterium | reverse complement strand
ACATAAAATATAAAAAATTGACATAGAAAATCCAAAAAAGACACATTTTTTTTGTGATAAAGACTTTATTTTTACAGATGATATGTTATAATATTCTCAAGCGGATTTTGCGTTACAAAGACTAGTTTATGAGGTGATGACATGATTAAAAAAGAAATGATTGCCATGTTACTGGCTGGCGGACAGGGAAGCCGCCTGGGTGTACTGACATCCAAAGTAGCAAAGCCCGCGGTTGCCTTTGGCGGCAAATACAGGATTATCGATTTCCCGCTGAGCAACTGCATCAATTCCGGCGTGGACACGGTAGGCGTGCTGACACAGTACCAGCCGCTTCGGCTGAATACGCATATCGGTATCGGTATTCCTTGGGATTTGGACAGGAATATTGGCGGTGTGACGGTGCTGCCGCCTTATGAAAAGAGCTCGAACAGCGAATGGTACACCGGTACGGCAAATGCCATTTACCAGAACATTGATTATATGGAGAGCTTTAATCCTGAGTATGTACTGATTCTTTCGGGAGACCACATCTACAAGATGGATTACGAGGTCATGTTAGACTTCCATAAGGCAAACGGTGCGGATGTTACCATTGCGGTTATGCCGGTTCCTTTAGAAGAGGCAAGCCGCTTCGGTATTGTGATTGCCGATGAAAACCGTAAAATCATGGACTTTGAGGAGAAACCCGCCAATCCCAGAAGCAATCTGGCAAGTATGGGTATTTACATCTTCAACTGGAAGACGCTGAAGGAATCCTTAATCGCGATGGCAGAACAGCCGGCGCTCGATTTTGGCAAGCATGTGATTCCGTACTGCCATGGCAAGGGACAACCTCTGTACGCGTATGAGTTTAACGGCTACTGGAAGGACGTAGGCACGCTGAATTCTTATTGGGAAGCCAACATGGAACTGATAGACATTGTTCCGGAGTTTAATCTCTATGAAGAATACTGGAAGATTTACACCAACAGTGAGATTCTGCCGCCCCAGTATGTATCGTCGGACAGTGTGGTGGAGCGCAGTATTATCGGCGAAGGCACGGACATTTATGGCAAGGTATACAATTCCGTAATTGGCTGCGGCGTAACCATCGGAGCAGGCACCGTGGTAAGGGATTCGATTATCATGAACAATACCTGCGTACAGAGCGGCTGCGAGCTGAACAAAGCGATTGTGGCGGAAAATGTTGTTATAGAAGACAATGTACGGCTTGGCGTTGGGGAAGGGGCGGAAAATGATTCTGCTCCCCATATTTACAACCATGGCATTGTGACGGTAGGTGAGAAGAGCGTAATACCCAAAGGAGTGACGGTGGGGAAAAATACGGTTATTTCGGGTGTTACGACGGCAGAAGATTACGAAAATTCCACTCTCGCAAGTGGTAAAACTTTGATTAAGGCAGGTGAATGACAGTGAGAGCAATCGGAATTATTTTAGCAGGCGGCAATAACCACCGCATGAAAGAATTATCACAGAAGCGCGCAATCAGCGCAATGCCTATTGCGGGCAGCTACCGCAGTATTGATTTTGCACTTAGCAGCATGTCCAATTCCAAAATTCAGAAGGTGGCGGTGTTTACCCAGTACAATTCCCGCAGCCTGAATGAGCACCTGAGTTCTTCAAAGTGGTGGGATTTCGGACGTAAGCAGGGCGGTCTGTTTGTACTGACGCCGGCAGTAACGGCTGACAGCAACAACTGGTATCGGGGCACAGCGGATGCCATCTACCAGAACCTGCATTTCTTAAAGGACAGCCATGAGCCGTATGTTGTTATTGCTTCCGGTGACTGTGTCTACAAGATGGATTTCAATAAGCTGCTGGAATACCATATTGAAAAGAAAGCAGATATCACGGTAGTGTGCAGGGATATGGAACCGGATGCCAATGTAGAGCGTTTTGGCACCGTCAAAATGGATGCAGACTGCCGCATCGAGGAATTCGAGGAAAAGCCCATCGTGGCGAAGACCAATACGATTTCCTGCGGTATCTATGTTATCAGAAGACGGCAGTTGATTGAGATGATAGAGCGATGCGCGGAAGAGGACAGATATGATTTTGTCAGAGACATCCTGATACGCTACAAGGATATGAAGCGCATCTACGGCTATAAACTGAAGGACTACTGGAGAAATATCGCTTCCGTTGAAGACTACTTCAATACCAACATGGATTTCCTGAAGCCGGAGGTCCGCAATTATTTCTTCAAGGAATATCCGGATGTTTATTCCAAAGTAAGCGACTTGCCGCCTGCAAAATATAATGTAGGCTCGCAGGTAAAGAACAGTCTGGTTTCCAGCGGCTGTATCATCAATGGCGTAGTGGAGAATTCGGTGCTGTTCAAGAAGAGCTTTATCGGCAATAACTGTTACATCAAGAATTCCATTATTCTGAATGATGTATATATTGGCGATAACACCCACATTGAAAATTGTATCGTGGAGAGCCGCGATACGATTCGCGCAAACTCCTATCACATAGGAGAAAACGGAATCAAGATAGTAATAGAAAGAGACGAAAGATATGTTATCTGATGTATTGTAAAGGGGGTAACACAAATGCAAATTACCGATGTTCGTGTTCGCAGAATTACGAAAGAGGGCAAAATGAAAGCGATTGTTTCAATCACCATTGACAACGAGTTTGTTGTGCATGATATCAAAGTGATTGAAGGAGAGAAGGGGCTGTTCATTGCAATGCCTAGTAAGAAGGCAATGGACGGCGAGTATCGCGATATTGCACATCCCATCAATTCCACCACAAGGGATGCTATCCAGAAGGTTATTCTGGAGGGATATGAAAAAGCATTGCTTGAACCGGAAGAGTAATGGGGCAGAAAGCAGTATTTTTGCCAGACGAGAGGCGCTTCTATTGAGGGAGGCGCCTTTTTTGCGTGTGGTCGCAGAGAGTGCTGCTGCGGCATCCGTTCTTTTTTTCCTTGTATCTTTTCCACCAAAAATGCTATAATGGCAAAGCGGGGTTACAACCAAAAGACAGGTATGACAGAAAGGGCAGGAAGTATGTTTTTGATAGCGGGTTTGGGTAATCCGGACAAGGGATATGCGGGTACAAGGCATAATATCGGATTTGATGTGATAGATAAACTGGCAGAACAGGAAAAAATAAGGGTGATAGAAAGAAAGCACAAAGCGTTAATCGGAAAAGGTATGGTAGAAGGCATTAAGGTGATTCTGGCAAAGCCGCAGACTTATATGAACCTGAGCGGGGAAAGCATCCGCGAACTGGCGGAGTACTATAAGATTGACACAAGAAGCGAACTGCTTGTGATTTCAGATGATATCAGCCTGCCGCCCGGGCAGCTTCGGATTCGAAAAAAAGGAAGTGCCGGCGGGCATAACGGTTTGAAAAATATCATTGCCATGCTGGGGCATGATGAATTTCAGAGAATCCGGCTTGGTGTGGGAGAAAAGCCTGAAGGATATGATTTGGCGGATTACGTACTGGGGCGCTTTGATGCGAAAGAACGAAAGCTGGCTGACGAGGCGGTGGAGGAAGCGGCAGATGCCGTTCGTACGGTTCTCGCGAAGGGAGCCGACGCCGCAATGAATAGGTTTAACAGAAAGCATAGCGAATGCCGCGAGTGCGGCGGAAGGTGAGGAGATATGCAGGCATTACTGGCGCCTTTGCGCGAGCTGGCAGAGTACGAGGAGATTCGAAAACTGGTATATGGAAAAAGTGCTTTGGGAGGGGCGGCGCAGGGAAAAGGGCAGTCTGCGCGGGAAACAGGGCAGTCCGTGGCGCTGACCGGCTGCGTGGAGTCCCAGAAGCTGCACATGGTCTACGGACTCAGCGACGGTTCCCGCCACAGAGTAATTGTGACCTACAGTGATTTGCGCGCCAGAGAAATTTACGAAGAGTATAAATTTTATGACAGAAATGTGATGCTCTATCCGGCAAAGGATTTAATCTTTTTTCAGGCGGATATTCACGGCAACCGGCTGACCAGCGAACGCATCAAGGTGCTTCGGCGCATCTCTGAGGGGCGTCCTTTTACCCTTGTCACCACCTTTGCGGCGCTTATGACGCCGCAGGCGGCATGGAACGTGGAGACGGATACGGTTTTTATCGATAAAAGAAGTGTGATTGCGCAGGAGGCATTGTCAAAACGTCTGGTGGCGATGGGCTATGAAAAGAGCTATCAGGTAGAGTCTGCAGGACAGTTTTCCATAAGAGGCGGCATTGTGGATATTTTTGACGTTACAGAGGAGAATCCCTACCGTATCGAATTGTGGGGAGATGAGGTGGAATCCATCCGAAGCTTTGATATTTTGAGCCAGCGTTCCATCGAGCAGCTTTCCTCTGTGCGGATTTATCCGGCGCTTGAGTTTGTACTGACAGAGGGAGCGCTGCAGAAAGGTTTTGCAAAAATGGAGGCGGATGCCGCCGCACAGGAAAAGCTTTTTCGGGAAAAATTTCAGACGGAAGAAGCGAACCGGATTGCCTCCCGCATGAAGGAGCTGAAGGAGCAGGTACTGGAGTTTCAGGATATGTCGGGACTGGAAGGCTCTATCCGCTATTTTTATAAAGAAGACGAGTTAAAAAGCCTGCTGAAGCTGCTTCCGGCAGGTTACTGCCTGTTTTTGGACGAGCCGGTGCGCATCAGGGAACATGCGGAAGCGGTGGAGCTCGAGTTTCGGGAGAGTATGAGAAATCGGGCGGAAAAAGGGTATGTCCTGCCGAAACAGATGCAGGTATTGTACGGCATGGAGGAAATCGCCGCCGTGATACAGGGAAGTCCTTTTGTGACGCTCTCAGCCATGGAGCCAAAAAATACCATGTTTAAGGTGCAGAGGCGGTTCGACATTCCGGCACGGAGTATATCTTCTTATAACAATAGCTTTGAAGCGCTTGTGAAGGATTTGAAGCGCTATCGGAAAAATGGCGCCCGCGTGCTGCTTTTGTCCGGCTCCCGTACCAGAGCGGCAAGGCTGGCGGAGGATTTGCGGGGCGAAGAAATTGCCGCTGTTTTTACGGAAAATCCGGAGCGGGAAGTGCTTGCGGGGGAGGTGCTGACCTGTTACGGGCATGTGGGAAAGGGCTTTGAGTACCCGCTGCTTAATTTTGTGGTGATTTCGGAAAGCGATATCTTTGGGGCGCAGCAAAAGAAGAAAAAGCGCAAGCCCAGATATGAAGGGCAGAAAATCAAAGATTTTGCGGAGCTGAAGGTCGGGGACTATGTGGTGCATGAAAGTCACGGTCTGGGGATTTACCGCGGTATTGAAAAGGTTGAAGTAGAAAAGGTAGTCAAGGATTACATTAAGATAGAGTATCGGGACGGCGGCAATCTTTATGTGCTGGCAACGGGGCTGGACGTTATCCAGAAGTATGCATCCGCAGGCGCCAAGGCGCCGAAGCTGAACAAGCTGGGGACGCAGGAATGGGTCAGGACGAAGAACAAGGTGCGGACGGCGGTGGATGCCGTGGCGCAGGATTTGGTGGAGCTCTACGCCATAAGACAGCAGGCACAGGGCTTTCAGTATGGTCCGGACACCGTATGGCAGCGGGAATTTGAAGAAATGTTTCCTTATGAGGAGACGGAGGACCAGCTTCTTGCCATTGCGGACACGAAGGCGGATATGCAAAGTAAAAAGATTATGGACAGGCTTGTCTGCGGGGATGTGGGCTATGGTAAGACGGAGATTGCAATCCGCGCCGCGTTTAAGGCAGTGCAGGAGGGCAAGCAGGTGGTATACTTGGTTCCCACTACAATTCTGGCGCAGCAGCATTACAATACCTTTGCCCACAGAATGAAAGATTTTCCGGTGCGGGTGGATATGCTGTCGCGGTTTAAGAGCGCAGGGGAACAGAAAAAGACCATAGAGGATTTGAAAAAGGGTATGGTCGATATTGTTATCGGTACCCATCGCGTTTTGTCAGACGACGTGGCTTTCAAGGATTTGGGACTTCTTGTGATAGACGAGGAGCAGCGTTTCGGCGTGGCTCACAAGGAAAAAATTAAGAAGCTGAAGGAAAATGTAGATGTGCTGACGCTGACGGCAACGCCGATTCCCCGCACGCTGCATATGAGTCTGATAGGCATAAGGGACATGAGCGTATTGGAGGAAGCGCCGGGCGACAGGCTGCCCATACAGACCTATGTGATGGAATACAACGAGGAGATGGTGCGGGAAGCGATTGTCAGGGAGCTTGCCCGGGGCGGACAGGTGTATTATGTGTATAACCGCGTTCACAATATAGCGGATGTGGCGGCCACGCTGCAGGCGCTGGTGCCGGAAGCGGCGGTGGCGTTTGCTCATGGGCAGATGAAGGAGCATGAGCTGGAGCGCATTATGTACGACTTTATCAACGGGGATATTGATGTGCTTGTCTCCACTACTATCATTGAGACAGGGCTGGATATTTCCAATGTAAATACCATGATTATCCATGATTCCGACAATATGGGACTTTCCCAGCTTTACCAGCTCCGCGGGCGCGTGGGGCGCTCCAACAGGACGGCATATGCATTTTTAATGTACAGGCGGGACAAAATGCTTAAGGAAGTGGCGGAAAAGCGGTTGAATGCCATCAGGGAGTTTACCGATTTGGGAAGCGGCTTTAAGATAGCCATGCGGGATTTGGAGATACGCGGCGCAGGCAACCTTCTGGGCAAATCCCAGCACGGGCATATGGAGGCGGTCGGATACGATTTATACTGTAAAATGCTCAATGAAGCGGTAAAAAATGTGCAGGGAATGTCTGCTGCGGCAGATTTTGCAACGGTAGTCGATATAGATGTGGATGCCTACATTCCCCCTGAATATATTGTCAACGAAGTACAGAAGCTGGATATTTATAAGCGGATTGCAGCGATAGAAAACGAGAAGGAGCGGGACGACATGAAGGACGAGCTCTTAGACCGTTTTGGCGCCATCCCCAAATCGGTGGAAAATCTGCTTCGGATTTCCCTGATACGGGTTGCCGCACATGCGCTGGGCATGACGGAGGTAAAGGGCAGGAACGACAGAATCACTTTTTTATTCAAGGCGGACGCCGGCGTCAATCCCGCCGGAATTCCTGCTCTTTTGGGAAGGCACAAAAACAGGCTTCTTTTTACGGCATATGGCAATCCGTATTTTACCTATAAATATGAACAGGCGGGACTGACAGCAGTCAATACGGAACAGCTTTTAGGCGATACCGAGAAACTGTTGGGAGAGATGGCAAAGCTGCTGGCAGGATAGGGAGGTACAGGGATGATTGAAAATTCGGCGCAGCTTTTGTCCGCCATACTGGATGTGGGAGAAATCATGCTGACGGCGGGAGCAGAAGTAAGCAGGGTGGAAAATACCATACAACACATGGGTGAGGCGTATGGCTACAGCAAGGTGGATGTGTTTACCATTACCTCCAGCATTGTGGTGACTATGCACGAGCCGGAGGGCAATATTGAAACACAGACCAGAAGAATTTACACCTATGAGACAGATATGCGCAGGGTGGAGCGATGCAATGCTTTATCCCGTGCTGTCTGTAAGGAGACGCTGCCGCTTTCTGCGCTTTTGGAGGAGATTGCTGATATCCGGCAGGAAAAGAGATACCCCGGCTGGCTGGTATTTTTGACATATGGCTTTAGCTCCGCTGTCTTCTCCGCTTTTTTCGGGGGCAGTGTGAGAGACATGGCGGCGGCTTTTTTGGGCGGACTTGTGGTCCGTATCGTCCAGCTCGCAGGAAGACGGCTGAAGGTACAGAATATTATTTTAACGATTATATGCTCTGCTTCCGCGGAGTTTGTCACACTGATTTTGGTCTATATCGGACTGGGAATTTCCGTTGACCGGATTATGATAGGAAATATTATGCTTTTAATACCCGGGCTTGCGCTGACAACGTCCTTGCGGGATATGATAAGCGGAGACTTAATCAGCGGGCTCTTGGGTCTTTGCGAGGCGGTTATCCGGGCAGTTGCCATTGCCTTTGGTGTAGCGTTAGTGTTGTGGCAGACTGGAGGTGCGCTTTGATGCAGATGGTGATACAGGTGCTGATGGGCATGTGCGGCGCGGTGGGATTTTCCGTACTGTTTAATGTGCGCGGGAGAAAGCTTATTGCCGCAGGCCTGGGCGCTGCGCTCTCGTGGAGTGTATACCTTGTGCTGTTTTCCGTGCATGGAGACAAAATTCTTGCGCTTTTAGGCGCATCCCTTACGGTTGCGGTGCTGGCGGAAGTACTTGCGCGCGTCATGAAAGCGCCGGTTATTATTCTGCTGGTGCCCATGCTGATTCCGCTGATACCCGGCAGCGATTTGTACCATATGACGACCAATTTGGTGTTAGGCAATGCGCCGGAGTTTGCCGAATATCTCGACCTTGTCATCAGAGAAGCGGGGGTTATCGCCTTTGCCATTATTCTGGTGACCTGCGCGGTGCAGGTAATTATGAAGGTGTACCGGCATTTTGCGGTGAAGAAGGGGTAGGACAAAGGTAAGGGAGTTTGTTGTATTGTACAACAAAAAGAACTATAATATAAGCAGAAGCGGAGGTGTGACGATGGAAATATTGAGAAAAGAGGAAATTCATACAGTGAAAGATATCTACGCGCTGCCTGAGGGGGAACGTGCGGAACTAATTGATGGGAAGCTTTATTATATGTCGCCGCCGAGCAGGGTGCATCAAGATATTATTTTTTCATTGTCGCGGAAAATAGCTGATTATATTGATTCTAAAAATGGCAGTTGTAAAGTATATCTTGCTCCCTTTGCCGTGTTCCTAAATGAGGATGATAAAAATTATGTGGAACCGGATATCAGCATTATTTGTGATTCCGATAAGTTAAATGATAAGGGCTGTTTTGGCGCACCAGACTGGATTATTGAAATTGTATCGCCCAGTAGTAGACAAACAGATTATTATAAGAAATTATTTAAATACCGTACGGCTGGAGTGCGGGAATACTGGGTGGCTGACCCTGATAGGGAAATTGTGACAGTCTATAATTTTGAGCGTGACACCATGGTCGAATATTCTTTTGGGGAAGAAGTACCGGCAGGGATATTTGAAGGTTTTTCTTTGAGGACAGAGTAGGAATAGAAAGCAGCATATCAAAAGTATTGGAATGAGTCGGAGATTCATTTTGTCGAACAAGTATCATTTTGATTAGCAGGCTTTGCCATAAAAGTCTTTTCTGACATTTTACTTCTTTACGTCAAAAAAAAACCGTGCTATAATGAAAACACAAAATGTAAGCGCTTACAAACACGCGGGAGAAGAGGCGGAAGAATTGGAAAGGGTCTTACATACAAGTAAAGAGAAGGAAAAGAAAAATCCAAGGAGGTATGGGGATGAAAAAGGCTTTTGATTTGGTATCGTTAGGCGAGCTGATGCTCAGGCTGTCGCCGCCGGACAACGAGAGGATTACCAGAGGGGATAGTTTTGGCAAGCAGGTGGGCGGTGCAGAAATGAACGCCATTGCGGGAACCGCCATGCTGGGGCTGCGCTGCGGCATTATTTCCAAGCTGCCGGCAAATGATTTGGGAACATATATCAAGAACCGCGTGCGTCAGTGCGGCGTCAGCGACGATTATCTGGTGTACGACGACGACAAGGATGCAAGATTGGGCGTATATTACTATGAAAACGGCGCATATCCGCGAAAGCCCCGCATTGTGTACGACAGGAAAAATACGTCGGTAAATAAAATCGACGTTTCCGATTACGGTGATGAGCTGTACAGCTCTGCGCGCTGCTTCCATACCAGCGGCATTACGCTGGCGCTCAGTCCCCAGTGCAGAAAAACCGCCATTGAAATGATGAAACGTTTTAAGGAACAGGGCGCTATGATATCTTTTGATGTCAATTTCCGCGGTAATCTTTGGACAGGGGCGGAGGCAAAGGAATGCATCGAGGAGATTCTGCCCTATGTGGATATCTTTTTCTGCTCTGAGGATACGGCGCGGCTGACCTTTCTAAAAGAGGGCGATGCCAAAAGCATTATGAAGAGCTTTGCAAAGGAATATCCGATTTCCCTTGTGGCGTCCACCCAGAGAGTCGTACACAGCCCGAAGCGGCATACCTTTGGCTCGATTATTTACAGTGCGAAGGACGATACCTTTTACGAGGAAGCGCCCTATGCCGATATCGAGGTGGTGGACAGAATCGGCAGCGGCGATGCCTATATTTCAGGGGTACTCTACGGTCTTCTGGCGCATGAGGGCAATTATGTAAAAGCGCTGGAATTTGGTAATGCCACCAGTGCGCTGAAAAATACGATTCCCGGGGACTTGCTTTCCACAGACTTAAAGGAAATAGAGGGAATCATCAGAGAGCACAAATCCACAGGGCGTATTGCAGAAATGGACAGATAATAGTTGTAATTATTGTCGATTTAAGGTATACTAAAGGCAGTTATCCTTTATATTTTGCAATTAGGTATCGGTCAGTGACTACATAAAAGAAAGTAAAATGCCAGATAAGCCTAATGGTTTGTTTGGCATTTGTAAATTATGACAGGACGGAAGTTAAGAATATCTTTGATGTGTCCAGCGATGAGGGCGGGTAACGGGAAGGGTAAGGGTGTTATTTATGAAAAAAAGAAAAAAAGTAGGGTTGATACATTCCATTGCTGTCAAAGTGTTATGGTGTGTTGTAGTTGGCGTTTGTGCCACATGGCTGCTGGAAGTGTGGACTTTTCTACCTTTGATAAAGGAAAATATTGCCTCCAACGCAGAAAACTATATGTATGATATGGCGGTTGTCTATGGCAGGAATCTGGAGAAAAAGCTTGCAGAGGATGGAAAAGAGCAGGCATTGGCGGCGGCTTCGCTAAGCGAGATGTTTCATGACGTCCATATCAAGGGGGCGGAGTCCAGTTATGCATACATAACGGATGCGCAGGGCACTATGCTTTATCATCCGACTGCGGAGAAAATCGGACAGCCGGTAGAAAATGAAGTGGTAAAGGGGCTTGTCGGGGAAATTGCGCAGGGCAGGACGCCGGAGCCGGATATTATAACTTATGATTTTAAGGGCGTTATGAAATATGCTTCCTATTATGTGGGAGGCAACGGTAATTATATTCTGGTGATTACAGCGGATGAGAGCGAAATTTTCAGCAAGGTTGATTTGATGATGCTGCGTTCCTATATCAGCGGCATTATTGTGCTGGTAGTCTGTGGGCTGATTGGTTTTGGACTTGGAAAGCTGGTAGTAAGACCTATCAATATGCTGGCTAAAAATGTACTGAAGCTGTCGGAGCTGGATTTTTCAGCGGATGCGACGCAGGAAAAGCTGAATCGGCGTAAGGATGAGACGGGGCAGATGAGCCGTGCGATTTCTGCGTTGCGGGAAGAGCTTGTTGCGGTGTATATGCAGATTAAGGAGCAGAGCAAAAGCTTGTATGAGGCGGCGGATGTGTTGAGCAATGAGACGGCGGAGACCAGCGATGCGGTCGGACAGGTGGATCGCGCCATCGGTGAGATTGCGGACGGCGCTACTTCACAGGCTGAAGAGACACAGAAAGCGACGGAGAACGTTATCTTAATCGGCAATATGGTGGAGGAGACAGGCAGACAGGTAGAGAGGCTCAATGTTAATGCGGATACCATGCAGCGTGCAAGTATAGAGGCGATGGATACGTTGAAAGCGTTAGATGATACGAATGTCAGAACCAGAGAGGCAATAGAGAGAATTGCAGAGCAGACCAATACGACCAATGAATCTGCGTTAAAGATTCGGGAAGCGACAACCATGATTACCTCCATTGCGGAGGAGACTAACCTGCTTTCTTTAAACGCTTCTATTGAGGCGGCAAGGGCAGGCGAGCAGGGGCGCGGCTTTGCGGTGGTAGCGTCCCAGATTCAGAAGCTGGCAGAGCAGTCCAATGAGTCGGCAAGAGAAATTGAGGAGATTATCGATTCTCTGATTCGGGATTCTGAAGAAGCAGTGGAGACGATGAATGCCGTGAAGGAAATCATCGAAAAGCAGAGTGCCAACGTTGAGAAGACGGGAGCAGGCTTTACGGAGGTAAAGAGCGGAATCGATACTTCCCTGATTAGCATGGAGGCTATTGCAAAGAGCATTGATATGATGGACGAGGCGCGTATCAATGTAGTTGACGTTGTACAAAATCTGACCGCCATCGCGCAGGAGAATGCGGCGGGTACGGAGGAGACTTCTGCCTCTGCAACGGAAGTAGGCGCCATCGTGCAGAATATGGCAGAACAGGCAGGAAAGCTGAAAGAAGTTGCCGGAGAACTGGAAAGCTCTATGAGTGTCTTTAAAATATAACTCTATGAGTGTCTTTAAAATATAACTCTATGAGTGTCTTTAAAATATAACTTGACTTTTTAAAAAAAGTAATATACAATAAATCGGTTCGTAAAAGTTGACAGACAACGTCCTTTGCACGGGACGTTGTTTTTTTGCTACATTGGATTTTGGTGTTTTAAGAAGCGTTGCAGATGGAAAGGCATGGTATATTAGATGGATTTGGATGAAATGAAGGTAATGGAAGAGACGGATGCAAAGGCGCAGGAAAGCGAAGATATGTGCTATGAAAACTCGGGGATAGACAAGAGAATCCTGCGTGCGGTAGCAGAAATGGGTTATGAGAATATGACGCCTATCCAGAAGCAGGCAATACCGATTTTGATGGAGGGAAGAGACGTTATCGGGCAGGCGCAGACCGGCACAGGAAAAACGGCGGCATTTGGGATTCCTATGCTGCAGAGAATAGATGAAAATGACAAAAGCCTGCAGGGTATCATTTTGTGCCCTACGAGGGAGCTGGCAATTCAGGCGGCAGATGAGCTTAGAAAATTTTCTAAATATATGCACAATGTAAAAATGGTTCCTATTTACGGCGGGCAGGACATCAGCAGACAGATTAAGGCATTGAAGGGCGGCGTACAGATTATTGTCGGGACGCCCGGGCGTGTCATGGACCATATGCGCAGGCATACCATCAAGATTCAAAATGTGAAGATGGTTATTCTTGACGAGGCGGATGAGATGCTGGATATGGGATTCCGCGAGGATATGGAGACTATTTTGGGCGAGATAGAAAACGAGCATCAGACGGCGTTGTTTTCCGCTACCATGCCGCAGGCGATTTTGGATATTACGGACAAATATCAGAAGGATGCCAAGCTGATAAAAGTCACCAAGAAAGAGCTGACGATACCGCTGATTAAGCAGTATTATTTTGTGGTAAAGAATATTTATAAAGAGGAAGTTATCAGCAGGCTTTTGGAGCTGCATGATTTTAAACGCTCCATTATTTTCTGCAATACCAAAAGAATGGTGGACGAGCTGGCGGCAAACCTGAAAAACCGTGGGTATCAGGCGGAAGGGCTGCACGGCGACATGACGCAGAAGCAGAGGGATTTTGTGATGAACCGTTTTAAAAACGGCAGTCTGGAAATCCTGATAGCGACTGATGTTGCGGCGCGCGGTATCGATGTGGATGACTTGGAAGCAGTATTTAATTATGACGTTCCACAGGACATAGAATATTATGTGCATAGAATTGGACGAACCGGACGCGCCGGCAAGGAGGGTATGGCATTTACCTTTGCCTATGGCAGAGACCTTTACCGGATTCGGGATATTGAAAGAATCTGCAAGACAAAGATGACGGAGATGCGGGTGCCAAACGCAAAGCAGGTTATGGACATTAAAGTGGACAAGGTGCTTGCAGCAGCGATGGAAAAGGCAGCGGCAGAAAACTTGGAGAGTTTAAAAGGAAAAATAGAAGAAAAAATTACGGATCTGGAAGCAGACCCGATGGATCTTTTGGCGGCGTTTGTCAGAATGCAGGTGGGTGACAGCATTCAGGAAATCGCGGTAGAGGAACCCAAGAAAGCGGGAATATTCGGACGGCGCGGAGAGCGCAGAAAAGGTGCAGAGGGCGGACAGGAAAGCAGAAAAAACCGCTCAGGCAAGAACCGTGAAGAAGAGAGGGACGGACGCCATGACAGCCGGCGTGAGGAAGAGAAGGGCGGACGCCGCAGCAGCCGAGGCCACGGAGAAGAGAAAAAAAGCCGCCGTTCGGACGAAAGATTCGGAGAAGGAAGAGGCGAGCGCCGTGACAGCCGGCGTGAGGAAGAAAGGGGCGGACGCCGCAGCGGTCGAGATTACGGGGAAGAGAGAAAAAGCCGCCGTTCGGACGAAAGATTTGGGGAAGGAAGAGGCAGTCGCCGCGATATCCGCGGCTATGGAGAGGAAAAAGGACGCCGCAAAAAGAAGACAGGTGATGTGAGAAGGGATGGAAGCCCTCTCGGTGTAAAAAGAAGATAGAAATTAGGAGGAATTAGTTTAGAGTTGCGAAACTAAATTTTCAAGGTATAAAATACCACTATTTACAGATAATAGTATCACATTTTACAAATTATTATCTGCAAATGGAGGAAATCAATGAAAGCAACAGGAATCGTAAGAAGGATAGACGACCTTGGACGTATTGTGATACCAAAGGAAATCCGCAGAACCTTAAGAATCAGGGAGAGCGACCCTCTGGAAATTTTTACGGACAGGGAAGGCGAAATCATATTAAAGAAATATTCTCCTATTGGCGAGATGACAACTTTTGCGAGGCAATATGCGGAAAGCCTGTCGCAGGTATCCGGTCATGCGGCGCTGATTGCCGACAGGGACCAGTTTATTGCGGTGAGCGGCGGCTACAAGCATTTTCTGGGCAAAAGCATCAGCAAGCAGTTGGAAGAAAAAATTGCGGAGCGGGAGACCATCATTGCGTCGCGCGGGGAAAAAAGTTTTATTTCCGTCATAGAGGAAGACAGCGAAGAATATCAGCAGGAGGCGCTGACGCCCATTATTTGTGAAGGAGATGTAATCGGAGCAGTCGTAATTCTGGAAAATGACGGAAAGACAAAGCTGGGAGAAGTAGAGCATAAGCTGATTATGTCGGCTGCGGGCTTCTTGGGCAGGCAGATGGAGCAATAAATGACATGCCTTACAAATGCTGCAAAAAGAAAAAGGGAGCGGATAAAAAACTGGCTCCCTTTTTTGTTAAAAAATTATCTGCCATCTTTATTTTTCACTCATTTCATCCAAAAGCCGGATTTTGGTATCGTAAAGCTTTTGGGAGAGGTCAACATACACCTTGTGCGGATTAACAAGGCGTCTTGTTTCGTCCCAGAGGGTATTAAGCTCTTTTTTGCAGATATCGCGGATTTCCATTACGCTGGGCGAGGTATAGCAACATACACCGTTTTGGAAAACAGGAACCATAAGCTCTCGGAGTGTATAAGTACCGCCCGCAAGCTTGGTTTTTTTCCATGGCTCTATCGGGTCAAACAGCCGCATGGGTTCGGAAGCATCAAATTGTTCGTCAGCCAGACAGATTAAGTCAGCCTTGACCTTTCCCGTTTCTTTCTCATAAATACGGTAAATGGTTTTGTTGCCGGGGTTGGTAACCTTTTCGCTGTTTTCGGAAAGCTTGATTTTGGGAATAAAGCTGCCGTCAGCGCCTTTTACGGCGGCAAGCTTATACACGCCGCCAAAGGACGGGCAGTCTTTGGAGGTAATCAGGTTGGTGCCCACGCCCCATGAGGTGATAGCAGCGCCCTGTACCTTCAAACTGTCAATTAAGTATTCATCCAAGTCGTTGGAAGCAGAGATAATGGCGTCGGGAAAGTCTGCCGCATCCAACATTTTGCGCGCTTTTTTGGACAAGTAAGCGAGGTCGCCGCTGTCAAGACGGATACCATATGAGGTCAGGGGAATGCCTGCTTTTCGCATTTCCTGAAACACTCTTATCGCATTGGGGACACCGGATTTTAGAGTATCGTAGGTATCTACCAACAGAATACATGCGTCAGGGTAAATATCGGCATAAGTTTTAAACGCCGTATATTCGTCGGGAAAACTCATAATCCAGCTATGGGCATGGGTGCCTTTAACAGGTACGTCAAAAAGCTGTCCGGCAAGCACGTTGCTGGTGGCAATACAGCCGCCAATCATGGCGGCTCTGGCGCCATAAATACCGGCATCCGGCCCCTGTGCCCGCCGCAGTCCGAATTCCATAATGCCGTCTCCCTGCGCGGCAAAGCAGACGCGGGAAGCTTTGGTGGCAATCAGGCTTTGGTGGTTGATGATGGTTAAAATAGCGGTTTCTACAAGCTGCGCCTGCATAATGGGAGCAATCACCTTGACAAGCGGCTCTCTTGGAAAAACGACGGTCCCCTCAGGAATGGCATAGATGTCACCGGTAAAACGGAAATTTTTTAGATAATCCAAAAAGTCCGCTTCAAAAATACCGAGACTTGCCAGATAGGAAATATCCTCTTCATCAAAACGAAGATTTTTGATATAGTCAATAACCTGTTCTAAGCCGGCGGCAATGGCATAACCGCCGCCGTTCGGATTGGCACGATAAAAAGCGTCAAAGATAACGGTCTCATTTTTGTCCTTGTTTTTAAAATAGCCCTGCATCATGGTAAGCTCGTAAAGGTCGGTCAGCAGAGTAAGATTTTGTCTATCCATTTTTTGCCTCCGCGCTAAGTAAATGTTTCAAATTCAACTGTCAAGACAGTTGTAAATGCTGCACATATCATACGACTTTTTCATAAAGACGTCAAGGTCGAAATTTTATGAAATTATGCGGTTTCTGCCGCTTTCTTTGCCCTCATACAGCTTTGCATCCGCTGTCTGCAAAAGGGTGCGGATACTCGTATTGACGCCTCCCTCTGCAAGACCGAAGGTCATGGTAATGCGGACGGTCTGCCCTTCATAGTCGACTGCCATGCTGCGGATTTCCTGAAGAAGTTTTTCTGTCTCCGCACGCGCCGCACCAAGCTCTAAATTGTCGTATAGGAAAAGAAACTCTTCACCGCCCCAGCGTGCAACAAAGCCCTTGCCTATCATATGATTTTTTAAAACAGCGGCGACACGCTTTAATACGACGTCGCCGCAATCATGGCCGTAAGTATCGTTGACAGACTTAAATAAATCGATGTCGCCTATCGCTACTACAAAGTGGTTCCCGTAAGTATTGGCATTCATCTGCGTCTGCTTTAAATGCTTATCTGCAAAGCGCCGGTTGTTTAATTCTGTCAAGGTATCCTGCTCTACTAAATTGCGGAGCGAGCGCTGCATATAAAGAGCGGAATAGCCCATCTCGCTGAGCTCGTCGTTTCGCCGGAGAACGTCAAAGTCCAGCTCTTCCCAAAGATTGCCGGTGGATACTTTGGAGAGGAAGGTGCGGATTTTCTGAAGGGCATTTGTCAGCTTGCGTGTATAAGAGGAAGAAATCAGGCTGACTACTGCCATGCTGCATATAGCAATTAATATAATAGGAAGAACGGCGCGTCGGACTGCGGCGTTTACCTCTGTGCAGGGCTTGCCGGCATAAATCATGCCGACTATGCTGCCGTCGCTGTTGCGAAGGGGCGTATAATAGGCAAAGTATTGCTGCCCGTTGATTTCTGTATTGGTGTAAAAATGCGGCTGCCCTGAAAAAAGAACGTCCTGAATCACCAGTGCGCCCGCACCGGTACCGGTAATACGGCGGCCTTCGGTATTACAGATGGTTGTCAGGATTCGGGTATCCTGATAAAAAATAGTGACATCTGTCTGGGTGTCAGCCTTCAGGCGGTCAACAATGGAATGGTCGTCAGTCAGGTTTTGTGTTCCCTTGTAAAAATCATAAGAATTCGTGCCCTCCAAATAATAATCGCCGGGATAGAGCAAATCATACATCATCATAACATTTTCTGCGGTATTGCGCAGTTCAATATGAACCTCTGTATGCATGGCTTGTTTTACTGCATAATAGCTGAAAACCGTAATAATCAATGCCAGAACGAGCAGGGGTATCACGCTCATGGACTGCAGGGAGCGGTATAAATGCCCGTTTTTTCTTGCTGAACTCATTATGTTTCCTCCATTGATGTGAATGGCATCATTATAACATCAACCGGTCAGATTGTACAAGTATTATGGGAAGAACCGTGCAGGTAAATTTCTATTGTGAAGAGGCAGCTTCCTTTTTGACTTTTCTTCCGCCTGGATGCTCCTGTTTGTACGGAGCAGAATTCCTTCCTCAGAGAGAATCCTCTCCAAATATTTTTTCGATACTTTAGAAATGTCTTTGCCACAGAAAGAACCTTGTTGCGTTCTTCCATTGGCGTTTTGCAGTTGTTCCCTCTGATGCAGTCCTTTTTGTAAGGGCAGCCTTTACATTCGCTGCATTGATAAAAACTTTTTTCGCTGGCATAGCCTGTTTTTGACTTTGACCGGCGTACATTACACCAACAGCAGAAACGGCCCTGCGGCATATTCCGTTAAAAAACGACAAAAGAAAAACCGCAAAGGCATTGTGACCTCTACGGTTATAGGAGATACATATTCTGTTAAATGGAGATTCTGCTTCTGGTTTCATGGTGAGAAGTAGTGTTGCATAGGCAGGGATTTTTTTAACTGGCTACCTGCCATTCCCCGATATGCTATGTATGGATTAACTCTGCGCTGCATGAGCAGATGGACAATTTCTCTTATGTATGTAAAAATTTTGCCTTAGCTTTCCGTGTTTATGTTTATTTGCAGACGTTTTAGTAATCTATACCTTTAAAGATATATAACCTGCAAAATGATTACTCGTTATTTTTCATTCCCATCATCTTTACTTTTTTCATTCCTAATCAATCCATGATAAAACAGCATAGCACAAACTGCGGATATTGTACCTGTCGCTGTCTGGTCTAAGTGAATGTCGTGCATATTACAAAACATATTGATTATCATTAAAGCAACCAATACCACCGCTGCTACAGCAGCTCCTTTTAATAAATGCTTCATAGCTTCCTGTTTCCTTTCAAAAATAAATTTATTTACTGCAAAATAGTATACCAGAGAAAACAGCAATTCTTTCAAAACAGTCATGAAATGCCACAATTCATGAATAAGTGCGTTTTTCTTTTTACAGAACACGCACTTATTCGTCATTTTTGTATGAGGACAGTTGATGTAAAGAATGGTATAAAGTATAATTAGGGAAGTAAATATCGAAAGAAGGGATATATTGAAATGCTGCTATCTTTTTTTCGGCTTTCCCTTGCTATCCGCAATGTATGGCCTCAGCATATGAACTTCAAAGGGTTTAGCGTACTTTATATACTGCTGTTGGTTGCTGGAATGCCTGTAACGATCCTCGCCTGTGTTCCATACGGTTTGTTCGGTATTCTGGTGGCGGTATGTATTTATGGGTTGATTGCTTGCCGTGACACTGCGCCACAGAATGTTTTTATGGGTATGATTGGATGTATGCTTGCCGTTGTGACAGAGAATTTGCTGGCAAATTTTCTTTATATACTGATTCCCTCACCTTTATCAAATCAGTGGTATTTTTTTTGCAGCATCGATTTGATTTATACTTTGCTGTTTTATTGGATTACGTTGCTTTGCGGCAAGCTGCTGAAAAAAATATTCCTGTCCGGCAAAGGAATTTTGCGCCTTCCTCAGACATGGTATGTGATAGATGCTGCATTACTGCTCCTTATAACCATCTATCTGTTTGATAATTTGATTCCGGGACAAAACGGCTCTGTCGGCAGAATGATATATAATAATGCCTTGCATATTTTGGGGTATCTGCTTGTGATGTGTTGTTTACTTCTGGCTATGCGCCGCTCTTATCTGGAACAGATACAGACCGAAACAAAGCAGAAAGCCATGCAGGACTTACAGGACTACACACGGAATTTAGAAGCTATGTATAACAGTCTGCGCTCCTTTAAGCATGATTATGTTAATATTCTGCTCTCTCTGTCTGGTTATATTGAAGATGGTGATATGGATAGGTTAAAGGATTTTTTTGAAAGCAAAATCTTCCCAACGAAGAATCTGATTACGGGGGAAGATTACAAGCTGAACCAGCTTAGCAACATCGGTGTGTTGGAAATCAAAAGTCTGCTCTCAGCAAAAATGATTTACGCCCATGAATCAGGGATTGACATCACCATTGATATTCCCGACAAAGTGGAAAGTTTTCTGATAGACACGGTAGACCTTGCCAGAATACTGGGAATCTTTTTGGACAATGCGATTGAAGCCACATTGAAGACAGAACAGCCGCAAATAGGCTTAAATATCATCCAGAATAAAACTGGCGTATCAATCATCATAAGCAATCGCTTTCTGGATAACGGTGTAATGCTGCATAAATTAAAGCAAAAGGGCTTTAGCACAAAAATCGGGCATCAAGGAATCGGGCTTTGGAACGCCCAGAAAATCATCAGTTCTTATGACAACGTGCTATTGGAAACGACAATGAAATGCGACTATTTTACACAACATATAGAACTTACTGACAGAAAGGAATGACATCATATGCTGAACATCTTTGTATGCGAAGACAATGCCGCACAGCGGCAGACTGTTATAAATATCATTCAAAATACGGTTCTGATAGAAGAATTGGATATGCAGCTTTCTTTAGATACAGGAGACCCTTATATGTTGTTGGAAAAAGTCAAGACCAGCCGGAACACGGGCATTTATTTTCTTGATATTGACTTGAACAGCAACATGAATGGAATGAAGCTGGCACAGCAAATTAGATTGTATGACCCCCGTGGTTTCATCATATTCATAACAGCACATTCAGAACTGAGCTATATGACTTTTCAGTATCG
>WSLY01000030.1 GCA_013316825.1 Lachnospiraceae bacterium | reverse complement strand
TATGGGAATAGCGTTCGAGCAGGACGGCAATGAGCATCCAGGATTCTCCCAGAAGGCTTCCCAGTATGACAAGTACGGTATTCCAGAGCAGGCTTCCGGCGGTAGTGTATAGCAGGAATTTTACCTGCCCCATGCCGCTCATGCCGGCGGGAACAGAAATCAGGCTGCGGAGAATGGGAACCAGCCGGCAGAAAAAAACAGCCTTACAGCCTTTTTTTTCAAACCAGTCTGCAGCATTCTCGATGTCTGCAGCATTGAGATGAAGCAGTCTGCCGGCTTTTCCGGAAGCAAGATGCAGAAGTCTTTCTTTGTTTAAAAGCTTTCCTATGTAGTAGAGGATAATGGCGCCGAGCAGGGAGCCTAAAGTGGAAAAGAGAATGACGCCGGTTACATTCATAGAAGTGCAGGTGGTTAAAAATCCGCCCATAGTCAAAATTACCTCGGATGGAATAGGAGGGAAAAGGTTCTCAACGGTAATTAAGAAAAAAATACCAGGGTATCCGAATCGGCCCATAAGAGAGATGATAAATTCCTGCATAAGCACCTGCTTCTTCAGTTTGTTTACCCTATAGTATACGCCGAGTATGTGGTTTCAGAACCAAAAGTGCGGAACAACCTGAAACAGGGCTGCTCCGCACCTTAAATGCTTTTGTTTATTTATTTTGACACCCGCAATTTTGGGGCGAATCCATGCCGGACACTGTGTCAAAGCCCGGGTTGAACGCATAAAAGTTTTTGCTGTTCAGATTATCCTGCGTAATCCGAAGCGCTTCACCAAAACGAGAAGATTGCAGCATCAGCCGGCAAGCTGCAGAAGCTTTTCCAAATCTGCAATTAAATCTTTGGAGTAATGCTCGGCATCTCTGCATAATTGTTCTGCTCTGAAATAATCAGAGTTTTGGATAGCATGGATAACATCAGCGCCAAATTTATGGAATCGTTTGTGTTTAGCACCTAAGCCTTCCCAGATAGGAAGCATTTCCGGCATTTTGGGCGTCATGGCATAGTAGAAATGTCCAAAGCCGCATTTGGAAGAATCAAGCTGCAGAGGAGTAATGGTACGCGACTGCGCCATTTTCTGCAAATTGCCGAGCCATGTGCGGTGAGCGGAGATGGCATTGCTTACATATTTGGCAAATTCCTGTTTTTCTAAATGGAAGAAGGCATCGTCCGTCATGGAGCCCATCTGCCTTACCGTTTCGTCCAACGTTTTTTCGATTTCCACAACGGGCTTTGTCGCTTTTTTCAAATCGTTGCTGACATTCTGCATAAATTCCGTGCTGCTGCGAAGCTGTTCCTCCATCTGCGCCATGGAACTGCTGAGTTCCTCACTGACAGCAGAAATGGAACTCATGGAATCGTTAATCTTGGCAACATGTCTTTGGTTCTCGTCATTCAGCTCCCATACATTGCCGATTTTCTTTGTCATGGTGTCAAGGGCAGCGATGGTGCTGTTGGCACTGGAAACACTTTTTTGGGAGGCGTTTTTAATGTTCTCGACAAACTCGCCCATATTATCCGTCAGCTTCTGGGTTTCGCCTGCAAGACTGCGGATTTCGTGGGCAACAACGGCAAAGCCCTTACCTGCCGTGCCGGCTCTTTCTGCCTCGATGGAGGCGTTCAGCGCTAAAAGATTTGTCTGAAGAGAGATGGTGTTGATGCCGGCAATCACATCATTCATGCGGTTGATAATTTGGAACAAATAGTCCAAATCCTGCTGCATCTCCTGCGAAATAAAGATTGCCTGTGTGGAGAGGTCTTTGATGGTAGTCAGCTCATCCTGACTGATTTCTATCTTTTTATAGACCTCTGCGGTTTCTTCGGAAGCCCTTATAATCGTATGCGTCAGTTCCTCATGCTGGCTGTTTGAAACGCCGGTGCCGGAGCCGCCGAAAATCGTTTCTGTCGCCCGGGCAACGCTGTTGGAGATATCCATAATCCTTTCTGTCTGATGCTGCATGGTTAAATCAAGGGAACTGATTTGCATAACTGCGTTGATATTTTTCTCCAGAATTTCAGCAAACTGCTTTCTGCCGTTAGAAAGCCGCTGATAGATGCGGTTCAATTCCGGTTCTTTGGAATAATCTGTTGCCTTTAATTCAGAAACTGCTTTCATAAGTACTGCTTTTTTTGTTTTGTACCCCATTTGTTATCTCCTCTTTTTGTTTGATGTGGTATAAGTTTATAATAAGAAATTTTGTGCATTTTTGCAACTGCTTTTTATAAAAGCATGGAGGTTAAAAATAGTATTCGATTTCGAGATGTCCGTCGGCAATGCGGATAACCTTGACAAAGATGTCAAGAACAGCCTGCCGTTCTGAAAAAGACAAATTCTGCCACTGCAGGACAAGATTTTCTGACGGTATTGTAAAGCCGGATGAGGCGGCAGCAGATTGCGAAAGCAGCTGTTCCAGCAATGTTTTTCTGTGCGCATCCAAGTTGGAAATTCTGCTGTTGATGTATGCCATAAGGACATTGTCTGCTTCCGCCAGCCTGGAGAGCAGCATGTCAATTTCTTCGTCGATTTGTGCGAGCTGTATTTTGATGGTATTGTTTGGTGATGGAGCTGTCTCTGAAAAACAGACAGCTTTTTGTGCAGCGGGAAGATTTTCCCATTCAGAGAGTTTGCGGCGAATGGCCTCCATCATGTACGACTCCAGTATATTGGCATAGATGGTGCAGCCTGTGCCTTTACAGCATTTTCCCGATTGGCTGCATACGAAATAACGCCCTTGCTTGGTGTTTGATTTGCGGAGTGTCAGCGCATAGCCGCATCTGCCGCATTTTATTTTTCCCAGAAGCCATGAATTTTGCGGCTTGCAGGTTTTGGCAGACTGCCGGTTATTGAGACATCGAAAGCGGCAGGCAAGCCAGAGGCTTGAAGGGATGAAGCCTTTGTGGGGGGCAAGCACAAGCTCGTTTCCGGCGGGAGACGGATTTTTTCCTGATGAAGATTTTTCCTTGTAGAGATAGCAGGCATGTGTGCCTGTAAAATCGCTCACGGGATTGTAAATGGCGGTTCCTTGATTTTGGAAAAAGCGATAGACGTCCACGTCCGCTTGCACATAAACAGGGTTGCGGAGCATTTCACTGAGTCGCGCCGTATTCCAGCAGCTTCCGCGCAGATGTTTTATCTGATGCGTATGCAGGTAGCGGACAATATCTCCAAGGGAGTGGCTGCCGTCGGCATAAAGTGTATAAATCAGCTTAATTTGTTCGCTTTCTTCCGGCAGCTCTTCATACATGGCGGTATGGATATTATCGATAACTGTTTGAGCAAGGCGATAGCCGTAAGGGACGCGCCCGCCCATGTAAAGACCTTTCCGGCTTCTGGCATAATAAGCGTCCGTGACTCGTTTCTGGATGGTTTCCCGTTCCAGCTGCGCAAATACGATGCAGATATGCAGCATAGCTCTGCCAATCGGCGTGGAAGTGTCAAATTTTTCGGTGGAAGAGAGGAATTCCACATGATATTGCTGAAAAATTTCCATCATATTTGCAAAATCCAGAATGGAGCGGCTGATACGGTCAAGCTTGTATACGATGACGCGCTTGACTTTGCCGGTACGGATATCCTGCATCATCCTTTCAAATTCAGGTCTGTGGGTATCTTTGCCGGAGAAGCCTTTATCCGTGTATTCTATGCAGGCTTCTCCGTGGGCTTCGTATCTGCAGTACGCAAGCTGGCTTTCAACGGATATACTGTCCTTTTTTTCGACGGATTGTCTTGCATATAAAGCGTTATATAGCATAAAAAGCCCTTTCTGAAAGCGTTTTTAGGAAGGGTGCCGGAAAATCTGCGACAGCTTTGCGGCAGCTTCTTCCTTTCTCTGCGCCAGCTCTGCAGCGGATAGGAGCGGCGTCAGGTGTATGGCGGATACCTGCATTCTGCCTGTATGGATTTGCTCCTTGTAAAAGGTGTATTCGGTGGTTTGGTCCATAATCAAAACGTTGCCTGAAAGCTTTTATTATACATATGTGGGACAGCAAGTACACTATCACCTGTATGCGGCAATCTTCCCGATTTGCTTCACCAAAGCGTTGGAAGTGTACGACTTCCCTCTGCCGCAGGAACTTGATGGGTTCACAGACATCGGGCTCCTTAATCAGGCGAAGAATGTTGTCGTAAGTGGTTCTTGCTTTTTGCTCTGCAGCCATGTCTTCAAAAAGGTCGGTAATGACATCTCCTTTACTTTGGAATTCGCAGGCATTGAAAGGAATACCGCCTGCTGCCTGCGGCCAGATGCCAATGGTGTGGTCCGTGTAGTAGGGTGCGAAGCCGCTTTTTTCAATTTCCTCCATGGAAAGATTGCGGGTAAGCTGGTGTACGATTGCCGCAACCATTTCCAAATGAGCCAGTTCTTCGGTGCCAATATCCGTGAGCAGTCCTGCAACCTCTCTGTAGGGAGTCGCGTAGCGCTGGGAGAGATAGCGCATACTGGCACCCATTTCTCCATCCGGTCCGCCGTACTGGGATATGATAACCTGTGCCAGCTTGGCGTTGGGTTCCTTGATGTTTACGGGAAACTGCAATCTTTTTTCATAATTCCACATTATTTACATCCTCCTTCCCCAAAACTGCTTTCCCAGGGCATGGGGGACAGTACCCAGTTCCATTCCCTTGTGTCGGTGGACATGTCGGCGGTCAGCGGGAAGTAGCGTGCCGAGAAATCCTTTGCCATCTGGTTTTTGATGCGGGCATAGTGGTTAAAATATTCCATTGCCTGTTTGTCATAAGGGTGTGTATCCAGATATTCGTTTAATTCCACGAGGGTAAAGTCGATGATGCTGATATCCTTTAGCATACGGCTTTGTTCCGAAGAGAAGTTGTTCATGATACGACCCTCCTTCCCGTAAAGGGTTTATCCAACTCGGGGAATATGGTTCCGATGTGGAAAGCTTCTTCCAGATTTTCGTAAATCTGAGAAAGATGCTGCCAGGGAACATATGCCATGGCAATCGGATAACGTTCAAAATGTTCGTCGAAATTGTAATCCTGCATATAAAAACCTTTCATATTTTCAGCTTGCTTTTTATAGTATTATATGTTTGGGGAAAGGGTGCGTTCCTAAAAGGAAAAGTATACAATTTCCATAAGCAATCAAGTTGACAAGCCGCAGGCGGCGGCATATAATTTTAAGGCGGAGAGGAAGCAGTCAGCAGGCTTCTATTGCTTTTGAAAAGACCGATAAAAAGGGAAGCGGTGAAGATACATGACATTGTATGAAGCACAGAAGAATCAGGAATATACCATTGAAGGCCTGTTTGTGGAGGAAGCCGTAACAAGGCGCCTGCAGGCGTTGGGGCTCAATGACGGCACGCGGGTTAAAGTCTTAAACAAGAAAAAAAGAGGGGCGCTGATTATACAGGTCAGAGGCACAAGGCTTGCACTCGGAAGGCATCTTTCCTCCAATATTGAGATTCGGGAGGAGCGCCATGAAGGATAAGAAAACGATTCGTGTCGCATGTGTGGGAAACCCCAACTGTGGTAAGACGACGCTTTTTAATGCCCTGACCGGTTCGAGGCTGAAGGTGGCAAACTGGCCGGGGGTTACAGTGGAAAAGATAGAGGGGCAGACCAGCTATGAGGGCTATGAAATTGCTCTTTTGGATACGCCCGGTATCTATTCTCTGACCTGTTATACCATAGAGGAAAAGGTGACGAGGCAGTGTGTGATGGATGACGATATCGATGTTATTCTCAATATTGTGGATGCATCGTCTTTAGAGCGCAATCTGTATCTGACGCTGCAGCTTTTAGAGCTTGGCAAGCCGGTGGTGCTGGCGTTAAACATGATGGATATTGTGAAGGAACGGGGCATGGAAATTGATTTGCACCGTTTGCCGGAAATGCTGGGAGATATTCCGGTGGTGCCGGTGTCCGCGGCAAAGCGGACAGGGCTTGATATCCTGCTTCATGCCGTGCTGCACCATTATGAAGAGAAGAAGAATGCAGAGTATATTTTGCAGTATCCGGAAGAAATCGAGAATAAAATTGCCAAGCTGGAGGTTATGATGCAGGCGCATTATCCGACGCATTCTTCCGTGCGCTGGCATGCCATCAAGCTGTTGGAAGATGATGAGGAAGTGAAAAACGAGCATCCGATTCAGGTCAGCAATGTGGTGGATAAAAGCTATGAAAAAGAAATTATAAGCTGTAAATATGCCTATATAGAATCCGTGGTAAAAGAGGTACTATTTCACAAGAGCAGAAAAGCAGCCACGACGGACAAGGCAGACAGGCTTCTCACCCATGAATGGCTGGGACTGCCGGTGTTCTTGTGTATTATGGGGCTGGTGTTTTTCCTGACCTTTACCATAGGTGACGCATTGAAAGGCGTTTTTGAATCGGCTCTGGAGCTGTTTTCAGGCTGGGCGGGGGAGCTTCTTGCAGGCATTGGCGCCGCGGACTGGCTGGTTTCTTTGATTGTGGACGGTATTATAACGGGTGTGGGCGGCATTCTGACCTTTCTGCCCAATATCTTCATTCTGTTTTTGGCGCTTGCCATTTTGGAGGACAGCGGCTATATGTCCCGTGTGGCGTATGTCATGGACTCCATTATGGGAAAGGTAGGTCTGTCCGGAAAGGCGTTTCTGCCTATGATACTGGGATTTGGCTGTACGGTGCCTGCTATTATGGCGACGCGGGCGCTGGAGACGGAACAGGACAGGAAAAAAACCATGATAATTACGCCCTTTATGTCCTGTTCGGCAAGGCTGCCGATTTATGTGATTTTTTCCGAGATGTTTTTTCCGGACTGCGCGGGGCTTGTCGCGTTTTCCTTTTATATGATTGGCATGGCGGTGGCGATAATCACGGCGCTTGTGACGAGCCGCATCAGAAAGGAGCGGACGAACAACTCCCTTCTGATAGAACTTCCGGAATACAAAAGACCCAATGTCAGAACCGTGGGGATTTATGTGTGGAATAAATTAAAGGATTATCTGACAAAGGCAGGGACTACCATATTTATTGCATCTATCGTCATCTGGTTTGTCCTAAATTTTGGTATAAGAGGCATGGTAGACAATCCGGCGGATAGCTTTGGAGCCATGATAGGCAGGCTGTTAGTACCTTTGCTGGCGCCCGCAGGACTGGGCATGTGGCAGATAGCGGTGGCGCTTATCTCCGGCATTTCCGCCAAGGAGGTGGTGGTGAGCAGCTTTTCCGTTCTCTTTGGGGTAAGCAACACCAATTCAGCCGCAGGCATGGCTTCTATCGTGGCGAATGTGCAGGCGCAAAATCCTGCGTTCGGACCGCTGAACGCCTACTGTCTGATGTTGTTCTGCCTTCTTTACATTCCCTGTGTCGCAGCAGTGGCGACTATCAGGAAGGAGAGCGGCTCATGGAAATTTACGGGAAGGCTGATGGCGTTTCAGGTTCTGCTTGCGTGGCTGGCAGCAGTAGCCGTATTTCAGATAGGAAGCCTGTTTCTTTCGTAAAAGTATGATGTACCGGCATAAACGGCGGTACAGGAAAGGGAAAGCTGTATGAGTAGTATGAGAGGAATTGACACACCTGTCAGGCAGCGCAGGAGAAGGGTGTTTAAAGAGGTGGCAAATTTGGCGTATACCTCTACCAATTTAAAGGATGACATGGAGGCGCTTCCCTACAAGATTGTGGATTACGACGAGTCGGTTTATGATAGTGTCTATCGGGACAGGGCGATTGTGCGTGAAAGGCTCAGGCTGGCTATGGGTATGTCCCTGCGCCCTGAAAACAGGGAGCGCCCCGGACATTTGACGGAAGGGATAGAGGAGAGTAATATTGATGAAAAGTATTACGAACCGCCTCTGATGCAGGTAATTCCGTCGGCGTGTAATGCCTGCCCCGAAAATCATTATGAGGTTACCAACACCTGTATGGGCTGTGTGGCGCATCCCTGCAGGGAGGTTTGTCCTGTGGGGGCCATGACGATGCAGAACGGCAAGTCTTTTATCGATCAGGAAAAATGTATCAAATGCGGCAAATGTAAGGCAATCTGCCCCTATGATGCCATTTCCCATAAAGAACGCCCCTGTGTCAAGGCGTGCGGCGTGGGCGCTATCAAAAACGACAAACGGGGCAGGGCGGCAATCGACAATGAAGCCTGCGTGTCCTGCGGACAGTGCATGGTGAGTTGTCCGTTTGGCGCAATCGCGGACAAATCCCAGATTTTCCAGCTGATACGTGCGCTGCAGTCTGGCAGAATGATTATTGCGCAGGTGGCGCCTGCCTTCGCCGGACAGTTCGGGCCAAAAGTGACGCCGGATATGTTAAAAACGGCGCTGAAGGAACTGGGCTTTGCCGATGTCTATGAAACGGCGCTTGGCGCGGATTTGGGATGTGCCGCCGAAGCAGAGCATTATGTAAAAGAGGTGGCAAGCGGAAAACAGGCATTTGCCCTGACCTCCTGCTGTCCCTCATGGGCAATGATGGCAAAAAACCTCTTTCCCGAAAATATTGATAAAATCAGCAATGAGCTGACACCCATGGTAGCGACGGCGCGTCTGATTAAGCAGGAGCATCCCGAGGCAAGCGTGGTTTTTATCGGTCCTTGTGCCTCTAAAAAGCTGGAGGCTTCCCGCAGGACGGTGCGCTCCGATGTGGATTTTGTGATTACCTTTGAAGAGCTGACCGGTATGTTTGAGGCAAGGGGAATTCTGTTAGAAGAAATTAAGGCAATGGATGAAATGCGGGATGCTACGGCTGCCGGACGCGGTTACGGCGTTGCAGGAGGCGTGGCAAGTGCCATTGAAGAATGTATCAAGACTTATTATCCGGGCACGGCGGTGCATATAGAACATGCGGAGAGCCTGACGGAGTGTAAAAAAATGCTGCTGCTTGCCAAAGCAGGCAAGAAGAACGGCTGCCTGATAGAAGGTATGGCATGTCCGGGCGGTTGTATTGCGGGTGCGGGTACTAATATTGCGCTGACACAGGCGGCAAAAGAAGTAGAGAAGTTTAAGTCGGAGGCGGCAAGGAAAGTGCCGGAGCAGTAAAAACAAGAAGAGAGACTTGCCGTGAAATGCTTGCATATCCGAAAAAAGCCATTATAATAAACAGTAAGGACGGCACAAAAGTCCGGCTTGCGTGCGCCTGCAAAAAACTTATAAAAAATTGTGCAGTATATATGCAGAAACGAGGAATACTATGACAAAAATCAGGACAAGATATGCGCCCAGTCCCACGGGAAAGATGCATGTGGGCAACCTGCGCTCCGCATTATATGAATTTTTGATTGCCAAACATGCGGGCGGCGATTTTATGCTCCGCATCGAGGATACGGATCAAGAGCGCTTTGTAGAAGGTGCAACGGAGATTATCTACCGGACCCTTGAAAAAACAGGTCTAAAGCATGATGAGGGACCGGATAAGGACGGCGGCTTTGGACCTTATGTCCAGAGTGAGCGTATGAAGACAGGTATCTACATGAAATACGCGAAGGAGCTGATTGACAAAGGCGAGGCGTATTATTGCTTCTGTGACAAGGAGAGACTTGCTTCCCTGAAGACGGAAATCGTGGAGGGCAAGGAAATCATGATTTATGATAAGCACTGCCTGTCCCTTTCCAAAGAGGAGGTAGAGGAGAAGCTGGCGGCAGGCGCGCCGTTTGTCATCAGACAGAATAATCCGACGGAGGGCACTACCACCTTCCATGATGAACTTTACGGGGACATCACGGTAAACAACAGTGAGCTTGACGATATGATACTGATAAAATCGGACGGTTATCCCACCTACAATTTTGCCAATGTAGTAGATGACCACACCATGCACATTACCCATGTGGTGCGCGGCAACGAGTATCTTTCTTCCTCGCCCAAGTACACAAGACTCTACGAGGCGTTTGGATGGGAGGTGCCGGTCTATGTGCATCTGCCGCTGATTACGGATGAAAACCACAAGAAGCTGTCCAAGAGAAGCGGACATTCTTCATTTGAAGATTTGCTGGAGCAGGGATTTCTGACGGAGGCAGTCGTAAATTATATCGCCCTTTTGGGATGGAGTCCTGAGGACAACAGGGAAATCTTTACGTTGGACGAGCTGATAAAGGAATTTGATTACCACAGAATCAGCAAGTCGCCTGCCGTGTTTGATATTGTAAAATTAAAATGGATGAATGGGGAGTACTTAAAGGCAATGGATTTGGACGCTTTCTATGAGATGGCAAAGCCGTATCTTGCAGAGGCGCTGGGAGAAGGGTTTGATGTGAAAAAAATTGCCGCTATGGTGAAGACCAGAATTGAGGTATTTCCTGATATCGCGGAGCAGGTAGATTTCTTCCATACGCTTCCGGAGTATGACGCAGAGATGTATACCCACAAAAAAATGAAGACGGATGCGGCTTCTTCCCTTACCGTGCTTCAGGAGGTGCTGCCTATACTGGAGGCGCAGGAGGATTACACTAACGATGCACTTTATCAGGCGCTGCTTGCTTATGTAGAGCAAAAGGGCTGCAAAAACGGTTATGTGATGTGGCCTATACGGACGGCGGTATCGGGGAAGCAGATGACGCCTGCAGGCGCTACCGAAATTATGGAAATTCTGGGAAAAGACGAATCTGTCCGGCGTATCAAAAAGGGGATAGAGAAGTTAAAAGGGTAATATATTGAAAGAAATTTTAAACGAAGCGCAGCAAAGAGCGCTTTGCCATACGCATGGTCCGGCAATGGTGCTCGCCGGACCGGGCAGCGGCAAGACGACCGTGATTACAGGGCGGGTAAAAAGGCTCATAGAACAGGAAAAAATACCGCCCGCCGATATATTGGTGCTAACCTATACCAAAGCAGCCGCCCAGTCCATGCAGCAGCGTTTTATCAGGGAATGGCAGGGAGCGTTCTATCCGGTTTCCTTTGGCACCTTTCATGCAGTTTCTTATCATATTCTGAGAGAGCATTTTTATCTGGGCAGCGAGTGTCTCATTGCCGAAAAAGAAAAAATCCAAATCGTAAATCACATATGGGTACGGCTGTTTCACACGAAGCCGGAAACGGACAGTATAGAGCAGCTTCTTTTGTGTCTTGCACGCTATAAAAACGGCGCGGCGGCGGAGGCGCTTCCCTTGCCTGCCAATGTTTCCCTTGAGGAGTTTGCGGCATTTTATGGGGCATATACCGAATATTGTACGGTAAAGGGCAGGCTGGATTTTGACGATATGCAAATTCGCTGTCTGGATTTGTTTCGGACAAAGCCACAGGTTTTAGAATGCTGGCAGGAGCGGTTTTCGCAGATTTTGGTGGATGAATTTCAAGATTGCAATAAAGTCCAGTATGAAATCTTAAAGCTGCTTGCCGCACCGCAGGAAAACCTTTTCGTAGTGGGTGACGACGACCAGTCCATATATGGATTTCGGGGCGCAAGTCCGGATATTATGCAGCAATTTGCCAAGGACTATAAAAGGGCGGAAAGAATATTTCTGGAGGCAAATTACAGGAGCAGGGAAGAGATAATCAAGGCGGCAGAAAGTGTTATTGTACAGAACAAAAAGCGTTTTGCCAAAAAGATGTACGCGGCGGGTGAGCGGCAGAAGATACCGCTGACGGAGCCGGTGTATATCAAGGGCTTTGCGGACAGAGAAGAGGAATATACCTGTCTGGCTGCCCGTCTGCGCAGCTTTTCCAAAGTAATGCCGTATCGTGAGATGTGTGTGCTTTTTCGGACAAACAGGGAACTGCAGCAGATAATTCCGTTTCTGGAAAGGGGCGGCGTCCCATATGGAATCAAGGGGCAAACAGAAAATAAGTATGTGCATTTTGCGGTAAAAGACATCAACGCATACCTGAAACTGGCGGCTGGAGAAAACGGACGCGCTCTGTTTTTACAGATTATGAATCGTCCGTACCGCGGTATTGAGAGGGAAATGCTCTGGGAAGAAACCGTAATGCTTTCGACAGTGGCAGAAGAGTGCGATGCCAACAGAAAAACAGAGGCAGCGTCAGCCGTAAGGCTTTTGCAGAAGCAGCTGCAGACAATAGCGGCTTTTCCGCCCAGCCTTGCCATAGGCTATATCCGCAAAGCGATGGGTTACGAAAACTGGCTGCGGGGAAGAGCGGGGATACAGGCGGATGTATACAAAGCATGGAAGAGGCTTTTGGATACGATACAGGAAGAAGCAAAGGCTTTTGGGTGTATAGAAGAATGGCTTGCTTTTGCAGAACAGGAAGAGAGAAAGGCAAAGCCCCAAAAAACAGAAGGCGTACAGCTTATGACTATGCATGCTGCAAAAGGACTGGAATTTACCTATGTGTGCATACCGGATGCAAACGAGAAAAAGCAGATAAAGAAGGCGGGCAAAGAGACAGCCGGCAGTTATGGGGCGGAAAGTATGGAAGAGGAGGAACGGCGTCTTTTTTATGTGGGAATGACGCGTGCAAAAACAGCCTTGGACATCCTATACCTCACAGGTACAAAAGCATGTCCAAGGCAGCCGTCACATTTTATTGCGCCAATACTAAAATATTATTCGGATTCTTCTTCCACCAGTTCGTCAAACTCCTGATTGTCGAGATACTCATCAAAAGCATCGGAAACTGCCTCATATTCGTCATCATCTTCAATATAAATAAGCGCAGGTTCGGCATTCGGGTCACTTTCGTCCTCCTTATAGCCGTAAAACCAAACTTCTCCGTCCTGATTCTCTCCCTTTTCGTCCAAGGGAAGCAGAACAATATAATCCTTCTTTGCAACCGTCAAAATCGTAATAACCGCACAAGAAACCTTTTCGCCGTCCTCCAGTTCCAATTCAACAGTCATTTCCTCTTCTGCAAAATGCTCATCAGCCATAACACAATCTCCTTTATTCCTTTTCCTACATTATAATCCCCACCCTGCCCGCTGTAAATAATTTTCCAACAAATCATAGAACAAGACGGACAGATGTGGTATAATGTCCGTAAAAGGCAGAGTCACACTTGCAGTAATTGACAGAGGGAGCGTTCTACAGGATGGAGATAACGAAAGGCAGCCCATTTCCACTGGGTGCAAAAATAGAAGACAGCGGTGTTAACTTTTCTTATGTCAGCAAAGAAGCAAACTGCGGTATCGTTTTGTTTGATAAGGATACCTTACAAGAGAAAGAAAAAATTCCATTTCCGCCATTGTATATGGTCGGAAATGTTCATTTTATGCATGTATGCGGTATTTCCACAGAAAACACCGCATATTGCTTTTATGAGAAAGAAAGTTATGTGACGGATAGCAGAGGACGTGCTTTTTGCGGCGGACATGTCTATGGCAGGGAAGAAATTTGGGAAAAGGGTGCAAGGCCTGCATTGTTTATGCTGCAGGACTATGACTGGGAGGGAGATGTTTCTCCGGATGTTTCCTATGAGGAAAGCATTTGCTACCTGATTCATGTAAGAGGTTTTACCAGACATTCTTCTTCCAAGGTGAAAGCGAAGGGGACTTTTGCGGGACTTGCAGAGAAGATTTCCTACTTAAAAGAGTTGGGCGTCACTACACTGGAATTACAGCCTGTATATGAATTTGCCGAGATAGAAAAAAGAATGATTTCGGAAACGCCGTATATTCCTGCGGTTATGGCGCAGCCGGCAGATAAAGTATTTACAAATTACTGGGGCTATACCAAAGGATATTATTACAGCCCCAAAAACAGTTATGCTTATGTGCAGGATGCGGTGGCAGAGTTTAAAAATATGGTAAAACAACTGCACAAAAGCGGCTTGGAGGTGGTACTGCAGTTTTATTTTACCAAGGATATACAGGAAAGCGAAATCGCAGAGATATTGCACTACTGGGTTTTGGAGTACCATGTGGACGGGTTTCACTTGAAAGGGGAGAATATTCCTGCAAAGATGCTTGCAAATGACCCTGCACTTGCAAAGACAAAGCTGTGGTATTATGACTTTCCGGATGGGGCGCAAAACGGATTTTTACCAGGGGCGGATGGAAACGGGAAGCGGTATCTGGCTGAATATCGGGATGTTTACTGCTATGATATGCGCCGTTTCTTAAAAGGGGATGAAGGTATGCTGCCTGCCGTTATGTATCATTTGCGGCATAATCCGTCGACATGCGGGCAAATCAATTATATAACCAATTATGACGGCTTTACGCTTATGGATTTGGTTTCTTATGACAGAAAGCATAATGAAAGCAATGGTGAGGATAACAAAGACGGTGCGGATTACAACGCAAGCTGGAATTGTGGACAGGAAGGGAAAAGCCGTAAAAAGGCGGTGCTTGCCCTCAGGGAAAAGCAGATAAAAAACGCCTTACTGCTATTGTTCTTATCGCAGGGAACGCCCCTTATTTTTATGGGGGA
The DNA here is from genome assembly GCA_013316825.1 of Lachnospiraceae bacterium. Lineage (GTDB taxonomy): Bacteria > Bacillota > Clostridia > Lachnospirales > Lachnospiraceae > Acetatifactor. The sequence continues at coordinate 6,570 of WSLY01000030.1, read as the reverse complement.
TGAGTTTGGAAACTCGCAGGGGGGGAATAATAATCCCTACTGTCAAGACAATGAAATCACATGGCTGAACTGGAAAAATGCGGAGTCCGGAAGGAAAATTTTATTGTTTGTCAAGGAACTGACAGATATCCGAAAGAAACATCCGGTGCTTAGGCAGGAGAGGGAAGTCAGGCTGATGGATTATGGCGCATGTGGCTATCCGGATGCTTCTTATCATGGCGCGGCTCCTTGGAAGCCGGATATGTCCGGCTGCAGCAGGCAGCTTGGCGTTATGTATTGTGGAAAATATGTCAGAAAGGACAGAGCCCACTGCGACGATTTCTTTTACATTGCTTATAACTTGCATTGGGAGCCATACGAGTTTGCTTTACCAAAACTGCCGAAAGATATGCGCTGGGAACTTTATACAGCGTCGGATGCAGTACAGGAGAAGCAGACGGACGAGGTGAAAGAGGAAGAGCAGAAAGTAATCAGGCTGACGGGAAGATGCATTTGCGTATTTATCAGTGTATCAAAGAAAAATGGTATCGGGGCGAAAGGGAAAGAGTGAAAGTTTTCAATCATTTAAAAACCATCACCTATCATAAATGGCTGGTCTGCAAGGGCTGCTTTGCAGTCGGACTTTATCGGCAGGGCCTACTGCACGATATGTCCAAATACAGTCCTTCGGAGTTTTGGGTGGGAGCAAAATATTTTCAGGGAAACAGAAGTCCCAACAATGCAGAGCGGGAAGCGGTCGGTTATTCTACGGCATGGCTGCATCACAAAGGGCGCAATAAGCATCATTATGAGTATTGGATTGACTATTCCCTGAGCGGAGGTTCGGGGGGAATGTCTCCTGCGCCTATGCCAAGGCGTTATATCGCAGAGATGGTCATGGACCGCATTGCGGCATGCAAAGTGTATTTGGGAGAGGATTATACGGACAGTTCCCCGCTTACTTATTACAAAAGCAGGAAAGAACCGGCGCCTATGCATGAATTTACCAAAAAGAATCTGGAATTTCTATTGTGTATGCTGGCAGAAAAAGGAGAGAAAAAGACTTTTTCCTATATCAAAAGAAGATTTTTGAAAAAAGCGGGAAAGAAGCGATAGGCATGGCATTATTGCTTTGGAAACAGTCACAGAATCAGAAAGAAAAGAATATGATAAAGTAAATCAATTTAGAAATGAGAATGCTCATGTGTAATTGGATTATTCTTTTTCTTCTGTTTTGCGGCGGCTGCCATAATGGGGCAGGCTTTTTGAATAACGGCTGTGGCTGCGGTAGAGGACGCGATTGCGACCGTGACGAAGGGCGTGACCGCGATTGTGACCGTGACAGAGGACGTGACTGCGACTGCGGCTGTGACGGAGGACGCGACCGCGATTGTGACCGTGACGGAGGACGCGACCGCGATTGTGACCGTGACGGAGGACGCGACCGTGACTGCGACTGTGACAGAGGGCGCGATCGTGACCGTGACAGAGGACGTGACTGTGATTGCGACAGAGGACGCGACCGGGGCAGGGATTCCGATTGTGGAATGACACCGCCGCCATGGATTAGAAGCAATTATGCCAATGGTGATACTTGCGGCTGTGAAGAAAAGTAAAAGGCAGCAAACTGTAATATTGGCAGTCTCATTTTTGTATCAGGGGATGTTTATTCCCCTGATACAAAAAAATGCTCATTCTTTGAAAAAAATTGTGCAATATAGTAGAAATCTTTCCGAAAATTGTTTATAATCATTATGAATACCGGATAAAACCGGCAGAACCGGTTTGTTTGGAAAGAAAGGAGAACGGTATGGTAGAATACTTATTGGGGAACCATTTGGTACAAAGCGGAAAGTTGTCTGCAGAGCAGTTGACGGCAGTAATAAGTAAGATGGATGAAGTCAGGGTAAAACTGGGGCTTTTGGCTGTTGCAGAGGGCATGATGACGATAGAACAGGCTGATGAAGTAAACCGTTTTCAAGCCACTATGGACAAGCGTTTTGGGGACATTGCAGTTGAAAAAGGATATCTTACGGAGGAGCAAATCAGCAATCTCTTAAAGAAACAGGGGAATACATATCTGGCCTTTGCTCAGGCGCTTGTAGATGAGAACCTTTTACAGCTTCAGGAGCTGGAAGAGATGATGGACAGCTTTCAGCAGGAAAACAGCTTTACCAAATCCGATATGGAAGATTTGCGCAGCGATGATCCGGATAGGATAGTGCCATTGTTCCTTCCGCCGGAGGCAATGTGCTTTAAGGATATTACAGGCGTTCTTATCAGAACCATGATTCGTTGTATAGACAGGCATGTATACATGGGAAAGGCAGAGTTGGGGAACGAGTTATCGGTGAAGGAGTCTGCCTTCCAGAAAATAGCGGCTTTCTCGGTTCCTGTTGCGGGCTATAAGGCGATGGAGACAGGGCTTGCCGAAGAAGATGGCGGCCTTGCCGTGATAGCGGCTGCTTATTGCAGAGAGAGCGAGCCTCTTGAAAAAGAGGACATGCTGGATGCCGCCGGAGAATTTTTGAATTGTGTCAACGGTTTGTATGCAACTTCGCTGAGCAGGAACGGCATTGATTCTGAGTTGCTGCCACCCATATTTTTTGAGGCTTCTTCTGCGCTTAAGGACACGGCTGTTTTGAGTGTTCCGGTATACGCCAGAGGCAAAAAAGCAATTTTCATTATTATGGGACAAGAATAAGGAGGATTAGAAAATGGCGAAAATTTTAATTATAGATGACTCCAAAATGTCCAGAAGAATGCTGCGGACTATTTTGGAAGGAATCGGACACGATATAGCAGGCGAAGCGACAAACGGTGAAGAAGGCGTCAGGCTTTATAAAGAGCTTAAGCCGGATGCCGTGACGATGGATATTACGATGCCGGAAATGGACGGGATTAGCTGCTTAAAGGCAATAAAAGAGTTTGACGAGGCAGCAAGCGTGATTATGGTGACAGCGGCAGGGCAGTCCTCCAAGCTGATGGATGCACTGAAGCTGGGGGCAAAAGAATTTATCTGTAAGCCCTATGAGCCCGAACAGGTTATCAATGCCATCAAAGAAGTGTTGAAAAATAAATAAATTGTTATGTAAAAATGCCGCCGGAATCCCAATATGGCTCCGGCGGCATTTCCTGTATAGTCTATGAAAAGTTTTAGTAAGAGGTATAAGATTTGATTTCTTTCCACAAATCGTTGTACAGCGTATCGGCTTCTTCTCCCAGATAGGAAAAAGTTTCCAGCTTATCATATTTTGATAAATCAGGGAAGGCGATTTCGGAATTTCGGATATCGTCATCCTCAATCAAATCCCGTGCCGCTGTGTTCGGGGTGGAGTAGGTGATAAACTCAAAGTTCATCAGTGCAATGTCGCCGCGGCACATAAAATCAATAAATTTCTCAGCATTTTCTTTGTTTTCAGCGTTTTTGGGAATTACCCAGCTATCAATCCAGATATTAGTTCCCTCTTCGGGAATGACATATGCCAGATTGGGATTCTCGCGCTGCGTATAGATGGCTTCGCCGGAGTAGATAACGCCGATTGCCGCCTCATCGCCAATCATCTTATCGCGCACTTGGTCGATAACATATGCCTGCACAAGGGGCTTTTGTGCAATCAGGAGTTCCTTTGCTTCCTGCAGCTCGGATTCATTGGTACTGTTCATGGAATATCCCAGTCTCTTTAAAGCGACCATAAATAAATCACGAACGGAATCCTGCATTAAGATACTGTCTTTGTATGTTTCATCCCAGAGGATCGACCAGCCTGTGACAGGTTCGTCTACCATGGTAGTATTATACAGGATGCCCACGGTACCCCAGCAGTATGGAACAGAATAGAGATTGCCGGGGTCAAAAGCGAGGGACTGCTCATAATATTCGGCGCCGATGTTGGCGCGTGCATTGGGAAGATTATCCCAGTTTAATTTTGCGAGTAAGTCGTTGTCAATCATTTTCTGAATCATGTAGTCGGAAGGGCAGACCACATCATAATTGGAAGCGCCGGCCTCAATTTTGGGATACATGGTTTCATTTGTGTCAAATTCATCATAGATGACTTCGATGCCGGTTTCCTCCTCAAAAAGCTTGATGGTTTCTTCGTCTATATACTCACCCCAGTTATAGACATACACCTTTCCGTTGGGATATTTGTCAGAGGAGCCGCAGCCTGCAAACAGACAGGCGGTCATGACGAAGCAGAGCCCCAAAGAAAGCAATTTTTTCATAATTTTTCCTCCATTTCAACATTCCGCTACTTGGCGGGCTTATCTTTTGGTGTCCTGTTTACAAGAAACAGCAAAACCAGAACCACCACAAAAATAATGGTGGACAGAGCGTACATTTCCGGTTTTATGCCTTTACGCACCTCCGTATATATCTTCGTAGATAATGTATCAATTCCCGGGCCTTTTGTAAAGTATGTAATGATAAAATCGTCTAAAGACATGGTAAATGCCATCAAAAAGCCGGATAGGACACCGGGCAGTATATCCGGAAAAATAACTTTGAAAAACGCCTGTATATGGGAAGCGCCCAAATCCAGGGCCGCTTCATAGACGCTGGGATTGAGCTGTTTCATACGCGGCATGACACTTAAAATTACATATGGTATATTGAAAGTAATGTGGGACAAAAGGATGGTAAAAAAACCCAGCCTTATGCCAAGGACGATAAAGAGCAGCATAAGGGAAATGCCGGTTACGATATCTGCGTTGAGCATGGGAATGTTGGTGACTCCCATGACGATGGCGCGCCCTTTCTTTTTCATGCTTTGAATGGCAATGCAGGAGATTGTACCGACAACGGTTGCCACGAGAGAGGAGATAAGCGCGATGGAAAGCGTATTCCAGAGAGCCCGCATAATTTCCTCATTCTCAAATAACGATATATACCATTTTACCGTAAAACCACCCCATTTGGCGCGGGATTTGCTCGCATTAAAGGACAGAACGCCGAGCGTGGCGATGGGGGCGTACAGAAAGATAAAAATGAGTGCAATATAAATACGTCTTGCTGCATTTTTCATAAAGTTGCGCCCTCCTCGTCTTTGTCAAATATGGCGGACAATACCATGTTAATCAGAATAAAAATCATAAGGACAATGGAAAGTCCGCTTCCTAAGTGCCAGTTGCCGGTCTGGGTAAATTCCTGTTCGATGACGTTGCCGATAAGCAGGATTTTGCTGCCGCCAAGCAAAGTCGATATAACGAAAGTGGTAAGTGCCGGTACAAATACCATGGTGATACCGCTGATAACGCCGGGCAGACTTAAGGGGAAAATAATCCGCAAAAAGGTCTGGAAGGAGCCGGCACCTAAATCTCTCGCCGCATTGACGACGTTGTTGTCTATTTTAGTCAGCGCATTGTAAATGGGCAGAACCATAAAGGGCAGGAAATTGTATACCATACCCAGTATAATTGCCGACGGCGTGTTAATGATATTGAGCGCGGGCAGATGCAAAAACCGCAGTACGGTATTGATAATGCCGTTTTTTTCCAAAAGCGTTTCCCATGCCATAGTGCGCAGCAGAAAATTCATCCACATAGGCAGTATAAAAATCAGCACGATGAAAGAGTGCTGGCTGACCTTCATACCTGCCAAAATCATGGCGAGGGGGTATGCCAAAAACAGGCATATCACAGTGCCGGCGAAGGAGAGCAGCAGGGAAAACCACAATGCCTTTGCGTGTTCCGCAGTGGCAATGGCGGCTATATTTGCAAAGGTAAAAGCGCCTGTCTTGTCCGTAAGACCATAATATACCACCATGCAGAGCGGGATAATGATAAATGCGGCACACCAGAACAGATAGGGAAGAGAGAGCATTTTTTTATTCATCTGTTTTTACTGCCTCCTCATCCTCAGATTCCGGTTTGTTCATAATCTGGATATTAAAGGGCTCTACCAGAATGCCTACCGGTGTGCCGACAGGGAACATACGGGTAGAGTGGACAAGCCATTCAAAACCGCCTGCCTGTACCTCCATTTCGTAGTGGACACCCTTGAATATGATGTGGGAAACCACGCCCTGTATGCTGCCTTCCTCCGGCTTTACAAGCTCCACATCTTCAGGGCGGATAACAACGTCCACCGGCTTGTTTTGCCCGAAGCCTTCATCCACGCAGGAAAAGCGCGCTCCTAAAATCTCTACAAGGCGGTCTTTTACCATAATGCCGCCGATAATGTTGCTGTCACCGATAAAGTCCGCTACAAAAGCGTTTTCAGGTTCGTTATAAATGCGCTCAGGAGAACCTATCTGCTGAATGTAGCCTTGATTCATAACCACGATGGTATCGGACATGGTAAGCGCTTCTTCCTGATCGTGGGTCACATAAATAAAAGTGATGCCAAGCTCATTTTTTAAGCGGATTAATTCATACTGCATATCCTGCCTGAGCTTTAAGTCCAAAGCGCCAAGGGGCTCATCCAAAAGCAGCAGGCGGGGTTCGTTGACAATCGCCCTTGCAATGGCGATACGCTGCTGCTGACCGCCGGAAAGAGAGTCCGGCATCCGCTTTTCATAGCCGTCCAGATTGACAAGCTTTAATGCGTATTTGATTTTGTCGTTGATATACGCTTTGGTTTTATTTTTT
>WSLY01000012.1 GCA_013316825.1 Lachnospiraceae bacterium | reverse complement strand
GCCGGGGACAGGGATTTATACCTAACCCCGGCAAAACGGCGTTCTATTGCGTAACAAATCCACAACCAAAGGAGTGATGAAGCTATGGCAGTTTTCCGAGTGGAGCGCAACAAGGGCTATACCGTTATGAGCAACCACCATTTACGCAACAAGGAGCTGACCTTAAAAGCAAAGGGGCTGTTATCACAAATGCTGTCACTTCCCGTGACTCGCATGGATACAAAGAACACCTAACGATTGACAGTTTCAATCCACACTCCCGCACGGGGAGTGACTTGGTTACTGCCCTGTTCGGTATTCGTGGTACTGTTTCAATCCACACTCCCGCACGGGGAGTGACGGGCAGACACGCCGCCAAACAGACTTAGAGTGCTGTTTCAATCCACACTCCCGCACGGGGAGTGACGGTCTTACTGGTAACCGCAGCAGCAGGGTTATTGTTTCAATCCACACTCCCGCACGGGGAGTGACGGTTGATGGTTACCTAATCTAATTCAGTTTCAAGTTTCAATCCACACTCCCGCACGGGGAGTGACGCTCCGACATCGAGACGGTCAACGATCTGGACGGGTTTCAATCCACACTCCCGCACGGGGAGTGACCACGCTTTCCGGTATTTTATAACCTATATTGCGGTTTCAATCCACACTCCCGCACGGGGAGTGACCGGCATTGCCGTGCCAGAAACGGAAGGTGTCTTGTTTCAATCCACACTCCCGCACGGGGAGTGACCGCCGCTATCCTTTAAAAACAACGCAAGGGTTTCTGTTTCAATCCACACTCCCGCACGGGGAGTGACTAATGTCATAGCCATAATGCCGGTGCTGGCTGAAGTTTCAATCCACACTCCCGCACGGGGAGTGACTGCGTCCAGGTAAGCCTGCGCGTCCGCCTGTAAGGTTTCAATCCACACTCCCGCACGGGGAGTGACGCCAAGGGTGTAACGGCTGCCGTCCGAAAGCGTGTTTCAATCCACACTCCCGCACGGGGAGTGACGCCAATGCAGCGTGTTTCCCTCAGCGCCTTCCAGTTTCAATCCACACTCCCGCACGGGGAGTGACGCTAAAAGCTTTTTGAGCCGCGTATTGCATTCTGGTTTCAATCCACACTCCCGCACGGGGAGTGACTCTCAATTTAACAATTCCGCTCCCCTCCCTGTGCTGTTTCAATCCACACTCCCGCACGGGGAGTGACCCGTTATCATCAGCCAATGTACTATCTTTAGATATCAGTTTCAATCCACACTCCCGCACGGGGAGTGACCGTACACCATTAACAACATTAGATGATGATATGTTGTTTCAATCCACACTCCCGCACGGGGAGTGACGCCCCCTCCGTGCCTTCCCCCGGCATGAAAAACCGTTTCAATCCACACTCCCGCACGGGGAGTGACGTTTTGTCACACACTAATTGTCCAGCATTTTTAATTGTTTCAATCCACACTCCCGCACGGGTAGTGACTGTTCCGTAATACTGTTTACAATTTCATAAACCTGTTTCAATCCACACTCCCGCACGGGGAGTGACCCTCTTATAAGACCGACAAGGATAGCCGCAACACTGTTTCAATCCACACTCCCGCACGGGGAGTGACAAGTTGCCTATGATGATTTTCCGCTGCTTCTGCTGTTTCAATCCACACTCCCGCACGGGGAGTGACTATACCGCTTGCCGGGAAATGGATAACCATTACAGGTTTCAATCCACACTCCCGCACGGGGAGTGACAAACTGCCTTGCCCTTGGAACGGTATAATTAGAGGTTTCAATCCACACTCCCGCACGGGGAGTGACTGACGAAGAATCCGGGGAAGTATGAGAGAGTTATAGTTTCAATCCACACTCCCGCACGGGGAGTGACAAACTCTGCAAGTACTGCCGAGACAAAGGCGAGTGTTTCAATCCACACTCCCGCACGGGGAGTGACAAGTGACCGGCTCCGTCTTATACTTGGAAAGCGGTTTCAATCCACACTCCCGCACGGGGAGTGACTGACGGACACAGAATTTTGTACGCTACTGACTTTGTTTCAATCCACACTCCCGCACGGGGAGTGACTCTCCTCCCTGGTGGACGATGCCATTGACGGCGATGTTTCAATCCACACTCCCGCACGGGGAGTGACGATGTCGTCATCAGGCCGGAAAGGTCCAACGTTGTCGTTTCAATCCACACTCCCGCACGGGGAGTGACAGGAAAAGAAGCCGGAGAACTGACGCCGGAAGAACGTTTCAATCCACACTCCCGCACGGGGAGTGACGAGAGATTGGAGGTTGTGGAATGAATAATATAAAGGTTTCAATCCACACTCCCGCACGGGGAGTGACTGAAACGGATGACGGAATGCTTGTTGTTGCAAACGTTTCAATCCACACTCCCGCACGGGGAGTGACGGTATTACATCTTCCATTAATGGTTTTATAAATGTGTTTCAATCCACACTCCCGCACGGGGAGTGACATTACCTAAAGATATGTTTGAGGGAGTCGAAGTAGTTTCAATCCACACTCCCGCACGGGGAGTGACTTGTCCGGCAGTACATCCGAAAAATCGCTGAAATGTTTCAATCCACACTCCCGCACGGGGAGTGACTGGTACATGGAAACACGCTTATTGTGGTAAGTATAGTTTCAATCCACACTCCCGCACGGGGAGTGACCGGATTATCAACAGCTTATGATGACTGCTGTGATGTTTCAATCCACACTCCCGCACGGGGAGTGACCTTTGATGAAGTTATAAATGCCGGACACAATATGAGTTTCAATCCACACTCCCGCACGGGGAGTGACTGTGTCATATCGTCAATCCCTCTTTAATACACTTTGTTTCAATCCACACTCCCGCACGGGGAGTGACCGCCTTTCTTTGCTTTCTTTCCTTTCAGATAACCGTTTCAATCCACACTCCCGCACGGGGAGTGACGTATGGCGTGCTTGTGTCTATCATCTGGCTTACAGTTTCAATCCACACTCCCGCACGGGGAGTGACAGGACTTTTGCGCTTCCCAGCACACCTACAACAGTTTCAATCCACACTCCCGCACGGGGAGTGACTGCAAAAACAGACAATCCTATCTGCTTTTGCAAAGCCAAAATTATAACTAATAAACAAAAAATTTCTTTTTTAAAAATATTTTTATCTTTTCAACATTCCTTTTTACACTTTTCAAGGTGCGAATCCTATAACAAAAAAATGTTCACTCAGTATCCGCACCGCTTAAAAAATTAAGGGCGCCTCCATATCCTGTACCTCCTTACAGCCGTAATGCTCAATTTGATTATGATAGGCATTTCCCAAACGATAGAAACGCAAACTGTCTTCTTTCTCATTTATCAATTTTAGCAAACTACTTTTGAATACAACGAACTGTGCTTCATCTACTTTACATTCAAAAACGGAATTTTGGACACGCAAGCCATAATTCTGACATTGCTTGGCAACCTTCCGCAACCTGCTTCTGCCCGCCTGTGTTTCGGTTGAAACATCATAGGTAACCACTACTAACATATCATCCTCCTCGCACTGTATTATATTCCTATAGGCGGTTGCGAAACGTAGTGATTATGCAGTTGTCATTGTACATGTGATATATTCCACCGCAGACCCGCTTTCGCTTCCTAAAAAACACAGCAGTGCGTAATGCCAAGATACGGCATAAGACCGGCATTTTTTAGTCTGCTTATGGAATAATATATCACATGCACAATTCGGGACTGGCAAATTAGCGTTTTGCAATTACCTAATATTGATTGGGTGTCAAAAGCCCTGACTAGAGTTACACGATGTCAAATTGACAACTAACATTTTCACCAGACCTTTTGGCACCCGAATCCTATATTATGTTCTCACCAGAAAATATCGTTTATTTCCAGAAAAAAGGAGGATAACCGTCTAAGTCGCCTCTTATATACCGTGCCAACAAAAGCGCCTGCACATACGGTACGAGCCCCCATTCGATACTTTCCTGCAAATAAGGGTGCTTCAACTTCTCCGTTTTTTTATTTTGCCATACGGTCAAATACTTTTTTCTTCCTGATTCATTTAAAAGCACAGCACCATTTTCCTTTTGCTCAAAATCTGCCGAATCAAGCACTTTCTTATTAATACAGGAAAGTACAAAACGGTCCGCATATGGCGCCCTGAGTTCCTCTAGCAAATCCAGCGCCAAAGAACACCTGCCGGGGCGATCCGTATGCAGAAAGCCTGCATATGGGTCCAGACCTACCGTTTCCAATGCCGCCACACACATACCAGTCAGCAACGCATAAGTAAAAGATAACAATGCATTCACTCTGTCAAGCGGAGGCCTTCGATTTCGAACATCAAACACAAAATCTTCTTTTTGCTGCAATATTAATTGGTCAAACTGAGAAAAATACCGGGAAGCCGCTTCCCCCTCATATCCCCTTAATGATTCCATGTTTTCTGCTTCTTTTGCCATTTGTAGAATTTCTTTTAACTGTCCTGATACCCTGCACAGCTTTTCCGTGTCAAGCCTTTCCGCATAGTCTCGTATCGCTCGGTTAATAACACTTCGCTCATTATATAGTTTTCCAATTATAAAGTTTTTTGCAGTCTGCAAAGTCTGCTTTTCATTATCCGCCATTCGATATTGTGTCCGTCTGAGCAAAATATTTCCATATGCTTTTCCGGTTACTTTAGCACGAAACTTACCCGTTACAGACAAAAATGTCATAGAAATATTATTGGCAGCACATTTCTCCATTAATGCAGGGCTCGCTCCCGCATACCCACATGTTACAATGGCTTCCAGATTGTGCAGAGGCAGCCTTCCTACTTCTTTTTTGCCCTGCAGTACCACCACATTTTCTCCATCCAAAGAGAGATAATAATCACTAGAGGTAATGTATAGTGTATTTAATAATTTTCTCAATCATCTACCACCCTTCACTCTTCTACATACTCGGAAATATATGTGGCAACCTGCCTGCTCTTTTCCAACTTCGGCAAACATATAGATTTCATGGAACAGGCCTCACATTTTTTTGTCCTTTTCACTTTTGGCGTATACCCCCTTTCATAAAGCTGATGCATTTCCAAAAGCAGACTCCTGCATTCCTTTCTCAGCACTTTTGTAATTTCTACACATTCACGTCGTCTGGTTTCACCATAAAATAAATATGCCTCTGGTATTTCTGTCAGAAACATTTCCTCCAGACAAATCACCTGTGCCGTAAGCTGCATCCTGTCCTCATCTGTTACCTTTGCTTTTCCTCGTTTATATTCCACAGGATACAATATATATTTTCCTTTCCGATTCTGCAGGGTAATCCCTTCTTCTTTCTGTACAAATTCTACCACATCACATTCTCCGCTCACTCCAAGTGTTCTGGAATGTATGGGCAGCCCTCTGGAAATAATCACATTTTTTCGCTTTTCCGAGGAATACCCATCATGTACCTTTTCATGAAAAAGATTACCTTTCATGGTAAGCACATTTTCATTCCACTGCTGTTCTATATGAATCAGCGCCCACTGTCTTCTACAAAAAGAAAAATGCTGCAAACCCGAAAGTTGAAGAAAATCCTCTTCCTTATATTCAGACTCCATCATATATCTCGACCTTTAAATCCTTCATTTCTTCTACCGTAATCTCGAAATCGTCCACACTTTTCGGAATCTCCACATCATGCTTTTTCTCCACTTTCAGGCTTCTATGTACCTTTGCAGAAGAATATTGTCCCAGAAAAGAATTATGCCTCCACCAGATAACCTTACACACCTCCATACTGCCCTCCGGTCTTGCCGAAGAAGCATCATTTTCAAATAACGTTATCAGTGCATTTTTAATGACTTCCGCATCCTCGTCCGAAAAACCTGTCTTTTCTGCAAGTTGATGATTGATACTTCCATAAGTAACATACATTCCAAAGTCAACCCTATGTTTCATTCCCATGGTATCCGAAGATTTCTTTTCGCTCGGCTCACTGTTTACACTTTTGGTAATCTGCATGGAAGAAATATCAATTGGCACCACGCTCACCGCAGTCTGTATGGAAACAGGACCTCTTACACCCACTGATACTCCGTCAGAACCGCTTCCCTTAAATGCAAACACCTGTCCAAAAGTCCTGACATCAAGCCACTTCCTGCAAGCTGCCGCCGCATATTTTTCCTTATCCTTTCCTGCCTCTTTTAACTCAGGTGCAGCACTTGCCCGCTCGCTCAGACTTCTGATTCCATCTACATTTTTCTCATCTGACTGTACAAAAACCGGATATCCAAGGTCAATCATTCTGTTGCGGATTTTTCTTTTCAGGCACACATCAGAAACCTCTCCAAATCCATCATAAGTTTCTCTTGGTCTGTTCCCATTCAGAGGGTCCCCGTTGGGGTTTGCATTTTTTACGCTAAATACTACCGCAAAATCAATCTTGTTTGTAAATTCACTCATATTTTCTCCCTTCTGCATGTCTAAGACACGCTTACAAATCGAAGCGGATACAGGTCTTTCCTGCCCCATTCCGCCATTTAGATCACTTCACGCCGTCACCCGTTCACTCTTCCTCTGCTTTGTTATCTGCACCGCTTTTCTTAAAATATCCCCAATAATCCATTTTCTGGCAGCTGTATCCCTGTAAAAATGTCGGCTCCAGTTTTCTCTTATCTGTCAAATCCAGCCTTGCAGTCAACTCGTCAATCCTGTCAATATAAAACCGCTTTCCCTCCGCGCTAAGCTTTGCAATATACGGGTTTAACTGATTTCTAATGGTGAGCCATGTCTCTACAGGATATCGCTGGAATCTGACAAAATATTTCTCAGCCGCCGTATTCCGTATCTCCTTGCCGCCTCCTCGCAGAGCGCTCTTCTCCAGCATCTCCGCAGTAGCAAGCAGCTGCCCGAAAATATAACTCCTATCCTTGCTCTCCTCTTGTAATATCATGCCGTATCCCTCCTCTCGGTTTTCTCTTTCCATCTGCCATTTTCGCAGTAGTGCACACGCTATTCTGATTGCCCTGTCCCAATCCCATTCGTTTTTGTAATGCATAGGATTTGCCGCCTGCTGCACAGCAGATAACACAACGTCATAAGGCAGCCTTCTACTCTCCACAATACAGGGCAAAAGCCGTTCATACATACTCTTGGTCAGCTTATCATTTCTATCTCCCGTTACCAGTTTGACAATATCAATTAGGGAAGGGGACCACATTACCGCCGCATTTTCTTTTGCCGGCTTATAAAGCCAGCAGCTTTCTGTTTTCCACTTTATAATGTTTTTGATAAACTGACGTGCTTCATATTTTTGATAAAAAGGGATGGACAGCCTGCCGGTAGTAGCAGCTTCCACGCCCATAACCATGACGCTATCGCCTTCCTGCGGCTCCCTTTCCTCTCCCCATATGGCTTTTCTGACTTGAGCGGCATATGGCTCGTCAGTAAAGACTTCCGTCTCCTCTTCCTCGCCCCAAAATTCAGCAAGAGGATTTTTCATATCCGGCTTTTCCACAGACCACACTACAAAAACCTGCTCGCCCGCCTTCAGACATGCCTGCTTTGCAATCAGCCACCGCAATGCACTATGCGCCTTCTGCGATACCTCATAGCTTACGGACGCCACTTGTCCACTCTCACTAAATCTGCCCTTGTAGGTCAGTACGCCGGAAGCATCGTTTGACGATATCAGCTTTGCCTTATCGCCTGTATGCCGGATTTTAGCAGGATGTTTTTCAGAACAGGGCACTCTCTCACCGGTTGCATAACACAGCTCCTGCGTTTCCTGTCCCGCAAGATAAAAGCGTATGTAGCTTTCAAACACCTCTGTGTCGCAGTACAGCCTGCTCTCCGCCTTTCCGGGAATCTCAACCGAAAACCGGACAAACCACTTTTCCAGCTCTATATTCTGCTGCTTTTCTGCCAGAATTTTTCTGTTTTCAAAGGAAAATATACCCTCTTCCAGCAAATCCTGCATAACCCTTCCTTCACGAAGATACTGGTACACACTGTTTATCTGCGGCAGACTGTACGGCGACGACGACCACCTTTCCAGTTGTGCCATATAGGTTTCATATTTTTCAGGACCAGCCTTTACAAAGTCCCCATAATCCCCTGCAATATACTCCAGTTTGTCCGCCAAGGGATGTGGGAAAATCGCTTTTCCGCTCCTGCTGCCCGAATCCTCCGTAGCCGGAATTACCGTAACCGCATCCTCCTTTGGCACTCTGCACGCCCTGCGGAAATGACCTGTACCATCTAAAATAATCTCAAGCTGGGCATTCTGGGTCAGGTGTGCAATCGGCAGAAGCAAAGGCTGGTTTTCTTTTATCATGCCTGCTTCGCTCCTGCAGGCTTCATAGGTCCGGTATAACTCATTCAGCCAGCTCATCCAGCGCACCTCCTCCCGCCATGCTTACATTACCGCTCCTTGGACTAAATTCCTTTGCCTTCCTGTCCGCCAGTATCCGGCGCACACCACACTCCTCCGGCGTCGGAAAAGTAATCACGCCATTCTTCATCAGCGGACTGAAAAAACGTGCTGTCAACTTGTTTTTTTCTTCCTCCCGCACTGCTTCGTCCGGATAGGTAAAGCCATGGAACATAAATCCCATCGGCATTTCCTGACAGCCATCATAATGTCCTGTTCCCTCATCAAAATCACAGGGCTCTACATACCCCTGACATTCCCTTGTGCCCAGAAAAATATCCCTTCTTCCGCCCTTTTCCAATGCACGCTTGGCAATAAAATAGTGCTTGTTTTCATTCCTATCCCCTGCCATATCCTGTCGGTTTTCATTCCACTCAAAATGCGCCTGCACATGATACTCCACATCTGCAAGATAGGTATAAATTGACAGGGTGTTGCCGCCGCCATAGTCTATCGGTCTGACAGCCTGCGATTCCGACTGAATCTGCTTCATGACACGCACCTTATCCACTATCCACACGAAGGTCGGTTTCCAATAGATACTTTCCAGTACACCCTTCAACGCCTGATAGGTCGGCACCTGATAAGTAAATTTTTCACCGCCCATCCTGCTGACAGGATCCGTAAAAAGCGCTCTTCTGCCTTTCAACGAAAATGTAATACTGTTCTTCTTTTCCATGCTCCTCCTTCCCGCCGCCTAAAATCCGTAGAACGGCATAGTATCTCCGGTTTCTCCTGACAAACCGGTTTTTTCATCGTAGTACATTTCATTCAAAACATACATTCCCATCTTATCCTCCCATTCCAAAACCCCCTTGCTTTCTCCCAATTTTTCAAGCTCATATGGCGGCACGTTTACCACAAACTGCTGTGCCTCTTTTAACAGCATTTTTACCTCCTGATACACCGCGCTTCTCTGTATTTCCTCCCAAATTTCCCTGCCCCTGTCTCTTCTGACAAACACAGGACTTCCCACGGCTTCTATCACCCGAAATTGTTCTGCCGCCGTCTGAAATGACTGGTTCAGGGCTTTCACTTTATATGCATGATGCCGTACACCCGAGCCAACCCGATTTTTATTGTCCGAAAGTAACATATAAAGTGTATCGCTCGTCCGCTCTATTGGATAAGTCATTTCTTCTTTTCTATTCCAAAAATAATACTTGAAATACCGATACATCGCCTTAGACGACAACAGGTCACCGTCAAATTCTGCGGGATTCGCTTCAAACTCCCCAAGCAAACGCTGTGTCTGATTTGCCCCCTCTCGGATATCCTTTAAAGGTGCCAACAATTCCAATTTTTCATGGGGATTGACAATGTACGTCGTACAAATTTCTTTTTTTCCCTCTCTGTTACATCTTCCCGCCGCCTGCACAATGGAATCCATGCCTGCCAGTGCGCGGATAACACAGGAAAAGTCAAAGTCGATTCCTGCTTCAATCAACTGCGTGCTAACTACAATTATCTTTTCCTTATGCAGCAGCGCTTTTCTGATTTCTGCAATCACTTCTTTTCTGTGGGCTGCGTAAAGCCTTGTGGAAAGATAATAAACCTTATATTCTCCTGTTGTTTTCTTTGAAACCTCATGATAGACGGCAAGCGACGACTGTTTTGTGTTCATAACTACCAACACATTTCCGGCACTGACAGCCTTGCCCCATACAAACTTCGCCAGCTCTTTTTCCGTGTATCCATTGCTTTTCAAAGCAGGCTTTACCACAACCCGCCGAAAAACTTCTCCTGCTTCCTTGGGAAGTTCTACCAATGCTGACGTCTCTGTCATTTTTACGGGATATACTGGCTTTTGCGTTTCTGCCAAAAGCGGCTGTGTTGCAGTACACAAAACACAAGTACAACCGCACACATAGGTGAGAAAATTTATCAGACTGTTAAAAATGCCTATCTGTCTGACGGAAAGCGATTGAATTTCATCAAAAATAAGTACTGCATTCTGAAACTGATGTGCCGGCCTTAAATTTCTTGTTCCTTCGGCAAAAAAGGTATTAAGAAAACGAACCATAGTCGTCAACACAATCGGCTCTGCCATTCTCTGTGCCCAAAATCCCTCATCACAAAAAGTCTCACTCTTTTTTCCGGCTGCCATTTCCACATTGGAATGTAACTCCAAAATATGTTTCTCTGCCTGCGCAGCAAAATCGCCCCGTCCCAATGCGGTTTTTATGCTTTTTGCATTCTGGTCTATGATACTTATAAAAGGAATGACGTAAAATATCCTGTCTTTTTGTTGTGTGATACAATGCCTGAGTGCAAAACGAAGCCCTGCCAAGGTTTTTCCTGCACCGGTAGGGCAGGACAGTGTATAGATGCCGCCATTCTGTTCTCCTGCCTCGCCGCACTTTTCGGAAATGTAGTTTCTCCAAAGATGAATCTCATTCCCAGATTCATTCATATCACGCAGACTGTCCTCCAGATTTTTCTGAAAATCTTCAAAGAGCCGCTTTCTTTCTTCTCTATAATTTGTTTCTGACTGAAAAATGTCTGGGAAATCCCAAGATGTGTTTTCTCCGCTGGTCGCGCTGTCAAGCCAATCCGCATCAATCAGTGCAGATAAAAGCATTTTTTCCAGCAGCCCCAAAAAGAAATTTGCTTCCTTTCCATCTGCCCCATTCCCTTTCACCCCTCGACATAATACTTCTGCCTCCGTATATGCTTTCTGCAGAAGTTTTTTCAGTGCTCCCTCTGAAATAATTTCTTTCCAAAAGTATGACTCGATTTCAAGCAGCTCTGCCGGCTCACAGTATAACCTGCTCTCGTATCCATCCTCTCCCTTGGGTGAAATGTTATCCGGAAGCGCAGTATGATGTGAAAAAACCGCCTCGCATACTGCCTGCACTGCCAATTTTTCAAACGGAGTGTTTAAATCGCCTGCCACTTTCTGCAAAAGCACCGCTCCGGCAGAAGCGTGTCCGCCCTTTTGCCCCGGGTCCGGCTTCCCCTGACGGATCGCTTCCATTCTGCCCTGAAAGGCGCCGGAAGCCTTACCCGCATCATGCAACACGCCCGCCAGATACCCCATGGCAGGGCAGCCAATCCCCCGCATATACTCCTGGCAAAGCGCCGCTACATGTTCCAAATGCTCTTTTAAGTCCTGTACCACCGCTTTCCCCTCTTTTACGGTTATGTGTGCAATCTTCATTTTCCTGTTGCCCTCCCCTAAATTACATTTCCTGTTTACATATATATCACATTTTTTTGCCTCAACGTCAGGCATGTCCTGTGGATTGAAAAAATAACATTGTTATTAGAAAAAGAGGTTTCCTATTGCATTACACCTACTACAATAGGCAGTCTCTTTTTCTATACATAATATATAAGATATATTTTAAACTTTTGCCAAGATTTGTCAATACACGTTGTGCCTAATTCTAAAATTATCTGATTTTTATTCTTATAATACGCACAATTTACAAACAATATAATTGTAAAACGGTAAAAACAATGATAACTTTTTATCTTTTTCACATCCCCCCTTGACACCATCAGACTATTGTGATAGTCTACTCTTAATCGCTAGACTATTGCAGTAGTCCAATTAAAAAGAGAGGTGTACCGTGAAACTATTTGATTCGGAACTTAAAGTGATGGAGGTTTTGTGGGAACAGGGTGAAAAGCCTGCCAAGGATATTGTCGATGTGCTTGCGGCACATATTGGCTGGAACAAAAACACCACCTACACCGTCATCAAAAAGTGTATTGAGAAAGGTGCCATAGAGCGCGAAGAACCGGGATTTCTGTGCAGAGCCCTTGTCACAAAAGACGAAGTTGCACAGAGCGAAACCGAGCAGCTTATTGACAAGATGTTCGGCGGATCCAACGAGCTGTTTTTTTCCTCTTTCCTAAAAAATCAGGGAATTTCAGAAGAAGCGGCAGAGAGACTTTTTAAAATGATTCAGGAAGCGAAATAGCGCTCTCCAGCAAAACGCTTCCAAATGGAAACGCAATTTGTGGCTGTGCGCACTTGACACAAATTTGTTATGCACAAGCAATAAGCACGGTTTTATTGCTTCAAAAATGTGCGCAGAAATGAGGATTAAAATGTTACATTTCAGAATGAGTATGCCTTTTTATCTTATGACATTTTGTGGAAGTATTATGATTTTGATTATTCTGCTTTTGCGGGGGCTGTTAAAAAACCGGCTGCCTAAATTTGTTTTTCCTATACTCTGGTGTGTCGTACTTGTCCGCCTTTTGGTACCCTTTTCTTTGAGCAGCCCGCTCAGTATAAATATACCGCATACTTTTGGCAATGCCACTTACACTGCCGAGGTAACGGAGGATACCGTCGCCGTGTCAGGAGAAGCTGATGACTACGCGCAATTTCAGGAATCACCGGACGTGACTGCAGCAAGTATCCTTTCGGAAGGTGTCTCCGTATCCGAAAGCTCTGCTTCTTACGGCGAATACCTTACAGATATTGCCGCATTCCTGTTCCGGCCTCGCCTTCTGCTTGCTGCCGCATACTTTTTGGGGCTTGCCGCCACAGCCGGTATTTTACTTACTAAAAGATATCGCTGTGTGAAAAGATTACAAAACCGGTTTTTGGTGGAACATAATGAGACAATAAACACCATGCTTCGCGAAATAGGCATGGGACATATACAGGTATTTACCTGCGACGAAATCGCTTCTCCTTTGGTAAGCGGACTGTTAAATCCCCGCATCTATCTGCCTACCCGCATGGATTTTGGAAACACCGTGCTTCTGCGTCATATTTTGACACATGAAACTATGCACATCAAGCGGAAGGACAACTGGGCAAAGGCAATTATGCTGGCGTCGCTCTGCCTGCATTGGTTCAATCCGTTTGTGTGGATTATGTCAAAGTATTTTTCCGCCGATTTGGAAAATGCCTGTGACGCCGCCCTTCTAAAAGCATACGATACAGAGGAGCGCAAAAGTTACGCCATGAGCCTGCTGTCCATGGCAGTTACGGGAAACCGCGTTACGTTACTTTACAGTGCCTTTTCCAGAACGGAAATTGAAAAACGTGTGAAAAATATCATAAATTATAAAAGGGCTTCCGCACTGATACTTGCTTTCTCCACGCTGTTCCTTATCTGTGGAACCGCGGTATTTGCCACCGGCATACAGGCGCCTTTTTCCTCCTATCTGTCTTCCTACTGTGCAAGCTCCAACTGCCGCTGGGGATGCTATGTAGATATTACACGGGACATCTATCTTGGACAAAACGCACAGAGACGGGCGGAAAATGCAATCATTGACATACTGGCAGCGGATACCACAAACGACCCCGAACTTATGGAAGAGCAGATAAAAGCCTCCCTCGCCGAAGTTTTCGGCGTTGAAAAAAGCGCATTCCGCGTATTCTTCTCCCTCTGTATAAACGATGAAGAAAAATATGCAGAATACGCCGATTGGGACATTACCCGCGATGGCGACGGCAGCTTTTTCTATCAAGGTGAAAAAATCCGTATCTGCGCCGACGAACTGTGCGGTATGCATATGGAGCGGGAGGGCACCATTGACGTCACCATACACCGCAACCGTTACGGCTTTATCTCGGGCGTAACAGCGCAGCATGAGGGTGATGAAATGTTTGACGGGCATACAAGAGACTTTAGACTGGACAGATAGTTATTCTGCCACTTTCATGCTCCCGCTTCCGCTGACAATAAAACCGATATCCTTTACCGAAGACCCTGCGGCAATACTTCCATTATAGTCCTTGCATATGATGTGCAGAACCTTGTCGGACGCCGTGTAATCTCCATTCCAGCCGTCCACAAGCGTAACTGCCTCACTAAAGGGAACATCGATTTCCCATTTATCACAGTCTGTAGAAGAAGTATTCTGCAGGGTCAGCTCATACTGGTAAAAGGCTTTCCCTTCAGACTCCCAGCTATTTTTCATCTCTGCGGTAAACGTAATATCGCCGTTAGTCAAAGTGACCGTGGCGCTCTGCGCCGGACTGCTGCCTGCAGAACCGCCCTGCCCGCCGTTATTCTGCTGACCGGAGCTGTTGTTATTTCCCTGTCCTGCGTTCGAACTGCCGCCGGAGGAACCGCTGCTGTTCTGCCCGATAGAAGAAAGCTGTGCATTTTCACCGGTCAACATTTGATACAGCCATTTTCCGGATGCACTTAAATCACTCTCCGTAAATCCCGAGGTTTTGTTGCAGCCGCTGTTTATCATTGCAGAGGTTTCTCCCTTGTTGGAGAGGTTCCACGCAACATAACTGACGCCATAGCTGTTCATGGTGCTTACCCACTGATTCGCCTGATTTTCATCAATTGCGCCATTGCCGCTGGCATCACAAATGCCATACTCCGTCACAAATATAGGAAGTCCCGCATCGATTGCCGCCGTCATGGTATTCCGCAGGGACTCTTTGTGTGTCGCTGCATAAAAATGCAGGGCGTACATAATATTGTCATATCCGGTAATAGGGTCTGCCGCCGCCTGGTCCACATACTGCGACCAATTCGGCGTGCCGACAATGATAATGCCGTCCTCGTCGTAGGAACGGATTACCCCGATAACTTCCTCCGCATAGGACTTGATATCACTCCAGCTTGTTCCCCCGTTTGGCTCGTTACAGATTTCATACAGCACATTATTGTAACCGGCATATTTTTCCGCCATTTCCGCAAAAAATTCCTTCGCCGATTCTTTGTTGGTATTCGGATTGTTGTCGGACAGGATATGCCAGTCAATAATAACATACATGTCAAGCGATGTCGCATATGACACACCGTTGTGAATCAGTTCTTTTAATTGATTCTGGTCTCCGCCGCTGCAATAGCCTCCATTCTCTGCCGTATACATGGCAAGGCGCATAACATTGACATTCCACTCCTCCCGAAACTGTCTGAAACAGTCCTCATTGACATAGGCGGGAAACCATGCCAGCCCATGCGTGCTGATTCCTTTTAGCTGTACTGCCACGCCATTTTCGTCGGTAAGCTGCGTCCCGTTTACCTGCAGGGCGCCGGCCGTAGAGGGATATGCCGTCCCGGAAGCAGACGCAGGCTTAACCGGCTTGTTTCCTTCTTCATCAGGTTTTTTCTCCGGTTTTTCCTGTGAGTCCTCCTTCGGCGTTTCCTGTCCGTCCGTTTTAGGCGGCTTCGGATTTTGCTCTTTGTCATCTTCCGGCTCTGTCTCGTCCGGTTTCTCATCCGCTTCCTTAGGCACCTGTACACTCTCCGGCGCCACGGACGTTTCCTCTCCAGCCCCACTTTGCTCCTGCTGCCGCTTTTCGGATACTTCCTGCGTTTTCTTACCGCAGCCCTGTATAAAAAGAGATAAAATCAATACGATTACCATGCCTGCCGCATACATTTTCTTTCTTTTCATCATTCCTCCATTCTGCCGCCACACGGCAAACCTGACACAGATTTCCTCACTTTTGCATTAGCAGGACATACGGCCGCTCCTCTGTCCAATACGCCCAGCCTGCACGGTTAACGCTACCTGCAGTTTTTCGTATATCTGCAGTCCGGAAACCCGCTGCAGCCCCAAAAGAAGCCAAACTTCCCTTTTCTCTTTATCAGAATACATCCGCATTGCGGACAGCACAGCTTTTGCTCTCCTTCTTTCAACCGCATCTCTTCCTGTTTTTTCTGCCAGATTTCCAGAAGCTTTTCATAGCATTTTTGATTCATATGACAGTCCGCCAAGGCACGATGCGCCCCTTTCGTCGCAATGCCAAAATGCGCCGATATATCCGTAAGCTTGTAATGCCCAAGCTGCGGCATACAGCTTCTGGCAAAATACAGCGTATCTACATAGTTGTTGTACACCTGTCGGCAGAGCGCTTTTTTCGCTCCCTCGTATACAAAAGGCATATCAAAGCTGTGAATGTTATGTCCCACCAGCACATCTTCCCCCGCAAAATCCAGAAAAGCGGCGAGCGCCTTCGAAAGCTGCGGAGCGCCTTCCACCATCTCATCCGTAATACCATTCACGCGCGATGCCGCCCGGGGTATCGGCATATTTGGATTTACTAATGTAGTAAATTCCTCCTTTACGGCCCCGTTTCGCACTCTGAGAGCCGATATCTCAATAATTTCATCTTTCAAAGGGCTGAAGCCTGTCGTCTCCAAATCAAAAACCACATAATTTTCTGCATACTCATTGAGTCTCTTTCCTGTTTTCCCTGTCATCATGCACTTCCCGTATTTATCCGTTTTCCTTTGTATTTTTTGCCTTTTTGTTTTTTGCTTTGCTCTTTTTCAAATCAGGCTTTACCAGATCATAACTTTCCTCTATCATTCTCCGCACATCTTTTTCAGGTACGGTTCCGTTTAAGATAACGGAGCTCCAGTGCTCTTTGTTGAGATGATATGCCGGAATTACCGCTTCAAATGCTTCCCGCCAGAAATCACGCCACTCAGGACGCATTTTCACATTGAGCCAAATATTGCCTTCCCGCTCAAAAATCCATGCAAATACTTTGCGGTTTCCCCTGCATCGGATAACCGTCCAGTTTTCATCCCGAAAGGGTGTGTCCGCATAAACATCCGGCAGCGTCAGACAGTATGCCGCCGTCTCCTCTCTCGTTCTCATTTCCGTCTCCGTTTTGGTTTTTTTTCATTATAACAGAAACCCGCCGGTATATCCAGTCCGCATTTTTACACAAATGCAAAGAATGGTTTTATTGCATTGACGTAATTTTTTTATTTTGATAGCATGAAATCAGAGCAGAAAGGAAAAAAACTATGAATGAAAAAACATACCAGCGTTATTTGGAAACCAGTATTTACACATATGCAGAGCCATATAAAGAATTTATATTGTCACTGCCGGAGGATATCCCTTCCATCGGCATGTTGGTTTGCGGTCAAATTACCCACCCTTCCATGTATTTTACGGAGCCGTCTCCCTATTTGGAGGATACTTATTACGGAAAATTTGCGTCCTATCCAAAATATCGTTTTAAAAACGAAGATGAATTATATATCACCGCCGTTTCCATGATTGCCGGCATTTTGCGTTTGGACGAAGCGGGGTTTACCGCAAACAAGGATGTCACAAAAAGAATTACGGTATCCTGCCGGCAGGCTTCCGTATTGTTTAGTGCAATTTTGAAGGCAAAAGGGATTCCCTGCCGTTCGAGAGCCGGATTCATGGATTTTGGCAATACGGGCGACAGCTATATGGAACATTGGGTGAATGAATATTGGGATTTTCAAAAAAACCGGTGGGTTTTAGCGGATGTGGATGGCTATTATGAATATGAAGAGCGATTTGGCTACAGTCAATTTGATTTGCCGCGCAGGAAATTTGTAACCGCTTCCGAGGCATGGCTTGGCTTGAGAAAAAACACCTTACATAAAAAGCTGAACCTGTTTTCCCCCACGCCCTTGGAAGGCGCCTGTGAATATTTGTTCATGGATTTTCATGCGTTGCTGAACAATGAAATCTTTTATTCTTATCAACCCCTATATCTTCGCGGCGGAATACAAACACTGAAAGAAAAAGAATTGTGTGAGCTTGATTCCCTGGCTGAATTACTGGCTGATCCCGATAAGAATATAGCGCAGATAGAACATTTGCGGGATACAAATGAAAAACTGTCTGTTTTGACAAATAACACGCAAAACATCTACTACGATACTTTTCGGTAACGCAAGCTTACATCCCTTTACTTATCAGAATGTTTTCAAACTTCTTTTCTGACAATATTTCATGCGTCACAAGCTGACCGTCATAGAAAAGAGAAAATGTCGTAAAAACGGCGACGGCGCGTTTTGTGCTTCCTCTCTGGTCCGTATCGGTATCACATGAAGAGCGGCACCTCGCGCCTTTGCCATTCCGCCCCGTTCCTGTACCGTGTTCTTAAAACGAGGCTTTTCTGCGCTTCTGTCAAAAGGAAGATACAACAATTCAAAATAGGGGTCTGCCGTATCGACTGTTTCAAATCCTTTATATCTCATATAAGCAGGGTCGGAAAGAAAACCTTCAGTCAATATACATATACCCCTCTGCTTCGACAGGCGCCCACGCATATTCGGCAGGTATATACTCAATAAAGCACTTGCCGCGAACATTTCCTTTCAAAAATACGAGCCCCTCGTCCAGTCTTTCTTTCAGCCAGTTCTTTTTTGAGACCACCTGAATATCCTTTTCGTTGGCTATCGCGCAGCAAATATGCTCCTGTTCTATATTGTCATGTGTTAATGTTACAAATTCCATCTTGATTTCCCCTGTCCGCCTTGGCAGATTCTGCTCCGCCATTCAAATTATGTGCTCTCACACAAGAAGCTTTTCATAATTCTATACCGAAACAGAAAGCTTCGCAACAGATTCTTTCTGGCTTTGGCTCACGCTTCCGTCTTTTGTATAAATGACAGGCTTAGACTTCACCGCATCCGCTGCTGTTTCTGCAGGCACATGGTTATCCATACCATCGCTGTCCACGCCGGTATTTTCGCTCCATGCTTCTTTACCGTCTTTGCTTATCTCAACCGTATCCGTATGCTTCATCCTGCCTTCTTCTATCCTGTTTTCAAGCTCCTCCCATTCTTCCCTGCGTTTCTTTAGGGCGTTTTCACGTTCTGCTTTTGCTTTTTCTTTTGCTTCCTCTGCATCCTCCTTCATTCCTTTTTCTGCCTTCTCCATATACTCTTCGGCTTTGTCAGAATACTCGTTCACATACCCCATTGCACGTTTCATTGCGCCTGCATCACCTTTTTGTCTTGCCTCTTTATATACCCGAAACGGCGTATGCAGCAGGTCCATATTTGTGCTCGCCCCTACAAGTCCTTCCATTGTTTTCGTATGCATAATCGTACCTCCTGTTTTAATATTTTCCACATTTAGTCGCCTTTTTCTTTTTTCCATGCTGCATAAGCAGAATACAAAATCAGCCCTGCCAGAACCACATAGAGAGCAGCATTCTGCAGCTTGCCGGAAATACCGCTTATAATAGCCGTCACCAGCCAAATAAAACTTATTATGACGCGAATATATACATGGAGCATCTTTGTCACCTCGATAAATACCATACACCGACCGCCGCAAGACGACCGGATACTTCATTATATCCTGCCCAAAACACCGAAACAACGCATTTGCCGTGAAATGGCCTTTTCATGTCGTGGAATGATTTCCATGACAGCAAAAAAAGAACAGCGGATTTCCCTTTTATCCAAAGGAAATCTGCTGTCCGTAATGGGGCCAATGGGGCTCGAACCCATGACCTCTCGCGTGTGAGGCGAACGCTCATCCCAGCTGAGCTATGACCCCATGCCCGTATTATACACCCGCTCTCCAAGACAATGCAACTGTTTTTTCTTGTGTCTTTCATAGGAAGCGCCACGTCTCCCGCCGCTGACGGCGTTCCATTCCGCGGCATCCCCCTATAGGATTCGGGCGTCAAAAGCCCTGTCCGAAAATGTTATTTGTCAATTTGCACAAACGTATTGGTGCAAACGACTTTTGCACCATGGAAATGAGACTCAAAAATCGTGGAAGCCTTTGCTGAACACGATTTTCGCTTTAGAGGCTCATTGGAATGTTTGGTGCAATGGAGAGCGCGCCAATACGTTTGGGCAAATTGACATGAAGCAACTTCAGTCAGGGCTTTTGACACCCGAATCCTACATCCCCCTATATGATTCTGCGCACCGTCAAAATCTTCTTGTACGTCGCCCTGCTTACCTTAATCCCCGTTTTGACATTGCTTGCATGTACAATATAACCGCCACCAATATACATTGCCACATGTCCTTCATAGCAGATCAAATCGCCGGGCTGCGCATTCTCATAGCTGACCTCCGTGCCGGCGCTCCGCTGTTGGTAAGAGGTGCGGGGTATTGTATATCCGAAATCAGCATAAATGCGGTAGGTAAAACCGGAACAGTCCGCCCCGTTCGTCAGGCTGGTGCCGCCGGATACATAGGGATTGCCTATATACTGACATCCATAGCGTGCAATCTGTTTGCCCAAGTCGCTGCCGCTCGCCCCGTTAATAATATCAGAAATGGAAGCTGACACCGTGTAGCTGCCGTTTGCTGCGGCTGCCGCCGCACGCCTGCGCGCTTCTTCCTCCATCTTTTTCAGTTCTGCCTGTTCCTGTCTGATTTTCACTTTTAACGCATTCGCTTCCTGCCGCATACGGGCTATCTGCGCGTCATAATTGGCAGACTCCTGCTTCTTTCTGGCAAGAAGCCCGTCCAGATACGACACCTGTGCTTCCATCTCCGCACGGTTTGCCTCCAAAACTGATTTTTCCGCTTCTAAAGCAGCCTTCTCTTCTTCTAAAGAAGCCTTTTCCTCCTCCAGCCTTTCCCAGAGAAGCTTCACTTCTTCACGCGCCGCCTCATACGCCGCAAGCATATTCTGGTCATATGCATAAACCGCCTCGATATAGCTCTGCAGCGTCAGTATCTCGCTGAAGCTTGTCGCGGAAAACAGAACCGACAAATAGTCTCCCTCGCCGTTTTCATACAAATACTGGATGCGCGCAACCATGGCATTGTACTGGGCCTCTTCCTTTTCGCGCGCCTCCTCATACAAACCCTGCGTCGTTCTGATATCCGCTTCCTTTGCCGAGATATCCTGCTCCTTTGCGGCAATGGCTTCCTCACTGGCGGCAATATCCTCCTCCAGTCCGCCGATAACCGTCATCGTATTGATAAGCTCCGCATCTAAATCGCAGATTTCCTCTTCCAAAAGGTCCTGTTCATCCTGCAGCGCCAGCATATCGTCATTAATTTCATTTAATGCCGCGTTATCCTGATTAATCTGGTCCTGAATATCCTTTACTGTCGTCGCCTCGGAAGGAATCGTCATTATCCCCACCACTGCAATCACCAATATTAAATTTATGATTCTGACGAACGCTTTTTTCATCTGCACTCCCACATCTTTATCCAAAAACCCTTCAAGGCATTCCTTTCACACCTTATAACGCATCAGGATTCGGACAGGGATTTTGACACCCGAATCCTATTTATAACTCACAATTATTTACCGTTCTCGGGAAAGGTATGACATCCCTGATATTACCCATTCCCGTCAGGTACATGACGCAGCGCTCAAAGCCAAGCCCAAAGCCCGCATGACGGACAGAACCGTATTTTCTGAGGTCAAGGTAGAAATCGTAATCCTCCTTGTTAAGTCCCATCTCTTCCATTCTCGCCTCAAGCACCTCAAGCTTATCTTCCCTTTGGCTGCCGCCAATAATTTCCCCGATGCCAGGCACAAGGCAGTCCATGGCTGCTACCGTTTTGCCGTCATCATTCAGCTTCATGTAGAACGCCTTGATTTCCTTCGGATAATCAGTCACAAATACGGGACGCTTGAATTCCTGCTCCGTCAGGAATCTCTCATGCTCCGTCTGCAAATCGCAGCCCCATGACACCTTGTATTCAAACGCATCATTATGCTTTTCCAGAATTGCAACCGCCTCCGTGTAGGTTACATGGGCAAAATCGGAATGAAGCACATGCTCCAGCCTTTCAATCAGTCCCTTGTCCACAAACTGATTAAAAAACGCCATCTCTGCAGGTGCGTTCTCCAGTACATAGCGGATAATATGCTTTAACATGGACTCTGCAAGCACCATGTCGTCCGTCAAGTCTGCAAAAGCAATTTCCGGCTCAATCATCCAAAATTCGGCCGCATGGCGGGTGGTATTGGAGTTTTCCGCCCTGAAGGTAGGTCCGAAAGTATATACATTTTTAAAAGCAAACGCATAGGTCTCCAGATTGAGCTGCCCGCTGACGGTCAGATTGGTCGGCTTTCCAAAAAAGTCCTGTGCAAAATCCACATTTCCGTCTTCCGTCTTCGGAATATTGGTCAAATCAAGAGTCGTCACCTGAAACATTTCGCCCGCGCCCTCACAGTCGCTGCCCGTAATCAGCGGCGTATGCACATAGACAAACCCTCTCTCCTGAAAGAAGGTGTGGATGGCATAGGCAATCAGGGAACGCACGCGGAATACCGCCTGAAAGGTATTTGTCCTCGCACGCAGATGGGGAATCGTTCGCAAATATTCAAAACTATGGCGCTTTTTCTGCAGCGGATAATCGGAGCTCGATACCCCTTCCACAAAGGCTTCCGCCGCCTGCATCTCAAAGGGCTGCTTCGCCTCGGGAGTCGCCACGATAACGCCTTTCACCACAACCGCGGATCCTACGTTTAATTTGCTGATTTCTTCAAAGTTGGCAAGCTTGTCGCTGTATACCACCTGCAGCGTTTCAAAATAAGTGCCGTCATTAATTACGATAAAGCCAAAACTCTTTGAATCGCGGTTGCTTCTCACCCATCCGCCTACCGTGACTTCTTTTCCGTAATAGTCCTCCCTGCTGCGATATAATTCCTTAATATCCGTCAATTCCATTTTCATACCTCCTGCATACCAAAAGTTCTTATTATTGTCCGCTTTCCGTTACCTGCGCATTGTCAAACACGAAATCCACAACCTTTTTAAACATAAAGTATTCCCTGAATTCTTCCTTGTCCGTGTCTGCCAAAAGCGCCTCTACGGATTCCAGCTTATTTTCCTCCACAAACGCCGCCAAGGATTCGTCCAGCTCCTCATCCGATACATTTAATCCCTCTTTATTGGCAATATACTGGAACATCATACCCTGTCTTGCGCTTGCCTCCGACATTTGTGCAATGTAAGAAGCGGAATCCGTCCTGTAATAATAGGTGCAGAGGGTCTCTACGTCCACATTATACTGCGCTGCCTGACGCGCAAGGGATGCTTCCACATTTGCCGCATATTTTTCCACCAGCGCTTCCGGCGCTTTTTCACAGGTCACAATGGCTTCCAACGCCCGAATCACCGCCGTTTCCTTTTCCGAATCATACCGGTAATCCGCATTGGACTCCAGATATTCCCGACAGTATCCTTTAAAATCCTCCATCGTTGTATATTCTCCATTCGTGTAAGCCGAAACCACCTCATCCGGAATCTCATCCACTGATGCCGGATAAATATAGTTGACTGTCACGGTAAATACAACCGCCTGCCCCGCAAGCTCCTTGTTATTTCGGTAGTCTTCGGGAAAGCTAAGCTCCAAATCCACGGTTTCTCCCGGCTTTACGCCTACCAGCCCATCCTCAAACCCAGGAATGAAGCCGCCTGAACCAAGGGTCAGACTCTGATTTGCAGCAGTTCCGCCCTCAAATGCAACACCATCCTTTTTGCCCGAATAGTCAATGTTAACCGTATCTCCCAGCTCGGCAGCACGGTCCTTAATGCCGTTTTCTGCCGTCACATAGCCGGACAGACTCGCCACAAGGGTCTGCTCAACCAATTCGTCCGTCACTTCCGTTCTCGGCGCCACCGACAGCGAAAGTCCCGTATACGCCGCACTCCAGCTCAAATATTTTTCCACTTTAATATCCGCTAAATTTTTACTTTTGCTGTCTCCGCAACCCGCAAGCACGGCAGCCGCCAGCAAAAGCGGCATCAACATCACTGCTCTTTTTATTTTCATTCTGATTCAACCTTCCCGCCATGCCGTCTTCCACGGCATCGCTATATTCTTTATACCATAAATCTGCTTTTCTTAAAAGTCCTTTTTACAAAAGCGGAGACATCAGCCTGCTTACCTGCTCCTTCAGCCGCACGGGAAGTGAGCGGCTCGCGTACATATCTTTCGTCACCAGCGTACAATGCTCCAAATCTTTTGCAAAGCAGTCCGTCATCTCCCTCGCCTTCGCCTCGTCGTAAACCACCGCATTGACCTCAAAATTTAAGGCAAAACTTCTGATATCCATGTTGGCGGTTCCGCAGCAGAAGACCTTTTCGTCCACCACAATCGCTTTTGTATGCAGAAATCCATTGTTGTAAATGTAACATTTGGCGCCCGCCATAACCAGCTCTCCCATATAGGAATAGGTCGCCCAGTATACAAAAGGATGGTCCGGCTTACAGGGAATCATCAGGTTTACCTCCACACCGGAGTATATCGCCATCATCAACGCCGTATACATCGCCTCATCCGGTATAAAATAGGGCGTCTGGATGTATATCCGCTTCTGCGCCTTGTTGATAAGACGGACATAATTGTCCCGCACAGGCTGCAGCGAAGTATCCGGTCCGCTGTAGATAATCTGCACCCCGCAGCCGTCCCTGCTGCCCGCCTCGATTCCTTCCATGTACTTGGGCTCGGTAAACAGATTTTCCTCCGCCGCATAATTCCAGTCCAGCAAAAACCGAAGCTCCAGCCCCTGTATCGCCTCGCCCCTGATGCGCAGGTGGGTATCCCGCCAATAGCCGAATTTAGGGTCCAGTCCGATATATTCCTTGCCTATATTGAAGCCCCCTACATAGCCCACCTTATTGTCAATCACCACAATTTTCCTATGGTTGCGGTAATTAATACGCAAATGCAGGCGGCGCAGCAGGATTGGGAAAAATTCCGCCGTCTTAATGCCCTTTGCGTTCAGCTTCCTCCAGTAGCTTTTCCGCACTGAGCGGCAGCCCATCGCATCAAACAAAACCCTGACCTCCACCCCCTGCGCCGCCTTCTCTTCAAGCACTTCCCTGATACGGTTAAAGAGCACATCATTTTTTATGATATAATACTGTATATGGATAAATTCCTTCGCCTGCCGCAAATCCGCAAGCAGCGCTTCGAATTTCACATTGCCATCCGTAAAAATATCAATATCGTTGGTGTCCGACAGCATAGCCCCCGTTGTGCTTAAGTTAAACATCACCAAATCAGAAAATCCCTCTATATCAGGCGTATGCTCCTGCAGCTCGTTGCTCTGCAGCTTCAGCTCCTGCTGGCGGATTGCCTCGTTCAGCTTGTCCTCTATCTCCTTGACCTTAAACATTTTTCTTTTGTGCATATCTGTTCCCAGAAACAGGTAAAAAATAAAGCCAAGTATCGGGATAAAGTATAAAAGCATCAGCCACGTCCAGACTGTTTTGGGGTCCCTGCGCTGAAAAAATACGATAATCACCGCAAATATTAAATTAAAAAATACCAAATGTCCGAATATGAACCGTACCACCGTTACGGCAGTATCCCATACCTGCTGCATGAAAACCTCCCTGTCCTTCCTGCCGCTCCCTGCGGCAAAGCCTGCTCCTTACGGCAAAGAATGTCTGTATCATCATACCACAATGCCGCCGGAAAAAATACCCCCAAAAGCGTATTGCCTAATATTCCAAACAATGCTACAATATTTTGTGCATACTAAATTTAGGAGGTGTCTTGTGAGTACAGGCTGGATTATAACCATTGTAGTTATCGTAGTTATTACCGCCATTCTGGCAGTATTATATTTTTTAGGAAAAAAGGCGCAGAAAAAGCAGAACGAGCAGCAGGCTCTGATGGAAGAAAACAAGCAGACCGTTTCCATGCTTATCATCGACAAAAAGCGGATGAAGATGAAGGATTCCGGTCTTCCCCAGATTGTTATCGACCAGACGCCGAAGCTGATGCGCGGCTCCAAGCTGCCCATTGTCAAGGCAAAGGTCGGTCCGCAGATTGTATCCCTCGTCAGTGACGAAAAAATCTTTGACAGCATTCCCGTCAAAAAGGAAGTAAAGGCTACCGTAAGCGGTATCTACATACTCGGCGTCAAAGGACTTCACGGCAAAGTGCAGGCGGCTCCCGCAAAGAAAAAAGGCTGGTTTAAGCGCACCTTGGAAAAAGCGCAGGAAAAAGCCGGCGCAAAGCCCGTCAAATAAATATGATAAACTGTATTTAGGAGAGGCATGCCCCCGGCTGCCTCTTTTCTGATATTTCCACATTGATTTTGCAGTCCGCCAGAAACTCATAATTTGCTTCCAGCGCATAGTCAATATCAATGCAGATTTTATGCTCCTCTTCCGTAAGCGTTATTTTTTTCGCATCGATGCCTATCAGTACATCGCCAAAGGGCGTGGCATAATTTGTCAGGCTCTTTTTATTTTCTTCAAAAAGCATATGCACATTGACAAATCCCCTCTTGGTAAGCTCCAGCATATTATCCTTAAACTTGATAATATTTTTTGTCTTTTCGTCAGTCCCTTCTGCCGATTCTTCAAAAATCACATACCTGCTGCTGTTTTTTTCATAGTATTCTGCCACTGTAATCGTCTGCACATTGCTCTCCGCTTCCGTCGCATCAAACTGTATGCCCTTTATTGCCAGCAAAACATCTTTCGTCATAACAAAATAATCCCCGTTTTAATATTCTTCAATGTTTACCTGTTTCGCAGATAAAATACCATATTTGATAATAGAATTGGCAAACCGAATAAATTTTTCCGTAGTGTCGCTTACATAAAACTGATAACGGTTGCTGCCAAGCTTTGGCGTCTCTTTGTTTAACAGCCCCTTCTCCTCCAGCAGCCCTTTCAATTCTCTCGCCGTCTCATAGGCAGGATTGACTAATGTCACGCTCTCCCCCATAATCTTTCCAAGCGTGGAACGAATCAGCGGATAATGGGTACAGCCTAAAATCAATGTGTCAATATCCAAATCAATCAGCTCCGTCAGATAGCGCCGCGCAATCTCATCCGTGACAGGGTCTTCCAAAAGCCCCTCCTCCACCAGCGGCACAAAGAGAGGACATGCCTTTTCCCATATGGTAACACCATGGTTCAGTTCTTCTATGTAACGATTGTAAATACCGCTTCCGATGGTAGCTTCTGTCGCGATAACACCGATTTTTTTGTTGCGGGTGGTTGCAGCGGCCACTTTTGCGCCGGGCTTCACCACACCGATAATCGGCATATCGCACTCCTGCTCCAAATCATCCAGCGCATAAGCGCTCACCGTATTGCACGCTGCCACTATTGTCTTGACATGGTGTGTCTTCAAAAAACGGACAATTTGCTTCGAATACCTTGTCACGGTTTCCTTTGACTTGCTGCCGTAAGGCAGCCTTGCCGTATCCCCGAAGTAGACGATGCTCTCGTTGGGAATCTGACGCATAATTTCCCTTACCACCGTCAGCCCGCCGATACCGGAGTCAAACACACCGATTGGCGCTTCTGCCGGCGTCGTATTTTCTGTCTTTCCATTCATCATTTTTACACCTGTTTTGCCGCAGGGCGGCTCTTCCCTGAAAGTAACTTCATTCCATTTTATTAAAGTAACGGCTCAGCCATTCCAACAACCCGCTCTTTATTTTAATCTCTTCCGGCTTCGCTGACAAGAGGCTGTAATACAACTCGCTGCCTTCCGGCGCCTTCTCCCCGCCATCTTCCGTCTCATATACAATCCGGCAGGTATCGTCAAAAATACAGAACTCCGGATAAAGCAGCCCAAAAAACCCCAGCGCTGCCAGTAAAACCAAACTTTTTTTCCACATAAGGCATATTTTCTGTTTCATCTTTGCTCCTATCCATGCGCCTCAGCGCTTTCTGATAAAAGTCTTGCCTTATGCAGAAATTTTATACACTCTTAGGCAAAGAGGTTTCCCTAAAGGGAATGCTTCGTCAGATTCTTGTCCTTTTCTAAACGAAGCTGCTTCATAATAGACTGCTCCTGATTGTCAATATGAAGCTTTGCGGTCTCCGCTGCTGTTTTTTTGTCTTTTTTCCGAATGCTCTCATAAATAACACGGTGCTCCTCTATCAACTGCCCGTGGGCGCTCGCATCCTTTAAATACTCAAACCGATAACGGTACATCTGCTCAGAAAGATTGTTGACAAGGGACACCAGACGACTGTTGTCCGCCGCCCGCACGATAATATCATGCAGTGCCACATCCGCCTCCGCCATTTTTTTGGTGTCCTTTGTTTTGGTCGCCATCGCAAAAGCTTCGCAGGCGCTGCCAAGCGCCGTCAGCGCTTCTTCACTGATTCGGTCGCAGGCAAGCTCTACGG
Source organism: Lachnospiraceae bacterium (assembly GCA_013316825.1). Taxonomy (GTDB): domain Bacteria; phylum Bacillota; class Clostridia; order Lachnospirales; family Lachnospiraceae; genus Acetatifactor. The sequence goes on along the minus strand of WSLY01000012.1, from coordinate 39,085 downwards.
AAAGCGCGTCAAGGGCACGCCTGACCTCCAGCACATCCTGCAGGCTCTTTTCCGTTATCTGCGCTACCTCTGCACCCCGTCTGGGTATCATGGTGACAAGACCTTCCAATTCCAGCTTCCGTATCGCTTCCCGAATCGGCGTCCGGCTTACTCCCAGCCGGTTGGCAAGATGAATTTCCATCAGCCGCTCGCCCGGTTTTAATTCTCCCGTGAGAATTGCCCGCCGCAGCGTGTTGAAAACGACATCGCGCAAAGGCAGAAATTCATCCATGTTGACCTGCAAATTATCCTGCACGCTTATCACTCCTTTCTCTGAAACGCAGTTACGGCAGCCTGCACGCAGGGCTTTCTCACAAGGAGCTTTTCTGCTGCCTTTTCTGCATCTGCCCTATCTTCATATATGCCAAATACCGTGGGACCGCTGCCGCTCATCAGCGCTTTTTTTGCGCCGTTTTCTTCCATGAAATGCTTTATCCCCGTGATAACGGAATGCTCTTTCTCCGTTACGCTTTCCAGCACATTTTCCATGCGGGAGACTATCCCTGCAAGGCTTCCCTCCCTGACTGCCCTTACCATGCCGTCAATATCCGGATGCTTTTCTATTTCAGACAGTCGCAATGTTTCATATACATATTTGGTGGAAACGCTGACCGGCGGCTTTGCCACCAAAACGACACTGTCCGGCGCATCGGGAAGCACCGTCAGCTTTTCGCCGATGCCCTCCGCCAGCGCGGTTCCTCCCATAATGCAGTAAGGCACATCGGCTCCCAGACGCACACCTATACCGCAGAGCTCCTCTTCTGAAAGCCCAAGTGAAAACAGCCTGTTCATACCTTTTAGCACCGCCGCCGCATCCGTGCTGCCGCCCGCCATACCTGCCGCCACAGGTATCCGCTTCTGCAAATGAATCGAAATGCCTTCCGCCACGCCGCAATGCTCCTTTAACAGATGTGCCGCCTTATAAGCAAGGTTGTTCTCGTCAGCCGGCGCCTCGCTGCTGTCCACAAAAAGCGCGATGCCTTCCTTCGTCTTTTCCAGCCGCAGGGTATCATGAAGTCCGATCGTCTGCATAACCATTTTTACTTCATGATAGCCGTTTTCCAACCGCCGCACCACGTCCAGTCCCAAATTTATTTTTGCGTATGCCGCAAGTTCTATAGATTCCATCTTATTATACACCTCCCTTGTTTATTGTATACAAGGATTGTACTTTATTATATACAATCGGGATTTTTTCGTCAAGCGGTAACCTTTGCACGCAAATCTCATGGAATTGCAACGGCGGTTATGCTAGAATTAAGATAGTCGCAGACGAGTTTGTACAGTCTCGGCAGGGTTGGGACAAAAGCAGCGCAGAAATGAAGAAAAAATGGAGATTTGCAGCTTTGAGGAATTATATACTTTGCTCGCCGAAGCACTGTATCATGCCGGTTGCGAAAATACTGTCAAAAGACATGACAGCCGGTTGTTGATTGTAGAATTGGAAGCCGGACAGCGGCAGAGAAGAAATCAGATTTACCATAGCCGTTCCAAAGGATACCGCCTCAGAAGAATACCGTCTGGCACGTGAAAAATGGGAAGAAATTACTCGCAGAATCCAAAATGCAGGATGGATGCTGTTTGACGACATGTGACGGCAGTTTATTTTAGCCAAAAAGGCTTTGCATCTTGCCCGAAATACAGCAGCGTGATATACTAACCCTAACAATACAGATTTTGGATATACTGCTTTGCTCCTGCAAAACAGCATACCCTTTTATAAAAAGAGAGGAGGTTTTTGCCATGCGCCTGAAAAAATTGTTTACTGCAGCAATGACCGCAGCAATGGTATCTTTCCTTTTCGTTATGCCTGTTTCTGCCCACGGCCATCATCACAGACAGCAGTCTTCCAACGATGACGTCTGCCCTGTCTGCACGGTAGATGGATGTACCGAAGAAGGCAGGCACACACATGACGGCGATTCCTATTGCGGATACGACCATGAGAGCGGTTACTGCGACCATTCCTGTGAAAGAGCTTCCTACAAGACGGTTTCACGCCATGGATGCGGCAGACGGCATCATTGTCACTAACACAGAGAATCCGATGCCAAAAGCGCGAGCTGGTTCAGTCCGGCTCGCGCTTTTTGTAAAATATAGTTATGTTATTATTTACCATATAATACCCGCCGAAGTATACGCTAAATTTGTTTCACAGGAACCCGCAATTCACAGAACAAACCACTCTCCCCATTTTCAAAATATATTTCATAATCGGTATCGTCTGTTTGCGTATGTCTCAATCAAAAGAACATTTGCTATAAACAATTCGCTTTATGCTTTCCGCTGATAAATTGTATTTTTCCGTTAATGCTTCTACTTTCATTCCCTTTTGATAATCTGACTGAATCTTTCTGTTGCGCTCATGGTAAAACTGTCTTGCACCGGAACCTTCTCCCCACTTTTTCTTTTTGGGTTCCGGAATATAGATTGCTTCACCCGTCACATATTTTTGTATTTCTTTTAGCAGTTCATCAGGCAGAACATGGGAAGCATTTTGATATTTCATGGAGATCCCCCTGGCTTTCAAATATATTTTCACCCGTTTTCCTTGGCAAATTCCGAAAAAGAAGCATACCTATTTTGCGGTGCATTGCTTTCTTCGAGCACCTCTACAATATAGTTCTCTATTTCTTCTGCTTTTTTTGCAAATCCATGCAGATTCTCCTTATCAAAAGCAGACAATAAATCCATTTTCTTTAAGTTAAAATCCTCTTGAACGGCATCAAATTCGATTTGGAGATAGCAGCCCAGCAAATAACTGTCCTCGACGCTGTCTATTCCTGTAAAATAAGCAAGCCTGCGAAAAGTATACCGCATTTCCTGATACCACATTACCAAATCTTCAAAATTTGGCTCCCCCGTTTTTTCCCCTTCTGTTTTTATCCTTTGCATAAGAAAGTTTCTTGTGATACGAATTAATTCATATACCCTTTTTTTGACGGCAGCGATTTCTCTTTCAGAAAGCATTTCCGTAAACGCTTTTTCAAATTCACACGGATAGTCCTTCATCACATGCAAATTATCCGTCAGATTCATATACCCGCTTTTTAAATAGGTTCCGTTTACCATAGCAATCGAATTCATCAGGTAGCAGCACACGCCGCCGGCTGCTTTTCGCACCTTGCATAATGATTCTTCAAAAAGCATTGTCTGAAAAATCTCCTGCGCGGTTTCCAAAAATTCCAGACTTTTCGGCGTGTGAAATGTACTATCCTGCAATTTTAATAGCATTTCCGCCTTTAAATTTTCAAAACGGTCTTTTTCCTCTTTTCTTTTTGCATAAATCACTTCCCCCCTTGCAAATGCAAAAATCATTTGGGGTTCTTCGATATTGGCAATCCGCTCCAGTCTTTCCCAGGAAATCGGATACAAATCATATCCCATATCTTCAATGATAAAAGTACGCGCCAGTTGATTTCCGCGTTCGGTTGCCGGAACAAAAAAATCAAATACCATATTTTGTTCATCCGTGGGAATTTTCCCCCCGCCTACTTGACCTATCAATAATGATACGTCTTCCCTGTACTCTGTCTGAATCTTATTCACTGCCCATTCGACTAATTCCTTATCAATATTTTTCATGTCTGTTTCACTCCTTTTCTACGCTTTATTCTCAGTATATCATTGGAAGAAAGGAAAAAAATATAGCATAAACAATTCTATTTATTTATGCTATAATATCCGCAAAGGGCAGAGTCAAATTGCTGTAACCTATTTATGACAAATGGAGGTATCATTTATGAATCGTTTCAGATTTCACGCTTACACGGACATCCGCTTTGGGGAGGGGCAGCTTGAAGCGCTGCCGGAGTTGTTAGCGCCTTACGGCAAGAAAATACTGCTTGTTTACGGCGGCAGCAGCATTCAAAAAAACGGACTGTACGAACAGGTTCTAAAACTGCTCTCCGGCTTTTCTCTGTATGAGCTGTCCGGCGTGGAGCCAAATCCCAAAATTACTTCCGTCCGTGAAGGCGTAAAGCTCTGCAAGGAACATGACATCGACGCTGTGCTTGCTGTCGGAGGCGGCAGCGTTATCGACGCAGCCAAGGTAATTGCCGGAGGCGCCGCCTATGAAGGGGACCCGTGGGATTTGGTGACAAATCCTGAAAAAATCGGAAATGTCCTCCCTATTGTGACCGTGCTGACACTGGCGGCAACCGGCTCGGAAATGAACAAAAATGCCGTTATCAGCAATAGGGAAACCAACGAAAAACTGGGAACTTCCTCCCATGATTTTATTCCAAAGGCTTCCATCTGCGACCCTTCCTATCTGTATACCCTGCCCTCTGTGCAGACGGCAGCGGGAACGGCGGACATTATGTCCCATTTATTTGAACAGTATTTTCAGAAAGAAAACCGTGCTTTTATCTCTGACCGCTTTGCCGAAGGACTGCTGAAGGCATGTATCAAATACTGCCCCATTGCCTTGGAGGAGCCTGCCAACTATGAAGCCAGAGCCAACCTGATGTGGGCAAGCACACAGGCGCTGAATGGGCTGACTGCCTGCGGCAAAGGCGGCGCATGGACCTGCCACCCGATTGAGCACGAGCTGAGCGCTTACTACGACATCACCCACGGCGTCGGTCTTGCCATTGTGACGCCGCGATGGTTCCGCTATATTTTAAATGATGATACCGTGGGAAAATTCTGCGAGTACGCCAGAAACGTGTGGAGCATCACAGAGCCTGACGCTTACAGGTGCGCTAATATGGCAATCGACGCCACGGAAGAATTTTTCTTAGAATGTGGCATCCCCATGACGCTGACAGAGCTTGGCATAGACGATTCCAAGTTTGAAATTATGGCAAAAAAGGCTGTCCGCTTCGGCGGGCTTTCCGAAGCCTATGTGCCGCTCACAGAAAAAGACGTTGTCAATATTTTGCGGATGTGTCTTTGATTGCCGCAGACAAGCTGCCGGCCGACTTGCCGGCAGCATAAAGGGGCTGTCGCTTTCGCAGCCTGTTTTGCCGCTCCTGCAACAGCCCTTTGTTTCATTTCCCGTAATCTTATGCGCCTTTTACAATCAGCAGTTTATCCCCTGCTCTGACTTCATCGGAGCTAAGCTCATTAACCTCTTTGATTCTTTCAACCGGCACATAATACCGTTTGCCGATATTCCAAAGATTATCCTCCGGCCGCACCACATACACTACCATGCCGGGCAGTTCGCTCACCTTGGACATATCCAGCTCGGATACCTTGATGTCCGAAATCAACATCTGCGGCACGCTGCGGAATACCACCGCCTGAAAATCCAACACTGCCTTGACGTCCATTTCCTCGCTGTCAATCATTACTACCTGAAGCTGCCCTACAGCCGAATGCACGCGGAAGCTGTCGGAAGGGCTGATATTCGGAACCTCCAGCGTATAATTGAACGGAATCGATGCCTTTAAGCAGTTATAGGGAGACGTGTCGTCTCCGGTAATATACAAAATCTGCAAAAATACCGTCCCTTCCAGTACAATACCTTCTTCCGTCACGCCCTGACTGTCTATCTGCACGCTGCCGCTGCTGTAAAGAAGCTGAAGCACTCTTTCCTCCGGATTCTTTACTTTAAGACGGTCCGTCACCTTGCTCTTTCCGCCTATTTTCATGAGAAGCTGCTTAAACTCTACCGGTTTTTCTATATTTTCTACTTCCTTGGTGACGCCGTACACATCGGAAATCATCTCCACGGTCTCTTCGTCATAAAGCTTCATGGAGATATCCAGCACCAGCTCCAGCCCTAACATACGTTCCTCGCCATCAAAATCAGGTCTGACCTCCAATTCCCTGTGCCCGATTTCATAACCGATATCCGCAATCATGCCGTCGCTGCAGCCATGGCACTCCACTGTCCCGCTGAAAGGAACAGTCGTCTCAAACGTACGTATCGGCGCATCTTCGCCTTCTCCTTCGTACAAAACAAAAATATGCACATCTCCCTGTACGGATATATTTTCCGCAAGCGGCTTGAACTCCACTTCCTCCAGCGTCACACTATCCCAGATAATATGAAAAATATTGGGATAATTCTGCGGAAGCGGAATTTCCTCACGAATACGGAAGATATCGTTTTTTTGAATGGCAATCTGTGCCAGTTCCATCATCACCTTTCGATACTCAAGGGGTGCGCCGGACTCCTCAAAATAAATGTCCACAGGCGCTTCCTCGTCGTACAGCTCCTCCACCCATGCCTTTAGAGTAAAAAGACTCTGCACGGACAGCTTGCGGGAATTGATGGTGCCCACTGTCAAGTCCTCCAGCATAGGTTTTACCGTCACGGCATCCGTTCCCTGTACTCCTTCCATATAAAGCTGCTCTTCAAAAGGAATTTTCCCCTCGACGCAAACCAGCTTCTGCCCCTCCTCACGAGTCTGGTACAGAACAGAAAAAAGAAGCCTGCCGCGGATACTCACGTGGTCCTCTGTCGGTTTTACCTCTTCTATCTGTATCTGGCCTTTTTCGTAAATAAGGGCAGCCACGTCCGGCTTGCTGTCGGGAATATTGATATCCTCCTCCAGCGTCACCTGACTGGTACTTCTGCATTTTATACGGTCCATATGTATGTTTTTCTTAATCAGTTCCACAAAAATACCTCCATATATGTGCTTATACTTACTATATGAAGGTATTCTCCAAATTATGACTCCCGCACCGCGCCGATAAGCTCCTTGATATCTTCTATGTGATATTGCTCCATGTACGCCTCAATGCCGCGCACAATTTCCTCCGTCACATAGGGGTTAAAGAAATTTGCTGCCCCCACGCTGACTGCCGACGCACCGGCTAACAAAAACTCAACCGCGTCCTCGGCATTGCAGATGCCGCCCATTCCGATTATCGGAATTTTGACGGCGGATGCCGCCTGATACACCATCCGCACGGCTATCGGCTTGATAGCCGGCCCCGACATACCGCCCGTCTTGTTGGCAAGGGCGAAGGTACGCCTGTGAATATCAATCTTCATACCTGTCAGCGTGTTAATCAAAGAAATAGCGTCCGCTCCCGCGGCCTCCGCCGCTCTCGCCATCTCGCCGATGTCCGTCACATTCGGACTCAGCTTCATGATAACAGGCTGTACGGCATGTTTTTTTATCTGTGAGGTGATGTCAAACAGCGCATCCGTTTTCTGCCCAAAGGCAATGGCGCCCTCCTTGACATTGGGGCAGGAGACGTTGATTTCCAGCATATCCACTCCCTCGTCCCCCAGCTTCTCCACAACTGCAATATAATCCTCCACTGTTTTTCCGCATACATTCACAATAATCTTCGTATCGTACTGTTTTAAGAAAGGAATATCCCTTTCTATAAAAACATCAATACCCGGGTTCTGCAGTCCAATGGCATTTAACATACCGCCATAGACCTCCGCCACACGTGGCGTGGGATTGCCTGCCCACGGTACATTTGCCACGCCCTTTGTCACCACTGCACCCAGTCTGTTTAGGTCCACAAATTCGCCGTATTCCATACCGGAGCCAAATGTCCCCGAAGCCGTCATCACAGGATTCTGCAGGGCCACGCCTGCTATCGTTACTTTTGTATTCATCAGATATCCACCTCCCCAGCCTCAAAAACCGGCCCGTCCGTACAGATGCGGGCATTGTTTACATGTGAATGACTGTCCACCTTCTTTGTCTTTACCACGCAGCCCAGACAGGCGCCCACGCCGCACGCCATGTGCTCCTCAAGAGAGATATAAGCGGGGATTCCCTGTTCTTCGGCATACTTTTTGATGGCACGCAGCATCGGCATAGGACCGCAGGCATAAATCACATCCGCACAAAGCCCGTTTTCCCGTATGGCATCCATCACGTTGCCGCGGCTTCCCACGCTGCCGTCCTCCGTCGCCACATAGACGCTCCCGTACTGCTCCAGCTCTTCTTTTAAAAAAGTATCGCGGTCACGGTAGCCGACAATAATCTGCTTATCCGCCTGCAGCCTTTTCGCAAGCTCTAACATAGGCGGAATGCCAATGCCGCCTCCCATGATAAACACGCGCTTTCCCGCCGCTTCCTCCACAGGAAATCCATTTCCCAGATTTCCCAGCACTTCTACGGTCTCTCCTTTAGTCAGACGTGAAAACTCCGCTGTTCCCTTTCCCACAACGCGGTAGACAAGCCGCAGGATGCCGCTTTCCCCGTCTGCCTCACATATGCTTATCGGACGGGGAAGCAGCGTACTCTTATCCTTCGGATACAGGCATACAAATTGCCCCGCCTTCGCATCCGCCGCCAGCTTGACGGACAGCCGCAGGTCATAAATATGGGGCGCAATTTCGCGCTGTGAGTTTACTGCTGCAGTTAATTTTTTCTTGTGCATGATGCGTTCCTTTCTGGTTTTCTCCTCTTTTCCGGCACAGGAATCCTCATACTTGCTCTCCCCGCCGCAAATCGTATACTTCACCTTTCCCCGTAATCTCCACCCCAAAAACGGACTATTCTCCGACTTTGACGCAAACCCATCCACAATAAAGCTCTCCTGCGGGTCAAAGAGTACAATGTCTGCAGGCGCGCCTTCTGCGAGATAACCAGCATCAAAATGATACATGCGGGCAGGATTTATCGTCATTTTCTCAAGCAGGGACATGAGGGAGAGCTGTCCCGTGTCCACAAGGTAGGTGATGCCAAGCGCCAGCGCGGTTTCCAGTCCGATGATGCCGCTGGGGGCTTCCGTGATGGGACGCGCTTTTTCCTCGCGGCTGTGGGGCGCATGGTCCGTCGCAATCAAGTCGATGGTGCCGTCCTTAAGCCCTTCGATGATTGCCATACGATCGCTCTCCTCCCTGAGAGGCGGGTTCATCTTCGCCAGTGTGCCGTACTGTATCACGGCTTCTTCCGTCAAGGTAAAATGGTGAGGCGTCGCCTCTGCGTGGATATCGCCGCCCTTCGCTTTTGCCTGCCTGATTAGCTCCACCGCTTCCTTCGTGCTGATGTGCTGTATGTTGACGCAGGCGCCCGTCTTTAGTGCAAGCGCCAAATCCCGCCGCACCAAGTCGATTTCCGCCTCCCGCTTAGAACCGCCTATCTGATAATGGGCGGATGCAGCACCCGCATTGACACCGTTATTTTCGATAAAAGCAGGATTTTCCTCGTGAAAGCTGATGGGCACGCCCAGCCGTCCGGCTTCCTGCATGGCGCTTTTTACAATTTCTTCCGTCAACACGGGGACGCCGTCGTCCGTAAAACCCGCAGCACCCTCTCTGAAAAGCTGCTCCATGTCCGTCAGCTCCTGTCCCTTCATCCCGCGGGTTACACAAGCACAGGTTTCCACATGCAGTCCCGTTTTTTGGCCTTTCTCCAGTACATAGGCAAGCGTTTCCGCATTGTCCGCCACAGGCTTGGTATTTGCCATCAGCACCACAGTGGTGTAGCCGCCCTTTAACGCCGCTTTTGCACCTGTCTCTATATCCTCCTTGTAGGTAAAACCCGGGTCCCTGAAGTGGACATGTACGTCCACCAGCCCGGGCGCCGCCACAAGCCCTGTCGCATCGATGATTTGAAGCCCTTCTGTTTCCCCGTTTTTCGTCATAGTGTCATACAGATTTTCCCCCATTTTTACAATGCGGCTTCCCTCAATTAAAATATCCTGATATCCTTCCTCCCCCGTGGCCGGATTCATCACATAGGCATTCGCTATGAAAAGCATAACCGGTATTCCCTCCTAAACCATACTATAAAAGTCCTTGCCGCCGTAAAGACGCAAGTGCGCCATACTCCTGCGGCAATTTCTACCTAGAGTATAGCACACTCTGCTTTTCTGTGCATACTACTTATTTTCTCCTCATAAGATTATATAAATCCCGAGAATGTGATGTGTATGAAAAAAAACAGAATAAAGCTTCTCTTTCAGATTACTGCCGCTTTGCTGCTCTTTGCGTGCTTTTTGGGCGGCTGCGGTATAGGTACCAGCGAAACCACCAGACTACGCGATTTGGAATTTACCATTATCAGTGAGGAGCGGCTGCCTGATGAACTGAAGTCACTGATTGCGGAACGGCAAAACGCCGAGTTCAAAATCACCTACACTGACAATGAATATTTGTATATCTGTGTGGGCTACGGCGAACAGGCGACCGGCGGATACAGCATTGCCGTCAATGATTTATACCTGACGGACAATTCCATCTACATAAGTACCAGCCTTCTCGGTCCCTCCCCCGAAGACAGGGTTGGCACCGCTCCTTCCTATCCGTTTATTGTGGTAAAAACCGAATACTTGGATAAAACAGTAGTATTCGAGTAAAAAAAGTGCTATACTGTCTGCTGAGAGCAAAGACAGGTAGAAACGCGCGCCATCGGCGCGCCTAAAAAAACAACTGCCGGCAACTGTCTGGCGGTTGTTTTTTATTGGAGGTACTTCATGATAAAGTCTTTACGAAGAGCTGCGGGCTGCATCTGTGTACTGCTGATGATGAATATTGTATTGCTGTTGGATTTTTTTACCAAAAATGAAAGCTTTATTTTCAGCAGGATTTTTTATGGCTTTTTTCTGTGGATAACCATAGGATTTTTTTACCTGATTACGGAAATTCTTCCCTGCTATGAAAAGGGACTGAAGTTACGGCTTCAGGTGCTCTCCGGCGGCTATGAGCTGATTGTAACCTCGGCTTTCTGCCTGTTTGCGGAAATAACCGGATATATCGTTTTTTTCTGCACAACAAAGCTCTCGCCTCTGGCAATTATCCGGCGGCACACGCCGGATGCACAGCGCGGGCTTCTGATTATGCTTGCGGTAAATGCTCTTATGGCGGGCATATTTCTTTTTATCCACTATATGAACGGCTTTCTCAGGACTGCCTTCTGTTCGGCACAGCTCGGCATTGTCCTGCGCCTGCTGATGCTTTTTTTCTGGTGGCTTTTGCCTTTTAGTCTTGTCCTCTTCGTGAAATGGTGCGCTATTGTGCGAAGAGAAATTCTTTACGAAAAAAACCGGTATCTGTTAGACTCTGCGCGGGTTGAAAGCAGCGTATGCAGGACCCGTTTCCCTGTCATTATGGTACATGGCGTTTTCTTTCGGGATTGGCAGTGCCTCAATTACTGGGGACGCATACCGCACGCTCTGAAACGCAATGGCGCAGCGGTTTTCTACGGCAGGCAGCAGTCCTCTCTTTCCATTGCAGACAGTGCGAAGGAGCTGAAGCAGGAAATCCTGCGTGTTCTGGAACAGACCGGCGCAGAAAAAGTCAATATTGTAGCGCATTCCAAGGGCGGTCTGGATGCACGGTACGCCATCAGCAGGCTCGGTATGGCTCCCTATGTGGCGTCGCTGACTACCATAAACACTCCCCACCGCGGCTGCCGGTTTGCAGATGCGCTTCTTGCGTCCCTGCCCGGGTGGCTGATTTGTTTTACCGCTTCCCGTTACAACGCCCTGTTTCGTAAGCTTGGCGATAACGCCCCCGATTTTCTTGCGGGCGTACAGGACCTTACCGCCGCCTCCTGCGCCGTATTTAACAGCCGGACGCCGGACATGTCCAACGTTTTTTATCAAAGCGTCGCCTCAAAAATGCGCTCTGCGCGAAGCGCCGGTTTTCCCTTAAATATTGGGTATCTTCTCTGCAAAAAATACGAGGGGGACAATGACGGGCTGGTGAGCGTTTCCTCTGCCGCGTGGCGCAATTATATGGGCGTTTTATGTGCAGGCAAAAAAGGGATTTCCCACGGGGACATGATTGATTTGACACACAAAAACATAAAAGGCTTCGACGTCTGCGAATTTTATGTACTGCTCTTTGCCGGGCTGAAAAAACGCGGCTTTTAAGCTGCCGGATAAAACTTTACCAAAAGGAGATTTTTATGATACGTTTTCTTTCTGTTTCATCCTTTGTAATATTGTTCCTGATTTTATCCATCCCCCTTATGATTGTAGAATGGATTATCGGAAAATTTAATATGGATGTCAAAAACCGCAGCTCCCTCGCTATCGTAAACTGGGCGTTTCGCTGCGTGATACGCATCGCCGGCGTAAAGGTAATCGCATTAGGCGAAGAAAATCTGCCGAAGGACAGCGCCGTCCTCTATGTGGGCAACCACCGCAGTTTTTTTGATATCGTACTCACCTATGTGCGGGTTCCCCGTCCTACCGGCTATGTGGCGAAAAAAGAAATGGAAAAGATACCGCTGCTCTCTACTTGGATGAAAAACCTGCACTGTCTCTTTTTGGATCGTGACAACATCAAAGAGGGCATGAAAACCATTCTTACCGCCATTGAAAAAGCAAAGAACGGTATTTCCATCTGCATTTTTCCGGAAGGCACACGCAACAAGACTTCTGACACCTTCCTTCCTTTCCACGAAGGAAGCTTTAAGATTGCAGAAAAAGCAGGCGTTCCCATTATTCCCATGACGATTGTAAATTCTGCCGCCGTTTTTGAAGACCAGTTTCCTAAAATCAAAAAGCGCACTGTAGTCATTGAATACGGCGCGCCTGTATCCATAAGCGAACTTCCCAAAGAAGAAAAGAAATTTATCGGCTCCAAGGTCAAGGGCATTATCGAAGAAACCTATTTCAGAAACAAAGCCGCTTATTTTCCTGAAACACAGGATTCGCAGCAGGGCTGAGCAGGCACTGATTATCCGCCAAAGTACAGCCGTTTGTACGGACGCTGTGCCGTGCCGCCGCTTTGTCATGCAGCTATCCGGCTGTGTGGCAAAGCAGCTCTGCACGGCGACAACTTACATCTGCTTTAACGCTTCCACAATCTCGGCAAAGCCCATTCCATGAGATGCCTTTACCAATATGGTGTCCCCCTCTAAAACCAGATCCGGCAGACTCTCTAACAGCTCTTCCTTGGCTGCAAAATATCGAATATCCTGCATTCCGTCATACCTTACCAGCGCTGCATCGTACATAAAGCGGGCGCTTTCTCCCACACAGAAAACAGCGTCTATTTCTTTTTCTACGGCGTAAGCTCCCACTTCTTCATGCATTTTATCGGAATGATTTCCCAGTTCAAACATATCGCCCAGAATGGCAATCTTTCTGCCTAACGCACCGGACAAAAGGTCAAGCGCCGCCTTCATGGACACAGGATTGGCATTATAGCAGTCGTCAATCACCGTCCTTTTTGCAAGCCGCACAATATGGCTTCTGCCTCCCACCGGCTCCACACTCTTGATTCCTCTTTGTATCTCTTCCACCTGAAGCCCCAAAAGTCTTCCGACCATTGCCGCCGCCATAGCGTTAATCACCATATGCTGCCCGGGAAGCGTAATCTCTACGGGATAAGACTCCTCCGGCTTATGACTCTTTGTCAACAGGCTGCCGCCAATATGCATCACGGCGCGGCTCCCTGCCAGACCCAGATTTTCAATATCGGTCGCAAACACTTCAAAACCCTCCGTCTCCGAAATGCCAAAATGATGCACCGCCTTGCCATTCACGGTCTGAATCATGGATAATAAATCGTCATCGCCATTTAAACAGACCTCTCCATCCTCCTGCATATAGTGAAAAACTTCCGTCTTTGCCTTTAAAATACCTGCCCTGTCATGCAGCGTTTCCAGATGGCACTGCCCAATATTGGTAATCACGCAGATATCCGGTCTTGCCATTTCCCCAAGCCGGCTCATCTCCCCAAAATCACTGATGCCCATCTCTACTACCGCCGCCTCATGCTCCCTGCGGATGCGCAGAAGCGTCAGGGGCAGCCCGATGCCATTGTTAAAATTACCTTCTGTCTTTAGCACCTGATATTTTGCAGAGAGCACTCCTGCAATAAATTCCTTTGTGCTGGTTTTGCCTACGCTTCCTGTAATACCCACCACCGGAATAGACAACTGCTTTCGGTAAAAAGCGGCAATTCCCCGCAGCGCCGTAAACGTATTTTCCACCAAAATATAAAAACCCCAAGAAGCTGCAGGCACCCCATGCTCTTCTTCTACCTGCTCAGGTGTCTTTTCCGTCACGACACAGAGCGCCCCTTTTTCAAATACCTGCCCGATAAACCGGTGTCCGTCCACTTTTTCTCCCTTTGCGGCAAAGAAAAGACCTCCTGCCATCATCTTACGGGAATCAATTTCCGCACAGGTAATCTCCCTTTTCGCATCACCTGCCGCCAAAGCGCCCCGCAGCAGCCTGCCGCAGCAAGCCTCCGCAATATTATAAAGTGTCATATTCTGCATGGTATTTTCCATAGTACATACGCTCCTTATTCTATCAATCCTTTTTGTCCCGAAGGGATATTTCCAACAGCTTTTCACAAAGCTGCTCATAGCTCATTCCCGCGGCGGCAGCCTCCTGCGGCAGCAGCGAGGTAGGCGTCATGCCCGGCATGGTATTTGCCTCCAGACAATAGATTTCCCCGTTTTTGTCCATCATAAAATCCATTCTGGCATATTTTTTCAGCCGCAATGCGCCAAATACTGTCTCCGCACAGCGCTGCAATTCTTCTGTCTTCTCTCTTGCAAGAAGCGCCGGACAGGTCTCGATGCTGCTGCCTGCCTGATATTTGTTCTTGTAATCGTAAAAACCCACAAGCGGTTCTATTTCAATCACCGGCAGCGCCTCTCCGTCCAGCACCCCGACGGAAAACTCCCTGCCTTCAATATACTGCTCTATGACAATCTCCTCATCATATTGATACGCCTCTGCCTTTGCCGCTTCATATTCTGCCTCATTTTCTGCTATGCAGACGCCCACGCTGGAGCCGCCGCAGCAAGCCTTAACCATACAGGGAAAGGGCACCCGCTCCAATTCTGACTCTCCCTTTTTCAAACGAATTCCCTTTGGCGTGGGAATCCCGTACTGGCGAAAAATATCTTTGGACAGCCCCTTATCCATGCTGAGCGCCGCGCTTACATAATCCGTTCCCGTGTAGGTAATCCCCATCAAATCAAAATATGCCTGCACCTTTCCATTCTCGCCATTTTCACCATGCAGTGCAATAAATACAACATCCGCCTTCTGGCAGGCGGCAATCACATTGGGACCGAAAAAACATTTCTCCCAATCCTTCCGCATGGCTTTTATCCGGTTAATGTCCGGATTTGTCTCTTTTATATCCTCTGCCTGCGCCTCCCAATCCTTATTCAGAGAAAAAACAGAGTCGATATCCGTGCCTTCATATCCTAAAAATACATCCAGCAAAATAACTCTGTGCCCATTCTTTTTCAGGGCGCGGTAAATCATTTTGCCGGTCACCAAGGATACGTCTCTCTCCGTACTGATTCCGCCCGCAAGCACCACTATATCCATCAATTACTCCTCCTGTTTATGGCTCAAAATTTCACTCAACATCATCACATACTCCGCCGTACTCATACAGTCCTTGCCGATGTCCGCACCCGCGCTTTCTCCATCGGGGCAGGTATGGCAGGCTGCCGTCTCATTTACCCCTGCCAGATAGTGCAGATGATTTTCAATCAACGTGGCATATTCATGGTTGGTAATGATATAATCTACCGAGGATACCACTACCATATCCCAAAGGATTTCCTCCAGACTTTCTTCCGCCAGACTGCTGCCGGCAGAAAAAACATCCTCCTGTGCAAGCTCCGCAATATATTCCGCTTCATCCAAAAGCACCTTCGTCAGACGCGCGCATAAATCCATGTTTACACTTCGTTTTGTGGAGGCATACGTCAATGTGCCGAAAACAAGCGCAACTTTATCCGCATCCGCCGTCATATCCTTACTTAACTCTATCACCATCAGATGATATGCGTTTCGTCCGGTGGCACGGTACAATTCGGCAGCCGCATAAAACATCACTTCCTCATAACTGCCTTCCCCGCTTTCCTCTGCCTTTTGCTGCTTTTGTTCTGTTATCGCTTTCCACGCCTTGTCAGATGCCTGCAGGCATACCGTTGCATAGACGCTGTCGTATTTTTGATAGGTATAGCTGAATTTTGCCAGCACAGCCGATAACCATGCCGTTTCCGTCCACAACGCCTCTCCCTCTTCCAGTACGGCTCCTGTCTGTGCATCCTGCATTGTAAGCAGCCACTCCGCATAGCTTTTGACAAGTGCAATCAGAGGAGGCTCCTTTCCCTCTGCCGCCCGCCCTTCATACACAGGTGCAAACAGCTCGTAAGACAATAGCAGTACGGAAACACTTTGACATACATCTAACACGTCTGCTTCTGTCAAATGACTGCGCCTGCCGTTTAAAAGTGCGATTGCCTCCTCCATCAAATCCTCATACATGGTATCCTTTATTTCAAATGAATAAGAGCGCCCTAACATATCGCACTCCATATAGTAAACGCCTTCCTCTGTCAGCGCGGAAAAATCCCCATAACTATTATATTCCTTCGTCTCTGTATCGTAACCTGCGCCTTCCAGACTGCCGGTGTATACCACTTCTCCCGTGTCAGCATTGACAATACGAAAACGGGCGGGCAGACTGCTTCCCCGCACCACTGCCGTCTTATATGACAATGCTTCATATCCTATCCTGTCCACTAAAATCCCGGGCAGAACAACGGGCACTTCATAGTCAAGCACCGGTTCTGTTTCCATGCTGAAAATCTCTGCCTGCTGCGTCTCCTGCTTTTGTGCCCTCTCCCCGTCATCACGCGAACCGCAGCCGGTAAATACTGCTGCCAAAGCCGCCAAAAACCATAGCACGATTCTTTTGTTTGGTCTTTTTCTTCCAGACAACCGACTGCCCTCCTGTCACGCCTTTTCGCACATTTTATCATGTTTACACAAAAAGGTAAAGTATTGGCGGTATGTGTTGAAAAAGTTCCCATTTTTTGCTGTTTATAACTATCAAACAGCACGTTTTGCATACTAAAATTTCCTGTTTGCTATTTGCCTCATTGTGTCATATACTAAAGAAGAGCATTTTAGATACTTTACAAAGAAAGGCGTGAATACAGACATGAACATACTAGAAAACCAGTCACTTGACAGCGAACGCGCCCTGTACGGAAGCAAGGGGCTGCTTGTCAAAAACTGTTCTTTTGACGGACCCGCAGATGGGGAAAGTGCTTTGAAGGAAAGCAGCGATATTCAAGTGGAAGACTGTTTCTTTAACTTGCGCTATCCCTTTTGGCATAACCATAACCTTACCATCAGCCGCTCGGAACTGACAGCACTTTGCCGTGCGGCGCTCTGGTATTCCGAAGACATCCATATCACCGGCACAAAGCTCCATGGCATTAAAGCGCTGCGGGAATGTGCACGGGTAAAGATGCTGGATTGCGACATTATTTCTCCTGAATTCGGCTGGTCCGTGCAGGATATCGAAATGAAAAACTGCACCGCTGCAAGCGAATATTTTATGATGCGCTCCAGCCGCCTGCACTTTCAGAATGTGACCCTGAATGGTAAATATTCTTTCCAGTACATAGAAGATTCCTTGTTTGAAAACTGTATTTTCGATACAAAGGACGCTTTTTGGCATGCAAAAAATATTGTGGTACGCAACAGCACCGTCAAAGGGGAATACCTTGCCTGGTACTGTGAAAACGTTACCTTTGAACATTGCAAAATCATTGGCACCCAGCCCTTGTGTTACTGCAAAGGCTTAAAGCTGATTGACTGTGAAATGTGCGATGCAGATTTGTGCTTTGAAAGGTCACAGGTGGAGGCTTCCCTTACCGCGCCGGTGATTAGTATCAAAAACCCCTATGCGGGATGTATTACCCTGCCTGCTGTGGGGGAAATCATACGGGATGACCCTGAGGCGGTGGGAGAGGTTTTGGTGCAGGAGGCAAATGCTGCCACTACAATATAATGGCTGGTGATTGCGAGGCGTAGAATCCGAAGCATATTGCGGCGGCATATACCATCCGTACAATGACACTTGCAGCCCTTAGTTTCACAGCCCCCTTAAATCAACACATAGCAGAAAGGAGCATTCTATGCTGACCTCCCTTGACAAATCCCAAGTAACCATCCTGCCCTCCATATTTCGAGAGCGCATGGACTTAAACCGTCAGTATCTTTTGGATCTTGACAGCACCTGCCTGCTGCAGAATTTTTATCTGGAAGCATGTATTCAGGTATCTAACGAGCATCTGCACTGGGGCTGGGAAGCTCCCACATGCCAGCTTCGCGGACACTTTTTAGGGCACTGGCTGTCTGCTGCCGCCGCTCTTTCCTCCTCGGACAAGGATAGAACATTGAAATGCAAGCTGGATAACATCATTTCAGAACTGGCTCGCTGTCAGGAATTAAACGGAAACGGCTGGGTCGGTCCCATCCCTGAAAAATATTTTGAAATGCTTACGACAGATCGGTATATCTGGTCTCCCCAGTACACCATGCACAAGCTGATTATGGGATTGACCCATGCTTACCAATATGCAGGCAGCACACAGGCTTTAGAAATTTTAGACAGGCTTGCCGGTTGGTATATCCGATGGACGGATGATATGCAAAAGCGCAGCCCCCATGCCGTTTACAGCGGTGAAGAAGGCGGTATGCTGGAAATCTGGACGGAACTTTATGCACTTACAAAGAATGAAATCTACAAAGAACTTGCCGGACGTTATCAGGATGCCGGTTTATTTCGCAAATTGAAAAGCGGGCAGGATCCACTCACCAACTGTCATGCCAATGCCAGTATTCCTTTATCCCATGGTGCCGCCAGGCTATACGAGGTTACAGGCGATGAAGAATGGCGGCGTATCACGGAGCTGTTCTGGGATTGTGCCGTCACCGAGCGCGGTATGCTCGCTACCACCGGACAGAATGCCGGAGAGTTCTGGATGCCGCCCCATATGCAGGGACAGTTTCTTGGCGAACGCAATCAGGAATTTTGCACCGTTTACAATATGGTGCGTACTGCCGCCTACCTGTATCACTGGAGCGGCGACACCAAGTATGCGGACTATATCGAACGCTGTCTGTATAATGGTTTTCTGGCACAGCAAAACCCTTCTACCGGTATGCCCACCTACTTCCTGCCCATGCTTGCCGGAAGCAAAAAGAAGTGGGGAAGCAAAACCCGCGATTTCTGGTGCTGCCACGGCACCATGGTACAGGCACAGACCTTGTATCCCGACCTTATCTATTATCAGGATATTCCTGCAAACAGGCTCGTCATCAGCCAGTATATTCCGTCCGAAGCAAATTGCCGCTATGGTGAGAACACAGTATTTTTTACGCAGGATACGGACATGAAATACTATAATGCACAAGCATTATTTGATGAAAATGACAACAGCCAGATGTCCCGCTGGTCTTTAAAGTTTACAATTAAAACAGATTTACCCACGGCGCTTACCCTGTCCTTTAGGCTTCCCTGCTGGATACAGGATGTCCCCGTTCTTACCATCGACGGACAGCCCCTTTCCCTGCCGAAGCTTTCCGGCTTTACTTATGAAAAGCTGATGAAAGCAGACGTAAGCGGACAAAGCGGAAATATATCCTTTCAGGTTACAGACGGTTATATTCACCTGACAGGCGTGTGGGCTAAAACGACTATCTATATGTATCTGCCGGACGGGGTTGTCATGGAGCCTCTTGCCGACATGCCGGAGCTTGCCGCTGCCGTGGACGGTCCCATCGTACTTGCAGGGCTGACAGAAACAGACTATGGTATCACCGGAAACGCCGCACAGCCACAAGATTTTTTGTCTCCCCAGATGGAACATACCTACAGCACATTCCCGTGGCTGCAAAATAGTTACCGTACCAGAGGTCAGGCAAAGAACTTTATGTTAAAGCCCCTGTACGAGATAAAGGACGAAGCGTACACGGTATATCATACCATATCGACCGAAAACTGCGTAAAAATGAAATGAGGAGTCATGACTTATGGAAAAAATAGGAAGAAATGATGAATGTTGGTGCGGCAGCGGCAAAAAATATAAAAAGTGCCACTGTGATTTTGACAGCCGCATCGAAGAATATCATCTGAAAGGTTTTCTCGTGCCCTCCAGAAAATTGATTAAGAACGAAGCACAGTTAGCTGGTATCAGAGAGAGCGCCAAAATCAATATTGCCGTTCTTGACTATATCGGAGAGCATATTCGTGAGGGCATCACCACGGAAGAGATTGACAAGTGGGTGTATGAACTGACTACCGCCGCCCACGCCGTTCCTGCGCCCCTGCACTACAAGGGCTACCCCAAAAGCGTATGTACCTCTATCAATGAGCAGGTATGCCATGGTATTCCCTCCGGCGACGTGGTACTTCACGAAGGGGATATTGTCAATGTGGACGCCTCCACCATCTACAACGGTTACTTTTCCGACTCTTCGCGCATGTACTGCATCGGAGAGGTTTCTCCCGAAAAGAAGCGGCTCGTGGAAGTCACAAAGGAAAGCCTGAACGTCGGGCTTTCACAGGTAAAGCCTTGGCATCCCCTCGGCGATATGGGACACGCCATCAACGAATTTGCGCAGAAAAACGGATACAGCGTAGTTCGTGAAATAGGCGGTCACGGCGTTGGTCTTGAATTCCATGAGGAGCCTTTCGTCAGCTACACTTCTGAAAAAGGCACCGGTATGCTTATGGTTCCCGGCTTCGTCTTTACCATTGAGCCGATGATTAACATGGGCGGCAGTGAAATCTACATAGACAAAGCCGACGGCTGGTCCGTATATACGGCGGACGGCAAGCCTTCCGCCCAATGGGAGATTCAGGTTCTGGTGACGGAAACCGGCTACGAAATTCTGTCTTATTAAAGAACTGCCAAAAAAGAGGCTTAGGATCTTCCTCTCTGCCAAAATCCTAAGCCTCTTTTCGTATGGCGTCTTCCGATGCATCATAAACAATTTCACCATTGATAATCGTATACAGTGTTCTTGTGGCAATTTCCATGGGGTCGCCGTCAAAGATGGCAATGTCTGCGTCTTTCCCCACGGCAAGGCTTCCTACCCTGTCTGCCACGCCGCAGATTTGAGCGGGATGAATGGTGATTGCCTTCAAGCCTTCCTCATGAGGCAGCCCTGCTTTTACCGCCAGTCCTGCGCAAAGCGGAAGCGACTGAATAAGAGATACGGGATGGTCGGTAGTGATAGCCGTTTTGACGCCCGCTGCGTTTAAGACCCCCACTGTCTTGAATGCCATATTCTGTACTTCTATTTTGCTTCTGCTGGACAAATCCGGTCCCACAATCGCAGGAAACCCCTCTTCTGCAAGCCTGTCTGCAACCAAGTGTCCCTCGCTGCAGTGGTCCAGCGTCATAGAAAGCCCATACTCCTTTGCAATTCTGATGGCTGTAAAAATATCGTCCACCCGATGCACATGTGCCTTTAGCGGAATTTCCCCGTTCAGAACCGGAAGCCACGGCTCCATCCGAAAATCCTCTTTAAAATCGTCCCCGCCGTTTTCCTTCTGCTTTTTGTACTGCCCTGCCTGAAACAGCGCTTCCCGCAGGATAGCGGCAATCGCCATCCTCGTCACCGGACTTTTTCCCATACCTGCATAGTTGACCTTTGGATTTTCCCCAAATGCAACCTTCATGGCTGCCGGCGCCTTGACAATCAAATCGTCGATGCATCTCCCTCTCGTCTTTACAAATGCAAACTGTCCGCCTACCACGTTGGAGCTTCCGGGACCTATCATCGCTGACGTAATCCCCGCCCTGACCGCATCGTCAAATGCAGCGTCCATGGAATTGATTGCATCGACAGCGCGCAGATGCGGTGTGGAGGGCTCCACATTTTCATTGCAGTCGTCGCCCTCCATTCCTTTCTTTTCTTCGGTAATACCCATGTGGCAATGCGCTTCTATCAGTCCGGGCATGATCCACGCCCCCTGCACGTCGAGCACTTTCTTTTCCTTCCCTGCAGGCATATCTCCGATTGCGCCCTCCCGCAGGGCAATGATTTTTCCATTTTCTATCTGAATCGTTCCGTTTTCATACTCCTGACCTTCCATCGTCAGAATGCGTCCGCCTGTAATAAACATGTTATTCTGTCTCCTACTGCAGCTCTCCCATAGGGTCAACGGGCTTGTCATTTAATGTAAGGGAAAAATACACATTGGTTCCCTCCACACTATAATACTTGGTAGGCGCAGACACATAACCGATAATGCTGCCGCGTTCTATATAGGAGCCGTTGGTTACTGCCACATCTTTCAGTTGTCCATAGGTAATCTTATAGCCGTTTCCAATGTTGACCGTAACTGCGTTTCCGATTTCTTCGTTATAGAAAACATCGACTACCTGCCCTGAAGCCGCTGCTGAAATAGCATCGCCCTCAAGCGCTGCAATCACCATTGCCGGACTGTATTTATACTGCTGCAGGGTGGAGAAAAATACTGTCCTGTCCATGCTGTAGGGAATGAGTACATTGCCGGTAACAGGCCAGATAAGGGTATCTCCCGACTTAAAATCCGGCTCCGGCTGGTTGACAATGGGCAGTCCGGCATCTGCATTGATTGCCGCCTGATCCATGGCGTCCTCTGCCGCCGTATCCGTGCTGTTCATCGCATCCTCTACAGTATCCGGTACTGCCGCATTGTCCGCTTCCGCATTACCCTCTGTTTCTCCCTGTGCCGTATCCGCTCCTTCCGTTGCAGGATTTACGCCGTTGTCCGTGACAGCGCCTGTACCATCCGGCTTTTTGTTGTCTGCCTCCTGCTTGCCGTCTTCTCCGCCTTCCGGATTTTGTACTTCGCCTGAATCAACAGGCTCCATTGGTGTATAGTCTAAATCGTCTTCCAAAGATGGTGCAAAGGGCTGAAAGTCTTCTGCCGTCTGCCCGTCGATTTCTTCATACTTATTCTGGACGGTATTATTGTCCTGTGAATTATCCTCCAGTACGCTGAAATCAATGTTATAGCCGTCATTTTTATTTTTTTCGCTGTTTTTCTTTACATATAAACCCGTCATGGTAAGTGCTGCCAGCACAAAGACCGACGTGGCTATCATGACAATACGCTCTTTCTTCCCGTTGCTTCGGTTATTTCTGTTTTGTCTGTTCATTTCTATCCGTGTCCTTTCTTTCCTGTTCCCTTTTTTACTTATTAGAAAGCTGTAACATTTTTCTTGTACGGATAGTTTTTCCCCAAAATGCCATTTTATTCTTAAAGCATGAAAAAAACCATGCGCCGCTTTTCGCGCCGCATGGTTTTCAGAAAACTATGACGATTCTATTTTTTTATTCTTTATTTTGCCACGTCCAAATGCTGGACGGTTCCAACATTGCCATTCTCATAGAGGAAAATACCGGTACTGCGAATATAACCATTCGTCTGGTTTTTTGCATTGTTTAATGCAAAATCCGTTGCTGCATTCTGCAGGCAGATAGCGCCCAGACCTTTTTCTGCCAATGTATAAAGCGCCTCCGTGCCGTCTTCATTTTTGCACCAGATTTTTAGCTGTGACCAGATAGGGTCGTTCTCATCTATCCAGCCGTTGCCGTCCGCATCATATTTTGCAAGGTCGTCAAAGCCGTTGCCCGTCTGCGGTCCAAACAGCTCGTTGCCGTCATTGATAGTGCCGTCCCCGTTTTTGTCAAGCGCCAGATAACCGCTGCCGCTGCCCAGATAGGACACTTCATCCTTTTCGCCATCCCCATCAATATCAAAGAAAAACTTCTGGTCGGAAAGCTCTGCCACATCCCCGTCAAAATTAATCACCAGCGGGTCACAGGTATTCACCAACTGCGGAATCTGCAATTCCTCCTTAAAATACTGGGTAAATTTTCTGCTCATGGCAACATCTACATTGATGGAAATTTCCCTGCCATCCGCCGTCCGTACCACGCCGGTGGTGGAAAAGGACGTGCTTTCACTCTCCTCGTATACCTGCTCAGAGCTTAAAGTAAGTACGTTTGCTGAAGACTGCCTAAGACCGGCAAACAGGGAAGTATTCCCTAAAAAGCCTCCCAGCCTTCCGCCAAACAGCACGTTGAAGAGGGAACGGATGGTAGACTGCCTGAAGCTGTCTAAGCTGGCAGACGCCGCGTTTCGGATACTGACTCTTCCGCTCCGCATACTTTCCACTCTCTCCCGAAGCTCTTCGATGGAATCTCGCGACGCCATGCTGCTGTCCTTTGTCTCTCCCGATGCATTGCCCTCGCCTGAAAGCGCTTCTCCCGTATCAAAAAGATTACCAAATGTACTATTTAAACTGTTTGCCGCTCCATTTCTGTAGTCCCTTACCATAAAACGGCTGCCTCTTACTGATGAAGAGGAATATCTTCTGGCGGAATCCATTCCTATAACACTAGAATCAATTCGCAATTATGCCCCTTTCTTAGTCCCTTGCCTCTGTCTCCCCTCCCTGATTGACAAAAAACAAAAATGATACACGCAGGGCTGTCCTTATCCCTTTGCATACCATCCGTGGCGACTTATGTCATAATGTATTACAAGCACTTGTATTATATTTATCGGTTGCCCTGCGGATAAATTTAGAGAAAAATGAAAAATGTGGCATGAAACGTGCTTTATAGACAACTCCATGCATGACTTACCGGCTGTCTTAATATACTTTCTTATAATGAAAAAGTTGTTTTATACTGCTTTTACGCTAGAATGCTTTTGACCGGACAAAAAAGATTATGCGGCAAAGGAAGGAATGATATGCAGAAAAATTGCAGCAACAATTCCCTTTTTACTGTTTTACTTCGCTTTATACAAGGTACTTTCATCGGCTTGGGCGCCGTCCTGCCCGGCATATCCGGCGGTGTGCTGTGCGTCATTTTCGGTATCTACAAGCCCATCATGGAGCTTTTGGCAAATCCCATTCGCTGTTTTAAAACCCACGTGCCAAAGCTGATTCCTGTTTTTTTGGGTATCATTGCCGGCTTTTTGGGAATTGCACGACTCTTGTCTTTCTTTTTGACAAAGTATCCCTCCCTATCCGTCTGCCTGTTCGCGGGGCTGATTATCGGAACGCTGCCCTCTCTTTTTAAGGAAGCAGAAAGCAAAGGCAAAACCAAAAACTCCCATGCCGCCCTTTTTATTTCCATGACAGTAACGGTCGTGCTGCTCTGCGCGTTAAACTCTTTTTCCGTCGAGCTCGCTCCTGGTTTTGCAGTATACCTCTTCTGCGGCTTTTGTCTGGCTCTCAGCGTGATTGTCCCGGGTATGAGCTTTTCCACTCTGCTTATGCCCCTCGGTCTGTACACTTCTTTTATAGAAGGCATCGGCAGACTGGACTTAAAAGTACTGCTGCCTGCAGGCATCTGCGCGCTGCTCACGGTATTTCTTCTCTCCCGAGCAGTCAACACTCTCTTTGAACGCCATTACGCTGCGGCATTCCACGCCATTATCGGCATCGTCATTGCCGCCACCATCCTCATCCTTCCCTTGGACAGCTTTGCCGTATCAGTTTTCGGCTTTTTCACGCACGGAAGCTGTATCATCCTCGGCATCGCAGGAGCCGTGCTGCTGGAAAAATGGACACATATTTAACGTATCGCTCTTCTATACCCTTTTTATACCCTTTCTGCGTCGATTCTACTGTCTATCGGTTGTCAAACCGGCACTCCTCCGCTACAATATTCCTAACATACATTGCAATGTAATGGCGAAAGGAGTAATACTTTATGTTTGAAATTGACAAAAAACAATTTGGCCTGTTTGTTGCAGAACTTAGAAAAGAAAAAGGATTTACCCAGAAAGAACTTGCTGCAAAACTGCTTGTATCCGATAAGGCCGTCAGCAAGTGGGAAACAGGACAAAGCTGCCCTGATATTTCCCTGCTTGTCCCTATGGCAGGCGTGCTCAATGTGACCGTCACGGAACTGTTGGAATGCCGCCGCTTACAATCCACGGAAACCATGAATACTACCCAGACAGAAGCGCTTGTCAAAAAAACCATCAGCATGTCGGAAAGCGAGCTTGCTGCGGGCAGCAGAAGCCGAAAACGCTGGGGAGCTGCCTATGCCTGCTGCCTCACAGTCTCCTGCATTGAAATCTGTCTTTTTTTCCTCTTAGACTATTCCGCAGAATTCTTTTTTACACACCTGCTGACAGTAGAGCTTTTGACTGCTTTATTCGGCTTGCTTTTCTGTCTTTTTGTAAAAGAAAAGCTTCCTTCCTATTATGATGACAACCATATCGCTTACTACACACAGGGTCCCCTGCGCATGCACATGCCGGGCGTTTCCTTCAACAACAGCAACTGGCCTTATATTATCCGTACAGTACGCCTATGGGCGCTGATTCTTTTAGTGTGCTATCCTCTGCTTGGTATGGCTGCCGCTTCGTTCCTGTCCGGACTCTTCGGCAATATGGTGTTTCTCTATATTACGCTTGGCATTACCCTCGGCGGGCTTTTTATTCCCATCTACATTGTCGCCAGAAAATATGCCTGACCTACCGTACTGTTTTTGACAAGCGCAGGCAGGGCTTAACGCCCTGCCTGTTCATCCAAATATAGCTGTACACGGTTCTGAATCACATCGACGGTTTCTTCCATGCTTTTGCTGCCATCAAAATACAATGCTGTTTCCTCTTCTATTATCGCAAGAATTTCCTGTGTCTTATAGGGAAAAAAGACGGCTCTCCCAAGCAGGCTTTCCAAGTCTGCAAGCTGCTCTTTGGTAAACCAGTCGGCTTCGATTACCCACTCAGGATCTTCTGCCGGCTCTAACCGGACGCCCACATGGTTTTCACACCAGTAGTTTCCCGCATTCCAAAATGCCTGCCGGTTTGTGGGAAACTGATAGCATGCGGCGTTCATTCCTAATTTTTCCTGTATCTCTTCCTGCAGCAAAAAGCAGATAAACCGCCACGCACCTTCTTTCTTATCCGACGCGGCATTGACGGCAATCGTATTCACAGCCAGACTGTGCGCTCCCGCTTCTTCTCCCGGAAAGCCTGTCATTACCCGCCCGCTGTTTTTGATGCTGTTATCATAACCTGCATACCATCCGTAATTGTTGATATCTACCCTGTTAAACAGATACCCATCCGCGCCTTTCCCTTCGCCGGCTCCATATCTTGCCGCCAATTCCAGTATCCTGCAAAAATCAGCTCCTGAAAAATCACAGAGATTCTTCTCCCAATCCACCATCCCATATAAGTCTTCGGAAGGCTTCAGCCAGTCGTGGACAAGCGCAACAGCGTCTTTTTTATTCTGAAATACTTTATCTTCTTCCTGCTCTTCCAGAATATCCATCATATGCGCAAGGCTGTATGTCTCTTCCCCCGAAAAAAGACTGCTGTCTGCACAGCATGAATGAACGCTGATACCGATTCCGATTCCATATACGCCTGTTTCTACCTTAAATCCCTGAAAAGCAGCCGGAAAATAAGCAGTTCTGTCTATTCCCGCCGCTTCTATATAAGGCGATAATTCCTCGATAGCGCCCTTTTCGATCAATGCATATGGGTTCTGTACGGAAGAATCGTCAAGAATATCCGGTCCGTGTCCTGCCGCAATTTCTATTTCCACCTTCTCCCGAAAGGTATCATAATCCTCATTTGTCTGCCGCTCCTCTATCACAATGTAATAATCCGGATCTTCTTTGTTGAACTGCACAATCAGTTCTTTTATCTCACCGGTAACATAGGTTGTCTTGTATGTCAAAACCGTTTTGCCGGATTCCTCCGGATTTATTTTGGAGAGCGTTACTACCATATCCTTTTCCGCATAAAGCTCTATTTGATTGTCGGATAGAAATTTTATATCCTCCGCGCCGCTCTGCGGGTCGTATGCCGTGCCCCGCCATTCGATATAATACTGTCTGCTCCCGTCGGACAGCCCATAATCGTAAAGTCCCTTTGCATCCGCAATCAGAATATCCTTCTCATACCCTTTGGCAATGCAGTAGGCAATATCCTTCAGCCAGATGATTTTCCCCATCGTCCCCGTTTTTGTATCGAGAATCGTAAGCCCGCTCCTGTGTTTATCCGCAGCATTTATCTTCAGCACAATTTCCCCTGCCGCGCTCTCGCAGATACCTGTCACCACGCCATCCGCCTGCGCCTCTAACCGCACCTCTCCCTCCTGATTTAACAAAAACACCTTGTCACGGTAAAGCACATAGGGATTCCCCTGATTGTCCAGCCACCATCTCGTCTCTATGTTAAGCAGGCTTTCCGGCATGCCTCTCAGCAAAATTTCCTCCCTCTTTCCGTCCCGCAGCAGCCGCACCTCTCCCTCTTTTGTTCCTGCAAGCAGGATTTCTTCTCCCTGATAATACTGCTGACCCAGATAATAGCCTGTCACATCGGCAAACACAAGAGCGCTATATTCCACCTGCAAATCATATTTTTCTTTTTTTCCGCAGCCGCAAAGAAAAACCACGGAAAGCAGCAGGAGAAAAAGCTTTGTTTTTCTTTTCATTTCCGTTCTCCTATTCCTTTTAGCCCTCCGCCTATTGGAATTGGGGCTTTTGACACCCTAATCTTATTGGCAGAGGGCTAAACAGCTATTTTGAGACTAATTGTGTACTACGCTATGCGCACCTTTACCAATATATCCCTGTACGGCGAAGCCCTCGAATGGAACCCTTCGCCCTGTCCAGACGCCTTTCTATGGCATTCTGTTCCATGCCTTTCTCTTCTGCCAACTCGCCGCTTGTATATCCAAAAACATACGCCTCCGCCAGAATATTTCTGTTCCAGCGCGGAAGCTGATTTAATGTTTCAAATATTTCCTGCACTCCGCGTGTCATATAACAGGCAAGCCTCTCCTGCGCTTCCAAAGAGTCCAGTGGTATCTCCCGATAGCACGCTCTTCTTCTCATAATATCCAATGAGGCGTTGCGCACTGCCTTATACAGAAAATTCCTTACTTCTTGCTTCGGCGCAGAAGACAAATCACGCCATCTGTTCACAACGTGCAAAAATACCGTATGTACTGCATCCTCTGCATCATGCACATTTTCCAGCAGGGAAAAGGCATACTGATAAATTTCATCATAGTATGACACATACAAAGGCTCCACTACGCCCCGTTTTCTCTTTTTTCCAATTTCGGTTACTTCCTGCATATTTCCCCCTATGCTGCTTCACCATTCCTATTTTTACCCTGTTTTCCACAAGGCGCCTTCCATCCGGGCGCCTTGTAGAAAACCTGCTATACTCTATTGTAATTAATCAGGCACCCTTTTAAAATAATTTCTCTTTCCTCCTTTGTCAGTTCTCCAAGACGAAGAGTAAACTCCTTCAGTTCTTCCTTTTCTACTGTATACGCCTTGATTTCATCCCATTTCTCCTCCACCGCTTTTTTAATTTGCGGTATAAACAGGTAATCCAGATTGGAGAACGGAAGCTCTCCTTCCTCAATCAGGAAGGGAAGCATACCCCAGTTAATCAGGTTGGAGCGGTATCTCTTGGTCGCGTATTCATTGGCAATATTTGCCCAGCCGCCCAATACCTTTTGACAGGAAGCCGCCTGCTCACGCGCGGAGCCGTCCCCGGGCTTCACCGCAAATATCGTGGAGCCAAATCCCGTATTCGTGTGGCTTACATCTGCAAAGGTTTTCTTTATCACACCCATCACATCTTTAAGCTCAGGAATAACGCCGCAGGGATGACCGCCAGCCGTTCTTTCCTTCTCCGCCTTCTGAATCTCCTTTGCACGCCCCACATACTGCGGGTCCTTGCGGCTCAAGGTAAATTCCGCCAGACCAAGCGGATTGGAGCGGTAGGAAGAGGTCTCGCCGGAGGGAATCAGCTCGTCCGTGGTCGTTACCGGATCGTGGATTTCGGAAACCACCTGCAATACCAGATTTTCCGGCAATTCGCCCATGGCAGGCCAGTCCTTGATATTGGGACCAAACTGAATTTCCACAGACGGGTCCGCCACACCATGAGAGTCAAACACACGGTTTGCATAAATATTACTGTCAAAATGATATTGATAACGATTAAAGTCACCGTCAAACGCCGTCGCCGGTGTCAGCACACCCTTATTTGCAGCCGTCGCCGCAATAGAGCGCGCATCCATAAGCGCCACGGAAGCAATCTGTCCGCTCTGCAGCTTGGAACCTTCCCTGTTGGGGAAATTCCTTGTAGAATGGCGGATACTGAACGCATTATGCGCCGGCGTATCTCCTGCGCCAAAGCAGGGACCGCAGAAGGCAGTCTTCATCACCGCGCCCGTCTCCAAAATGGAAGCGGCACATCCGTTTCGAATCAGCTCCATATATACAGGCATGGAAGCAGGATACACACTTAAGGTAAAGCCCTCCGCTCCAATGTAACTGCCCTTCAAAATATCCGCCGCCGCGCAGATGTTTTCAAAACCGCCGCCTGCACAGCCTGCAATAATCCCCTGATCCACATAGAACTTTCCGTCGCGCACCTTATCCTTTAAGGAAAACGCTACTGCGCCGTCAAGACTCACCTGCGCCCGTTTTTCCGTCTCATCAAGAATATCCGACAAATTGGCATTCAGCTCTTCAATCGTATACGTGTTGCTGGGATGGAAAGGCATGGCTATCATCGGCCTGATTTTTGCCAAATCCACAATTATCATGCCGTCATAATAGGATACCTCGCCAGGCATAAGCTCCTTATAATCAGCCTTTCTGCCGTGAATCTCATAAAATTCTTCCACTGCCGCATCCGTCTGCCAGATGGAAGAAAGGCAGGTGGTCTCCGTCGTCATCACATCGATGCCAATACGGAAGTCTGCGCTCAGGGAAGCAACCCCGGGTCCTACAAACTCCATCACCTTATTTTTCACATAGCCGTTTTGAAATACTGCGCCGATAATCGCCAGTGCAACGTCCTGCGGTCCTACGCCTTTTACCGGCTCACCCGTCAGATAAACGCCTACCACCTCAGGCATATTGATGTCATAGGTCTGATTCAAAAGCTGTTTTACCAGCTCCGGTCCGCCCTCGCCCATTGCCATGGTCCCCAATGCACCGTACCGCGTATGGGAATCAGAGCCCAAAATCATGCTGCCGCCGCCTGCAAGCATCTCCCTTGCAAACTGGTGAATCACCGCCTGATGAGGCGGCACGTAGACGCCGCCGTACTTCTTAGCACAGGTAAGTCCAAACATGTGGTCATCTTCATTGATGGTGCCGCCCACCGCACAAAGGGAATTGTGGCAGTTCGTCAGTACATAAGGCACCGGAAATTTGGTAAGCCCCGAAGCCCTTGCCGTCTGGATAATGCCTACAAAGGTAATGTCATGACTTGTCAGCTTGTCGAACCGAATCTTCAGCTTGTCCATATTGCCGGAGGTATTGTGGCTCTCCAAAATACCGTAGGCAATAGTCTGCTTTGCCGCCTCCTTTTTCGTCACCTTTTTTCCTGTTTTATGCGCAATGGCAAGCGCCGCTTCCTGTGTGTCCTCGATAATCTGCGTACCGCCCACAAGATAAGCGCCGCCCTGTAATAACTGAATCATATTTAGCCTCCCGTTCTGCCGCCTGCTCCCTTCATAGGGCAGCTTCGTTTGTTTTGCAAATTTTACGTTTTTATTATAAAGGAAAGTTTCCGCTTACGCAACCGCATGACAAAACTATCTTATCCTATCTGCAAGTCCCCAAATACCTGCTCCCAAATCTCCTGACAGTAAGCCGGACTAAAATCCTTGTCCCGCTTGATTGTAAAGCTGTCAGCCGCCATCTCATCCGTAAACGCATCCATGGGATAGACCAGTACGGTTTTTCTGTCCGCGGAAAAATAAGTTACCAAGGGCTCTGCGCCGTACTCCTTAATGTATACCTCTCCGTCCGCATTGCGGGAAATGGTAACGGTCGCCATTGCGCCAAGCATCCGCGTCCCGATATCACTGTCCTCTCCTGCCGTGGCATTGACATAATTGCCCAGAGAATAGTACACGAGCATCTCATTGCCATTCTCGTCATAAAGCATTTCCACCGGCTCGATTACATGGGGATGCGTACCAATTACCAAATCCACGCCGCACTCCATAAAAAACGCCGCCCAGTCCCGTTGGTTCTGGCTCTCCTCCAATACATATTCCGTTCCCCAGTGAGGGCATAGCACCACAAAATCCGCTATCTCCTTCGCGCGTGCCACATCTGATGCAATTCTCTCCCTGTCCAGAAGATTGACCGCATAAGGCATACCGGCAGGAAAAGGCAGCCCGTTGGTTCCGTAGGTATAATTCAAAATTGCTATTTTAATACCCTCCTGCTCACAGACATAAATCTCATCCTGTTTTTCTTTGCTGTCGTAAATCCCCACAACCGCAATATCGGGATAATGCTCTTCCCAAAAAGCAAGACAATTTTCTATGCCCTCCCGTCCCCTGTCAAGGCTGTGGTTCGTCGCATGCAGAATCACGTCAAAACCTGCATTCACCAGTGCATCCCCTACTTCATAGTAGGTGTTGAATCTGGGATAGCCGGAAATGCCGAGCTCCGGTCCTCCCAATATCACCTCCTGATTCACAATGGCAATGTCAGCCGCTTCTATCATATCTTTCGTATAGGTAAAAAGGTGGTCAAAATTCCTGCTGCCATCCGCCAGCCTGCCGCTGTTGTTGACCGGCATGTGCATCAGGATATCGCCCACCATCACCAATGTTACTTCCGGTGTCGCCAATACTTTCATTTCTTCCCGCAGCGAAAAGGCAGAGCTTTCCAGCCCGTCAGAAAGCGGCGCAGCAGAAACCGCTGCCTTATTTACCAATCCGCTTCCCCTCATCTCGCCGCCGGCTGCGGCTCCTGTCATGGCTGCCTGCTCCTGTCCGCCGGCTCCCGCCATGGCTGCCTGCTCTTTTCCGCAGCCGGCGAGCAGCAGTAACGCCGTCAAAAACACTGCGATTCCTTTTTTCCTTTTCGAAAACATATCCGTCCTCCCAGCAAAAACATTCTCTGCCGCCTCTCTGATACCGCTGTCTTAGCGGCACGGCAGAAAACCTTATAAAGATAACCGCCACAGTGCAAACCGGGCGGTTATCTTACCTTTCCTTACTTTCTTGCCAATGCTTTTTCAGAAAGCACGACCTTATCCAAATGCCAGATATCATCCACATACTCCTGAATGGTTCTGTCAGAAGTAAACTTGCCTGAGCTCGCCATATTTAAGATGGCGCTCCTTGCCCAGCCAGCTTCGTTCCTGTACGCTGCTTCTACCTTTTTCTGTGCTTCCGCATAGGACCTGAAATCCTTCAGAATAAAGTAGGTATCCGCCTTGGAAGTACTCTGGGTATTGAGCAGGGAATTGTACAAGGTTCTGAACAGCTCCGTATCGCCCGGGGCATAGGTGCCGTTGATCAACTGCATCAGCACCTTGCGGATATCCTGATCATTGTTGAAAATTTCCATGGGATTGTAACCGCCATAATTTTCATAGTGAATTACCTCGTCGGAGGAAAGACCAAAGATAAAGGCATTCTCCTCGCCGACTTCTTCCACGATTTCCACATTTGCGCCGTCCATGGTGCCGATAGTCAGGGCGCCGTTTAGCATAAACTTCATATTACCGGTACCGGAAGCCTCTTTGCTTGCAGTCGAAATCTGCTCGGAAACATCTGCCGCCGCAAAAATCATCTCCGCATTGGAAACACGATAATTTTCAATAAATACCACCTTCATCTTACCGCCAATGGTGGCATCGTTATTAATTACGTCCGCCACCGCATTGATTAATTTGATGGTAAGCTTCGCATTGCGGTAGCCTGCCGCTGCTTTCGCACCGAAGATAAAGGTGCGGGGGTAAAAGTCCATATCCGGATGCTCTTTCAACTCATTGTACAGATACATCACGTGCAGGATATTTAAGAGCTGTCTCTTATACTCATGCAGTCTCTTTACCTGTACGTCGAAAATGGAACGGGGATTTACCTCCACGCCGTTGTGCTCTAAAATATACTGAGCGAGGCGCACCTTGTTGCGGTATTTGATATTCATAAACTCCTGCTGCGCCTTCTTGTCGTCGGCGTAAATCTTCATCTTTGCAATCTGAGGCAAATCGGTAATCCACTCGGAACCAATATGCTCCGTCACCCAGTCTGCAAGCAGCGGGTTGCCGTGAAGCAGAAATCTTCTCTGGGTGATGCCGTTGGTCTTGTTGTTGAATTTCTCCGGCATCATTTCGTAGAAATCCTTTAATTCCTGATGCTTTAATATCTCCGTATGCAGCTTTGCCACACCGTTGACGGAATAGCCCGCTACAATGGCAAGATGCGCCATATGCACCTGTCCGTTGTAGACAATCGCCATCTTGTTGATTTTGTCCTGATTGCCGGGGTACATCGCGGCAACCTTATTTACAAAGCGGCGGTTAATCTCTTCTACAATCTGGTAAATACGGGGCAGCAGGCGGGAAAACAGCTCAATCGGCCATTTTTCCAATGCTTCTGCCATAATCGTATGGTTCGTGTATGCGCAGGTTTTTGTAGTGAC
Source organism: Lachnospiraceae bacterium (assembly GCA_013316825.1). Classification (GTDB taxonomy): domain Bacteria; phylum Bacillota; class Clostridia; order Lachnospirales; family Lachnospiraceae; genus Acetatifactor. The sequence goes on along the minus strand of WSLY01000012.1, from coordinate 4,909 downwards.
TTCCCATGCCTCATCCCACTCTAAATCATAATCATCCATGAGGATACGCATAAGCTCCGCTATCGCAACCGTCGGGTGGGTATCATTGAGCTGGAACGTTACCTTTTCATGGAACTTCCTGATGTCATCATGCTTCTTCATGTATTTTGCAACTGCCCGCTGCACGGATGCCGAGATAAAGAAATACTGCTGCTTTAAGCGAAGCTCTTTACCCGCATAGTGGTTGTCGTTAGGATAGAGCACCTCTACAATATTACGCGCCAGATTCTGCTGCTCCACCGCCTTTTGGTAATCGCCCTTATCAAAGGAATCAAGCTGGAAGCATTCAATGGGCTCTGCATCCCAAATACGCAGGGTATTTACAATGCCGTTGCCGTAGCCGACGATAGGCAGGTCGTAAGGAATCGCCTTTACGGACTGATAGCCCTCCTGAAAGAAATGGTTTCTGCCTTTCTCATCCGTGCGCACATTGACATAACCGCCAAATTTTACTTCCTGCGCATATTCAGGACGGCGCAGTTCAAACGGATTGCCGTTTTCCAGCCACACATCCGGTACTTCTACCTGATAGCCATCCCTGATTTCCTGTTTAAACATGCCGTAACGGTAGCGGATTCCGCAGCCATATGCAGGATATCCAAGCGTGGCAAGAGAATCCAAAAAGCAAGCAGCCAGACGTCCTAATCCCCCGTTGCCCAGCGCCGCATCCGGCTCCGCATCCTCAACAAAATTCAAATCCAGTCCAAGCTCTGTCAAAGCTTCCTTGACCGGCTTGTACGCCTGCATGTTGATAAGATTATTGCCCAGTGCACGCCCCATCAGGAACTCCATGGAAAGGTAATATACCGTCTTCGGGTCCTGCTTATCGTACTCCCTCTGAGTCTCCATCCAGCAGTCCACAATCTGATCCTTCACAGCATAACATACCGCCTGAAATATCTGCTGCTGCGTTGCCTCCTCCAAAGTCTTTCTGTACAGGGTTTTTATATTGTACAGAACGCTTCTTTTAAACAATTCCTTGTCAAACTTTACCTTGCTTTTCAGCATATTCTGTCCTCCTCATGCTTGTTGTCTTCGTTTTGAGGCAGGCGCTTACACCTGCCGCTTTTCATAACTAACTGTATTATACTATTTGTTTGCAACTCTTTCCACAGAAATCGTAACATTTTCTCCGTTTACATTCCATTCCTTTGACACGGCAAAATTTTCACCCGCCGTCATTGTCTCTGCAAGCACTTTTGCAGCAATCGTTTCCCTGTTGCGCAGCGCAATATCTGCCACCTTTTCATTGCCTGCAAAGGATACCCTGATACGGTCAGTCACCTCAAAGTCAGCTTCCTTGCGCATGGTCTGGATTTTGCTGATAACCTCTAGCACAAAGCCTTCCTCCACCAGTTCGTCCGTCAGGTTTGTGTCAAGTACCACCGTCATGCGGTTGTCACTCTCCGTCACATACCCCTCCTTCTGGGTCATCTCAATCAGCAAATCTTCTTCCGCCAGCACCACCTTGCTGTCTCCCGCCATAAAATTCAGCGCGCCCTGTGCCCGCAGCTCATCCATCGCCGCATTGCCGTCAAGGGAAGCAAGTGTTTTTTGGATACTGCCGAGCAGCTTTCCGTATTTGGGACCGACTGTCTTAAGCTGGGGTTTGAAGATATAGGAGGTAAATTCCCGCACGTCCTCCGTAAACCGCACTTCTTTCACATTAAGCTCTTCTGCAATAATATCCTTATAAAAATCAGTCAGCCCATGCTCTGTCTTGACAAACATGGTGCTTATCGGCTGCCGGTTTTTGATATTTGCCGTATTGCGGCAGGCGCGTCCCATCACCACTGCCCTCAGCGCGGTCTCCATATCCTCTTCCAGCTTCTTATCTATCAAAGCGGTATCTGCCTTCGGGAAATCACACAAATGTATACTCTCCGGCGCCGCCGTGTCCACGCTTCTCACCAGATTCTGGTAAATGTCCTCCGTCATAAACGGTATCATGGGCGCCGCTGCCTTGCTGATGGTAACTAACGCCGTGTAAAGCGTCATGTACGCATTGATTTTATCCTGCTCCATACCCTTTGCCCAAAAGCGCTCACGGCTCCTTCTGACATACCAGTTGCTCATATCATCCACAAAATCCTGCAGCGCTCTTGCCGCTTCGGGAATCCGATAGTTCTCCAAATCCCCGTCTACCTCTGCCACAACGCTGTTCAGCTTGGAAAGCAGCCATTTATCCATAACGGCAAGCTTATCGTAGGCGAGCGTATACTTCGACGCGTCAAAATCATCTATATTAGCGTACAGTACAAAGAACGCATAGGTATTCCAGAGCGTGCCCATAAATTTGCGCTGTCCTTCCTGTACTGCCCTGCCATGAAAACGGTTCGGCAGCCATGGCGCAGAATTGATGTAGAAATACCAGCGGATTGCATCTGCGCCATAGGTTTCCAGCGCGTCAAACGGGTCCACCGCATTTCCTTTGGACTTGCTCATCTTCTGCCCGTTTTCGTCCTGCACATGCCCCAGTACTATGACATTCTCATAAGGCGCTTTGTTGAAGAGCAGGGTCGATTCTGCAAGCAGGGAATAGAACCAGCCTCTTGTCTGGTCCACCGCCTCCGAAATAAACTGTGCGGGAAATTGCTTTTCAAACAGCTCCTTGTTCTCAAAAGGATAGTGATGCTGTGCAAAAGGCATGGCGCCGGAATCAAACCAGCAGTCGATAACCTCCGGCACTCTGTGCATATCCTTACCGCACTCCGGACATTTGATGGTCACGGCATCGATATAGGGTCTGTGCAGCTCTACCTTCGCGTCGTCCGGATTGCCGCTCATCTTCGCAAGCTCCTCGCGGCTTCCGACACAGTACTGGCATCCGCACTCGCACTCCCAGATATTGAGCGGCGTACCCCAGTAACGGTTGCGGGAAATTGCCCAGTCCTGTATATTTTCCAGCCAATCCCCAAAGCGTCCCTTGCCGATGGACTCCGGAATCCAGTTGATAGTATTGTTGTTGCGTATCAAATCCTCTTTTACGTCGGTCATTTTGATATACCATGACTCTCTTGCATAATAAATCAACGGCGTATCGCAGCGCCAGCAGTGCGGATAGCTGTGCTCAAATTTGGGCGCGTCAAACAAAAGTCCCGCGTCCTCCAGCGCTTTCAATATCATGGGGTCCGCCTTTTTGACAAAGGTGCCTGCAAAGGGCGCCTCCGCCGTCATATTTCCCTGTCCGTCCACAAGCTGTACAAAGGGCAGGTCATAGATACGCCCTACCTTGGCATCGTCCTCACCGAACGCAGGCGCAATGTGTACCACGCCCGTGCCGTCCGTCAAGGTAACATAACTGTCACAAGTTACATAGTGGGCTTTTTTATTCTGCTTTTTGCAAATTTCCGCCGCACAGTCAAAAAGCGGCTCGTACTCTTTATATTCCAACGCTTTTCCCAGCATGGTTTCCAGCACTTCATATGCCTTTACGCCCTCTTCTGCATTCCCAAGCCTGCCGAGAACCGTGTCAAGAAGCGCTTCCGCCATGTAATAGGTATAGCCGTCCGCCGCCTTCACCTTTGCATAGGTTTCCGTCGGATTGACGCAGAGCGCCACATTGGAGGGCAGCGTCCACGGCGTCGTCGTCCACGCCAGAATATAGGCATCCTCGCCCTTTACCTTGAAACGCGCCACAGCGGATCGTTCCTTTACATCCTTGTAGCCCTGCGCCACTTCCTGAGAAGAAAGCGGCGTGCCGCAGCGAGGACAATAAGGCACAATCTTAAAGCCCTTATAAAGCAGCCCTTTATCCCAGATTTCCTTAAGCGCCCACCACTCGGACTCGATATAGTCGTCATGATAGGTCACGTAGGGATTGTCCATATCCGCCCAGAAACCGACGGTACCGGAGAAATCCTCCCACATGCCCTTATATTTCCAGACACTTTCCTTACACTTATTGATAAAAGGCTCCAGCCCGTAATTTTCTATCTGCTCCTTGCCGTCCAGCCCAAGCAGCTTTTCCACCTCGATTTCCACCGGAAGCCCATGGGTATCCCAGCCAGCCTTTCGCGGCACCATATACCCTTTCATGGTACGGTATCTGGGAATCATATCCTTGATAACGCGGGTCAGCACATGTCCGATATGAGGTTTGCCGTTCGCGGTAGGCGGTCCGTCATAAAAGGTATACTCCGGTCCTTCCTTCCGGCTCTCCATGCTCTTTTTAAATATGTCATTTTCCTTCCAAAACGCCTCGACCTGCTTTTCTCTTTCTACAAAATTTAAATCCGTAGATACTTTTTTGTACATGGCTTTTTCCTTTCTCTTTTTTGTTTTAAATTGTCTAATGCCTTAGGATTCGGATGTCAAAAGCCCTAATCCCATTAAAATATGCGGAACCAAAAAGCCCCGTCCGTAAAAGGACGGGGCTCAAAACTCCGTAAAACCACCTGTTACAACATACGCTTCTGCATCTGCTCCTTAAGCAGAAGTTATATGGTTCCCGATAACGGCAGGATACCGTCACGGACTACTGAGCGATGCTTTTTGCCCGCGCGACTCGGAAGTGATATTCCGCAATCTCCTACTCATACCGGTCTTGCACCCTCACCGGCTCGCTGCAACTTTGGGAAACTGCTTACTGTCTTCGTCATAGTCTTTCTGTTGTTGTTTATTGGTAATTATATGTGGAGAAAGCGGAATTGTCAAGGAAAATCATGTTTTCCTTTTGTGTATATAAATCATGTTTTCCTTTTGTGTAGGATTACAATACATGAATGAAACCAGATAAGGATAAAACTCAAAAATTGTGTTTAGGACAGCAGACACAAATATGTGGAGTGAATAAGATGACAGTATTGAAAATTGCTTTAAAGCCCTTTCATCATGCGTGTGGACATCAGGCAAGTTTCTCCGTTGGCAA
>WSLY01000044.1 GCA_013316825.1 Lachnospiraceae bacterium | reverse complement strand
CTGCAGATACCGCTGGCAGTTATTCCGGAGCTTGCCATTACAAACAGAGGACTGCTTGACGTTGCGCAAAACAGGTTATTTTTCTTCAGCAGATATATTTCCGCACGCAAAAAAGATTCTTTTCCAAACGTCCACAGACGTCCTTCCAAGAATCTTTTTGTATTGATGCTTTCTTTGCTGCGTTTTCGGCACTTATAGGGAAATCATCGCATACCTGATAATAAACAGCACGGACAATATCACCGTCAGCACATTCAATTCTTTTAATTTACCTGTAAATATTTTAATCAATGTGTGAGAAATCAGACCGATAGCAATGCCGTTGGCAATGGAATAGGTAAGGGGCATCATAATCAAGGTAAGATATGCGGGAATCGCCTCGCTCATATCGTCAAATTCCATGTCCTTGATGGCGCCGAGCAGCAGACCGCCGATAAAAATCAAGGCCGGCGCAGTTGCGCAGCTCGGTACGATTCCTACAAAAGGCGCGAATACAAGCGCAAAGAGGAATAACACAGCCGTCACAACGGAAGTCAGTCCGGTGCGTCCGCCCACGCTGATACCGGCGATACACTCTCCATAAGTGGTAACGGTCGAGGAACCTACCATGGCGCCGCCCACCGTCGCAATGGCATCGCATAAAAGGCTCTTCTTGCCGTTGGGAATGTTGCCGTCCTTATCCAGCATATTGGCGGATTTTGCCGTACCAATCAAGGTTCCCAGCGTATCGAACATATCCACCATGGAAAAGGTGACAATTAACATAACCAGCGTTAAAATCGCCTGTCCAATGCTGCTGCCCGCAAACAGCTCGCGGAAACCGTCAAAGCAGGCAAAGAGGGAAACCTCCGCAAAATCCTTCGCCTGCGCGCCAAAGTTGAAGGAAAAGCCTTCAAACACCGTGTTGCCGGTAAAAATACCCAGAATAGTAATGACAAAAATACTGATTAAGATAGAACCCGTCACCTTCTTTTTGTAGAGCACTGTCGTCAGGATAACGCCGAGGAAGGCAAGAATCGCGCCAAAACATGCCTGCGGATTTTCTGCATAGGTGGAGAAATCCACCATGGAGACCATGGTATCCTGGTTCAGCACCACAAGCCCTGCATTCTGGAAACCGATAAAGGCTAAAAACAGCCCAATGCCCACCGATATGGCAACTTTGATATTTTTGGGAATTGCCATTACTACCTTTTCTCTAAACGAGCAGAGGGTAATGAAGATAAAGAGCATACCTGAGATAAACACCATCGCCAGCGCTGCCTGATAGGAGTAACCCATTCCCAGCATAACCGTATAAGTAAAAAACGCATTCATACCCATGCCCGGCGCCTGCGCAAAAGGCATTTTTGCCAGCACGCCCATCAGGAAGGTACCGATAAACGCGGCAATACAGGTGGCAAAAAACACACCGTTTACTACTTTGTCATGCATGGGGGTGCCCTCAAATGGCGTAGCCAGCATATTGGGGTTTACCATGATAATATACGCCATGGTAACAAAGGTGGTGATACCCGCAATCACTTCAATTTTGACGCTGGTACCGTTTTCTTTCAGTTTAAAAAACTTTTCCATTTTTGTTGTGTCCTCTCTTTTTCCTTGGTTTCCTATCTAAACCGGTCTGCAGACCGGAATAAACCTGTTTTGCGCAACGTCAAGCAGTCCTCTGTTTGTAATGGCAAGCTCCGGAATAACTGCCAGCGGTATCTGCAGGCTTAGGGTAAGCAGCGGATTTGACAGCGTCATTCCCGCCTCTTTCAGCAAAAGATTCAGGTTTTGTACCTCTTTTGCAAAATCCGCCGCCGGCTTCTGGCTTAAAATACCCATGACAGGCAGCGCCAAAAATGCCTTTACCTCACCGTCCTGCACAAAAGCAACGCCGCCCTGCCTTTTTAACACCTCGTTCATGGCGATACAGATATCCGCCCTGTCACTTCCAAGCCCTATCAGATTCTGGGTGTCCTGTGCAATGGAGCCTGCCACTGCTCCGCGAAAGGTACCTGCGCCGCACACAAGCCCCGTCCCCACGCTTCCTTCTTTTCGGTAGCGGTCCGCTACTGCACAATATAGGATATCCGCCGGCAGGCATAACGCATCCGCCTTTACACGCAGTATTTTTTCTTCTTTTCTGGTCTCCAGCGTGCCGTCCACAACGGCAAGCACCGCTGCCTGCACTTCTTCTGCTCCCGCAGGAACCTCTATCGCCATATCCTGCTTTACAAAAGCCTTGTGATGCAGGGAATGTATCACCTCCTCCGGAAAAGCCTCTCTCTCATAGGCAGACAAAAGAGGCATACCGTCCACATATACAAAGACCGCTTCAAAGTCCTGCAAATCCTTTACCAGCAGCAAATCCGCCTTTTTGCCCACCGTCACGGAACCCATATGGGATAACCCATAGGCTTTTGCCGGATAGAGCGTCGCCATCCTGACGGCACGCATGGGCTCCACACCTTCCGACACAAGCTGGGCGAGGGCGTAATTCATATGCCCGTGCGCCAGCATGTCCTGCACGGTAATACAGCCGTCCGTGGACAGAAGCACACGCTCTGTCTCCCCCACCTTCTCAAGCAGCTCCCTCGCGCTTGCCGGCTCTTTCAAGGACCCTCTGCGCACAATCACATACATGCCTTTTTCGTACTTTTCCAGCATTTCTTCCACGGTAACGCTCTCGTGGTCCGTCCTTACGCCTGCCGCAATATAGGCGTCCAGCGCCTCCCCCCGCACACAGGGCGCATGACCGTCTATCCAAAGCCCCTTTTTTCTTGCATATGCTAAAATCGCGGCAAGGGAAGCTTCTCCCTCTATTACACGGTGAAAATCCATCGCCTCCGCAATGCCGTACATACCGTATTCTTCAATCATGGTCCTGATGTCCGCAAGCTCTATCTGCCCAAAGCAATCCTCGCAGCCCGGTGCGGAGGGCACACAGGGAGACGCCATCCACACAGGCGTAAGCGGCGTATGCGCCATTTCTTTCATCAAATATGCCGCGCCGCGCACACCCAGTACATTGACGGCGTCATGCGCATCCAGCACAGCCGCTGTGGTGCCCTTTTGCAGCAGCGCCTCCGCAAAAGATGCGCTGGAAAGCATACTCAGCTCCACATGGGAATGGGCGTCAATCAGTCCGGGCAGGGCAAAAAGCCCGTCACAGAAAATTTCCTGCAGTTTCTGTGCCTCCAGCGTGCCGCCTTTAGACGCCGCCAGCCTTATATCCGGCTCTATCCGCGTGAAAACACCATTTTCCATGAGAATATCCGTTTTTACGATTTCCCCGCGCTCTACATCCAGAAGGTTTACGTTTCTAAGCAAGTATTTCATATCCGCCGCCTCCTTTTTGAAACAGCGGCAGTTTTTCCAGATAGGTAATATCGCTTCTTTCCGCCGCCTTTCCTTCCGCCAGTATAGCGAGCTTTGCACAGACCTCTCCGCCCGCCGCCGCAACCAGCCTCTCCGCCGCCGCCAGTGATTCGCCCTTGGAAATCACGTCGTCCACAATGGCGACCCGTTTTCCGCGCAGCTTGTCCGCATCCGTCCCGTCCAGAAAAATCTGCTGCTCGCCGTCGGTGGTGATAGAGTGCACGCTGTCCTTCAAATACTCCTTGATATAGGGCTTGACGCTCTTTCTGACGACCACAAATTCCTGCATAGAAAGCCGTCTGGATATTTCATAGGCAAGGGCAATCCCTTTTGCTTCGATGGTAAGCACAATATCTGCGCCGTTTGCTTTGCCTGCAAGCACTCCGCCCGCCTTTTCAATCAGCTCCGTATCGCTGATAACCACAAAACTGGCGTACGCCGTCCCATCCGCCATATCCACAAAAGGAAGCTTTCTTTTCAGCCCGCATACCTTCAACTCATAATAATTATCCATGATTTCCTCTCATTCTGCGTAAGAAAAGCAAAGGTGCAATGTATCCCCACATTGTGCCTTTGCTTTCCCTAAACCCTGAAAATTTTAAAACCTTATACCGAAAAATCTAATTGCATTATAT
>WSLY01000029.1 GCA_013316825.1 Lachnospiraceae bacterium | reverse complement strand
GCATTTATTTTTGCAATTCTGGGATATTCCACCGCTCTGATTTTGCTGGCGGGCGTAGTTATCGTGGGAGAAAAGAAATGGAAAGTACGCTTGAGGCTGCCACGGACGCGGATACAAAAGCAGCGTTAGAGACAGCGCTAAACGAATTAAACGACAGGAAAAGCTCCCTGAGCGCCGAAAAGCTCTCTCAGGAAAAGCCCTACTCCTACTCCCTGATACTTCTTTTTGCGGGCGTTCTGCTTACCGCAGCCGGCGGTATCCGCCTGGCGGCAGGCAAAAAGGACGGCGCAAAAAAGGATTTGACAAAGCTGGCGCAGGCAGGTCTGCTCGCCGCACTCTGCTACATCGGCTTTGCCTTTTTTAAGATTGACATTCCCGTAGGCACGGAAAAAACCGCCTTCCACCTCGGCAACGTCTTCTGCGTGCTTGCCGCGCTGCTTCTCGGCGGTTTCTGGGGCGGTCTTTCCGGCGCTGTCGGCATGACAGTCGCCGATTTGACTACAGCCTACGTCACCAGCGCACCGAAAACTTTTTTCTTAAAGCTCTGCATCGGACTGATTGTCGGACTGGTTGCGCATCGCATTTGCAAGCTTTCACAGCAGACGGATAAAAGCCGCGTCATCGGCATAACCGTACTTGCCAGTGCCTGCGGCATGGCGTTTAATGTAGTTGCCGACCCAATTGTAGGCTATCTCTACAAAACCTATTTACTGGGAATTCCCCAGCAGATTTCCAGCGCATTGGCAAAGATAGCCGCCGTTACCTCTTTGGTTAACGCCATCATAGCCGTCATAGCTGCCTCCGTCTTTTACCTGGCGCTTCGTCCGGCTTTAAAGAAATCCGGCTTCCTCGCAATGGAAAAGGCTATCGGGGCCCCTGCTGTCAATCCGAAAATGTAACTTTGATATTTCCCATAAAGCAGCTCAGCTTATAAGTGCTGTCCGCTCCGTTATGAATGGTGTCTTCGTACACGACGCCCGAATGGGAACGGCCTCCGACGGTCAGATTGCCTGCGCTGCACTCTAAATCATAATTATGCTCCTCTTCCGTGCTGCCTTTGATATGGATGTCTGCGTTGCCCATGCCGCACTCGACATCCATATCGCCCGGCACGCTTCCCGTAAAGCGCAGTTCTCCGGCGCCAAGCTCCGCCTCCAGCTTTTCCGAAACCGCCGCATCCTTTATCACAATCTGTCCGGCGCCAAGCTGAATTTCCATTTCTTTTGCCAGCGCTTCTTCTATCTGCAGCCTTCCCGCACCAAGCTCTATCTTTATTTTATCCGCACGGAGGGCATCCATCTTAAAGTCGCCCGCCCCCAGAGCGGCGTCCACCGTACCAAATACGGCGCCCTCGGGAATCAGGATTTCCACTTTCGTGCTGAGAACATCGACATTAATCTTACCGCTCGTCACCACCCGCACATACAGCGTGTTTCCGGCTGCATACGCCTGCAGCTTCTTGATTGTTCTGGCTGATACATGAAAGTCTGCATCCGGCGACTTGCCGACCGTCACCTCGCAGCCGCCAAGGTCAATTTCTAAGTTGCGTATATTTTCCGCCGAAAAGCTCTGCGACCATTTGTCCCGATTTTCTATTAATTCATACGCGTCACTGAACAGGCTGTTTTCATCCGGACTGTATGTATTCCAGTCCTCGCCCCAGCCCCAGTCGTCAAAATGGTCTCCAATATCTTCCAGCCATTCTCCCCAGTCGTCAATATCTCCTGCATGGCAGCCATAACAGTTAAAGACATTCCAGAACCCGTATTTAATCCCCTGCATACCGCCTCCGCAGCCGCCTATCGTCATCAGTATTAAACTGAGTCCCAGCATGATTGCCATAATAATGGCGCATGTTTTCATAAACTTCTTCATATCCGTTCCTCCCTCACTTCGTTATCTTTTTCCAAAGCCATGAAATCCCGCGGCAGATTGCCGGAAGCACATAGCCTACGAGCCACACCGTAAACATCAGAAAGAGCATTCCAATGGCAAGAATAAGCATCGATGCGCCGAGAAGCGCCAGCCCCACAAAAGGCAGATGAAGCATTACGGCAAATCCCGCCACCAGCACGGCGATTCCCCCTACAAAACAGGCAATTCCCGCAGCTCCGAATCCAATGATAATTCCAAAAAATCCAAAGAAACATGCCGCCAGCGCTCCAAGGAGCGTCCCCGCCGCACCGAGAAGCAGGGGCGAGAAAATAATGCAGGCTATGACAATCAGCACAATCGCCCATGTCGGCATTCCCTCTTTTTCCTCCTTCGCCTTTGGCGGACTCTGGTAAAAGGTATTGCCCTGATAAATGGTACTTCCCTGATAGCTCGTACCGTTCTGATACGCCGCGCCATTATGCCATGCGCTATTCTGACCATTGCCCGACGTTGTATCCCTGCAATCCATATTTGCCCTGAGCCCATCCTTGATATTATCGGCAACTTTTTCAGGTGATTCCAATTCTTCCAAAACCTTCTGTTCGTTTTCTTCACCCGCATCGCTGAAATATTCCTCATAATAATTCAGCGCTTCTACTCTTTCATTTTCAGGAATGTTCGAAAGCAGCCGTTCCAGCTCTTTCATAAACTCTGCTTTGTTCATATTCTTATTCCTCCCTCTAAGATTCCGGAAATTTTGCCGGAGTATTGTCTCCACTCACTTACATACATTCTTAGCTGGGACATGCCCTTGTCCGTAATTCTGTAATAACGTCTGTTCCTGCCCGCACATTCCCTGTCATAGACCACCATGCATTCATCCTTCTGCAGCCTTCTCAGCACCGGATACAGGGTGGATTCCGACAACTCGATAACCTGCCGCACATCCTGCGTGATTTTGTATCCGTAAGTACCTTCCGGTTCTTTGGACACAACTGCCAGCACGATTGCGTCGAGCAGCGCCGCACCTGTGTTAAATACCATCTTTTTCCTCCCTTTCTTTTTATAATATTGTCAATGTCTATAATATTATATTCTGTATAATATGCTTCTGTGACAATAATATATAACGTATAATATAGGTTTGTCAATAGCATTTAGAAAATCTTTCAAATTTCTTTAGCGATTGACAAAATTCTTCTTCTCAGGCAGGCCTCAGCCGCAAAATACCCACGCAAAAAGCGGCGCTGCACTATCACGCCGCTTTTGTAATCTTTTACGTTTCCGTCAAAAAGAACCTGAGTCATTCTTCGACAGAAGATGTTTACGCTTCACATTTCCAGAAAAACGCGCTATATGCCGGAAGCGTGCTGCCGCCTCCAAAATCATGTTCTTCTCCCGTTATCAAATCCACAGCCCTTCCACATCCCGCGTCAAAGTGCGCCACAAAATCGCTGCCGTCCGCATTCACCGCCACGAAAACTCTCTCTTTCTCCGTTTTTCTTTCAAAAATACACTGTCTGTTTGTCAGCAGCATGGAACGGAAAGAGCCGTAATTTAGAGCATGGGAATTTTTCTTTGCCTGCGCCAGCTTCGCAATAAAATCCGTAAGCCCGTTCCATTCCGGCGCTGCAAAACACGGGCGAAGTGCCTGATCCCCCTGTCCTTTCTCTCCAAGGCAGCCCCATTCGCTGCCGTAGTAAATACAGGGAATACCCGGCATACCAAACAGCAGGGCATAGAGCAGCGGCAGGTGATTTTTGTCGGAAAGAATGCTTGCCGCCCGCGTCACATCATGGTTGTCCACAAAGGACAACAGATGCTTTCCTTTGTACAAGGTCCAGTTTTCCGGCCCAAACTGCCTTAGCAGAGAATGGTTTATCTCAAAAAGATTCATACTGTTGAAGCTGGAATACAGTCCTTTATAGCACTCGTAGTTCGTCGCAGAATGAAGCATACTATCATTAACCAGCCTGTTATAATCTCCATGCAGCATTTCACCCAAAAGGAAAAAATCCTGCTTTCTGCTATCGCAGTAGCTTCTGAGGCGCCTGACAAAGTCCTCGTCAAGACTGTATGCCACATCCAGCCTGAGCCCGTCTATGCCAAATTCATCCATCCAATGCCCCACGCTGTCCAAAAGATAGTTTACCACCTCTTCGTTGCGCAGATTCAGCTTCACAAGGTCATAATGCCCCTCCCAGCCCTCATACCACAAGCCGTCATGATACGGTGAATCACCATCAAATGCTATCCGGTAAAACCAGCCCGTATAGCGGGAATTTTCCCGGTTGCGCACAACATCCTGAAAGGGCCCAAACCCCCTCCCCACATGGTTAAACACGCCGTCCAGCACCACCTTAATGCCATGTGCATGAAGCTTTTCGCAAAGCTCCTTAAAATCCGCATTGCTTCCGAGCCGCCTGTCAACCATCCGGTAATCCCTTGTGTTGTAACCATGCGTATCCGACTCGAATATAGGGGAAAAATAGATTGCATTAATCCCCAGCCGTTCCATATGCGGTATCCAGTCCGCCACCTTCAAAATAGGCGCGCCGCCCTGCTTTTCACTCTCTGCCAAATCACCGTTGTTCTCAAAGGGAACCCCCGTAAACCCCAACGGATATATCTGATAAAACACGCTTTCCTCTGCCCACATTGTCATTTCCTCCCATTTATGTTTTGTATTATCCTGTATAAACAACTTTTACATAGTCCTCTTCATGGTTCAATAATTTCAGACTATCATACAATTTTCCTTCTCCCGATATGATGCTTGCAATCTCATTCACAAAATATCCGATGGTATTCGCATACTTATTTTGAAGGTACTTATTTTCTACGATTGGGAAATACATGATACCCTTCTCGCTGCACGGTACGGTGGAAAATCCTATTTTATGTTCAAAAGGCAGCGCAAGAAATCTGTCAAGCGCCTCCTTGCTTTCTATCCGCATTTCTACCAGAAGATTCCCATAATTTATCCTCTGCTTTCTCTTTTCCCATATTTCCGCAGCCTGCTCAAAATCCGTATAATGGTTAAAAAACAGCTTAATATCTCCCATTCCGATAATCGGATAATTTCTTTTTAAATTCACTTCGTATTTTTCTTCCACAAGGTATAGCGGCTGCCCCATATAGTAATCAAAATTCTCTAACAGCCGCAGGTAGTCCTCACTTTCCAAAAATAAGTTGATAAAAGGCGACAAAAACTCCAGTCCGAGAGAATGATACGTTATGCCTCCCCAGCAGTTATCAGAAATAATACTTACCTTGCTTTCCTGTACTGCAATCCACCTTTTCAAATCAAAATACGCCTGTTGAAACAAGTTTGCCAAAATTACCTTAGACCTTGGCACCCGCAGCAATTCCAATATCCTAGCAACCGCCGCCCGCTCCTGCCGGTTCATGTCGATAAGGTAATCGTATTCTCGCGATACCAGCTCTTCTACCCTGATAACCTCTATTCCATCTATCCGGCTAATCTGATGAACGCCGTTCAGACAGACTGCCTCAATCTGCATATTGCCTTTTAACACTTCAAAATGCAAGTATTTGCAAAATATGCCATATTCCTCACACGAGCCCCATAAAATTACTTTCGTCACACAGTCTCCTTCTGCCCCTTATAAGCTGGCCATCATTCTTATCTCTGCCGTACCCAACATTTTAACACATTATTGGTCTTTCGTTAATTCTTTTTTTCTCTCGTCTGCGACAATATTGATTTACATAATAAAATTGACTACTTCAGTTCTTTTACCCTATGGGCTTCATCTTTTATCTGAACCCAAAATGGATTGGATGTCGATTTTTAAAGGGGTTTTAAAAAGAAATCCCCAATTTCCACATAGTTATCCACAAAAACACAAGTGTCATTTTCCTTGTTTCAAGCGTCAAAATTTCAAAAACGAACGTCATTATTCGAACATACGCTCTGCATCCATACTCTCGTTCCAGTTACATAACATAGAAATACCCAAAAATATTATGTAAACTATCTTTAAAGCCATGCATTCCAAAACCATTCCGCCCGTCCCGCTACGGTATCCACGGACACCACTTCAAAGTTCTCCCATTCCCGCGGAAAAAGCTGCCTGTAGGAATACTGCAGAAAACGTTCGTCGAGAAGGGCGATAATTCCTAAATCCTCCGCTGTCCGGATAACGCGCCCCGCCGCCTGCAGCACCTTGTTCATCCCGGGAAAACGATAAGCATAATCAAACCCATTCTCTCCTTTTTCGTCAAAAAACCGCTTCAAAAGCTCTCTTTCGCTGCACACCTGCGGCAGTCCGGTTCCTACTATCATAACGCCTATCAGACTGTCATGCTTTAAATCAATGCCCTCGCTGAAAATACCTCCCATCACGCAGAAGCCTATGAGATTGTAGCAGCTATTCTCCTGATCTGCCCCCCTTTCCCCTTCCCGGCAGCCGCCTTCTGCATTTCCTTCAAATCTGGCTAGAAAAGCTTCCCTGTCCGCCTCCCTCATCGCCGCATCCTGTACGATGCATTCCGTCTCTTCCCCCGCAAAGTTTTCCTGATAACACGCATAAACCTGCGCAAGAAAAAAATAAGACGGGAAAAACACCATATAATTGCCGTGACGCTGTCCTGCTATTTCGTGAATATACCGCGCTATACGGTAAAACTCCTGAGACGAGCGCCTTGTATATTTGCTTGTCACATCGCTGCCCACATACAGCGCCCTCTTTTCGGGATTGAATACGGATTTGGCATACACTTCATAATCCTCCGGCGTCCCTCCCAGCAGCTTTTTATAATACTGAATGGGAAGCAGCGTCGCCGAAAAAAGTATTGTGCTTTTTCCCCTTGCCATACATTCCTGCAGATTGACCGCAGGATTCACGCAAAAAAGCTTTAACATAAAGTCTCCGCCTTTTCCTTCTTCACACATCTGTGTATACATGACATAATTGTCATCTACTCGCTCGTAAATATCTAAAAAATGTGAAATTTCGAAGAAAAAATCCAGTATTTTTTTCCTGATTGGATTGTCATCACTCTCGTCAAGGTATTTGTCAAGCGTATCATGCAGTCTAATCAGCGCTTGTACAAAACTGTCAATCATTTCCACCACCCTGCACGCTTCACATTCCCGTTTCATGATAAGCAGCTCTTTGTTGCACTTTTCAAGCTGCTTTTCCAGCTTTGGCGCAAACTCATAAATCCGGCTGCCGTGTCTGAAACTAGTGACATGCGGTTCCGCCAAATTGACCAACTCGGTACTATCTTGCGAGAGAACCTCTTCGTCGGGTATGGCTTCCAAAAGCGCTTTTCTTCCCTTCTTTTGCTCCCGTGCTTCTTTCAGTTCCCGTTTCATCTGCAGAAAAGACTCCTTATAGAGAGCCGCACTGTACATTTCCCTGCCGCGCTCTAACAGATTATGGGCTTCGTCCACCAGAAAAGCATAATTCCCCTGACTGCCTTCTCCAAAAAAACGCTTCAGATAGACATGCGGGTCAAAAACATAATTATAATCGCCGATGACCCCATCCGCAAACAAGCTCATATCCAGACAAAATTCAAACGGACACACCTTATGCTTTCTGGCATATGCTTCCACCACTTCCCTGTCAAAGCCGCTTTCATGCATAAGCAAATCGTACACAGCATCGTTAATCCTGTCATAATGTCCTTTGGCATAGCTGCAGTACTGCGGATTACACTCCGTCTCTTCCATAAAGCATATCTTTTCCTTTGCCGTAAGAATCACACTCTTAAAGCAAAGCCCCTGCTCTCTCAACAGCGAAAATGTATTTTCAGCAACCGTCCTCGTAATGGTTTTTGCCGTCAGATAAAATATTTTATCCACCATACCGCTTCCCATTGCTTTTACCGCCGGAAAGATGGTCGAAATAGTCTTGCCCGCTCCGGTAGGCGCTTCAATAAAAAGTTTCTTCTTATGATAAATCGTCTGGTAGACATAGGATGCCAATTCCTTCTGCCCTTCCCTGTAAGCAAAAGGAAATGAGAGGTCTTTTATCGATGCCTGCCGCCTCTGCTTCCATTCAAATTCATAGTCCGCCCACTTTTCATACCGGGAAAGCAGTTCCAAAAACCACTGGTGCAGCCATTTTGTCGTATGTTCCTCATAAAAATATTGGAGTTCCTCCGTATCCACATTGCAGTAAGTCATCCGAATCCGCATACTCTCCATATGGTTTTGTATTCCATAAATCGCCGCATAAACCCGCGCCTGCGCCAAATGCACAAAGACAGGCTCCTTCATTCTGGATACATCCTTCCAGGTCGTCTTTATCTCGTCCACCGTCACTTCGCCTGACTGCGCAGTGATAATACCGTCCGCCCTGCCCTCGACTACAATCTGGTAAGACTTTGTTTCATGGACATAGCGCAGAAAAAATTCCGGCTGGTATTCGCTGCCCATCCTCTTTTGTATCAGCCGGTGAAGCCTGCTTCCCTCCTGCATGGCATTGTCCGCAGCGCCGGAACGCCTGTTGTCGATATCCCCGCTCCGCAAGATAAATTCAACCAGATTTCTTACCGATATCCGTACTTCCATTCTTCCTCACATTCCGCCGCCGGACTTATCACGGCGGCTTCTATCTGTCCCATAGGACAATTGTATTCCCGCAGGCTTTCGTTGTAAACAATAGAATCCTCCTGCCGAATCTTGTAGGAAACAAAAAAACTCCCAGCCAAGATAAATGCATATCCTTAGCCGGGAGCTTTTTCGCCTTATGTCACTTGCCCCAAATACAGATATCTGCATCAACATGCAAGGGCATAGTCCTTCAGCATTTCTTCGAATTCAGCGTTGTAACCGACATAATGAACCGTCAAATCCTGTGAAAAATCAAGTCCGTACACTCCAAGAAATGATTTTGCATCTACTGCATATCTATTATAAGCAATGTCAATGTCAAAATCACATTTGGAAGCTACGGCTACAAAATGCTGTACTTCATTCGGGGTTAATCTGATTTTTCTTTTCATATCGCTTTGCCTTCCTTTCTGACTGTCCCTGTCTTATCTTACCGGAATTCGTTGTTTTTACTCTCCCAGCAAAAACTTATCAGGGCGTTAAACACTGTAAATCCGCCTGTATACAGGCTTCCTACTCCTTTGTTGAATACGATTATACTCGCTTTCATCTAAAAGTAAAGTATTTTTTTCACGTCGAAAAACGATAGATTTTTGTGATTTTTCCCAAATGCTCCCACTTTCTAGCATGTTGCGCATCGCACTACCACATATTATCGTCTCATTAGTAGTATTGCACAATATTTTGTTTTATACCCTAAAATGCCCCAAAAATATTTGGCTATTTTTCAACAAATTCAACCATATAATTTCTAAACCTGAGGGGCAGCATATTTTGCTGTAATTTGAGGTTTTTTCTGTCTTCAATACTAATCGTATGACAAAAATGGCGGAAAAGTTCCTGATAGTGCTCTTCTTCTGCCGTGAGCGTAAGCTCTCCCTTCTCTGCACGAGGAGGCATATGCTGTCCGCTCATCAAAAACCAGTCTTTTCCGGCGGGATGTATGGCATACAGCTTTCTGTTTTCGTCGCAGATGGCAAAATTCTCCATGGGGAGCCTGTCCGCAAAATGAACCGTCAGCATAGGCAGTACATTGTCCTTCGGCGCGATAACCGCATAGAGCACGCCGCCTTCCAGTTCGGCAAACCGTAAAAACTGTTTCATGCGGTGCAGCTCGTTACCTGCGCTGCGGCTCAATTCCAATGTTCTCCGCACATCATCGTTTGTCAAATGCTCCAAAATACTTCCCCGGCACCTGCCGGAAAGCCCCCATACCACCGTTTTATAAATTGCCTCCGCTTTCTCCATAGAGGAAGCTGCTGCCGCCAGACACAGCGCCATATAATCCTTCTCCCCAAAACGAGTGCGCAATGTGCGAATCACTTTTTCTGTCTTTATACTGTCAGGCTTCACCGTCCGGTAGACCGTAAAGAGCCGCATATTCTCTTCCTCTGCCGTCTGCAGGTGTATACATTCATGCGGCATTCTAAGGGCATACGCCTCATATATGCCTGTAAAAATCCCTTCCAGACTGTCCTCACAGCGCAACACGATATTTTCATTGTCTGCCATATCCATCCTCTTATCTTACTCCGCTCTATTTTACCCAAAGCTGCCTCGTTGCAAATATTGCTCCTTGCCCTTACCGCCGCGCTTTTATTTTGCCGTGCATTCAGGTCTGCGCAGCCGCATACAAACGATGTCAAAGCTGCCCCGATGCCACCTTTCCATTATCCGCCGTGGTCGGCAATACCCCAAAAGCCGTATCGTCGAACAGGGATAGCTGCCGGTAGGTCATGCCGTCTGCCGCAAACTGCTGTCTGTCGCCGGCATCCGCAGTCAGATTTCTCACGATATAATCCTCCTCCAGCTTGGTACGGTACATCATTTTACCGTTGCAGGTAATAAAGTACAATGCTCTTTTTAAAACCACGCCTATTTTTTTCAAGGAAGTAAAATCGAGGCTTGCAGTCCGCCTTGCATTGACAATACGCATGGCGCTCTTGACGCCGATTCCCGGGACCCTGAGTATCATCTCGTAAGGCGCCCTGTTGATTTCAACCGGAAACTGTTCCAGATGTCTTACCGCCCAGTCCTCCTTAGGGTCAAGCATAACATTAAAAAACGGTCTTTTTTCACTCAGCAGCTCTTCCGCCTTAAACCCGTAAAAACGAAGCAGCCAGTCCGCCTGATAAAGCCTGTGCTCTCTTAAAAGAGGCGGTCCGCCAGGCAGCGCCGGCAGTGCCTTGTCCTCATTGACTCTGACAAAAGCCGAATAAAACACCCTCTTTAGAGAAAACTTTTGGTACAAGCTCTCTGCCACATTCATAATCTGGTAATCGCTTTCCGGCGTCGCGCCGATAATCATCTGCGTGGACTGCCCGCCGCCCACAAAATGAGGCGCGCTCCGGTACAGCGCCAGCTCGTTTTTATTTTCTGTAATCCCATTCTGAATCTGCCTCATCGGTGCAAGAATAGTCTTTCTATGCTTGTTGGGCGCAAGATTTTTCAGTCCTTCCGCCGTCGGCAGCTCCAGATTGACGCTCATTCTGTCTGCCAGATATCCCGTAAGCTGAATCAGCCGCGGGTCTGCCCCGGGAATTGCCTTGACATGCACATAACCGTTAAACCGGCAGCGATTGCGCAGAATCCATAGGGTTTTATACATCTGCTCCATCGTATAATTGGGATTGTGCAGAATACCGGAGCTTAAAAAGAGCCCTTCTATATAATTTCTCCGGTAAAACTGCATGGTAAGCTCACATACCTCCTCGGGTGTAAAGGTAGCGCGCGGTATATCGTTTGACTTGCGGTTCAGACAGTATTTACAGTCATAAATGCACTCGTTTGTCAAAAGAATTTTTAATAGGGAAATACATCTGCCGTCAGCGCTGAAACTATGGCAAATGCCTGCCGCGACGCAGTTTCCCATGTCCCGCCCGTTTCCCTTTCTGTCCACGCCGCTAGAGGTACATGCCACGTCATACTTGGCAGCATCGCTTAAGATTCCCAGCTTTTCCATCACGGTCATTTCACCCGTAGTCAAATATTCCATCCTTAAGCCTGCTCCTTCAATACAAACATTTGTTCCTTATAAGATTTATAGTAACACACTGTCCCTTCCGTTGCAAGTACTTTTAGAACAAATGTTTTGCATAATTTTTCTAAAAAGCACTTGCAATCGTCATAAAAAAGCGGTTAAATAGAATAGGTATTTTTTATCTGAAAATAAGTGCAGCGTAAGGTGTCAGCCTTGGCTTGCATGGAAAGGAAACTATGAGTGAAATAAAACTGCCTAAGGGATATCATTCACAATTAAATTTGTATGATACCCAGATAGCCATCAAAACCGTAAAGGATTTTTTCCAGTCGCTTCTTGCCGAAAGGCTCCATCTGCTTCGTGTGTCGGCTCCTCTCTTTGTGGACCCTGCCTCCGGTATGAATGACAATCTGAACGGCGTAGAACGTCCTGTCACCTTCGACATCAAAGAGCAGGACAAAAGGGAAGCGGAAATTGTCCATTCCCTCGCCAAGTGGAAGCGTTTTGCGCTCAAAAAATACGGCTTCCATGTCGGAGAAGGTCTCTACACTGATATGAGTGCCATCCGGCGTGACGAAACCGTCGACAATATACATTCCATCTATGTTGACCAGTGGGACTGGGAGAAAATTATTGAAAAGGAAGACCGCAGCCTAGATACGCTTAAAGACGTGGTCCGCACCGTATATAAGGTACTGCGGAAAACAGAAAAATACATGTCTATTCATTATGATTATATTGAAGAAATCCTGCCCCATGACATTTTCTTCATTACCTCTCAGGAGCTTGCGGATATGTTCCCCGACTACACGCCAAAGGAAAGGGAATACTACATAGCCAAGGCAAAAGGCGCCGTCTGCATTATGCAGATTGGCGGTCCCTTAGAGTCCGGAGAACGTCACGACGGCAGGGCGCCCGATTATGACGACTGGATCCTGAATGCAGATATCATTGTGTATTATCCCGTGTTGGATATTGCACTGGAGCTTTCCTCCATGGGCATCCGCGTAGACAGGGCGGCACTTCTTTCACAGCTCGACATGGCAGGCTGTCCAGAGCGTGCCGAGCTTCCTTTCCAAAAGGCTATCCTGAACGAAGAGCTTCCCTTCACCATCGGCGGCGGCATTGGACAGTCACGTATCTGTATGTTCTTCCTGCGCAAAGCACACATTGGAGAAGTACAATGCTCCCTTTGGCCGGAAGAGACCATGCAGGAAGCAGAAAAAACAGGGCTGCAGCTTTTATAAGCTGCAGCCTTATTTTCTGCTGTTTTAATCAATTACGTTCTTCACTCCCATAATGGTACTGTAATCTGCAGCGCTGATAATCACGCCCTTGCGGGAATTGGCGGCGTGGATAATCTGTCCGTCGCCTATATAAAGCCCCACATGGGTACAGCTCCTGCCGCCGTTAGAGGTGTAACAGATAATATCCCCCGGCTGAATTTCACTGTAGTCAATACTCCTGCCTGCTGAAGAAAGCTGTCCCGACGGGGTTCTGCTGATGGAATATCCAAAATCCGCATAGATAAAACAGGTGAAACCGGAGCAGTCCGTCCCGCTGTCCAGACTTTTCCCACCATGCACATAGACATTTCCCAAATACTGCATCGCATACTCTACAATCGCATCCCTGAGCTCCCCATTATCCGTATAGACTTGTCCGGTTAAATCTATGCTCTCTTCTCCTGCACCGGCAGTATCCGTACCCGCCTCCGGTATCCCGTCCGCTGTCTGTCCGCCCAAAGCTGTATCCGTGCCTGCCGGCACACCGCCGTCCTGTCCCGACTGTGCCGCACTCTCCCCTCCGGCAGTCCCATTCTGTCCCGCAGCGGCTGCCTCCTGCCTTGCCGCCTCTTCCATTTCTCTTGCACGCTCTGCAAGCGCCCTCTGCGCCGCAAGCTCCGCCTGCTCCTCCTCAATGGATTTTGCATAAATAAAGGTTTCCGCGACAACGACATACTCGGCGGATACATATCCGACACTCTGCTCCGTATACTGCACCTTCAGCCACTCCCCGCAGTCCTCCAACAGACCTACATTCTCTCCCCTGCTGATATATCCGATTTTGGCGGCGCCAATATCCGGCTCCTGCCGCACATTCAGCCTGTCCGCCTGCACCGTAACATAACGAAGTACATAATCGTCGATAACTGCAGCAGCCGCATCTCCGTAGATAAAAAACTCCGCCTTTACGTAGCCCTCCACATTTCCCGAAATCACCTGAAACCACTCATTATTTTCACCTGCCAGTGTAAGAATCTGCGCCACAGAGCCGTCGTAGAGCTTTCCAACAATCTCGCCGTCCGTATTTGGCGCATTCCGCACATTCACATAATGGTCCACATTTGCTATCGCCAGATTGACATATTCGTCTTCCTCCTCTTGCTGCTCTGCATCACCACCTGATACTGTCTGGCTGAAGACTTCCAGCGCCTCCCCGCCCGCTCCTTCGACGCCTCCTGAAACTATGTCCGCGCCATTCCCTGATATTGTCCCTGTTCCGTTTTCGGAAACCGAGCCTGACGGCACCTCTTCTCCTGCTGCCGCTCCTGCATCGCCGCCTGATACGGTTTGCATCTGCTTTGCTGCCGCCACTATCCTGCCCACCGCAAAGCAGTTCCCGATTATCCATATGCCAAGGCAGAGCTCCGCTGCCAAAAAACACAATGCAATACACTTTTCTCTCTTGTTCTTCATCTGTTTTCCCATTCTTTTTCTCAAAATCAAACCGCAGGCTGACGGCTTTTTCTGCCGCTG
This sequence comes from Lachnospiraceae bacterium, assembly GCA_013316825.1. GTDB lineage: Bacteria > Bacillota > Clostridia > Lachnospirales > Lachnospiraceae > Acetatifactor. The sequence goes on along the minus strand of WSLY01000029.1, from coordinate 7,221 downwards.
TTTTCTATTATAGCAGACTTTTTTGCTGTGTCAAAAATTTTCAAGACCCTGTAGACTTATAATGCCTGACTCCGACACGCCACAGCATGTAACAGAGCAGCACGAACGGAACGACGCCAAAGGGACAGAAGGCATACTGCCACCTGTCCGTCTTCCCAAGCAGGTATTGCAAGGGGTAATACTGCACCAGCGTATAAGGAATTACATAGGTACAGAAACGCATAAGCCCCTTTCCGTAGATATCGATTGGATATTTGCCATGCTCCTTTGCCCCATAAGTCAGCACATTCATACATTCCGTGTTTTCTATAGAAAAAAAGCAGACCGAAGCTTCTATCATAAACAACCCGGCAAACAGGCAGATACCGCCCAAAAGCATGAGAAAAAGCGCCGCAGTCCTTGCCGCAGTCCAGTCCACACTACAGTTTCCTATTCCCACAAAAAGTACAATCACTCCCGTCACCGCAGGCGCAAGCCGTCCCAAATCAAAGCCGCTTCCCAAAACCTGCAGCATAGGGCTGACAGGGCGCACCAACATTCTGTCAAACTCTCCCTTCCTGACAATTCCAGAAAACTTTTTAAAACCGTTGGCACAGCACTCCGCAAGAGAAAAGGATAGCTGCATAACAGAAAAGCAGAGCAGAATCTCCCCATAAGTATAGCCCTTCACCTCATGAAATCCGGAAAATAAAAAATAAATGCCAAGAAAACCGTTGAAGGCAATTAGAAACCGCCCTCCCGCCATCAAAAAAAAGGAAAGCCTGTATTGCATAGCACTCCGCAGAACCACGGAAACATACCTGCCGTAAACCATAATACCTTTTCTCATGATACCCTCCTTACCAAAACGTTTTTCACACAGGCGCGCAAACCCAATGCCGGTTTTTAGATATATAATCAAAACACATTTCCTTCATGCTTACCCTCCCTGTACTACCATTCTCTGTTCCGCCCTCCTGCAAACAGCCCTGCCGACAAGCACAAGTGCCGCAATCCAAAATATCTGTAACCATACGGCACGCAGCGCTTCCCCGCCCGCCAGACTGCCGCTGTAGACGCGCAGCGCCACATTCTGCATGGAACCGAAAGGAAGCATCTCCAGCACACCCCTTACCGGCTGCGGGATAAACGGAAACGGTATAATCGCACCGGAAAGGAACTCAACCGCTCCGGTCAATAACGCCCTGAGTCCCTGCGGCGATATGGTAAAAAGCGTAATTGCATAAACCAACATACAAAATGACACCGTGACAAGCAATCCCAGAAACAAAGTCAGAAGAAAAAAGCAAAAAGCCGTTATGCTCTCCGGTGCGGATATTCGGTAAGGACGCGGCAGCAAAGCCGCCACCGAAATAATCGGCACACACTTTAACGCCGCCGTCGCACATCTGCCGCCCACGCTTTTGGCAAACCACATGCGATAAAGCGAAATCGGTCTGCACAGCTCATAGGCGACGTCACCGTTCATAATAACGGAAAAAATATCGCCGTCCGTGGCAATCCACGTATTAAACATGGCCAAAAAAGCTTCCTTCAGCCAAATATAGGACACCAGCGCAGAAAATTCCATGGGCGGCTCCTTCCCTGACGACAGGTAAATGGCACGGTAAGCGGCAATTTCCATAATTCCCCACAAAAACTGCGTCGTCAAAGCGGCAATCGACGCCGAACGGTACTGCAGGCCCACCTGAAAGCGCATTTTAAAAAAACTAACATATTTTTTCAACCTGCACCTCCTATAAAATATCCAGACCGCGGTAGAGCTTTGCTACAATCCAATCCAGCTCCTCCACGGAATCTTCGCCGTCCAAATCCGCCGCCTGCTGCCGCAGGCTCTCAAGCGTCCCGTCTAAAAGCAGCCTGCCTTTTCCAATCAAGATAACCCTGTTGGTTAAAGCGGCGATATCCTGCATATCATGCGTTGTCAAAATCACGGTGGTTCCATGCTCCTCGTTCCGTTTTTTGATAAAATCCCGTACTGCCAGCTTGGAGACCGCGTCCAGTCCTATGGTGGGCTCATCCAAAAAAAGGAGCGACGGGTCATGTAAAAGTGACGCCGCTATCTCACAGCGCATACGCTGCCCCAAGGACAACTGCCGCACCGGTGTTTTTAAAAGCTCCTTTAGGGCAAGCAATTCCGTCAGTTCTTCTAAATTGTGTTGGTAATTGTGCGTCTTGATAGAATAGATTTCTTTTATCAGCTCAAAAGAATCGATAACCGGAACATCCCACCACAACTGCGAGCGCTGTCCGAACACCACGCCGATTTCCCTCACATGGGCAATCCTGTCCTTCCATGGTATGCGTCCGTTTACAATACAGCTCCCGCTGTCCGGTGTTAAAATGCCGCTGAGAATTTTGATTGTGGAGCTTTTACCGGCTCCATTCGGACCTATGTAACCTACCATCTCACCGTCCGCAATCGTAAAGCTTATGTCGGACAACGCCTTGATGGTTTCCGTCTTTCTGTGAAACAAAGACTTGCAGGCTTCCGCAAGCCCTGCATTTCTTTTTGCAATCCGGTACGATTTACAGATTCCTTCCATCGTAATCATGTTGCTTCCTCCTGGTAGTTATATGATTCATATCTTGCCAAGTCGGTCTGGTTCCGCCAGCTTCTGCCAACCGGATACCGAAGGTAAAATATTTTATTATCCCGTCCCGCGGGAGTTTTCATTATAGCACAGCGCCCCTGAAAGCACAAGCATTTCCTGAGGAACCCACACGATTTATTCCATGATTTTCCTTATTTCTGCGCTGCTTTTTGTGCATAACGATGGAATTCTTTGCAGCCCTTGCTTTTCTGCACATTCTCCTTTACACTATACTTATCAGTCTTTCAGCCCATCGGCAGAATGGAGGAATCTATGAAAAAAAGATACTTTTTCGGACCTGTCCTTATCGCCGGACTTTTATTGTTTGCCGGCTGCGGTATGCCCTCCGCCAAAAAGCCCTCGGCAGAAGCCGGCTCCTATATTACAATGTCGGATGCCAAAACCACCGTGCTGGAAAATGCAGGTCTTTTAGAGGAAAATGTTGTTTTTGTCAGGCTGCTGCTTGATTCTGACGGCGACGTCGCCAAATATGACATTGAGTTCGTCAGTGAAACGGCAGAATATACCTATACGGTCAACGCCGTCACCGGCGAAATCCTTTCCCTAAACTGTGAAGCGGGACATTTTGACCTGTCAAAAATACCCACGGAACATACACCGTCCGGCAGCACGCAGGCAAATGACGCCTTGACAGGCTCCTCGCCGGAAAACACACAAAAAGATACCTTGCAAGACTCTCAGGCAAATACGCAGACAGACAGCGCACAGAGCGGTTCTCAGTCAGGTACGCAGGCAGACGGCTCCCGAACAGAGGGCAGTCCAAACGAATCAGATATCCAGTACATCGGCAGGGATGCAGCCAGTCAAGCGGCGCTTTCCCATGCCGGCTTTGATGCTGACAGCGTCCGCATTTCTCACGTGCGTCTGGAGTTTGACGACGGCTGCTGGCAGTATGATGTAGAATTTTATAAAGACAATACGGAATACAACTATGATATCGATGCCCTGACAGGCGCAATCCTGTCCTGCAGTCACGATACGGACTATCACAACCGGCACCATGACTCTGCCGGCACACCGGATACGGCTATGCTTACAGAAGATACGGCAATACAGATTGCTTTGGATTATGCCGGTATTGCCGAACAGGATACCGCGTTTCTGACAGCAGAGCTTGCGTATGATGACGGCTGTGCAGAGTACGAAGTAGAATGGTATGTGGGACGCACAGAATATGAGTGCGACGTGGATGCCTACACCGGTGAAGTTTTAAGTTTCCAAAAAGAACTGGATTAATCGAATAGGGGCAGGGCTTTTGACTCCCTGCTCCTATTATGTGATAGGGAAACGTATTATGCGGCAAGCAGCATTGTGCGCTTTCGCTCCAAAATCAGCCATGCCTGCCGCTCTTTCTATTGCCTCGGCAGATTGGTATATCCCATCAGGCTTTCGTCCACAGCGCGCGCCGCTTCCCTGCCTTCTCTGATTGCCCAGACTACAAGCGATTGTCCCCTGTGCATATCGCCTGTCACAAAAACATTCCTCTCACTTGTCTGATAGCCGCCGGAAGGCGTCTTCACATTGCTTCTCCCATCTGTCTCCACCAAAAAAGCATCCGTCACATATTTCTGGCTGCCAAGAAATCCTGCCGCAATCAAAACAAGCTCCGCATCCAGAACCTGCTCGCTGCCTGCGATTTCCTTCATGCTCACGCGCCCCGTCTCCGGGTCTGTCTCACGGGATAGCTTCACGGTTTTTACAGCCTTTACATTCCCTTCTTTATCCTTCATAAACTCTTTTACCGTTGTCTCATAAATTCTGGGGTCATGCCCGAATACCGCAATCGCCTCCTCCTGTCCATAATCGGTTTTCAGCACCTTCGGCCATTGGGGCCATGGATTGTCATCCGCACGCTCCTTAGGCGCCTGCGGCATCATCTCTATCTGCGTCACAGACTTGCATCCATGCCGTATCACCGTTCCTACACAGTCGTTTCCGGTGTCGCCCCCGCCGATAATCACCACATTTTTCCCCTTTGCATCAATATAACAGCCGTCCGAAAGCCCGCTGTCCAACAGACTCTTGGTATTGGCTTTCAAAAAATCTACCGCAAAATAGATTCCTTTCGCCTCCCGCCCCGGGGCGCCGATATCCCGCGGGTTAGACGCACCGCATGCCAGAATCACCCTGTCATATTCCTTTAACAGCTTCGCCGGTTTGATATCCCGTCCCACATCCGTATTGGTAACAAAAACTACGCCCTCCGCCTCCATCACCTTTATTTTCCGTTCCACAATCCGCTTTTCCAGCTTCATATTGGGGATGCCATACATCAAAAGTCCGCCTGCCCTGTCAGAGCGCTCATACACGGTGACAAAATGCCCTCTCTTGTTGAGCTGGTCAGCCGCCGCCAGTCCTGCAGGACCGCTTCCCACCACCGCTACCTTTTTGCCGGTGCGCACCTTGGGCGGCTTTGGCGCCGCATACCCTTTCTCATAAGCATTTTCAATAATGGCATATTCATTTTCCTTTGTGGCAACCGGCTCGCCGTTTAAGCCGCAGGTACATGCCGCCTCACAGAGCGCGGGACACACTCTGGCAGTGAACTCAGGGAAATTGTTTGTCTTTTTCAGCCGCTTATATGCCTGCTCCCAATTTCCCGTATAGACCAAATCATTCCACTCCGGCACCAGATTGTGAAGGGGGCAGCCGGAAGTCATGCCGCAAAGCGTCATACCCGACTGACAAAACGGTACGCCGCACTCCATGCAGCGCGCACCCTGCAGCATCTGCTTTTGTAACGGCAAATGCGCATGAAATTCATCAAAGTTTTTCACCCTCACTTTAGGCTTTGCCGCCGCAGCCGTCTCCCTCTCATATTCCATAAAGCCTGTTGGTTTTCCCATATTTTGCTCCTATCTGCGCGCCCGAGGCGCGCGTATCAATCAAGACAGAGTCCTCTACGCCTTTTTCCCTGTATTTGCATAAAAAGCTTCTATCTGCGCCTGTTCCGCACTTAAGCCCTTTTCCTCCATCTGCACAATGGTCCTTAACACCCTTTCATAATCGTGAGGAATGATTTTCTTAAATTTGGGCAGGTATTCTTTAAAATGTTCCAGCACCAGCTTGCCTTTTTCCGAATTTGTCAATGCCACATGCTCTTTTATCATTTCCTTTAACTCCTGCATGTCATATTTTGACGTAATCTCATAAGAAGAAACCATCTCCTTGTTCAGCCGCATATAAAGGTCGTTTTCCTCGTCCAGCACGTAGGCGATGCCGCCGCTCATGCCTGCCGCAAAATTCTTGCCGGTACGCCCAAGCACCACCACGCGCCCGCCTGTCATATATTCACAGCCATGGTCTCCGACGCCTTCCACAACTGCCACGGCACCGGAATTGCGCACGCAGAAGCGTTCTCCCGCAACGCCGTTGATAAATGCCTTGCCGCTGGTTGCCCCATACAACGCCACATTGCCAATAATAACGTTTTCTTCCGGCAAAAACCTGCTGCCCTTAGGCGGGTACACCACCAGCTTGCCGCCGGAAAGACCCTTGCCAAAATAATCGTTGCTGTCGCCCACAAGCTCCAGTGTCAGCCCTTTCGGGATAAACGCGCCGAAGCTTTGTCCTCCTGCGCCGCTGCAGAGCACACGGTAACTGTCCTCCTCCAGCGTATCGCCAAAACGTCTGGTTATCTCGGCGCCCAGAATCGTACCCACGGTTCTGTCCGTATTGGACACATCCACTTCTATGCTTCTCTTCTGCCCTGTTTCCATCGCCTTTGCAAGTTGTTTTAAAAGGACTCTTTCATCAAGGGTTTTCTCCAGCGCAAAGTCGTACACCTGCTTTGCATCAAAGGTTACTTTTCCTTTCATGCCCTCATAGGGATTGTAGAGAATGCCGCTTAAGTCAACCGCCTGATATCTCTCGCTCAAATTCTCTTTTATCTTTAAAAAATCCGTTCGTCCTACCAGCTCATCCACCGTGCGCACGCCCAGCCTTGCCATATACTCCCGAAGCTCTTCTGCGATAAAGCGCATAAAGTTCATGACATACTCCGGCTTGCCGCGGAAATTTTTCCTTAGCTCCGGATTCTGGGTAGCCACTCCCACCGGACAGGTATCCAGATTGCAGACGCGCATCATAACACAGCCCATGGTTACAAGAGGCGCTGTCGCAAAGCCAAATTCCTCCGCACCGAGAATTGCCGCTATCGCCACATCACGCCCGCTCATCAGCTTGCCGTCCGTCTCAATCCGCACCTTGTTTCGCAGACCGTTCATAATCAGCGTCTGATGGGTCTCCGCAAGTCCCAGTTCCCACGGAAGCCCCGCATTATGGATAGAGGTGCGCGGCGCCGCTCCCGTGCCGCCGTCATAGCCCGACACCAAAATGACCTGTGCACCCGCCTTTGCCACGCCTGCCGCTACCGTACCGACACCGGCCTCAGACACCAGCTTCACAGAGATACGCGCCTCCTTGTTTGCATTTTTTAAATCATAAATAAGCTGCGCCAAATCCTCTATGGAATAAATATCATGATGGGGCGGCGGGGAAATCAGTCCCACCCCCGGGGTGGAATGACGGGTTTTGGCAATCCACGGGTATACTTTGCCGCCCGGCAGATGCCCGCCCTCCCCGGGCTTTGCGCCCTGTGCCATCT
>WSLY01000011.1 GCA_013316825.1 Lachnospiraceae bacterium | reverse complement strand
TCTTGACAAGGGAATACAGGATTACCAACTGGCGAGGTTTCAGCTAGCGTGGCATATTGTGCTTTTTAAAATGTTTCTCTGGGGCGTGGCGGCCTGCGTGTTGTATTTGCTTTGTATGTGCACTATCAGAAGGAGAATGAGAAGAAAATAAAGAGGAGGTTTTTTATGCTGCGGGTAGCGGTCTGCGATGACGATGAGAAAACGCTGGAGGAAACGATAAAACTGCTGGCGCATTATGATAAAGTCCGGCTGCAGGCGGACGGCTACGCAAGCGGGGCGGCGCTTTTAGCGGCGGGAAAGAAATATGACATCTTGCTGCTTGACATCGATATGGCGGATATGGACGGCATTGAGACGGCGCGGCGGATTCGGGAAACGGACAAGGATGTGAAGCTGATTTACGTTACCAACTACAGAGATTATACCATTTTTGCCTTTGCCGTGCATGCCTTTGCCTATTTGCTAAAACCGCTCAATGAGAAGGAGTTGTACGCACAGCTTGACGAAGCCTGTGCGTACGGCTTTGTGCGGGCGGAGAAAGAGTTGGAATTTCAGGCAAAGGAGGGCATTGTCCATGTGAAGCCGTCTCAAATCCTGTGTTTTGAGTACTGCGAACGGCAGGTGCTTTTGCATACGGCAGGCCGTCTCTGGCATTTGAAGCGTAAGTTAAGGGAGGTGGCGCAGGAGATGGAGGCATATGGTTTTGCCATGCCTCATAAGAGCTTTGTAGTGAATCTCCATGCGGTAGAGAAAATCTATGGCTATGAGCTGACGCTGACGGACGGGAGCAGGATACCGCTGTCGCAAAAAAAATCGGTACAGTTTCGCAGGCTTTTAAACCAGTATCTTGCAGAGGAGAGGGAGGTATCTGAGTGGAAATCTTAGTGTATGTGGTGCTTCCTTGTCTGGGCAGCATCTTTCTTGTTGGCTCCATGTTTTACGGTGCATACCGCATTGCGGGACAGCCGAAGCTGAACGCAGTATCCTGGGGACTTATGGCGGCGTACACGGCGGTAAATGTGGCGCTTTCCCTGTTTGGAAGCTTTTGGATCAATCTTATGTTCGGCGTCTTGTTTCCTTTTGCGGCGGCATGGATTTTGAAAGCATCCCGCGCATGTCTTGTGCCTTATTTCATTTTGTCCGCCGCCGTTTTTTTGACGGATGCGGCAGTTACCATGGGCTTTTCTATGCTGGTGATGGCAGGCGTTTTGTTTTTAAATTCCGAAGATTTACTGTATATCCTGTTGGTGGTGTCAAATCGGATGATAGAATTCATGGTGATTTGCCTGATTGCAACGGCGGTAGGAAAAAAAGCGGGAAGGCATGTCACGGTGAGGCAGGTGCTTTTATCCATTTTGCTGCCTTTGTTTTCTGTGTTTCATATGTACAGCATGATATACCTGATGCAGATTTATATGGTGGAGGGAGCCGTGCTTCTTCTGCTGGCAAATTTGATTCTGCTTATCGGACTGAATCTCTATTTCTGCTTGCTGGTTGACGTCATGAGCGAAAATCACAGGCTGGAGCAGGAACGGAATTTGTACCGCAGGCAGGCGGAAATGCAGTATCGTTATTACGCGCGGGAAGAGGAAAAATACGAAGAATCCAGAAAGCTGGTTCACGATATCCGCAACCATATTCTTGCCATGGAAAAGCTGTATGACAGTGAAAAGGCGGAAGCGGCGGCAGAGTATGCAGGCAATATCCACCAAATATTGAACAGCCTCGGGCAAAAGTATTATACCTCAGAGAAGCTATTGAATATTATTTTAAACGACAAGGCGCGTCAAATGCAGAGCGAAGGAATACGTGAGGATATTAAGGTAGGCGAGCTGTCACTGGATTTTATGCGGGATATGGATATGACCGCCCTGTTTGGCAATCTGCTGGACAATGCCATTGCTGCGGCTGTAAAGGAGGAAGACGGGTTTGTGAAGCTGCGCATAAATAAAGTGCGGCAGTTTATCTCCGTCACCATGGAAAACAGCAGCGGCAGGAAGCCGGTCAGGACGAAGGGCGGTTTTGTTTCGGAAAAGGCAGGGCATGAGGGCGTAGGAATCGGGAGCATCCGTCAGGTAGTGGAGCGTTATGGTGGCGACGTGCAGTTTGCGTGGAAAGAGGGAGTGTTTACGGTAAAGGTGATGCTGCCTGTGGGGTGAGGGAGAAGGCTTTGGCAGGCGGCGGTCCATATGAAATAGAAACAAAAACTGTATTTTAGGAGCAATATACCATACCTTAGGTAAGGCATATTGCTTTTTTGATGGGGGAAATTTAAAATGAAAACAGTATAGGGTGCGTATGGGGAAAGATAGGATAGAGGATTGCGGAGCATAATGCCAAAATACGGCGCAAGTCATGCCCGCATGACTTTGGTGCCGGCGTTTTTTAAGAATCTGCTGTAAGAATATACAAGATGCACAATTCGGGACTGGCAAATAGGAGTTTGACACCCGAATCCAAAAAAGATGTGAAACGGGAAGGAGGTGGCGGTATGCTGTTTGTGGGGCTGTTGTTTGGGGTGGTGATATGCTTTGGGGTACCCATTGGGGGCGTGGTGATGCTCGGGCGCAGGAAGAAAGGGATGGGAAAAGCATTTTTGCCGGGTGCGTTGGCTTTTGTCATAAGCCAGCTTCTGATTCGGATTCCGCTGCTTAAGTTTGTGCTGCCGCAATATGCGTGGTATGGCGTTTTACAGTTAAACCCATGGACTTACGGGTTGTTTCTGGGGCTGACGGCGGGGCTGTTTGAAGAGACGGCTAGGTGGATTGCCATTTGTTTTTTTCTCAAAGGAAAGCAGGAGCGTGAACACGGACTGGCATTTGGGCTGGGGCATGGCGGCATAGAAGCCATCGTACTTGTGGGAGTACCGCTTCTTGGGGCGGCGCTGCAGTTATTTACCGATAAGGCGGCATTGCCTTTTGTCGGCGCAGGAAGCCTTTTTATCATTGGTATAGAGCGTCTTTTTGCCATAACCTTTCACGTGGGTGCTTCCCTTTTGGTGATGTACGGTGTTCGAAGACGAAAGCCACTTTTCCTCCTTGCCGCTATTTTCCTGCATACCCTGTTAGATGCAGCCGTTGTGATTCTGCCAGCCGTATGGGGAACAGGGATTGCAGGAATCGAGGTATGTGCCGCGTTTATGGCGGCAATTACGCTGTTTGCGGGAATCCGCTGCTATCAGGCGGCAAATTGTCATTGTGCCCCTCGTATATTCTAACGCAGACGCGCTTTCGCTCGAGATTATGCGCAATTTGAAACCAGAAAATCAACGTTTCGCAATCACCGGCTGTGATTAGGGTGTCAAAGCTCTGATGAAAGTTGCCTGCTGTCAATTTAAACTGAGAACAGGTGTGCACTCCGTTGCGCCAAACATTTCAATGAGCCTCTAAAGTGAAAATCGTTTACACCTATTCTTAGGTCAAATTGACAACCAACATTTTCTGACAGGGCTTTTGCCCCCCTAATCCGGCTATTACAGAAAACGAAAGGAATGAAAATGATGAAAACAACGAAAACAAAATTTTACAAAGGGTCTATAAAAAGGTTTGTCGCGTTATTTACCGTTGCAGCGCTGCTTTTTTCTCTTTCTGCGTGCGGCACAAAGCTGCCGGATGCCTTTGACGAAAAAGAAGTGAAGGGAGCAGCCACGGAGTTTCTCGATTTTTTGACTGCCGGAGAGTATGATAAGGGCATGGACATGATGAGCGCCGCGATGCAGGAGGCCCTGCCACAGGAGGATTTGGCAGCCATTATGGGGGATGTGGAGCGTCAGGCAGGCGCCTTTTTGGAATATAAAAGCATTGCCGCGGTAGGGCAGAGCTCGCAGGGAGTGGAATATGCAACAGTTGTTGTCGTGGCTTCCTATGAAAACCGGAATGTGACCTACACAGTCGTGTTCAATACCGATATGAAAATAGACGGATTTTTCCTGAAATAGAGGTGGTTTGATGATAGCTGCATTTTGTATTTGGTTTTTGATGGCACTTTGCTTTATCGGCTTGGGTATCTACAACTTTTTTTCTAAAAAGAAGTCGGCATTTGGATTTTGGGCAAATGCAAAAGTGTTTCCCGTAACCGACGTAAAGGCGTATAACCGTGCGCTGGGAAAGCTTTGGTGTGTGTTTGGCGTTGTTTTTGCCCTTTTGGGACTGCCTCTTTTAGGCGGGCAGAATTCGCCATATATTCTGCTTTCTGTTTTGGGGGCCATGCTGGAAGCGATTGCCGCAATGGTGGTCTATGTGACCGTAATAGAAAAGAAATACCGCAGATAGCAGAGGCGAAAAGGTGCTTGTCGATTCTTTCTGCCGGTAGTATAATGCGCTTATCTGACAGAAGCGGAGGATAAAGTGTTTCTATCCTGCTTTATTTTAGCGCGTGAGGGGGCACGCAGATGGGAGTGCCATGAGTGATAAGATAGCAGTACCTTGCAATGCAAGAGCACAGGAATGTGTAAAAAATGTGATGCAGTACCTTTCTGATATTACCTATAGCCAGATTATAACGGGGCAGCATACACAGACGATGGAGCAGGAGGAGCTTCATTACATCGAAGCAGTAACAGGAAAGCAGCCGGCACTTTTAGGCTTTGAGCTGCTTTCTTATTCGCCCAATATCAATTATGCCGACACGGATGCGGAATGCATGAAGGAAGTGGAAAAAAATTACGGAACCTTAAAGCGGGCGTGGGAATGGGCCGAAGTAAAAGGGCTGATTACTTTTACGTGGCATTGGTTTTCCCCCCTCGGCGGTCGTTCCAAGTCTTTTTTTGCCGAAAATACGGATTTTGACGCAGCGAAGGCTGTGATAAACGGCACGCCTGAGAACAGGGCGTTTCTCTCGGATTTGGACGTGATGGCAGGCATACTCAGGCCTTTTGCGGACAAAGGCGTGCCTATTTTGTGGAGGCCCTTCCACGAGGGCGACGGCAACTGGTTCTGGTGGGGCGTAAAAGGTGCGGAAACGGTAAAGCGGCTTTACCGCCTGATGTATGAGCGCTATACCACGGTGCACGGGCTTCACAACCTTATCTGGGTGTGGAATGCGCCTGCGGCAGAATGTTATCCCGGGGATGATGTGGTGGATGTGATTTCAAGAGATATCTATTCTGCTGCCCATTGTCATACAAGCCAAAGAGAAAATTATGATGATTTGATAAAAATCACTTCCACGCCCAAACTGGTACTTATCGGCGAGACGGGTACTCTTCCTTCGGCAAAGGCAATCGCAGAAGAAGGGATAGGCTGGGCAAGCTATATGACATGGTCCCATGAGTTCTGCACAAGCGAAAAGTTCAATACCAATGCGGTTCTGCGCGAGATGTATGACAGTCCTTTCGCAGTAACAAAGGAGAAGCTTCCGGTTTTATATTAGGAAAAAGATAAAATATTGTCAGTTTCCGTGCCTGTGTGTTATACTAAAGAAGGAAATAGCAGTAAACATTTTGCCCTGCAAAGAAGGCGCAGCCGCTTTGTGAAATGCGGGCAGGGAAGGCATGGGGATGGAATGGCAAAAGAAAAAGCAGCATTGGTTTTTACAAATGACAAATGTATTGGGTGTAATAAGTGTATCAGCGTATGCAGTTGTACGGGGGCGTGCGTATCTCATGAGGCGGACGGCAAAAACCGGATTGATGTGGACGGGGACAAATGTGTTGCCTGCGGCGCCTGCTTTGATGTCTGCGAGCATGGTGCAAGGGAATACAATGACGATACGGAGCGCTTTTTTGCAGATTTGAAACGCGGCGAGCGGATATCCGTTCTGATTGCGCCGGCTTTCAAGGCAAACTATCCGCAGGATTATGGGCGGGTGCTTGGCGGGCTGAAAAAATTAGGCGTCAACCGTATGATAAGCGTTTCCTTTGGCGCTGACATCACCACATGGGGGTATCTGAATTATGTGAAAAAATACGGCTTTACAGGCGGTATTTCCCAGCCGTGTCCAGCCGTGGTCGGCTATATCGAGCGCAATCTGCCCGAGCTTCTGCCGAAGCTTTTTCCGGTACAGAGTCCTATGATGTGTGCGGCAATTTATGCAAGAAAGGAAATGGGCGTTTCAGACAAGCTTGCCTTTATCAGCCCGTGCATTGCAAAAAAGATGGAAATTGACGACCCCAACAATAAAGGGGTGATTACATACAATGTTACCTTTGCGCATCTGATGCAATATGTCAGGGAGCATCAGGTTTACGGCGCATTCCAGTCTGATGAGATTGAATACGGTTTAGGCTCCATCTACCCTATGCCGGGCGGACTCAAAGAAAATGTTTACTGGTTTTTAGGCGAAAGTGTGTTTATCCGTCAGATTGAGGGCGAAAAGCACATGTATCATTATTTAGAGCACAATAAAAACAGGATTGCGGAAAATAAAACGAAATATCTTTTTATTGATGCGCTGAACTGTTCTTCCGGCTGTATTTACGGAACGGGCTGCGAGCCGGAGAACGCTCACAATGATGATGTGCTGGAGGCACTTTTGGAAATCAGGGAATCTTCCAAAAAGAACGGCGCAAAAAGTGCGTGGGCAAAAAAGCTTTCACCTGAAAAGCGCCTGCAGAAATTGAACAGCCAGTTTAAAAAGCTGCGTCTGGAGGATTATCTGCGCGCATATACCGACCGCTCGGCGGAAAGCACGTACCGGCATCCCACGGAGGCGGAGCGGGATGTAATTTTCAGGGAGATGAATAAGAACACGGCGGCAGAGCGCCACATCAACTGCTCCTGCTGTGGGTATGATTCCTGTGAGCAGATGGCGGATGCCATATTTAACGGCTTTAATCAGAAGAACAACTGTATTTATTATATTAAGAAAGAAGTGGAAGAGCAGAAGGCGACGGCTGAAAAGCTGGCTGCCCAGCTTGCGGCGGATAAGCAGCATATCGAGGAGCAGAAGGAGCTGATACTGCACACCCTGCAGGAAATCAATCAGGAGTTTGATGTTTTGTACCAATCGGTTGACGATATGGCGGCGGGCAACGAAAACAATGCGGCGGACAGTGCAGAGATTTCCTCGGATATCAAAGATGTCACAGCTTTCTGTGAAGCGTTGTCGCGTTCTATGGATGAAATCAGTGATTTCCTGAAGGAGCTTGCGCAAAATAATGATGAAGTTGTCAGTATTGCTTCGCAGACCAATCTTCTTGCGCTCAATGCCAATATAGAGGCGGCGCGGGCAGGAGAGGCCGGCAGAGGATTTGCTGTGGTGGCGGACGAAATCAACAAGCTGGCTACCGAATCAAGGGATACGGCAACACGCAGCAATGCCAGTCAGGGCAGGATTATGCATTCGGTCAGCAGTATCATCACAGATACACGCAAGCTTTTAGACACCGTAGACGGCGTGAACGGAAGGACACAGACGCTTGCGGCTGCGGCACAGGAGATTGCGGCATCCGTCAGCATGATTCTGGGAACGGCAAATGAAATCAAAGAGAAGCTGGCGGTGCTTGGTTCCGAATACTGAGAAAAGAAGGAAGAACGTGCCTTTTGTAGGGCAACGCTTTGTAATGGAGGATACCATGCATTATAATTGCCTGCTTGTGGACGACGAAATAGAACTGGCTGAAATGACATGTGAATATTTTAATATGTTTGACACCTCCTGCGCATTTGTAAAAAGTGCGCAGGAGTGTCTTGCTTTTTTGGAGCAGAATACGGTGGATATTCTGCTGCTTGATATCAATTTGTCCGAGGAGAGCGGTTTTACACTCTGCAAACGGCTGCGGGAGCAGACAGATATGCCCATACTTTTTATCAGTGCAAGACAGAGCGATGATGATGTGCTGATTGCGCTCAACATAGGCGGCGACGATTATATCAAAAAACCCTATTCCTTAAGCGTACTGCTTGCCAAGGTGAAGGTGCTTTTAAACCGGATGCAGCGTGCCATGGAAGCGGGGCGGACGGTATCGGCACGTGGCGGGGAGTCAGGCGGCGAGGGAAAGGTCTGCGTCGGATGTGAGGAAAAGCCAAAGGACGGCGGCAGTCAGAGCCTGTCTTTGTCGGAAGAGACGCTTTCGGCTGTGATAGGAGACAGGCGGGTGCAGCTTAAGGCGAAAGAGTTTGCCCTGCTGCAATGTCTTTATGATAACCGGAATAAAATTGTGACAAAGGAAAAGCTTTTTCTGGCGGTATGGGGAGATGAATGCTATGGTGACGGTACGCTCAATGTGCACATCCGCAAGCTGCGGGAGAAGCTGGAAGAAAATCCCGGCGAACCGAAGCTGATTCAGACAGTATGGGGAGTAGGGTATATGCTGTCCACTGACACTTGACAAAGAGGCTTTTGCAGCGTTTTATTGTGCAGAGGGAATGTGAGGCGAGGGATACCATTGAAGATAAGATATTTGGTGCTGATGCATATTGCCGTGACAGCATGCGCACTGTTTTTCCTGTTTTCGATATGTTCTAAAGCGGAATACAGGGCGCGGGATACGCTATTATTTAATGAGAGAATGCAAATGCTGTCGGAATGTGTTGCGAAAGAGGGGAGAGACGGGGCGGAAAGGCTGGGCTGCAGACTTCTTCTTTTTACTGACAAGGACTATAAGCTGCAGATGAATGAACTGCTGCAGTCAGGAGCGGTGATACTGGACTATTATG
Source organism: Lachnospiraceae bacterium (assembly GCA_013316825.1). Taxonomy (GTDB): domain Bacteria; phylum Bacillota; class Clostridia; order Lachnospirales; family Lachnospiraceae; genus Acetatifactor. The sequence goes on along the minus strand of WSLY01000011.1, from coordinate 62,207 downwards.
AAAAAGGAGAACTCGTAGGAAAGGCGGCATGGAATGACAGTGCCGTCTTGTGGGAAGAGTCGAGGCAGTCGCTTATGCGGGGCAGTCTGTTTTTTTGCCTTCTCTTTCTGGCGGCAGGGTTCCTTTTGTTGTTTGCAGTGTGGTTTTGGTTTGTCCGCCCCTTTGTGCGTCTGAAAATATTTGCGGCGCAGATTGCAAAAGGAAATCTGGAGTTTCTGCTTCCCATGGAAAAACACAATACGTTTGGTGCGTTTACGGAGAGCTTCGATATGATGCGAGAGGAGCTCAAGCGGGCGAAGGAGAGCGAATATCGTGCCAACAAAAGTAAAAAGGAGCTGACGGCAGGGCTGTCTCATGACATGAAGACGCCGATTGCCACAATCAAGGCGGCGTGCGAGGTAATACAGGTCAAGGAGAAAAATCAGGATACGTTAGAGAAGGTGGCAGTTATTGCAGCCAAGGCAAAGATGATGGAGAAGCTGACGGATAATATGTTAAAAGCGACGCTTGAAGAACTGGAGGTGCTGCGGGTGGAGCCGGCGGAGGAAAGCTCGCTCGTGATTGAAGAAATGTTTGCCGAGCTGCGCTATTATGGAGAAATCCTGCTGTTAAACAGGATTCCCGAATGCCTTGTACATATTGACAGGATGCGGCTGTCTCAAGTCATAGATAATATCGTGAACAATGCGTTTAAATACGCGGGCGGTGTCGTAACGGTTTCCTTTAAAGAGGCTGATGACGGGGTGTATATTCTGATTCAGGACAAGGGCTGCGGCGTGCCGGAGGAAGAATTGGCATTGCTGTGCGAAAAGTTTTACCGAGGGGAGAATGCACGGGGAAAAGAAGGCGCCGGACTTGGGCTGTATCTTGCCAAAATGTTTATGGAGCGGATGGGAGGCGGCATGGAATACGGCAATGACGAGGGATTTTTTGTGAGACTGTATGTCAAAAAGGTGTAGCGGCAGCGAAAAACAGAAGGAATCTGCGGCGGGAGGAATGTGAGACTGTGAAAACATTGTTAATTGGAAAAATGGATGATATGGAACGCCTGTTAAAGTGGCTCTCGTGTGCGGAAGAGCTGTTTGAACTGGAGCTTGTGATGACAGAGGACAGAACAAGCTCTGACTTGTTCGAATGTGAAATAAAATCGGTGTCGGAAATGGAAGCAGTACTTCCTTGTTATGATATTGTTTTTTTATGCAGCGATATGAGTCTGAACAGGAAATACCACCGCATTTTGTGCCTGCGGCAGTTTCCGCCTGAAACAATCAAGATGGAGATTGAAATTGTAGAATTTCTGCCTCCCCGCCTTAAAATGGATTACTTTGCGCAGAGGCTGCGGCAAAGAAATCAAAGTGTATACGGCAGCCCTCATATCGAGGTTGGCGATTTTACCTATGGAATCCCCACAATAGAGGATTATGGGGATGATACAAGGCTGAAAATAGGGAAATTTTGTTCCATAGGTCCTGATGTGAGAATCGTGCTGGGGGGAGGACACCGGACGGACTGGTGTACCACATACCCGTTCAACGCAATTATGCCGGAGTTTTCCTATATAACCGGACATCCATGTTCAAAAGGAGATATTACGATTGGAAATGACGTATGGATAGCGGGCGGCGCGAAGATTATGTCCGGCGTCACCATTGGCGATGGGAGCGTTATTGCTGCAAATGCATGTGTGACGAAGGATGTAGAGCCATATACCATTGTCGGGGGCGTACCGGCAAAACCGATAAAGAAAAGGTTTTGCGATACGGATATTCAAAAACTGCTGGAGATAAGATGGTGGGATTGGGATAGGGAATTGATTTGGCAGGCAGTCCCCATCCTGCAGAATCATTCGTTGGAAGAACTGTTTGCTTTTTATGAAAAAGTAAAATAAATTGACAAGCATATAAGACTGCGGTAGTATACAGGCACAAATATACTACCGCAGTCTTATGTGTTTTAGAGAAAAGAGGAGGAGAAGAAACGGATGGATATCAAATTGTTTGACGCAGAGCTTAAAGTGATGGGTGTGCTCTGGCGGGAGGGGGATTGTACAGCCAAGTATATAGCGGGCGTTTTGGGAGAGGAAACGGGTTGGAATATAAACACAACGTATACGCTGATTAAGAGATGTATCAAAAAGGGTGCGATTGCGCGCTCCGAACCGAATTTTATGTGCCATGCGCTGATACCGAAGGAGCAGGTGCAGGAGGCGGAGACGAATGAATTGATAAATAAGATTTACGACGGTTGTGCCGACAAATTGTTTGCAGCGCTGCTTGGCAGGAAAAAGCTTTCGGCGGAGCAGATTGACAAGCTGAGGCAGATTGTCGGGGAACTGGAATGAGGGGGACGCTTATGCTGCAGATGAGTTTTCATGGGGTCTGCATATTATCATAATTTCTCTAAAAAGAAAATTTTGAAAAGCCCGCAAAAAAGAAAACCCTCAAAAACAGGGCTGTTTAAGAATCAGTTAAACCGAAAATCGCTGGAAATTCAGTAAATACGGCATTCTTGAGAAAAAGTGCCACTAGTAATGTCACTAGTAAAAAACAGGGGTACAGCGCATTAGCCTGCGTTATGCCCCTGCCTTTATCGCTTCGACTGCTGCCCTGAGCTGGTCTAAATCCTTGTGTGTATATACATTTTCGTTGATGTCCTGTCCCTTATGCCCCATGAGTTTATAGCGGACGGTTCTTTCAACGCCGGCACGGTCAAGCAGTACATTGAAGGTGTGCCTGCAGTCGTGGGGCGTATGCCCTGTAGTGATACCGCAGGAGAGCAGGGCGCTGTTAAAGTATTCCCTGTAGCGCGGCTCGGTTATGCTGTCCGTTGCTGTGTGGTATATGAGGCTCGGGAACTGCCGGTTATACCTGCGGCATACCATGTCATAGATGGCGGAATGGATAGGGACAGTCCTGTTACGGCTGTAGCGGTTTTTCAGCCCGCCCGTGAAGGTGCGCCCTATAAGGTCGATATCATCAAGCGGCATGCCTGCAAGCTCGTTAATCCGGAAACCGGAGTAGCAGTATATCAGGACGGTATCTACAAATGGGATTTCCCTGTGCGCCCATAGTGCCCGCAGTTCATCAGGCGTAAATGGGACGCCATGCACGTCATCATCAGCCTTGCTTATCGTCACATACTGCGAATAGTCTTTCGGCACCAGCTCGAATTGTATGGCGTATTTGTACATCTGCCTAAACAGGTTCCGCATATGCTCCAGCATGGCATGTGAAAGCTCCTGATTGTCAAGAAGTGCCTGCAGGTCAACCGCGCGTATGTCCCACATGGGCATATTGTGGAGGGTGGGGCATTTCCTGTATGCTGACACGGTACAGTATTGGGAGCTGGTCTTTTTGCCTGCTGCCGTGATGGGTTCCTTGTACTTCCAGAGATACCATGAAGCAAATACCTCGCTGAACAGCTTCTTTCTGTCCTGTGGGTTATATGGCGCCTTGTTGTATTCCGCAAGGGCAATCTCTGCGCTTACCCTGTCCGGATAGCTTGCAAGCACGTCATAAACAGGGTAGCCGTCCTCATTGATATGGGTATTTACGCGTACCTGGTACGGGTTTTTACGCCTGCCGGACATTTTTACTACTGTACCGGACCCGTTGGGGCGGCGCTTCCTTGACTGCCTGCCTGTATACTTGCTGGCAGCAGGCAGCAGGGGAAAGCCGCAATGCGGGCATAGGAAAGCCCTGCTGCCTATTTTGCCGGCACACTCGGGGCATTGGGTTAGTGGCATTCTATCACGCTCCTATCTGCAAGAAGGGTATAAAAAATACACCTGTACAAAACAGGTGCAGGAATGGTATAATATGCCTGTGAGGTGGCATATATACCGGCTGCAAGTGCCTGTATAGTCCTATCGGTGCGGTTCCCGTTGGCGCGGGAGCCGCAGTATTTTATTGACAATAAACCGCCGTACTGCTATAATATGCTTAACAAGAGAGCCGAAAGCTAGAATACACCTAGCCGCCGGCAGAGTATAGCTAAAAAAATAAGCGCCTTACTTTGTCAGAGCGAGGGCGCTTATTTTTTGCGTTTCTTTAGAGTTAAAACAAGAGTTATAACCGCGCAAAGCATAATTACAAAAGTGAATAAATCGCTGTATGTAACCATTGGCACCAGCTCCCTTCCTTAAACGTCCGGCTGCTGGCATATCGCCCCTTCGGCTCCCCTGGTAATCATATCATATTGTCATGGTGCGGTTTTGTTTGACTTTTGACGGTGTGTGACCTATAATATACTTAACAAGGGAGCCGGAAGCTGGATTCGTCCCAGCCACCCCGGCAAGTCAGTACTACAAAATAGCGCCTACCTTGTCAGGGAGAGGGCGCTATTTTTTATGCTTATCATTTCTGACAAGGGTTATAACAGCACAAAGCATGATGATAAATGTAAAAAGGTCTATCCATGTTATCACCGGCACCAGCTCCTTTCTATGTAGTAGGTGGCTGGAATGTGTCGCCCCTCCGGCTCCTTGGTAAGTATATTATATTGTCATGGTTTAATGAAAGTCACAAAATTATTGATATGGATTTTCTTTTTGAAACTCTGGTATTTTGGTAAGCAACTCTACTTGTTCTACGGCTTTTTTTTGACCTTCATCATTCATCAAGTCTAGAAAACTATTTATTGTATCTATTCGACCTTTTCTTATACATTCGGTTAATTCATCAAGTTGGACAGTATTTCTCATAGAATCTTTTTTAAGTTCATCATAAGAATAATCGTTCCAATCGCCAATTAAGTCACTAATAGGAATATTTAAGGCGGTAGCTATTCGGCGTAAGGTATCTAGCTTAGGAGTTACCATACCAAGTTCATATTGCCTTATTTGAGAATCTGGCATATTGCATTTTTCACCAAGTGCTTTTTGCGTAAGATTATTTTTTTTTCGTGCTGCTTTTATCCGTTCGCCTGCTGTCATAGTGTGCCTCCTGTTGCTTACTTACTTACTACACTATAACATAGAGAAGATAAAAAATCATCTAAAAAAACCTTGACAGATAAAAAGTCATCTGATAGTATATATTGTAACAGATGATTTTTCATCTGTCAAGACAAAAAAAGAAAACAAGGTAATCAAATGGCAACAGTACATTGTCATGGTGCTATTTTTCAGTGTAACGCCTGATTTCAGTTAGTTCCTTTACTCGCTTTATTGCTTCCTGCTGTCCTGAATCATTTAACGAGTTGTAGGCGTTCTTTAGTTTGTTGAATCGGGCTTCTTGAATTATATTGTTTTTTATCATTGGTGATAATTCAGAAGTTTCGTATTCGGTTTTGTTGAAATAATCATTTTCGTAAGCCAGTACGGCTTCCTGCTTTGATATACCTAAAAGTGTCCATATGGGAACTTCTAAAGCATTGGATATCTTTTGAATGGTTTCAAGCTTGGGATTGGCATTGCCCAACTCATAACGCCTTATAGCAGAATCAGCAAAACCGCACTTTTTACCTAGCTCTTTTTGTGTCATACCCTTTTGTATCCGTAGTTCTTTAATTTTTTCACCAACTGTCATTATGCTAAGCCTCCGTAAATGTAGCATAGCATAATTAAACGAAAATATAAAGAACAAAAATGTACTAAAATGGTATTGACAAGAACAAAAATGTACTGTAAAATAAGTATATCAGAACAAAATTGTTCTGTCAATAATTTTCTTAGAAAGAGAGGAAAACAAATGTCAACAGTAATGTCTAACCTAAAAATCAGTCAGGACAAAGTTCAGCTTGCAATGGCAAGAAAATCCATGAATCCTTATGACCTCTGCAGTTCCGCAGGTATCAGCTATGCGGCATACCGCCGCATTATGAAGCAAGGTGGCTGTAAAATTGCCACTTTGGGAAAGATAGCCGCCGCTCTGGGTGTGGACGTAACAGAAATCATCGAATAGTAGTGCGACGCCGCACAGAAAGGGTCAGGCGGCAGCAGTGCATGACGGCACAAGCGGAAGGGAAAGGAGAAGCGCCTTACTTGGAAGCACCACATTCCATAAGGCTGCTGCCAAAGCAGGCAGGAGAGGAACGGCAAGTAGTAAACAGTCCATTCGTACCTGATGACGAATGAAAAATAATCAGTCAGGACAAGGCATCCTGCAGGAAGCACCACCTTCCGCAGGGCAGAACCGGAACAAAAGAAAAAGCCCCGTAAGAAGCACCACCTTCCCACGGGGCGGTTACCGGAAACCGGTAACACACACTACGCACCTATATGCAGCCCAACCGGAAGGGAAAGGAGATATAGGCACTTTACGCATTTACATCATAACACAGGAAGGCTTTCTTGCCCTGTATGACGCCGTAGAGGGGTACGATTCGGGGCGCGGGTGCCAGTTCATTACCTATGCGGGATACCTGATAAAGCGCCGCCTGTCCCGATATGCACAAGCGGCAGGCAATACCGCCAGCATGCCGGATTATGCGGTAAAGGAGCTTATAGGGTATAAAGAGTTTTTCAATGCATTCCTTCTATGTGCCGGCAGGGCGCCTACAAGGGAGGAAGCAGCTAAAAGAATGGGTGTGCCCGTAAGCCATGTAAGGGAACTGGAAAGGTTTGCCGCCATGGAAAGGGCGGAGAGCCTAGAAGCGCCTGCTGCCGGCAGCAGCCATAATAGGGAGCTGGGAGAACTGCTGCCTGCTGCCGATAATTTGGAAATAGATGTGCTGGAACGGCTGCAGCGTGAACAGCTTGCCCGTATACTGTGGGTTCAGGTAGACAGGCTGCCGGCTGAACAGGGTTTTGTCCTGCGGCAGAGGTATTGTAGCAGGCGTACCTATCGGGAAATTGGCGCATGCACAGGAGTCGGTGAGGCAAAGGTTAGGAGCGTAGAGCAAAAGGCGCTGCGCAGGCTCCGCCTTTCGAGGGCTTCCATGCTGCTACGTTCGTTCCTTCCGGAATATAACAACATTTACAGCAGGGGTATAAGGGGAAACGGCGCAGGGCGTTTTAGTACAACATGGACCAGCTCAACAGAGCGGGTGGCACTGGAGGATATGGCAAAGAAAAGTGTCACTAGTAATGTCACTAGTAGAATTTAAAGCGGCATGAAAGAAAAAATGAAAATGTGGGAAAAAGCCCATAAATAAAGGGTTTCTTTAGATACGCCGGAGAATGAAAAATCTCAAAAAACCGCCTTATTTAAGAATCAGTTAAGAAATAAACAGGAATCGGCTTAAGATTTTTTAAATGCTGCATTTTATAATGGAGATGCCTGGGGAGAATTCCCCATAGGATTTGCGCCTGTGCGCTGCAGCCCCGTATACGGGAGGCGCAAATCCGTAAGCCTTACGGCTGGCAGGATAAAAGCAGCGCAGATGGGAGCGGATATGGAAGCAATACTTACGGCTAAGGATTTGTGCAAGACATTTTCAAATGAAAGCGTGCAGCAGCATGTGTTAAAAAATCTGAATCTGACGGTGGAGAGGGGAGAGTTTGCCGTTATTATGGGAAACTCCGGCTCCGGAAAGAGCACGCTGTTGTATGCGCTGTCGGGTATGGACAGACCGACGCTGGGAAGCATCTCCTACAGGGGAGAAGAAATATCGAAATATACAAATGATAAGCTTGCGGTTTTCAGGAGAAAGCACTGTGGTTTTGTGTTTCAGCAAAATTATTTAAACGATACCATGAGTGTTCTGGACAATGTTATGGTAAGCGGTTTTTTGTCGGGACGGGGCAGGAAGGAGCTTGCAGAGGAAGCGAAGAAGCTGCTTCTTGCAGTCGGGCTTTCGGAAAATGCTTTTTACAAATTTCCGACGCAGCTTTCCGGCGGTGAGCAGCAGCGCGCGGCGATGGTGCGGGGTATTATCAATGCACCGGAGATACTTTTTGCAGACGAGCCGACCGGCGCCCTAAATTCTGAGAACACGAGGCGGCTTCTGGATATTTTGACGAAGATTCATGAAAACGGGCAGACAATTGTGATGGTGACGCACGATATGAAGGCGGCGCGGCGCGGGAGCAGAGTGCTGTATTTAAAGGATGGCGTAATTACGGGAGAATTACAGCTTGGCGCATATCAGAGCGGCGATGGGGAAAGGCATGAAAGGTTGAAAAAGTTTTTGGAGGAAATGGGGTGGTAGTGATGGGTTCTCTGTGGTTTATTGCCAAAAACAATATCAAAAAGAAAAAAGGCGATACGGTTGTCCTGCTGTTTTTAACGGCGCTTGCAGCATTGCTTTTGTATGTCAGCATATCGGTGCTGACAGGAACGGAAAGGGTAATTGAGGAAGCATACGAGGCGATGCATACGCCGGACTGGTTTTATATGACAAATATTGACTGCGAAGAGCGCTTGACAACGCTGCTTACGGATTTGGAAGAGGTGGAGGAATTTGAAGCAGGCGGCTGTCTCTACGTGATTGGCGCAAAGTATCGGAAAGATTTGGAGATGGAAGCGGCGGAATACGGTTTTCTGTTTGCGCCCATGGAAGAGACACGGCGTCTTGGACAGATACCTGCGGTGGAGAATCCCGCTTATGATGCGATTTTGCTGCCAAGCTATTTAAAATATGGGGGAAGATATGAAATCGGTGATGCCATTTATCTGACGCTCTACGAGAAGGAGTACCGGTTTACGGTGGCAGGCTTTGTGGACGATCCGCTTTTTGCCAATCCTCTGAATATTAATATTTACAGCTGTTATATTACGGATGCATGTATGGGGGATATGCTGAAAGAGGAACCGGCAATTGCAGAATATTGTTACCGTCAGTACAAGGCGCGTTTGAAGAAAGGAGAAAGCGCGTGGAGATTTGATGAAGAGGTGTCGTTATTGTTGACGAAGGAAATTCCGGAGCTGGCAAATGGCATGAATTTGGGATTAAACTGGACAGCCATGAGCCATGGTGTTTCCATTATGTCCGATATCGGGATGGGTATTATTTTTTTGTTTTCTGTTCTGATTCTGGCGGTAGCGGTTATTATCATCCGGTTTTCCGTACGGGATTTTGTGGAGTTGAATTTGAAAAATATTGGCATTCTAAAAGCGTCAGGATATACATCGGTGCAGCTTCGGGCGGCGCTGCTTTTGGAAATGATGGGGATTGCCGTTTTGGGCGGCGTGCTTGGACTTTTGGCCGGAGTTCTGGGAAGCCGTCTGGTTGGCAGTCTGGAAGGTATGCTGTTGGGGCTTAGCTGGGAAATGGGGATTTCGCTGCCGGCAGCGGGTACTTCTCTTTTTATGCTTTTGGGCGTAGTTTTCCTGACAACGTTTTGGGCGGGGCGGGTATACGGCCGGGTTACGGTGCTTGACGCGCTGCGGGGCGGCGTTCACACGCATAATTTTAAGAAAAACCATTTTCCGCTTCATACCTGCAGGCTGCCGAAAAACCTTGCCATTGCAGGAAAAAGCATATTGGGAGAGAAACGAAAAAATCTGTCAGTATTTTGTATTATTGCATTGCAGGCGTTTGTGACGGTAATCGGATTTGGCATGTATCAGAATTTTGCGGCAAATCAGGATAAACTCATGCAGATGAGCGGTCTTGAAGTAGGGGATGTTTTTGTGACGGGGGAAAATCTTGATGACGTGGGCAGGCTGTTAGAGGACTGGCAGGAGGTAGAAAAGGTGCTTTATTACAATAACTGTTCTGTTCGGCTTTATAATGAAAGAGAAGAGCAGATCAGCCTGACCTGCGACGTATACAATGCACCGCAGGATATCAAAAATGAAATGCTGCTGGAGGGACGGCTTCCACTGTATGACAATGAGATTGTGGTAACGACGATAGTGGCAGAAAGGCTTTCCGTCGGGGTAGGCGATATGATTTACGCGGAGGGTATCGGCGAACGTAAAGACTATATGGTTTCGGGTGTGGACCAGAAATTTAACAATGCCGGAATCAAGGCGATGATGAACAGCGAGGGTGCGCGGCGCCTGAATGGGGAAATGCCGTCCGTGACGCTTTACGTGTATCTGAAGGAGGGGATTTCTTTTGCGGATGTGCAGCAAAAACTGACGGAGGCATTTCCGGATTTGAATATTTCTGAATCGGAAAAGCTGACAGAGGATTCTATGTTCACGATTTGTTTTGCAATGAAGCTGATTTGCCTTATTTTTGTGAGTATTACGATTGTAGTAGTGGTTATGGTGGAGCTGCTTTTGGTAAAAGCGAAAATTACAAAAGAAAGGAAGAATTACGGCATCGACAAGGCGCTTGGATTTACGACGGGGCAGCTTATTATGCAGACGCTGCTTGTCAATATACCGGTGATACTGGCAGGAGCCATTTTGGGAGCTGCAATAGGGAGCGTGTGCATCAGCAGGCTTGTCACGGTATTTCTCTCCGGTTTTGGTATTCAAAAATGCGAGATACAGATTGCGTCTGTATGGCTTTGGGTCACGGTTTTAGGAATTTTAGTGATTGCAGTTGCCTCTTGCTTTATCAGTGCGGCAAGAATACGCCGGATAGAACCGGTAAAGATGCTTTCGGAAGATTAAGCGCCGGCAAATAACGTTCTTTGTTGCGGTTTTGGAAAAAATCAGGTATGATAAAATCAGGCGACAAAAGAGAAGGGTAAGGCAATATATGATGTGGCAAAAAACGGCGCTGTGGGCAACAGTATTTTTGATGGGAGCTGCTGTGGCAAATTGGGATTCTGTCACCGGACAGGGAGAATCCCTGCGGGCAGCATGGGATATGCAGAAAAAGGGTTTGTCTGAGAGCTGCCGCACTTATTTAGTGCGCAGCTCTTTTTCCGATGTGCCGTATTTTCGAGATGATACGGGAGGGCTTTTACAGGAGGAGGACGGATATCTTTACGGTTATTGGGGCGGTGTGCTGGCGCGGTATGATGCGGATACACTGGAACGGGAAGTGCTGTTTGAGGCGGCTTCCGAGCAGAATGGCAGGCTGTTCTGCATGGACGAGTCGTATATTTATTTTCTGGAAATACCGGATATCAGTCCCTATGGGAAAAAGAGTATCCTGTACCGTGTAAAAAAGGACGGGACAGGGCTTACGGCGCTGGATGAAAATGTGCCGGATACGGGTATGTATGCCGGCGGGTCAAGCTATCGGCAGTATACGGCGATGGACATAGAGAAAGATATTCTGTACCTGATGCATGACGAAGCGGTAGTCTGCTACCGGATAAAACCGGACGGCGGCGTGGAGCGGATAGATATGGCGGATACCCTGTATGGCATGGTGCCGGAAGGATTTCGTGCGCCTCATACAAGCGACACCTACCTTTCTTACTGGAACATGCCGTCGGTTCCTTACTGTGTGAGAAACTTGGGCTATTTCTTTGCCTGCAGCGAGGAATATGGGTGGTTAATCCGCGTGAATGCGGAAAGCGGAATCGTGGAAAATATAACGGCGGGTCTGCCGGAAAGCCTGCGTTATTCCGACCATCTGCTGTTTACCCATAATTCTTTATTTTACAGTGTGGACCAAAAGATTTGGATGCGGCGCGGGCAGGAAAGCGAAAGTGAGTGGGAAGTGTGGTATGAATCTGAGCAGGAGCTTCGCTTTTGCAGTTATGACGAAAGCGGCATGTACTTTGAGGCATGGATGGAAGGAGAAGAAGAGCAGCAGGGCGTGTGGCTGCTTTACCGGATAAACTGGGAGGGGGAGCGTACCTGCCTGTTTTCCATGGAGGGCGAACACTATTTCTCGGAATACCCAATGGGATTTCCGATGAAGCGTTTTTTTGTGCTGGGAGATTACTTGTACTATTTTGCTGTGACGGAGCAAGGCGGGAGTATTTATCGGCTGCCGCTTGCAGAGGCGGAACGAGGAGCGGATGTTTGGCCGCAGCTTGTATGTATTTATGATGAGGATAAAACGAATGAACTTGGCTATACAGAGAGTGTAAAGACAGGGCCGAAGGGCGATGTGATAGCCCTGCCCACACAGCTTGACAAGCTGTATTTGTATGAACAGGGGGAGGCAGACAGAAAAATCAATGCTTTTTTAAAGAAACTGTATCGGGAGCATGAAGCGGTTCTTGCAGAAGCAAATGAGGTATTTTGTAAGGTTTTGGAAGAAAATCCGGATATAGAAGAAGAGGAGAAGAGGGCAGTTGCAGAAGAAAGCACTGTCACCATATGCGCGTCTGTATCCTATGTAAGTGAAAGGTACCTTGTGGTGGATATATCGCAATATTCTTACTGGTCTCCGGGGGCGCACGGCATGTATTGGGATGACTATTACGTGTTTGACAGAAGAACGGGGGATCGTCTTGCTCTTCTGGACTTTGTCGATAATACAGAGGAAGAAGTCGAGGCGCTTGTTTCGACATATCTGGAATTGTGCGGACTGCCGTCGGAGGCAAAGGGAATTGCACAGGAGCCGGAGCGTTTTTTCCTAACGGAGGAGGGCATCGGCATACATTTTGACGTTTATGAGCTTTCCAGTTATGCGGACGGCGCGCAGGATATCATTATCCCCTATGAGGCGTTTCGGATAAAAGAGGGCATGATGCCATAGACGGAAGCGCGTCTGCGTTAGAATATACAAGGCGCACAATGACAACAGAATAATTACTGAGTTTTGCAAACGCCTAAAAAGTGATTAAAAAGAAAAGGAGAATACAGATGAAAAAAGCAGTGTTTTTTATATCAGCCTGCTTGATGACGGCAGCAGTTGCCGCATGTGTGATGCCTTTCAAAGAAAACAAGGAAGAGACTTCCATCTTCGACAGCGGTGTGGAAGGGCTGCCGGACGGGGAAAATGGCTGTATGGCAGGGCTGCCGGACGGAAAAGAGAATGCTGTGCAGGAAACGGGCGGGGCGGAAAATGAGCCGGTCTTTGGCAGCGTGCCGTACTTTCAGGATAATACGGGAAGGCTTGTGCAGACGGAGGACGGATACTTTTACGGATACTGGGGCGGTATGATGCGGACACGCTGGAAAGGACCGTACTGTATGAGGCGGCTTCCGAGCAGCGGGGCGAATGGTTTTGTCTTTACGGCGACTGGGTTTATTTTTTGGAGGTGCCGGACATCAGCCCCTACGGAAAAAAGATACTGCTGTACAGGGTAAGGAAGGATGGAACGGAGCTTACCTTGCTGGATGAGAATGTGCCTGATGCCGGACAGCTTTACGACGGATACGAATATCAAAGCTATCTAACGATGGATATTTGCGAGAATGTTTTATATTTGGTGAGAGGAGATAAGATAACTTGTCATCGGTTGAATGGGGCAGGAGAAGTGGAACCGGCTGACATTACCACCGATCTGCCCTATAGGATACCACCATCAATGCCCTACGGCTATTCTGTATCACGGTCGAAATATTATCCGGACTGCTATACGTTTCCTTACTGTGCAAGAAACTTTGGTTTCTTTCTTGTATACAATGAGGAAGGCGGGCTGGGACGGGTTGCGGCGGACAGTGAGGAATGGGAAGAAATTACGCTGCCCGAGGGGTTCACGGCGGGGGTAAATTCGTTATACCTGACGCATGAAGCTTACTGGTTTCCGGGCGCTCATGGCATGTACGAGAGCAACTGTTATGTGTTTGACGGGGGACGGGATTGGCTTAAGCTATGATGTTTATGAGCTTGCTTCCTATGCAGAGGGGGCGACGGATATTGTCATTCCCTTTGAGGAGTTTCGAATGATGGAAGATTTTTATAGGCGTTCTGACTGACGAATGGGAGAGGACGGGAATTATGGAATTGACAGAGGGACTACAGGAGCTGCTGCGTGCAGACTGTGAAAAAATAGGGGACGAAAAGATTTGCCAGGTTTACCAAAAATGCTTTCGGAGCACTTGGGAGACGACGCTTTCCATGGAGGAGGACGGCAGTACCTTTGTGATTACCGGAGATATTGGGGCGATGTGGCTTCGGGACAGCTCCATGCAGGTGCTGCCTTATTTCAGGGCGGTTTCGGATGAGACGGTGGAGCGGGCGCTTAGAGGGCTTATCCGAAAGCAGGCGGAGCTGATTCTGACGGATGCCTATGCCAACGCATTTAACAAGAAGGGGGATTTTAGCTGCTACAGCCGCGATAAAACAAAGATGGGCGCCTTTATCTGGGAGAGAAAATATGAGGTGGACTCGCTGGCTTTTCCGATTTTACTGCTGGCAGAATATATTGCGGCGACGGGCAGACAGGACATTTTTACGGAGCGTGTGCTTGCTGCGCTGAAAAGAATTTTGGAGGTCTGGGAAACGGAGCAGCATCATGAATCCTCTTCTTATACTTTTGAACGTGACAGCGAATTGGAGACGGAAACCCTGCAGAATCAGGGCAGAGGAACGCCTGTCTCCTACACGGGCATGACTTGGTCCGGTTTCAGACCCAGCGATGACGCCTGCCGGTATCACTATCTATTACCCGCTAATATGCTGGCGGTTAGCGCCCTAAGAAGGCTGTGCAAGCTGTCCGTGGGGAAGGAGACTGCATGCAGGGCAGAAAAGCTTGCGGAGGAGATTGCGGAGGGGATTTACCGTTATGGGATTGTCAGGCATCCGGCATATGGTGAAATCTTTGCCTATGAGACGGATGGAATGGGGCATTATAATCTGATGGATGACGCCAATGTGCCGAGTTTGCTGGCGGCGCCGTGGTTTGGCTTTTGCGAAAAGGAAGATGGGATTTACCGGAATACAAGGCGTTTTGTGCTGAGTGAGAGCAATCCGTATTATTATAAAGGAAGGGCGGCAGAAGGGGTGGGGAGTCCCCACACGCCTAAGGGCTATGTCTGGCATATTGCAGTCGCGATAAGAGGGCTGACGGCGCAGAGCCGCAAGGAGCAGAAGGAGATGCTCGATATGCTGGTGAGTACGACGGCGGGCACCGGGTATATGCATGAGGGTGTGGATGCGGATGAACCGCAGCGGTATACACGTCCTTGGTTTGCGTGGGCAAATTCCATGTTCTGCCTGCTTGTAAAAGCTTATTTTCACTTATGAAAATGCAAGGCTTGAAAAGTGCCGGTTTTGTGGTTTAATGGATATAGGGGGATAAAAATCCTCAAAAAGATACAACAAGGGGAATGGAGGAAAATATGAAATCATTAAAGGCAAAAGTGGTGGCGCTGGTGATAATCTGCGCTGTCGTCTCGACGTGTATCTGCGGAGGTTTGAGTCTTTTGCGGACGCAGTCTGTTTCCAATCAGAATATGGCGAAGCAAATGGCAATGCAGTGTGAGAACAGCGGACAGGAAATCGATACGACGCTGATTCGGGTGGAGCAGTCCGTGGATACGCTGGCGCGGATTATGGAGCAGTCGCTGACGGATATTGACAAGTTTAAAACAGATTCCCGCTATGTGGAAAAGTATACGGAATCCCTGCGCTCTGTCGCACTGGAATTTGCAAACAATAGACTTCCGGTATTTTTGCCAGCAGAAGCTCAGCGGCTGAGGAATTTGAGCAGCTTGTCCCCACGGATTTTTCGATGTATGACCCTAGTGATACAGCGCATGTAGGCTGGTATTACATACCGGTGCAGAACGGAACCGCCACTTGGATGGATCCATATCTGAACGCAAATATTGACGTCTACATGATTTCTTATGTGGTTCCCATTTTTGTGGACGGTGTTTCTGTGGGAATTGTGGGCATGGATATTGATTTTGGCAGTATAGAGAATTTGACGGGCAGTGTAAAAATATATGATACGGGCTCTGCATTTCTTGTCAATTCCGGCAATCAGGTGGTATACCATGACGAAGTGGCATTTGGCACCGCCATTGCGGACATAGAAGGCAGCAGTCTTTCAGCGCTTTATGCAGCACTTTTGGATGCCTCGAAGGAAGGCAGTGAGATTCGTTACAGCTATAACGGGGTACAGAAAATCGGCTGTTATAAGTCGCTTGCAAATGGTATGAAATTTGTGCTGACCGCACCAAAGTCGGAGGTCAGGGCAGAGTCGGGAAGGCTGCTTTTAACGATATTGCTTTCCGGCGTTCTGGCGGTGGTCTTTTCCGCGCTTGTAGGGTTCTTTTTAAGCAGCGGTATTGCAAAACCGCTAAAGCAGATGACGGAAATTGTAAGAAAGAATGCGCAGCTTAATCTGAAACCGGATAACAGACTGGAAAAATTGGAAAAGCTGAAGGATGAGACGGGAGCGATGGCGAGAGCCGTCAAGGAGATGAACGACCGGCTGCGGGGAATTGTAAAGCGTTTAGAGGGAACCGGCGAGCTGGTGCTGTCCAGTGCGGAGCAGATTAATGAAAGCTCCGGCAGAGTAGGCGAAATGTGCAGCGACAATTCTGCTACCACCGAGGAGCTTGCGGCAGCCATGGAGGAAGCGGCAGCAACGGCAGAGACTATCAACAGGGATGTGGCGACGGTTGATGACAAGGCATCCACGATAGCAAGGCTTTCCCGGAATGGCGAGGCGGATGCAGGAAGGATATCGGAGCGCGCGCAGGCGCTCAGCCATACGACAAGGGAGGCGACGGAGCGCACCAAGGCGATGTATGAGCAGATGCGGCAGGAGACGGAAGGGGCGATTGCAAAATCAAGGGCAGTAGAAAAAATCAATGAGCTGACGCAGAATATTCTGGAGATATCCGCCCAGACCAACCTGCTTGCCCTGAACGCTTCCATAGAGGCGGCGCGCGCCGGTGACGCAGGGCGCGGATTTGCGGTGGTGGCGGAGGAAATCGGAAGTCTTGCCAGCCAGACGCAGAATACGGTGAAAAATATTAATGTGATTATTGAAGAGGTCTATGCGGCGGTAAAAGGCATGTCGGCATGTCTGCATTCCTCCACGGAGTTTTTGGAAAAAACGGTGCTGGAGGATTATGGGGAATTTATGCATGTCGGCGAGCAGTATGCTTTTGACGCAGAAAACTATGAAAAGAGTATGAAAGATATTATGCAGGCGGTACATACGCTGGAGGAAGCCATTGAGGATATCAGAGAGGCGAGCGGTGTAATCGGACGTATGACCGGAGAGTCTGCGGTAGGGATTTCCCATATTGCGGAGAAGACCACCGACATTGTACAGCGCATGGCGGATGAAGAAGAGCTGGCGAAGATGAACCGCAGCAATGCCGGCAGTCTGAAAGAAATTGTGGACAGCTTTATTCTGGAGTAGTATGGTTTGCGGCAGTTTCTACAGACATACGGCAGACAGGAGAACGTGCAATGTATTATGAGCAGGATTATATTATGCGCCTGATTCACGATATGGAGCGGCTGAAACTGGCACTTCTTTTTTACGGGCATCTTAACACTTATTCGGATGCATTTTTGGAAAAGGCGGATTTTTCCAGAGAGGAGATAAAAGCGGGGATAGAAAATACGTTGGAGCTTTATGGATATAAGGGTGTGGAAGAGCTGCTTTCGGAGTAAGTTTTGACCTGAATTTGACGGAAGTTTTGACCTGAATTTGACGGAAGTATTGACAAAACTGTCTAATACTGTTAGACTAAAACTGTCTAATGGTATTAGACAGTTTTTGCTTGCGATACATAACAAGGAGAAAACAAGTTTTTGACATGATAGGAAACAGGATAGGAAACGGAGGATTTTATGGAACGGTATAAGCTGGGAGAGATGGAGCGCAGGCTTGCGGAATTGATATGGGAGAACGCTCCGCTTGCATCGGGGGAGCTGGCAAAGCTGTGTGAACAGGCATTTGACTGGAAGCGGACGACGGCGTACACGATGTTAAAAAGGCTGTGCGAGCGGGGGCTGTTTGTCAACGAAAACGGTACGGTTACAGTGCTGACTTCTAAGGAGGAATTTGAAGCGGCACAGGGAGAACAGTTTATCAAAGAGACCTTCGGCGGTTCCCTGCCCCGCTTTCTGGCGGCGTTTTCCAGAAGAAATAAGCTGGGAGAGAAGGAAATCGCGGAGCTGAAAAGAATGATAGAGGAAAGTGAATAGAGAATAGAAGGATGGGAGGAGAAAATGTCAATGTTGGAGAAGCTTTTTATAGGGATTTTGAATATGAGCCTGACGGCTGGAATCATTATACCTTTTGTCATGGCGCTTAGGCTTCTGCTGAGAAGGGCGCCAAAGATTTTTTCCTATGTTTTGTGGGCAGTAGTGCTGTTTCGCCTGATTTGTCCGTTTTCTTTTTCGGCGGCGTTTTCCCTGCTGGGGGTTTTGGATGCGCCGAAGACGGCGGGGGGACAGATTGCTTATATTTCGGTAAACGAGGGTGAAATGACTTTGCCTGCGGCGGATACGCCGCCGATTGCGGCAGCAGTACAGGGAACGGCAGATTTGCAGGGAGGGGCGCCCGATAAGATGCCCGCCGCAAATAGAATGCAGACGGCGCTTACGGCGGGCTCACGGATTTGGCTGCTGGGCGTGCTGGCTCTTTTGGTATATAGTGTGGCGTCGCTGGCGGGACTCAAGAGAAAATTAAAGTCGGCGGAACATGAACGAGGCAATATATATACAAAGGAGAATTTGGAGACGCCTTTTGTGTGCGGCATTTTCCTGCCGAAAATTTATCTGCCTAAAGCGTTTGCAGGAGAGGAGAGGGCGTATATTTTATTGCACGAGCAGACACATATCAGGAGGGGAGACCATCTTGTTAAGGCTTTCTTTTGGCTGGCTTTGTGCGTGCACTGGTTTAATCCTCTGGTGTGGGCAGCGTTTTTCTTGTGCGGCAGGGATATGGAAATGTCCTGCGACGAGGCGGTTATCCGAAAAATGGGAAGCGGCGTCAAAAAGGAATATTCTGCTTCCTTGTTAAATCTTGCCACGGGCAGACAGATTGTGGGCGGCGTGCCGCTTGCCTTTGGAGAGGGAGATACGGGCAGCAGGATTCAAAATGTGCTCCGCTATAAAAAACCGGCAATCGCAATTCTCTGCATAGCGGCTTTGGCGACGGCTGCCGTGGGGGTGGTGCTGATTGCCAATCCTTCCAAACGTGGCGCACAGGATGAGAAGAATTTGGCGGACGGGGAGACGCAGACCGTACCGGAGGCGCTTTATGGCGTTGTCGAAGAGTATGACGGCAGGCATGTGGTGGTGATTCCGGTGCTTGGTGTAGTGGAACTGCATGCAGATGAAATTGAAACTTATTTTGAGCCCGGCGAGGATGGACAGGACCTGCGAGAGGGAGATTTGGTAGAGCTTTTGTTTGCCCCGGGAGCGGATGTGCTGGTACGGGAAACGTTTCCGGCAACCTTTTCGGAGCCTGTGGAGCATGTCTATATTATGCGGCGCGGCGTGGCGCTTTCTTATGAAGGGGAAGACCGCTACCGTATTTCATTTCCTATAGAAGGACCGGCAGTGATAGGCGGTGAAGAAGTGGAGGCGGGAGATATGCTGCAAATCTACCGGACTGACATATCAGGGGAAAAGGAAGAGCCTTGGCGCATGGTGCCGGTTCTGGAAGTAGATAAGGAAAAGAATCAGGCTACGATAGAGCTTTCTGCTGAGGATACTAAGATATTTCTTGCAGAAATAAGCTATACCATGTCGCGGGTTTATATCAAGGCGCAGGATGAGGGGGGAAACGCTTTGCCGGAGAATAGCGGGTCAGAGGAAGACGGCGGTGCGGATAAAGCCGGCGGAGAGAATGGAGGAGCGGGCGGCAGTCAAAAAGAGGCGGTGACGGGGACGGTATATTTCAGCGAGCTGTCAGAGAAAGAGCCGATGACAATTGCATCGTATAGTCTGTACATGGATACCGGAGAACAGCTTGCGGACAAAGGAGAGTCTCTTGTATTTGCAGAGGACTGTGTTTATAAGGTGAATACGGCAATGGAAACCGTAAACTACAAGGAGGTCTCCTGCGAGGAGTTTATAGATACCCTGCCAAGGCGGGAGAATGGTGTTTATGATGGCGTCAGGATTACGTTGATAGATAATGTGATTGTGGAAGCTGCAGTGATGAGTCCGTTATGCATGTATGGCATAGAGTATGTGCCAAAGCCGGCGGATCCCATTTATTCGTACTATACGCAGGAAGTTTATGGCGAGGATATGCTGGAGAGGTATTATACGCTTGTCGGAACGGAAACCTTTGATGTGGCGGACAGTGCGGGTGATGAGCAGATAGAGATATATATCGGCGATGCAGGAGACGGCGACAGCGGCTGGGTGCTGTTTCGGGATGCGTCCGGCAGCCTGCTGCATTCTGAATTTGCACATGTGGCACGGGTGGACTGGAATAATGTTTATCTGGGAGAGATAGACGGCACAGGCTTTATTATGGGCGTGCATATAGAAGACAGGTACGATACCGGCGCGTATAGATACTGGGTATACAGGCTTTCCGCAGAGGGAGAAATCCGGCTGATAGCGAGTTCTTTGTTTGAATGGGGACTTGCGACGGAATACAGGGACGATTTATTGAAAGAATGGGTAGCGCCCATGACATATTATCTGGAGCACAGCCGTCTGATTCTGAGCACGCAGGATGGAGAGATACGGACAGAGCAGATATCGGAAGCAGATAAATATAATTATGAGACGTTGAGTCTGAAGGATAGGAAGCTCGAGGAGATACCATGAAAAAATTTTGTTTTTTATTATGGATATGGTGCGTTTTGCTTTTTACAGGCTGCGGAAAGCAGGAGACGCATGAAGCGGAAGGGGTGCAGGATACCAAACCTGCAGCAAAAGATTTGGCTTCGGGAGCGGCAGATGAAGAGCCTTTGGGACAGGCAGAATATTACGATATTTATGCAGAGCCGCAGGTCATTTTTGCATGGGAGGAAAGCGAAAGGGAATCTCCCTTGTCCGATTCGGAAATGTATTTGCGTGGTATGCAGTTTTATCAGGGCGAGCCGGTACAGCTTTGGGAAAAAATCTGCCGTGACGATACAGGCAATTATTCCCATTCGGATGTGTATTTGTACAGGAATGACGGAAGCAGCGAGCTGTTATGGCAGACTTCTTTGGACTTTATTTATGAGGTGTATCTTGATACAAAAGGAAATGGCTACTGCTGGGGGAATACCTATGAGGGAGAAGGGGCGGCGGCAAAGGCGGTCCGTTCTGCGCTTGTCAAATATCTGCCGGAGGGGGAAATTCTTTTTACAAGGGAATGGACGGACGGCAGAGAGATAAAGGATATTTGCAGCCTGCCGGATGGCAGAGTGTATCTGATTCTGGAAGAGGCGCGGGTAAGGCGGCTGATGGAGCTTGACCCTGCGACAGGTCAGACGGAGGAAGTAAAACAGGTCAGGCTGGCAAACCCGGGAGAGGGCGAACAGAGTCTTGGAGCGGGAAGCGATACGCTGCTTCTGTACAATAACAGCTTTATACGGGGCAGAGAAATTGCAGAGCTGAACATGGCGGATGGAACAGAAAACAGTCTCTTTTCTTTTGAGGGAACATCCTATAATCCTCAATATACCTATGATTCCTATGAAATGGAGCGTTGGGATTTCAGAGTGCTGGAGGATGGAAGCGTGGAGCTTTTGTATGCCGAACGGGATGGCACGAAAGCCATATGCGACAGACTGCAGATAAAAAAGGTGGATAAAATTCCGATTGTTATCAGGGGCGGCATTGCCGTCGACGGCTGGATTTCCGGACAGGCAGCTTTGTTTAATGCAAGAAGCGATACCTACCATGTGGTAATAGAAAGCTGCGGACCGGGCGATATAGCAGATTATGCAAGATTAACCAGCGTTCAGATTGCTACAGGGGAAGGACCGGATATTTTGTGCGGGGAATTGCTGGAGGACTATCTTACCGGTATGCTGGAAAAAGGAGCTTTGGAGGATTTAAGCCCTTATGTAGAAGAGAGCGGTATCAGGGAGGAGGATTATTTTCCCTTTACGTTCAATCTTTGGCGGGAGGAGGGCAGAATCTATGGAATCTGTCCAAGATTTTCCGGCGGAGAAGGGGCGGAGATTGCAGAAGAGGTTCTGGGCGGACGTAAGCCGGATATCCGCACACTGGTGGATGCCCTGCTTTCCTGGCAGGAAGAGGCGGTATACATGAAAAATTATGGTCCCCAGAAGCTTTTGGAGGTGTTTTTAGGCGGAACGGAAACGCTGTGGGGAAGCGTGGACTGGGAACAGGGAACCTGCGATTTCAGCGGGGAGCTGTTTCGGAATATACTGGAGCTTGCAAAGCGGTATGGGGATGACGGCAGAGGAGGACGCTTTCCGAGTCTGGCACAGGACTTAGGACGCAATTATTCGGATATTTTTTATTTTCATGGTCCCAAGGAGCAGGAAGAAAGAGAAATGGTAACGTTGGGCGTTCTGTTCGATGACGGATGTCATATGGCGTTTTTTCCGTTTTCAGCGCTGGCAGTCAATGCAAATTCTGCCCACAAGGAAGGCGCTTGGGAATTTATCTGTTTTCTGTTGGAAGAGGAGGCGCAGAATACTTATGCTGCGCAGGGTAATATGCCGGCTCTTAAAAGCGCTTTTGACTTGTTGATGGACGGGCAGAAGGAAAGGGTGGCAGGCGGAAAGAAGGTTGTCATTACGGTTACAATGATAGGCGAAAACGGTGCGGCGGGTGAACAGTGGACGGAGGTTTATACTGCGGAGGACATTACGGAGGAGAAAATAGAGGCATACAAAAAGGCGCTGGAGGAAGCGCGTGCATACCCGATACGCACCACACCCATCCTCGATATTATTTATGAAGAGGCGGCAGATTATTTTAATGGCAGCAAAAGTCTGGAAGAAGTATGCGGGATTATGGAAAACAGGGTGCAGTTGTATTTGAATGAAAGTCGTTAAATTCAAATTGCCAGCTATCTGCGTTTCGTATATAATAAACTTAGACTTAGGTTCGGAAGCAGTAAAATCCCAAAAGATAGCAGAACAGGAGGCTGGTATATGAATGTGAAAGAAATCGTACGGAAAATGACACTGGAAGAAAAAGCAGGGCTTTGTTCCGGCGCAGATTTTTGGCGCACCAAAGCAGTGGAGCGTCTCGATGTACCGCAGATGATGGTAAGCGACGGACCGCACGGACTGCGGAAACAGGAAGAGACGGGAGACCATCTGGGACTGGACGAGAGCGTGAAAGCCGTTTGCTTTCCGGCAGGCTGCGCTACTGCCGCTTCTTTTGACAGAAAGCTGCTTCGTTTGCTGGGAGAGACTTTGGGAAAGGAATGTCAGGCGGAGGGAATCGGCGTACTTTTGGGGCCGGCGGTAAACATCAAACGTTCTCCTCTCTGCGGGAGAAATTTCGAGTATTTTTCCGAGGATCCGTATCTTGCGGGACAGGCGGCTGCAAGCTACGTAAAAGGCGTGCAGAGTCAGGGCGTCGGCACCAGCATCAAGCATTTTCTTTTGAATAGTCAGGAACACAGGCGGATGAGCTCCAGCAGCGAGGCGGACGAACGGACGATACGCGAAATATACCTGCCGGCTTTTGAGGAAGCGGTAAAGGCGGCGAAGCCTTGGACCGTGATGTGTTCTTATAACCGGATAAACGGCGTATATGCGGCGCAGAATAAAAAATACCTGACGGATGTGCTGCGCGGCGAATGGGGCTTCGACGGCTTTGTGGTAAGCGATTGGGGCGCAGTCAACGACAGAGCTGCCGATTTGGAGGCAGGACTTGATTTGGAGATGCCGACTTCCTTTGGCGTTGGTGATAAGAAAATTGTGGAAGCGGTGGAGCAGGGAGAGCTTGCGGAAGAAGTGCTGGATAAGGCAGTGGAGCGTATCCTGACTATTGTGGAAAAGAGTGCGGCTAACCGGAAGGAGGGGGCTGTTTACGACATGGATGCAGATCACAGGCTGGCGCGCAAAGCGGCGGCGGAGTGTATGGTGCTTTTAAAAAATGACGGCGTCCTGCCTTTGCGCAAGGGGGCAAGGATTGCTTTCATCGGTGAATTTGCTGAAAAACCCAGATTTCAGGGCGGAGGCAGTTCCCATATCAATACCTGCAGGACGGAATCCGCATGGGAAATGGCGGATAAGTCCCATGTGATTTATGCACAGGGCTACAGTGCAGGTGCGGACAGGATGGATGATACGCTGCTTTCCGAGGCAATTCGGGCGGCATCACTTGCAGATACTGCGGTGGTGTTTGCCGGACTTCCGGATGCCTATGAATCAGAAGGCTTTGACCGTGTGCATATGCATCTGCCAAAGTGCCAGAATGAATTGATAGAAGCAGTGAGCGATGCCAATCCCAATACCATTGTGGTGCTTCACAACGGCTCCCCCGTGGAAATGCCGTGGATTGATAAGGTGAAAGGTGTTCTGGAAGCGTATCTGGGCGGGCAGGCAGTAGGCGGCGCTGTTCTCGACGTGCTTTACGGGGACGTCAATCCCAGCGGAAGGCTTCCGGAGACATTTCCCTTAAAGCTGGAGGATAATCCGTCCTATATTTTCTACAGCGGCGAGGGCGATAAGGTAGAGTACAGAGAAGGCGTTTTTGTAGGCTACCGGTATTATGACAAAAAGAAAATGGAAGTGCTTTTTCCTTTCGGGCACGGTCTTTCTTATACAAGCTTCCTCTACACCAATCTGAAGCTTTCCAAAAAACGGATGAGTGATACGGAAGAGCTGCTTGTGACTGTGGAGGTGAAAAACGTAGGACAGTGCGCGGGCAAAGAGGTCGTACAGCTTTATGTGGCGGCGCCGGAGGACGGAGATATCATCCGCCCCGTGAGGGAGCTTAGGGGATTTGAGAAAGTAGAGCTTGCGCCTGGTGAGAGAAAGACGGTTTCTTTTCAACTGCGTAAGCGCGCTTTTGCCTA
The DNA here is from genome assembly GCA_013316825.1 of Lachnospiraceae bacterium. GTDB lineage: Bacteria > Bacillota > Clostridia > Lachnospirales > Lachnospiraceae > Acetatifactor. The sequence continues at coordinate 37,633 of WSLY01000011.1, read as the reverse complement.
TTATGATACGGAGATATCGGATTTCAGGGTTCCTACAGGGGAATACCGGATAGAGATTGGAAAATCGTCGAGGGATATCTGCTTGTCGGAAAAGGTGGCGGTAAAGGATACTTCCGGAAAGCGTATTTTTGTCACCATGGATACTACGTTTGGCGATATTATGAAAATTGCAGGCGCGAAGGAAATCTTGGAAGCGCTGGTGGCGCAGATGGGGATTGCCGATTCCGGCAGCGACGGCAGTATGGGCGAGGGAACAGCGGATATGGTGGATGCAATGATGCAGTATATGCCTCTGCGTTCTGCACTTTCTTTCTCGGGCGGACAGGTGAAGCTTGCGCAGGTAGAGGAATTGATAGAGCGTTTGAACCGGCTGCAGGATGCAGGATAATGGGTATCAAAGACAATCCGTACCAAAAGGCAGGGCGTCAGGATGGCGTCCTGTCTTTTTCGCGGATTTTTTTTCTCACTTTTTTAATAGTTTCTTAATTGACTATTGATTTGGGAAAAAATACAATAAATAGCAGATTGTGAATATAGGCGATTGCGAATAAAAGGAAAGGAATGCGCATTTCATGGGAAAGATTTTTAAGTATTTAAAAGAGTCCTGGGCGGCAGTGCTTGCCATTATACTGCTTTTGTTTGTGCAGGCGTATTGTGACTTACAGCTTCCGCAGTATACTTCGGGAATTGTGGATGTGGGTATCGGGCAGGGCGGCATTGCGTACGCGGCTCCTGAAAAAATGAGGGAGGAAACGTATGCCAATCTGCAGCTTTTTATGACAAAGGAGGAAAAGGCGGTATGCGATGCAGCTTATGAGCAGGCGGCGGACGGCAGTTTTATCCTGCAGGAAAAGAAAGAGGCGCGGCTTCAGGAGATTGACAGCAAAATGGGGCTGCCCATGGTGCTTTTGTCTTTTTTGGAAAGCGGGGAATCGGAATATGATGTCGAGACGCTGCGCTTTATGCGGGAAAACGGCATGATAACCGAGGAACAGATAGTGGCAGTCAGGGAGCAGGCGCTTGCAGGAATGGGCGATATGAGTGAGTCCATGGTCTCCGCAAGGGCGGTACAGTTTGTGCAGGCAGAATATGAGGCGATGGGCATGGATACCGGAAAGGTACAGACAAATTATCTGCTGCGGACGGGACTGAAGATGCTAGGGCTTTCCCTTTTGATGATGGCGGCGGCAATCCTTATCGGTCTTCTGGCTTCCCGCACGGCGGCTAGGACGGGGCGGAATCTGCGCAGCCGTGTGTACAATAAGGTGGTCTCGTTTTCCAGTGCCGAGATGGATAAATTTTCCACGGCTTCCCTGATTACAAGGAGCACCAACGATATTCAGCAGGTGCAGATGGTAATTGTCATGCTGCTGCGCATGGTGCTGTATGCGCCCATCATTGGTGTGGGCGGCGTGATGAAGGTGGCGGCGACGGGAACCGGCATGGGCTGGATTATCGGCGTGGCGGTGGGAAGTATTATGGCACTGGTGTTGGTGCTGATGGCAGTTGCCATGCCCAAATTCAAAAAAATGCAGTCTCTGGTAGACCGTGTAAACCTTGTTTCGAGAGAAATCCTGACGGGAATACCGGTGATTCGTGCTTTCAGCCGCGAAGCTTACGAGGAAAAGCGGTTTGATGCGGCAAACAAAGATTTGATGAGTACGCAGCTCTTTACGGGAAGAGTCATGAATTTCATGATGCCGGTTATGATGCTGATTATGAATGGTATTTCTATTATGATAGTGTGGTTTGGCGGACATGGAATCGATGCGGGCAGCCTGCAGGTGGGCGAGATGCTGGCGTTTATCACTTATACCATGCAGATAGTCATGTCCTTCCTGATGCTTACCATGATTTCCATTATGCTGCCCAGAGCGGGCGTTGCCGCGGGGCGTATCGAGGAAATACTGGCAACGGAGGTTACCATTCATGATAAAGAAAATGTACAGGATGGACATTTGGAAGCGGTAAGAGGAGAAATTGCTTTTGAGGACGTCTGCTTTAAGTACCCGGGGGCGGAGGAAAATGCGCTGCACCATTTAACCTTTACGGCAAAGCCCGGGCAGACGACGGCAATTATCGGCAGTACCGGATGCGGCAAATCGACGCTGCTGAATCTGATTCCCCGTTTTTATGATGTGACGGAGGGGCGGATTACGCTGGACGGGACGGATATACGGGACATTTCCCAGAAAAAGCTGCGCAGCGTATTGGGGTATGTGCCGCAGAAGGGCGTGCTGTTCTCAGGAGATATTGCATCCAATATTAAATTTGGCGGGGAGGACATTAACGACGAAAAGATGGAGGAAGCGGCACAGATAGCGCAGGCGGTGGAATTTATCGAGAGTAAGCCGGATGGCTATCACAGTCCGATTTCACAGGGAGGCACCAATGTATCGGGCGGACAAAAGCAGCGGCTTTCCATAGCAAGGGCGATTGCAAAGAATCCGAAGGTATTTTTGTTTGACGACAGCTTTTCCGCGCTCGACTACAAGACGGACGTGGTGCTCAGAAAGGCACTGAACGAGAAGATAGCAGATGCCGCGGTAATCATTGTGGCGCAGCGTATCAGCACCATCCTGCATGCAGACCAGATTATCGTACTGGACAATGGCAGCATCGTGGGGCTGGGAAAGCATGAGGAGCTTTTGGAAAGCTGTGAAACTTACAGGGAGATTGCGAAATCCCAGCTTTCCGAAAAAGAATTGAAGGGAGGTATGCCGGCATGAGTGAACAGGAAAACAGTGTAAAAAGACCTCCAAGGCGCGGGCCCATGGGCGGACCACACGGCGGTATGATGCCCGGGGAAAAGGCGAAGGATTTTAAGGGCACCCTAAAGAAGCTGCTGGCTTATATGGGCAGGTATAAGATTGCCATTGTCTTTGTCATGATATTTGCCGTGGGCGGCACGGCGTTCGATATTGTGGGGCCGAAGGTGCTAAGCCATGCGACAACGGCGCTTTTTGAAGGACTGATGGCGAAGATTGGAGGCACAGGCAGTATTGATTTTGTACGTATTGCAAGGATTTTACTGTTTTTGCTTGGATTGTATGTGGTAAGCGCCCTGCTTTCCTTTATACAGGGATATATTATGACAGGTGTGTCGCAGAAGCTTTGTTACCGTTTCCGGCGGGAAATTTCCGAAAAAATCAACCGGATGCCGATGGCGTATTTTGAATCCAAAACGGTGGGCGAGGTGCTCTCCCGAATTACCAATGATGTGGATACCTTAGGACAGAGCTTAAGCCAGAGCATTACAACGCTGATTACTTCCGTGACAACTCTTATCGGCGTACTGGTGATGATGCTTTCCATCAGCCCGCTGATGACGCTGATTGCGCTTGTGATACTGCCGGTTTCCGGTATGCTAATCGGCGTCGTGGTAAAGCATTCGCAGAAATACTTTGTGGCACAGCAGAATTCCCTTGGAAAAATCAATGGGCAGATTGAGGAGACCTATGGAGGCCACAATATTGTGAAGGCATTTAACAGGGAGGAGGCATCTCTGCGGGAATTTAAGGAAACCAATGACGAGCTGTACCGTTCCGCGTGGAAATCACAGTTTATCTCCGGCATGATGCAGCCGATTATGACCTTTGTAGGCAATTTGGGATATGTGGCGGTGGCAGTCAGCGGCAGTATGCTGGCAATCCGCGGGGTCATTGACGTGGGTGAAATTCAGGCGTTTATCCAATATGTCAAGAGCTTTACCCAGCCCATTACGCAGCTCGCACAGGTGTCCAACCTGTTACAATCCACCGCGGCGTCCGCGGAGCGTGTTTTTGAATTTTTGAACGAGGCAGAGGAGGATATGCAGGCGGAGAATCCGGTGCGGCTTCCGAAAATGGAGGGGGCGGTGTCCTTTTCCCATGTACAGTTTGGCTACAATCCGGATAAGGTTATCATCAAGGACTTTTCCTGTGATGTAAAGCCGGGACAGACGGTGGCGATAGTAGGCCCCACCGGTGCGGGCAAGACTACCATGGTGAAGCTTCTGATGCGCTTTTATGACGTCAACAGCGGCGCCATCTGTGTGGACGGGCACAACGTAAAGGACTTTAACCGCAGCGAATTGCGGGAGGGCTTCGGCATGGTGCTGCAGGATACATGGCTCTTTAAGGGAACCATCATGGAAAATATCCGCTACGGCAGGCTGGATGCCACGGACGAGGAGGTTATCGAGGCGGCAAAAGCGGCACATGCGCACCGCTTTATCCAGACGCTTCCGGGCGGTTACCAGATGGAGCTGAACGAGGAGGCAAGCAATGTGTCGCAGGGGCAGAAACAGCTTCTGACGATTGCAAGGGCGATTCTGGCAGACAATCCGATACTCATTTTAGACGAGGCGACCAGCTCCGTGGATACCAGAACGGAAATCAGGATTCAGAAGGCGATGAACAACCTGATGAAGGGAAGAACCAGCTTTGTCATTGCCCACAGACTTTCTACCATAAAAGATGCAGATGTAATTCTGGTGATGAAAGACGGCGATATCGTGGAACAGGGCACCCACGAGGAGCTGCTTCAAAAAGACGGCTTCTATGCGTCCCTGTACAATTCGCAGTTCGAAGAAGCCAGCGCATAAACAGGATTCTTTCCTAGTAAAGATTTCAGCCGGTTTTGTACTGCCGGCTGAAATCTTTTGGTTTCTTTTGGAAAGAAAATATGCTACAATGGTTATATTGCCGACCGGAATGAGGCGGTGGGAATAGGGCGGAGGAAGGATATGGGAACGGAGCTTGTCAGTACGCTGAGCATATATAATGTGATAAGAAGAGCGCTTGGCTGCATGGACAGCAAGCTGCTTTTGCACGGAGAAATTACGGGTTATATTTTTTACAATATGCTCAAAGCGGATGGAAACTATACGGACACGGAGCTGGCGGAATATACGCTTATCGGTATGCTGCATGATATCGGACTTTTGAAGACCGGCTATAAGGGCGATATTGTGAACTGTGAGATTACAAATGTGTGGGCGCATTCCATATACGGGTATTTGTTTTTAAAATATCTTTCTCCTGTGGACGATATGGCGGAGATTGTGTTGTATCACCATCTGCCTTATCAGCTATATCCCCATATCAAGAGCAGACGTTTAAAAGAGACCGATTTTCTGGCGCTTGCGGATAAAATGGATGTGTTTATGCGTATGGAAGGACACGGCATGGAAAAGGACTATTTTGCCAGACAGGTCAACGTCCGGTTTTCGTCGCGTGCCATGGAGACTTTTCAGGCGGCGCAGGCAAAGTTTAATTTTATGGAAAAAATGAAGACAGATGCGTACCAGCAGGAGCTGGGAAGTCTGTTTGGGCGGGTACATTTAAGCGAAAAGAAAAAGAAGGGCTTTCTGGAGATGCTGGTGTATGCCATCGATTTCAGAAGCCAGCAGACGGTTATCCATACCATGTCAACCAAGACCTTTGCGCTGTCCATCGGCAGGCTGGTTGGGGTGTCAAAAGAAGAATTGCAGATGCTTTATTATGGTGCGCTTTTGCATGACATTGGCAAGATAGTGATACCGCTCTCCATCCTTGAAGCGCCAAGACGCCTTACGGATGAGGAAATGCGCATTATGAGGGCGCATGTGGTGATTACGGACAAAATCCTCAGGGGGGTTCTTGACGACCAAATTGTCAATATAGCCTCCAAGCATCATGAGAAGCTCGACGGCACAGGATATCCTTTGGGACTGGCAGCAGCAGATCTTTCACAGCTTGAGCGGATTGCGGCGGTGGCGGATATCTTAAGTGCTCTCTATGGCAAGAGGAGCTACAAGGATTCTTTTTCGGCAGATAAGATACAGGGCATTCTTGTTACGGATGCAGCAAAAGGAAAAATCTGCAGACGGGTCGTACAGGTCGTGATAGATAATTTTGACGTGATTATACGGGATTACGAAAAAGAGCGCAATGAGACCATGGAGCGGTACATGGAAATCAACGAGCAGTATGAAAATATTTATGAAAGATTTAAAGGATTTGATATGTGAAGGGCGGCTGTAAAAAGCAGCCCTTTATCTATGCCAGCGTCCCGATGCACCGCAGGGAAGGACAAGCCCGCTTTCCGATACGGGCAGTCCCACTTCGTCTGCTTCCACCACGCCGCCAAAACGTTTTCCAACGGTCATATGCAGCAGATAAGAGAGTACGGCAGGCTGCAGTCCTGTGGTGTAGGAGTTCAGCAAAAAGAAAAGCGGCTCTTCGGATAATATCTGAACCGTCAGCTCAAGGAAATGCCAGATGCTGTCCTCCATTTTCCAGATTTCGCCCTTGGGCCCCCTGCCGTAAGAGGGCGGGTCCATGATAATGGCGTCGTACTTGTTGCCGCGGCGGATTTCCCGCTCCACAAATTTGACGCAGTCGTCTACCAAAAAACGAATGGGGGCGTCTGCAAGTGAGGATGCGGCGGCGTTTTCTTTTGCCCAGCCCACCATGCCTTTGGAGGCGTCTACATGGGTAACGTGTGCGCCGGCAGCGGCAGCGGACAGGGTTGCGCCGCCTGTATAGGCGAAAAGATTGAGTACGCGGACCGGTTTCTTGGCATTCTGAATCAGACCAAAGAACCAGTCCCAGTTTAGCGCCTGCTCGGGAAAAAGTCCCGTATGCTTAAAGCTGAAGGGCTTTAAGTGAAAAGTCAGATTTCGGTAGCGGATAGCCCATTCATCCGGCAAATCAATAAATTCCCACTCACCGCCGCCTTTCTGACTGCGGTGGTAATGTGCATTTTTCTGCTTCCAACCTTTGTGTGCATGGGGGGTGTCCCAAATGACCTGCGGGTCAGGGCGGACGAGAATATAGCTTCCCCAGCGCTCCAGTTTTTCTCCTGAAGAAGTATCCAGTACTTCATAATCCTTCCAATTATCTGCAATCCACATATGACAGCTTCCTTTTCTTCTTATTATGATGATAATGCAACATCTTGTCGAGTAACCGCATGATGTAAATATACAACAATGCAGCAAGAAATACAATGCGAAAATCAGAGTGTTTGTTTTGACTTAAGAAAGGAAATTTGATAAAATGAGTGAAAATTGTAACGATAACGGAGCAGGGCATGTTATTTAATTCTTACATCTTTATTTTTTTGTTTCTTCCCATTTCACTGCTTGGCTGGTATGGGCTTAACAGAATAAAGAAATATCAGACGGCACAAATTTTTTTGATTGCCATGTCCCTGTGGTTTTATGCGTATTTTAACAGCTATTATCTTGCTGTGATTCTGGGAAGCTGTGCCATAAACTATTTTTTCAGCTTTATTCTCGCAAAGAAGCCTGCGCTGCATAGGGTCGTACTGCTTGCGGGCTGTATCGTGAATCTGGGAATCCTTGGTGTGTTTAAATACTATGATTTTTGTGTAGAAAACCTGAATGCGGTATTTCATGCGGGTTTTACAGGCAAAAACATTCTTCTGCCGTTAGGAATCAGCTTTTTTACTTTCCAACAGCTTTCTTTTGTAATAGATAGGTGCAAGGAGAAAGCGCCTCATTATGGTCTGACGGATTATTTGAGTTTTGTGACCTTCTTTCCGCAGTTGATAGCCGGACCGATTGTGCTGCATACGGAAATTATCCCGCAGTTTCAGAATGTGGACAGACGTAAATTTGAGGTGAATGATTTTGCGTATGGCATCTGTTATTTTGTCTTTGGGCTGTCAAAAAAAGTATTGCTTGCGGATACGCTTGCCGGCGTCGTAAACTATGGGTTTTCGGAAATTGCAAAGCTGGATACGCCGGCGGCGGCCATGGTTGCGGTTTCTTTTGCACTGGAGCTGTATTTTGATTTCAGCGGTTATTGCGACATGGCGATTGGAATTGGCAGGATGTTTGGCATCAGGATACCGGACAATTTCAATGCCCCGTACCGATCGGCTTCTGTAAAGGAGTTTTGGAAAAGATGGCATATAACGCTGGGCAGATTTTTTACGCAGTATGTCTACATTCCGCTTGGCGGCAGCAGAAAAGGTACATTCAGGACCGTTTTCAACACCATGATTGTTTTTCTTTTGAGCGGGCTGTGGCATGGCGCGGACTGGAGCTTTGTCCTGTGGGGCTTTCTGCACGGGCTGGGGGTTTCTGCAAACGTGATATGGAGGCGGTTTGTCCCCGCGCAGAAAAAGGAAACGGAACAGGAGAAAAGCGGCTTTTTAAAACGGCTGCGCCGCTTTGTCTGTCAGGCAGTTACCTTTGGATTCGTATGCCTTGCCTTTGTTTTTTTTAGAAGCGATTCCGTTGCGGACGGTTTTCTCTTTATGAAACGGCTGTTTTCCGGAGACAGCTATCATTTTGTAAAATACATTGCGGACGAGCTGTCTTATGCGGAGCTGTATGTTCCGACCAAGATAATTACCATGATGTTTCCCGCTTTTCTTAGAGATTATCGCATGTATGTCTGCCTTGCAATTCTTTTTGTGAGTATGCTTCTGGCATTTGGAAAGACGACGAAGGAACGCCTCGAGAACAGAAAGCTGACCGCAGCGCTTTCATGGAAAATGACAATCCTTTTTGTATGGTCCGTCATTTCCCTCACAGGCGTCAGCACATTTTTGTACTTTAACTTTTAAAAAATAGGAAAAGGAGCCCTCCATGGAAAAAAAATTCACCAAACGTTTCCTGATACAATCGCTGTCGCTTCTGCTGCTGATTGGCGCTGTTGTGGCGTACACAGACCCGTTCTACCATTACCACGCGCCGGCAGCGGGCCTTAAGGCAGTTGTCAATAAAGCAGAATACCAGTGTATCGGGACAATCCGCAATTTTAAATATGACGGACTCCTCCTTGGCTCTTCAATGGCGGAAAACTATAATAACAGGTGGTTTGACGAAGCTTTTGGCTGTACCACAATCAAGGGAATTAAAAGCTCGGCGACTACGATGGATTTGCTGTATTATCTGGAGGAAGCGTATCGGAACCATGCGCTCGGGTATGTGTTTTATAATCTGGACCTGTTTGCCCTGAATGCGGAATTAAAACACCATTTTGCGGATGAGGGGATGCCGCTCTATTTATATAATGATACGATTCTGGATGATGTGAGCTATCTGTTCAATAAAGATGTGCTGTTTGAATATATTCCCTATCAGCTTGCTTCCTCTTTGAAGCAGGATTATGACGAAGGGGCGAGCTATAACTGGGCGCAGTACAAAACCTTTTCGGAGGAGGCTGCGCTGCTGCATTATGAGCGTTCTCCCATTTCGGAGGAAAAAGGAATGGGGGAAGAAGAAAAGCGGTTAATCGATGCGAATGTGGCGTTGTTGGTACAGATGGCCAAATCGCATCCGGAGACGGAGTTTTACTTTTTTTATCCGCCGTATTCCCTGCTGTGGTGGGATACGGTGAACAGGGACGGCAGGACGGAAACATTCCTCTATGCGGCAGGCAGGGCGGCGGAGGCGCTGACAGGCTGCGGGAATGTACATTTATACAGCTTTCTGGCAGAGGAGGATATTGTCTGCGACCTGAACTTTTATATGGATTCCATGCATTTTTCGGCAGATATCAATCAGTGGATAGTGGGGCAGCTTAATGGAAGCGAGTATCTTTTGACAGAAGAGAATTATAAAGAAGAGATGGCGCGGCTTGGCGCATTGGTGGAAAGAATGACGGAAAGCGATATCAAAAAATATTTTCCGTAAGACAAAACCACAAAGGGATATGAGGAATAATTTGAAGTTGTACGTAAAAAAATACAATTTTTCTAAAAAACCCCTTGCAATCCAAGAAAATACCATGTATACTAATTTTTGCTGTGGCATGATAGCGATGAAACGCGAGGTTGCTGCCAATGGTAATGCCGGATGGCAGGTTTTCCGTGGAGCGAATGTCAAGTTAGGAAACTGACGACAAGTCACTGTACAGACAATAAAGTCTGCCGTAGGGCAGAAACAACCGTGAGAAACGAAGAAAGCAGAGTGAGTAGTTATATCTGCAATCGGGATACACACGGGAGAGTGTACAGTCACCGCTTGTCGTACTTCAAGTAAAAGTGCGAAAAGGAGGCGACTTTTTTTATGGCAACAAGTCAAGTAATGAGAATTACACTGAAAGCTTATGATCATCAGTTGGTTGATGCATCTGCCAAAAAAATCATCGAAACAGTTAAGAAGAACGGTTCTCAGGTGAGCGGACCGGTACCCCTTCCCACCAAGAAGGAAGTGATTACTATCTTAAGGGCAGTGCATAAGTACAAGGATTCCCGCGAGCAGTTTGAGCAGAGAACCCACAAGAGGCTGATTGATATCATTGCACCGACACAGAAGACGGTGGATGCGCTGCAGAGATTGGAAATGCCTGCGGGTGTTTACATCGATATCAAGATGAAAAACAAATAAGTTTTTCTTGATGAAACAAAATCATATCCCCTACTAGTATGGACGCAGAGCGTCCCGCTGTAGAAAAAACAGGAGGAAAACATGAAAAAAGCAATTTTGGCAACAAAAGTCGGAATGACCCAAATCTTCAATGAAGACGGTGTGCTGGTTCCCGTAACGGTGCTTCAGGCAGGTCCCTGTGTCGTGACGCAGGTTAAGACGCTTGAGAATGACGGTTACAGTGCCGTACAGGTAGGATTCGTTGATAAGAAGGACAGAATCATCAACAAGGATGCAAGCGGCAAAAAGGAAATTATCCATATGCATGGTACAAACAAGGCTATGCAGGGACATTTCAAAAAGGCGGGCGTGACATCCAAGAGATATCTGAGAGAGTTTAAGTTTGAAAATGCAGAAGAGTATACGCTTGGCGCAGAGATTAAGGCGGACATTTTTGCCGCAGGCGATAAGGTAGACGCTTCCGCAATTTCAAAGGGTAAAGGATTTCAGGGTGCTATCAAGAGATTCGGACAGCACAGAGGACCTATGGCGCACGGTTCCAAATTCCACCGCCATCAGGGTTCCAACGGCGCCTGCTCCTCACCCAGCCGTGTGTTTAAGGGAAAAGGAATGCCCGGACATATGGGTTGTGTAAAAGTAACGGTTCAGAATCTGGAAGTAGTAAGAGTGGATGCTGACAAGAACTTACTTTTGGTAAAAGGTGCGGTACCCGGACCTAAGAAGGCTTTAGTAACAATCAAAGAAACCGTTAAGGCGTAAGCTTAATGATGGTCTGGATGAAAGGAGGACTTAACAGAGATGGCAAAAGTATCTGTTTACAACATGGAAGGCAAGGAAGTCGGCACGATGGATTTGAGCGATGCTGTCTTCGGAGCCAAGATAAACGAGCATTTGGTGCATATGGCAGTCGTACAGCACCTTGCAAATAAGCGTCAGGGCACACAGAAAGCAAAGACACGTTCCGAGGTATCCGGCGGCGGAAGAAAGCCTTGGAGACAAAAAGGAACCGGTCATGCAAGACAGGGTTCTATCAGAGCTCCCCAGTGGAAGGGCGGCGGCGTGGTATTTGCTCCCGTGCCGAGAGACTATTCCTTTAAGCTGAACAAAAAGGAAAAGAGGGCGGCGCTGACATCCGCACTTACCAGCAAAGTGGTTGACAACAAGCTGATTGTGGTCGACGAGCTGCAGCTTGATGAAATTAAGACGAAGAAGTTTAAAGCAGTAATGGATAACCTGAATGCAGGCAAAGCGCTGGTTGTGTTATCAAAGGATAATATCACTGACAACCGTTATAAAAACGTGGTTCTTTCCGCAAGGAACCTTCCCGAGGTAAAGACGGCGATGACAAATACCATCAATGTATATGATGTGATGAACGCCGACAAGCTGGTGGTAACCAAGGCGGCTGTTGAAAAGATTGAGGAGGTATACGGTAATGGCAGATGTTAAATATTATGACGTAATCCTCAAACCGGTTATCACTGAAAAGAGTATGGCTGGTATGAGCGAGAAGAAGTATACTTTTCTGGTTCATCCGGAAGCAAACAAGACACAGATTAAGGAAGCTGTCGAGAAGATGTTCGAAGGCACCAAGGTAAAGAAAGTCAACACCATGAACTGCGCAGGTAAAACCAAAAGACGCGGCATGACTTACGGTAAAACGGTGAAGACCAAAAAGGCTATCGTACAGCTTACGGACGACAGCAAGGATATCGAGATTTTTGCCGGTTTGTAAAATAAAAGATATCCGGCAGGTTAAGGTATGCGGCGCAGAGCGCTGCGCAAATAATCACAAGTAAAGGAGATATAACGATGGGAATCAAGACATATAACCCATATACACCTTCCAGAAGGCATATGACAGGCTCTGATTTCTCTGAGATTACCAAGCAGGAACCGGAGAAATCCCTTTGCGTATCTTTGGCAAAGAATGCTGGTCGCAACAATCAAGGTAAAATCACGGTAAGACACCGCGGAGGCGGTTCCAGAAGAAAATACAGAATTATCGATTTCAAGAGAAACAAGGATGGTATCCCTGCAAAGGTAATCGGTATTGAATATGACCCTAACAGGTCTGCCAACATCGCGTTAATCTGCTATGCGGACGGACAGAAGGCTTATATCCTTGCACCGCAGGGACTGACCGATGGCATGAAGGTAATGAACGGCGCTACGGCGGAAGTAAGAGTGGGCAACTGCCTTCCTTTATCCGAGATTCCCGTAGGTACGCAGTTACACAATATTGAATTGTATCCCGGCAAGGGCGGACAGCTTGTTCGTTCTGCAGGCAACAGCGCACAGCTCATGGCAAAAGAAGGTAAGTATGCTACCCTGAGACTTCCCTCCGGCGAGATGAGAATGGTTCCTCTGGTATGCAGGGCAACGGTGGGTATTGTAGGCAACGCCGACCACAATCTGGTTAATATCGGTAAAGCAGGCCGTAAGCGCAATATGGGCATTCGCCCCACAGTACGCGGTTCTGTTATGAACCCCAACGACCATCCTCATGGCGGTGGTGAAGGAAAGACCGGTATCGGACGTCCGGGTCCCAGCACACCTTGGGGCAAGCCCGCACTCGGCTATAAGACTCGTAAGAAGAAAAACAAGTCCAATAAGCTGATTGTGAGAAGAAGAGACGGCAAGGCTATCAAATAGTTAAGGAGGAAAGACAATGTCTAGATCACTGAAAAAAGGACCGTTCGCTGACGCAAGCTTACTGAAAAAGGTAGACGCCATGAATGCTTCGGGGCAGAAACAGGTTATTAAAACCTGGTCCCGCCGCTCCACAATATTCCCCTCTTTCGTGGGACATACATTTGCAGTACATGACGGCAGAAAGCACGTTCCGGTATATGTAACGGAAGATATGGTAGGACACAAGCTTGGAGAGTTTGTTGCAACCAGAACTTTCAGAGGACATGGAAAAGACGAAAAGAAATCCAAGGTAAGATAGAAACGTCCGTCGATAAGCTTCAAGCGGACGGCAAGTTGAAAGGAGGACAAATTCTATGGCTAAAGGACATAGAAGTCAAATTAAGAGAGAAAGAAATGCCGTAAAAGATACAAGACCTTCAGCAAAGTTATCTTACGCAAGGGTTTCTGTTCAGAAGGCATGTTTCGTACTGGACGCCATCAGAGGCAAGGATGTGCAGACTGCGATTGCAGTACTGACATACAATCCCAGATACGCTTCCAGCGTGATAAAGAAGCTGTTGGAATCAGCGATTGCAAACGCCGAAAATAACAATGGCTGCAATCCGGAAAACCTGTATGTTGCAGAGTGCTTTGCCAACAAAGGACCTACCATGAAGCGCGTAAGGCCCAGAGCGCAGGGCAGGGCTTACAGGATTGAGAAGAAGATGAGCCACATTACCATCATTTTGGATGAGAAGAAGTAGGAAGGAAGGGAGCAGTATTTATGGGACAGAAAGTTAATCCTCACGGCCTTAGAGTCGGCGTTATTAAAGATTGGGATTCCAAATGGTACGCTGAAGCAGAATTCTCAGACTATTTAGTTGAAGATTACAATATCAGAAAGTACCTGAAAAAGAAATTGTATGCTGCCGGTGTTTCCAAAATTGAAATCGAAAGAGCATCCGACAGGGTTAAAGTCGTGATTTACACAGCAAAGCCCGGTGTTGTAATCGGCAAGGGCGGCGCTGAGATTGAAGTGACCAAAAATGAGCTTGCAAAGCTTACCAACAAGAAGGTTCTCGTTGATATCAAAGAAATCAAGAGACCGGATAAGGATGCACAGCTTGTTGCGGAAAATATTGCGCAGCAGCTTGAGAACCGTGTATCTTTCAGACGCGCCATGAAATCCTGCATGGGCAGAACAATGAAGGCGGGCGCACTGGGAATTAAAACATCCTGCTCCGGACGTCTGGGCGGCGCTGATATGGCTCGTACTGAGTTTTACAGCGAGGGAACCATTCCCCTTCAGACATTGAGAGCAGATATTGATTACGGCTTCGCTGAGGCTGATACCACATACGGCAAGGTTGGCGTTAAGGTATGGATATACAAAGGCGAAGTTCTTCCCACTAAAAACAAGGAAGGGAGCGAGAAATAGTTATGTTAATGCCTAAGAGAGTAAAACGTCGTAAACAATTCCGTGGCAGTATGGCAGGCAAGGCTTTAAGAGGCAATACGCTTACTTATGGCGAGTACGGTCTGGTGGCTACGGAGCCCTGCTGGATTAAGTCCAATCAGATAGAAGCAGCCCGTATCGCTCTGACACGTTATACAAAGCGTACCGGTAAAGTATGGATAAAGATTTTCCCGGATAAACCGGTTACGTCAAAACCGGCAGAAACACGTATGGGTTCCGGAAAAGGTTCCCTGGAATACTGGGTGGCAGTTGTGAAACCTGGACGTGTAATGTTTGAAATCGCAGGAGTTCCCGAGGAGTCCGCAAAAGAAGCATTACGTCTTGCAATGCACAAACTCCCTTGTAAGTGTAAGATTGTTTCTAAAGCAGATTTGGAAGGCGGTGTGTCAAATGAAAAAGAGTAAGTATGTAGAAGATTTGAGAAATAAATCAGAAGCAGAATTGGCAAACGAATTAGTTGCTGCGAAAAAAGAGCTTTTCAATTTGAGATTCCAGAACGCGACAAACCAGTTGGATAATACGGCAAGAATTAAAGAAGTGAGAAAGAACATTGCCCGTATTCAGACGATTATGACACAAAAAGCCAATGCTTAATTTTGGAGCGTTCCCTATCACTCAGATAGCCCATATCGTGGGCGGGATTTCAGAAAGGAGATTTAACCGTGGAAAGAAATTTAAGAAAAACACGTACCGGTAAGGTGGTAAGCAATAAAATGGATAAGACAATCGTTGTTGCTATCGAGAACCGCGTAAAGCATCCTCTTTACAAAAAGATTGTAAAGGATACCTACAAGCTGAAGGCACATGACGAGAACAACGAATGTAATATCGGCGATACTGTCAAGGTAATGGAGACAAGACCTTTGTCCAAGGATAAGAGATGGAGACTTGTTGAAATTGTTGAAAGAGCGAAATAATCGTACGGTTACTATATTGGAAGGAGAATAAATATGGTTCAGCAGGAGAGCAGACTGAAAGTTGCTGATAACACAGGCGCCAAGGAACTTCTCTGCATCAGGGTTATGGGCGGCTCAACAAGAAGATATGCACAGATTGGCGATATTATAGTTGCCTCTGTTAAGGATGCAACACCAGGCGGCGTTGTAAAGAAGGGCGATGTAGTAAAGGCTGTTGTCGTTCGCACCGTGAAAGGCGCACGCCGTAAAGATGGTTCCTACATCAAATTTGATGAAAATGCTGCCGTAATTATCAAGGATGACAAGACCCCGAGAGGAACTCGTATCTTTGGACCGGTAGCTAGAGAGCTTCGTGAGAAACAGTTCATGAAAATTGTTTCCCTCGCTCCCGAAGTATTATAAGGAGGTACTGCATGGCTACGTTAAAAATCAAAAAAGGTGATACTGTAAAAGTAATTACCGGTAAAGATAATGGCAAAGAGGGCAAAGTAATTGCCATTGACAGAAAAAAGAACAGGGTTATTGTGGAAGGCGTAAATATGATTACAAAACATGCGAAGCCTACACAGGCAAATCCCAACGGCGGCATTATGCAGAAGGAAGCGCCGCTTGATATATCCAATGTTATGTATGTTCATAAGGGAAAAGCAACCAGAATCGGTTTCAAGGTGGAAGACGGAAAGAAAGTACGTTTTGCCAAGTCTACCGGTGAAGTGATTGACTAACAGCAGGGAGGAGGAAACAAACGTGAGCAGACTAAAAGATTTATATAAAAACGAAATCGCTGCAGCTATGACGAAGAAGTTTGGCTACAAGAATACGATGGAAATTCCGAAGCTTGACAAGATTGTTGTCAATATGGGCGTTGGCGAGGCAAAGGAAAATGCAAAGGTTCTGGAAAGCGCTGTCAAGGATATGGAAACCATCACCGGACAGAAAGCGGTTCTGACTAAGGCAAAGAAATCGGTAGCAAACTTTAAAATCCGTGAAGGTATGTCGATTGGCTGTAAAACAACCCTGCGCGGTGAGAAGATGTATGAGTTTTTAGATCGCCTTGTAAATCTGGCATTACCTCGTGTACGTGACTTTAGGGGCGTAAACCCGAATGCATTTGACGGAAGAGGCAACTATGCGCTTGGCATCAAGGAGCAGATTATCTTCCCTGAAATCGAATATGATAAAATTGACAAAGTAAGAGGTATGGATATCATTTTCGTAACAACTGCAAAGACAGACGAAGAGGCGCGTGAATTGCTGAGATTATTCAACATGCCTTTCGCAAAATAACAGGAGGTAAATGAATGGCTAAGACATCTTTGAAATTAAAACAGCAGCGCAAACCGAAATTCTCCACAAGGGCATATACACGCTGCAAGATTTGCGGTCGTCCTCATTCTGTTTTGAGAAAATATGGAATCTGCAGAATTTGCTTCCGCGAGCTGGCTTATAAAGGACAGATTCCCGGGGTGAAGAAAGCCAGTTGGTAAAGGCAAAAAGAAATTCTAAGTCAGCAAAAAACGCTGACTAAGAATTGCTATGTTTTGCCTATAAGAGAATTTGCAGAGCAAATTCTCTGAAGGAGCAAATTTTCCGAAGGAGCAAATTCTCCGATGAAAAGAGGAGCATGATTCAAGTCAAAAGTAGATAAGGAGGAAACTAAATCATGACAATGAGTGATCCTATTGCAGATATGCTTACAAGAATCCGTAATGCAAATACTGCAAAGCATGATACAGTAGATGTTCCTGCTTCCAAGATGAAGCTGGCGATTGCCCAGATTCTGTTGGAAGAAGGTTATATCAAGAAATATGATGTGATTGATGACGGAGCTTTCAAGACCATCCGCATTACCATCAAATATGGCGCGGACAAGAACGACAGAATTATTTCCGGCATCAAGAGAATCAGCAAGCCCGGACTTCGTGTGTATGCCGGCAAGGATGAACTGCCTAAGGTGTTAGGCGGTCTCGGGATTGCCATTATTTCCACCAATCAGGGTGTTGTCACGGATAAAAAAGCAAGAGAGCTGCAGGTTGGCGGCGAAGTGTTGGCGTTCGTCTGGTAAGGACGAAAAGAATTTCTAAGGCGATAAAGAACATCGCCTAAGAAATACTATGTTTCGTCCCTAAGAGAATTTGCAAAGCAAATTCTCCGCAGTGAAAAAGAGCAGTAATTTGTTAAACAAGAAAATAATAGGAGGTACGGGCATGTCACGTATAGGTAGAATGCCAATCGCGATTCCTGCAGGCGTAACTGTGGAGATTGCAGAAAATAACAAAGTGACCGTAAAAGGTCCCAAGGGTACTCTGGAAAGAGTGCTTCCTCAGGAGATGGAAATCAAACTTGAGGGTGCGGAAGTAACTGTAGCAAGACCGAATGATTTAAAGAAAATGAAGTCCCTTCACGGATTGACCAGAACACTGATTCACAATATGGTTGTAGGTGTTACCGAGGGCTACGAGAAGAAGCTTGAGGTAAATGGTGTTGGTTACAGGGCAGCAAAGTCCGGTAAGGTTCTGACCTTATCCTTAGGCTATTCCCATCCGGTAGAGATGACGGATCCTGAAGGAATTGAAACCGTTCTGGAAGGACAGAATGTAATCATCGTTAAGGGCATTGATAAAGAAAAAGTTGGCCAATTCGCTGCTGAAATCAGAGATAAGAGAAGACCTGAGCCTTATAAGGGCAAAGGAATCAAATATGCTGATGAGACTATCAGACGTAAAGTTGGTAAGACTGGTAAGAAATAACAGATAAGGAGAGTATGAAAATGGTTAGAAAAGAATCAAGACAAGAAGTTCGTGTGAAAAAGCACAAGAGAATTCGTAACCGTTTCAGCGGTACTGCTGAAAGACCGCGTCTGGCTGTGTTCAGAAGCAATAATCATATGTATGCTCAAATTATCGACGATACCGTTGGAAACACTCTGGTTTCTGCTTCTACCCTTGAAAAAGAGGTAAAGGCTGAGCTTGAAAAAACCAATAACGTTGATGCGGCAGCATATTTAGGAACTGTTATTGCAAAGAGAGCAATGGAAAAAGGTATTACAACAGTGGTCTTTGACAGAGGCGGCTATATATATCACGGAAAAATCGCAGCATTAGCTGAAGCAGCCAGAGAAGCTGGCCTGCAATTCTAGGAAAGGAAGAAAGAAACCATGAAACATGCAATCATTGATGCGAGTCAGTTGGAATTGACTGAAAAAGTTGTTACAATCAAACGTGTAACTAAGGTTGTAAAGGGTGGTCGTAACTTCCGTTTCACAGCTTTGGTAGTTGTTGGCGATGGTAACGGTCATGTGGGCGCCGGTCTTGGAAAGGCAACGGAAATTCCCGAGGCAATCCGCAAGGGAAAAGAGGATGCAATGAAGCATCTTGTAAATGTTGCGTTAGACGATAACAATAGTATTACACATGATTTTATTGGTAAATACGGTTCTGCAAGCGTTCTTTTAAAGAGGGCTCCCGAAGGTACCGGTATTATTGCAGGCGGTCCTGCCCGTGTTGTGTGCGAGCTTGCCGGCATCAAGAATATCCGTACAAAGTCTTTAGGCTCCAACAATAAGCAGAATGTAGTTCTTGCAACCATTATGGGCTTGAGCCAGTTAAAGTCTCCGGAAGAAGTGGCGAAAAACCGCGGTAAAGCTGTAGACGAGGTTATGGCTTAAGGCGAAATCGTTTCGCTTTATGGCTTGAAAGGAGAGAGAAGACGATGGCAGAAAAGAATGAAAAGATGTTGAAAATTACTTTGGTTAAATCCACGATTGGCGCTGTTCCCAAGAACAAGGCTACGGCAATATCCATGGGACTGCGAAAGCTGAACAAGTCTGTTATCCTGCCGGATAATGCAGCGACAAGAGGACAGATTCGCCAGATTAGTCATTTGATTAAAGTAGAAGAAGTATAAACGGATAAGGAGGTGGCAATATGAGTACAGAGCACTCATTGGAATTATCGAATTTAAGACCTGCAGAAGGCTCAAAGCATAGCAATAATTTCAGAAGAGGCCGCGGGCACGGTTCAGGTAACGGCAAGACTGCCGGCAA
Source organism: Lachnospiraceae bacterium (assembly GCA_013316825.1). Classification (GTDB taxonomy): domain Bacteria; phylum Bacillota; class Clostridia; order Lachnospirales; family Lachnospiraceae; genus Acetatifactor. The sequence continues at coordinate 18,230 of WSLY01000011.1, read as the reverse complement.
AGGTCATAAGGGACAGAAGGCTCGTTCAGGAGCACCCAGAGCCGGCTTTGAAGGCGGACAGATGCCTTTGTATAGACGTATTCCGAAGAGAGGCTTTACGCCCAGAAACCAGAAGGAAATCGTAATTGTGAATATCGGTCAGCTTGAGCGGTTTGAAGACGGCAGCCTTGTGGATATCAATACCTTGCTGGAGGCAGGCATTATCCATGCAAGAAAAGACGGCGTGAAGGTTCTTGCAAAAGGAAAACTGACTAAAAAGCTTGATGTAAGAGTTGACTTGTTCAGCAAAGCTGCTGAGGAAAAGATTAGGGCGCTTGGTGGAACAGCAGAGGAGATGTAATATGCTTACAACCCTTAAGAATGCATTTAAAATAAAAGAAATAAGACAGAAGCTGTTTTTTACGTTCCTCATGATGGTTGTGATTCGTATCGGATCACAGCTTCCTGTGCCGGGCGTAAACGGAGCTTATTTTCGGAGCTTTTTTGAGCAGAATGCCGGAGGCGCCTTGGGATTTTTCGATGCCATTACCGGTGGTTCCTTTGCCAGCATGTCGCTGTTGGCGCTAGGTATCAACCCATACATTACTTCTTCCATTATCATGCAGCTTTTGACGATTGCAATTCCGAAGCTGGAGGAAATGCAGAAGGACGGCGAGGACGGCAGAAAGAAAATCGCTGCTATCACCAGATATGTCACGGTGGCTCTGGCGCTGATTCAGGGCACGGCGATGTCGGTAGGCTTTGGCAGACAGGGGCTTTTAGTCAACTACAATGCAATGAGCATTATTACGGCAGTCGCGGCAATGACAGCCGGAAGTGCATTTTTGATGTGGATTGGCGAACGAATTACGGAAAAGGGCGTAGGAAATGGTATTTCCATTGTTCTGGTTATCAATATTATTTCCCGCCTGCCTGAGGATTTGAAGAAGCTGTTTGAACAGTTTGTAAAGGGCAAGCCTTTTGCAACGCAGGCTTTGGCTGTAGTTATTATTTTGGCAATTATTATTGCGATGGTCGTGATGGTTATTTTCCTGAACGGCGGTACACGTAAAATTCCCGTACAGTATGCGCAGAAGGTGCAGGGCAGAAAGATGGTGGGCGGACAATCCTCCAGTATTCCCCTAAAGGTAAATACGGCAGGCGTGATTCCAATTATCTTTGCACAGTCCCTTATGCAGTTCCCGCTTATCATATGCTCTTTTGTGGGGTATCAGGGAACAGGCTTCTGGGGAGAGGTGCTGGCGGGACTCAATTCGGAAAACTGGTGCAATACCCAGAAACCGCTTTATTCCATCGGATTATTGCTGTATATCGTACTGGTTATCTTCTTTGCATATTTCTATACATCCATCACATTTAATCCATTGATGGTTGCAGACAATATGAAGAAGCAGGGTGGATTCATACCGGGTATCAGACCGGGCAAGCCTACCAGTGATTATTTGACGAAGGTGTTGAACTATCTTATCTTTATCGGTGCGGTAGGACTTACGATTATCGGTGTGCTGCCCTTTGTATTTAACGGGCTTTTCAAGGCAAGCGTTTCTTTTGGTGGAACCAGCCTGATTATTATCGTGAGTGTTGTGCTTGAGACGATGAAGCAGATTGAGTCACAGATGCTGGTGCGTAATTACAAAGGCTTCTTGAATGATTAATTGCCTGAAGGTGAGCAGAGTATCCGGAGAAGTCGTTTTCTCCGGATACTTTTTACATTATCTTATTGCAAAAAGGCTGAAATAACGGTAAAATGTTACTACTAGATTGCTAGAAAGGTATGGTATCATATGAAAATTATTATGTTGGGTGCGCCGGGCGCGGGAAAAGGCACGCAGGCGAAAATGATTGCAGACAAGTATCAGATTCCCCATATTTCCACAGGGGATATTTTCCGTGCCAATATCAAAAACGGAACGGAACTGGGGATGGAAGCAAAGAAGTATATGGATCAGGGATTGCTGGTTCCGGATGAGCTCACCGTAAAAATCCTGCTTGACAGGGTGGCACAGCCGGATTGCAAGGACGGATATGTGCTGGACGGTTTTCCCAGAACCATTCCGCAGGCAAAGGTGCTTGACGAAGCGCTTGTGGAGCTGGGAGATGCCATTGATTATGCCATTAACGTAGATGTGCCTGATGAGAATATCATTAAGAGAATGTCAGGCAGACGCGCATGTCTTTCCTGCGGCGCTACGTACCATATCGAGCATATTCTGCCCAAGACGGAAGGCGTGTGCGACAAATGCGGACAGCCGTTGGTGCTTCGCGATGATGACAAACCGGAAACCGTACAGAACAGGCTGCATGTGTACCATGAGCAGACACAGCCGCTGATTGACTTCTATAGTGAAAAGGGCGTGCTGAAAACGGTAGACGGTACGGTGGATATGAAGGACGTATTTGATGCCATTGTGGAGATTTTGGACAATGCCGGTGACAATTAAATCTGCTGAAGAAATTGAATTGATGAGGGAATCCTGCAGGCTGCTTGCCGAGGTACACAATGAGCTCGGCAATGCCATCAGACCCGGAATATCCACGATGGATATTAATATTCTGGGTGATTCCCTTATCAGAAAGATGGGGTGTATTCCCAATTTTAAAAACTATAACGGATATCCTGCTTCTATCTGCACCTCTGTCAATAACGAGGTAGTGCATGGCATTCCGAGCAAAAAAAGGATTCTGGAGGAAGGGGATATTATCAGTCTCGATGCAGGACTGATTTATAAGGGCTATCATTCCGATGCAGCAAGAACCCATGCTGTCGGCCGGATTTCTCCCGAAGCACAGAAATTGATTGATGTGACGCGCCAGAGTTTTTTTGAAGGTATAAAGAAAGCAAAAGCGGGCAATCATCTGCATGATATTTCCAATGCCATAGACGCCTATGTGTCAGGGTTTGGCTATGGAATCGTCAGGGATTTGGTTGGGCATGGTATCGGAAGGAAGCTTCATGAGGCGCCGGAAATCCCGAATTTTGCCCAAAGAAGAAAAGGAATAAAGCTTTGTGCGGGTATGACGCTTGCCATAGAGCCCATGATCAATATGGGAAGGGCGGATGTCTGCTGGATGGACGACGACTGGACGGTCGTGACGGAGGATGATTCTCTGTCAGCCCATTATGAAAATACGATTCTGATTACGGATGGCGAACCTGAGATACTGACGCTTTAGGCGGGGGAAATATTCTGCGGGAAGCCGCCTGTCAGAGACCGGGAAGGTGTGGTAAGATTTATGATAGGTATGCTGGCATTTTCCAAAGCCGGTCATGATAAGCAGTCAGTTTATATGATAACGGGCGAAGAGGCGGAATATGTATATGTAAGCGACGGAAAGCGCAGACCCATAGAAAATCCCAAGAAAAAAAACAAGAAGCATATCCAGCTTGTCAAAAAGTGCTGTGATGAAGCTTTGGGAGAGCGTATAAGGCGCGGATTGCCGGTGCGAAACGAGGAGATTAAAAAAGCAATAAAAGATTTTATGTGCAAGGAGGACGCAGATGTCGAAAGCGGATGTAATTGAAATTGAAGGAACGGTTGTGGAAAAGCTGCCCAATACCATGTTTCAGGTGGAGCTGGAAAACGGGCACAGAGTTTTGGCACATATCAGCGGTAAGCTGCGGCAGAACTTCATCCGGATTCTTCCGGGAGATAAGGTGACCTTGGAGTTATCCCCCTATGATTTATCCAAAGGACGTATTATTTGGAGAGATAAGTAAAAATCCCTAAAAAACACTTGTAAATAAGGAAACTACATGCTATAATGTAAAACGGTCTTTTTTGAAAGGAGGGTTTAACGTGAAGGTTAGATCATCAGTAAAACCGATTTGCGAAAAGTGCAAAATCATTAAAAGAAAAGGACGTATCAGAGTAATCTGTGAGAATCCGAAACACAAACAGAGACAAGGATAATCACCGGCTTAAATTTGCAATTTAAGTATGTGAGTTCTTGTCCCATTATTGTATGCGGCTGAAAGTGCATCCTTTTGGCTCTTTTTGTCTTTCCTCTGTCTTCGGTACGGAGCGGTGGCAGCAAACAGGCGAGAAGGTGCAGTTTATATATAATGGAAGAGCTTACGGGAGATTACTTGTTGATACCATGGCAGAAGCTGTCATGGAAAGGTCGGAGGACTGTCCGATTGGGTGAAAGCCCCAGTCAACTTAGTAATGAAAAGAAAATGGAGGAAACGTAAATGGCTCGTATCGCAGGTGTAGACTTACCCAGAGAGAAGCGCGTGGAAATTGGCCTGACTTATATTTATGGTATCGGCAGGGCAAGCTCCAATAAGATTCTGGCAGAGGCAGGAGTAAATCCTGATACCCGTGTCAGAGAATTAACCGATGATGAAGTAAAGAAAATCAGTGAAGCAATCGAGAAGCTGGACATTATGGTGGAAGGTGATTTGAAGAGAGAAATTGCCCTTAACATCAAAAGATTACAGGAAATCGGCTGCTATCGCGGCGTTCGTCATCGTAAAGGCCTTCCGGTTCGCGGTCAGAAAACAAAGACCAATGCGAGAACTCGCAAGGGACCAAAGCGAACTGTGGCAAATAAGAAGAAATAGCAGAGTCGCATGCCGTTCGCTTTGCGAACTGTGGCAAATAAGAAGAAATAACCCCAAATTGCAAATAACTTGTGGAACTGCAAACAATTTTGAGAAAGTAGGTTAGTTTAAATGGCTAAGAAAGTAGCAGCTAATAAGAAAGTCGCTAAAAAGCGCGTAAAGAAAAACGTTGAACGTGGACAGGCACATATTCAGTCTTCTTTTAACAATACCATTGTTACATTGACTGATGCGGAAGGCAATGCACTTAGCTGGGCAAGTGCCGGTGGTCTTGGTTTTAGAGGTTCAAGGAAATCTACTCCGTATGCAGCACAGATGGCAGCAGAGACTGCAACCAAGGCTGCGCTGGTTCATGGCTTAAAGACCGTGGATGTATTTGTAAAAGGTCCCGGTTCAGGACGTGAGGCAGCAATCCGTGCATTGCAGGCATGTGGACTGGAAGTTACCAGTATCCGTGACGTAACTCCCGTACCTCATAATGGATGCCGTCCTCCCAAGAGACGCCGCGTCTAGTGCAAAAGGATATTCTAAGGCGCCGAAAGACGCCGCCTAAGAATATCTATGGAAAGTTCAAATAACCCGTTGGAAGAAAGCATCTGCGTGCGGATGCTGTAAACAATAATTGGGACGAAGTCCCGCAGAAAGGAATATGAATCATGGCAGTAAATAGAGTACCTGTACTGAAAAGATGCAGAAGTTTAGGATTGGAGCCGGCATATCTTGGTTATGACAAAAAATCCAACAGAACCAATGCAAGAGCCGGCAAGAAGATGAGTGAATATGGTCTGCAGCTTAGAGAGAAGCAGAAAGCAAAATTTATCTATGGCGTTTTGGAGAAGCCTTTCAGAAATTACTATGAGAAGGCAGACAGAATGAAGGGTATGACCGGTGAAAACCTGATGGTTCTTCTGGAGAGAAGGCTGGACAGCGTAGTATTCAGAATGGGCTTTGCGAGAACCAGAAGGGAAGCAAGACAGATTGTCGGACATAAGCATGTGCTTGTAAACGGCAAGAGAATTCAGATACCTTCTTATCTGATTAAGGCAGGGGATGTCGTTGAAATCAGAGAAAAATCCAGATCCTTACAGAGATATAAGGATATTTTGGAGGTAACTGCAGGCAGATTGACTCCCGAGTGGATGGATGTAGATATTGAAAACCTGAAGGGAACTGTAAAAGCACTTCCTACCAGAGAACAGATTGATGTTCCTGTAAATGAAATGCTTATTGTCGAATTATATTCCAAATAAGCCGTGATGACATAGTTCGTAAAGGAGGGTATTTGCAGTGTTTGATTTTGAGAGACCTAATATTGAGGTTGCTGAAATTTCTGAAGACAAAAAGTATGGCAGATTTGTGATAGAGCCTTTGGAAAGAGGATACGGTATCACACTTGGTAACTCTCTTCGGAGAATCATGCTCTCTTCCCTGCCTGGCGCGGCAGTCAGTCAGGTCAAGATAGAAGGCGTATTGCATGAGTTCAGTTCCATTCCGGGTGTTAAGGAAGATGTGACTGAGATTATCATGAATATCAAGAGTCTTGCTATTAGAAACATAAGTGACACCAATGAGCCGAAAACTGCATATATCGAGTATGATGGCGAAGGAATTGTAAGGGCATCCGACATTCAGGCAGATCAGGATATTGAGATATTAAATCCTGATTTGGTGATTGCAACTTTGTGCGGCGGTAAAGAAACAAAGCTATACATGGAGCTGACGATTACAAAGGGCAGGGGCTATATCAGTGCGGACAAGAATAAGCACGAGGATTTGCCTATCGGCGTAATTGCAATCGATTCTATCTATACTCCGGTAGAAAGAGTAAATGTTACAGTAGAAAATACCCGTGTTGGTCAGATTACAGATTATGATAAGCTTACTTTGGATGTATATACCAATGGTACGCTTGTTCCTGACGAAGCGGTAAGTCTGGCGGCAAAAGTGCTGAGCGAACATCTGAGTCTTTTCATCGATTTATCCGAAAATGCCAAGACCGCAGAGGTAATGGTAGAAAAAGAAGATGATGAAAAAGAAAAGGTGCTGGAGATGAGCATTGATGAGCTGGAGCTGTCCGTTCGTTCCTACAACTGCTTAAAGAGAGCAGGAATCAATACGGTAGAGGAGCTTACCAACAAGACTTCTGAAGATATGATGAAGGTTCGTAATCTGGGCCGCAAGTCTTTGGAGGAAGTACTTGCAAAGTTAAAAGAGTTAGGACTTCAGCTTAACCCGAGTGATGAATAATTAGGACACGGGAATTTATATGAATACGGTCTGCGGTAAAGCCAAAGGGTGCGCGGGCATGTATCATGATTGGCATTAGAAATTGTATTCGGCAAGTAAGACCAAGGAGCATAGCCGGATGCACCATGAAATGAGAAAGGATTTAAGAAAATGGCAAAATACAGAAAACTTGGCAGAACCAGCAGCCAGAGAAAAGCGTTACTGAGAAATCAGGTTACAGCTCTTTTGTACAGAGGTAAAATTGTTACCACGGAAGCAAAGGCAAAGGAAGTACGCAAGATTGCGGAAGGCCTGATTGCAATGGCTGTAAAGGAAAAGGACAATTTTGAGACCGTTAAGGTTACCGCGAAGGTTCCCCGCAAGGACAAGGACGGCAAGAGGGTGAAACAGATTGTGGATAAGGATACCGGCAAGGTGCTTTCCGAAACCCATCGCGATAAGGACGGCAAAATCCTGAGAATCGAAAACGGCGTTACCGTTACGGTTTTCGATGAGGTGGAGAAGGAAATCAAAAAGGATATGCCTTCCAGACTGCATGCAAGACATCAGATGTTAAAGGTGTTAAACCCTGTGACCGAGGTTCCGGCTGCCAATGCAGGTAAGAAGAGAAATACCAAGGAAGTTGACATGGTAGCGAAGCTGTTTGACGAGATAGCGCCCAAATATGTAGGACGCAACGGCGGTTATACCAGAATCATCAAAATCGGACAGCGGAAAGGTGACGGCGCATTAGAAGTTGTTCTTGAGTTGGTATAATGTCTAACTACATTATACTGCGCCGAGCGAAGCGAGTGTGCATCGCAAAGCGCATAGTATGTGCGGAGCACATGCTATAATGTCGTCAGATATGTAAATAAGCTTAATAATAAGCAAAACGTGGAAAGAGTTTTGAACCCTTTCCACGTTTTTTTATGCAGGCGTAATATTGCTGCAAATGGCTTTTTTCACTTTCTTAAAAAAATTTGTGAAATATGTAGAAAGAATCTCATAATTAGATTATAATAGAGACAAGTTAGACAAACGGGAGGGGAGAATTACGATGAAGATACAATCAAAAATTTTGATGGTTGCGTTAGGACCGCTTGCCGTACTGGGCATTATCATTGTACTGCTCAGCAATGCGCGCATTAATACTGTGGTGACAGACAGTATAATGATCGGTCTGAAAAGCGCCGCAGTCGCAGTGCGCGATACGCTGACATACGTGGACGAAGGCGACTATGGGTTTGACAGAAACAACAAGTTTTGTAAGGGAGAGTTTAATATCAGCAAAAGCCCTGAGCTTGTAGATAACATCAAAGAGGCATCCGACATTGACATTACGATATTTTATGGAAATATCCGTTACATGACTTCTCTGCTTGACAGCTCAGACAACCGCATGATTGGTACAAGAGCAGGCGACGAGGTGGTAAAGGAGGTTATAGAGAACGGCAATGAATATTTTTCCAAAAATGTAGATGTATATGGTGAAAAGTATTTCGGCTATTACATTCCCTTGTACAATAATGAAGGAACTCCTGTAGGGATGGTTTTTGCCGGGATTCCGCAGGCAGATGCCAAGGCGCAGATTCTGCGTATACTACTGGTGATGGTTGGCATCGTACTCGCCACGGCTGTGCTTGCCGCAATCTTTCTGGTGTTTATTGTGCGCAGGCTGGTACAGGCTCTGCGAAAGGGCTCTGTTGCGTTGGAACAGGTTGCGCATGGCGATTTGAATGTGGAGCTTGACAAAGCCGTGCTCAAGAGAAAAGATGAAATCGGCAATATCAGCAGGGCAATTATGCGCCTGAAGGAAGAGCTGTCAGGTACAATCGCGGTGATTAAGACCCAGAGCGATGAATTGAACGGCGCAGCGGCTTACCTGCAGAACAGAACGGCGGAAACCTCCGATTCTCTGTTACAGGTAGAGCGGGCTGTCGGTGAGGTTGCGGAAGGGGCAACCAACCAGGCAGAAGAGACGCAGATGGCGACGGACAATGTTGTCAATATGGGTCATATGGTAGAAGAGACGGCAAACGAAGCAGATGAAATGAACCAAAGCGCACAGAATATGCGTAAGCTGGGACAGGAAGCGTTTGATACCCTGCATGAACTGCAGCGCATCAATGAAGAGGCAAAGCAATCCATTGATGTGATTTATGAGCAGACCAATACGACAAACCAGTCTGCGCAGAAGATTAAGGAGGCAACGAATCTAATTACTTCCATTGCGGAAGAGACCAATCTTCTTTCCCTCAATGCTGCGATTGAAGCGGCAAGAGCAGGAGAACAGGGACGCGGATTTGCAGTGGTGGCTTCTCAGATTCAAAAGCTCGCAGAGCAGTCCAATGAATCCGCAAAGCAGATTGAAGATATTATATCCGACTTAATTGCAGATTCTGACAAGTCTGTGGAGACGATGGATATTGTGAGAGGTATTATGGACAAGCAGAGTCAGAATGTGGTGCGGACGGACGAGTGCTTCGGGGAGGTGTTAAAAGGCATTGAAAGATCCATTGAAACCATAGGCGGGATTGCGGATAAGGCAGAAAAGATGAATGGTGCGAAGGTAAGCGTGGTGGATTCGGTGCAGAATTTAACAGCCATAGCAGAAGAAAATGCGGCAAGCACAGAAGAGACTTCCGCTTCCATTATAGAAATTGCCAATGCGGTTGCTGATATATCGGCGCGTGCAGAACAGTTGAAGGGCATCGCGGACAAGATGGACGAGAGCATGGCAATCTTTAAATTGTAAACAAAGGTGTGGCATTTCAGAACACAAGCATTTGCGGATACAGGAACAGCCGTCAGGACAAACCTGACGGCTGTTTTTAATCTATTATTTTTTGAAAATGCTGGTAATCTTTGCTGGAGTTCCAGTTTCCGCCCCATGTAAAGCCATGTTCCAAAAAGAGGCGGCAGCACAAATCGTCGGCGTCAATCTTGTAAGGAAAGCTCTGTGTACGGTCGGCGTAGGCTTCGCTGCTTTCCGGTGAGATGATTTGACCGCCGTCTTTTGTAAAGCGGATGTAGGGATTGTAAAAAGGATTGACATCTATGGCAAGACCGAAGGCGTGTCGGGACAGCTTGTCCGTGTCGTCTATATTCCGGTAGTTGAAACAGGAAGTATTGTTTGCCATCATGGAGGTGGTGTCATCCGCATCGTAGTAATCTATCAGCAGCACCCGCTCAAGCCGGTATTCAGCAGTATACAGCTCGTAAAAAATTTCCACCAAATCCTGTGCAATGGCACTGTTGCAGATTAACTCTCCCTCTGCAATATTTCCCTCAAAATTATAATGCAGAATGTGCACATAGTTTAATTCTGACAGGCTGATTTCAGCAGAATCATCATCAGGATACGAACAGCCTGTGATGTAGCCGATAAGGTTTTCCGATAGGGGCTCGTAATAAAAATCAGGTTTGTAGGTAACGCGTTTCGGGCTTTCTGTACCGCCATTGCCGGTTAGTCCATCTGCAGAGACCTGCCATGCGGTATCCTCATGTTCCTGCCCGTTATCTCCCTGTCCGTCTTCGGCATCAGTACCGGCACTGTCTGTCAGCATGTCCGCGCTGTTTCCTGATACGCCGGCATTGCCTGAGCTGCCGCCTGCAGGCGCTGCATCGCCGCCGGAAACAGAAAGGCTTCCCTGCAGAGAGGGATTGGCTTCGCCGTATTGGGCAAGCGTCTGCCCGTTATGGGTCAGGGCGCGCGATAAAAGAGAAAATCCCAATATAATAAAAAGTAATATGGCGCCATATTTTAGAAGCGCTTTTTTCCCTGCCGGCGTCAGCTTTGGCAGGCTTTTTATATATTTTTTCCACACATTTTTTTTCAAGTAAATCCTCATTTCCGTGGGGCAGTGTTTAGGAACTGTATAGCCGCACATGATAAGTGTATCATTATCCTGCTATTTTGTAAAATGGTTGTATTTCCCGAAAAAGTTTAGTACAATAGAAAGCGCGCAGGTATCCCGAGGGAATCTGACCGGCGCCATGTCTGAAAGCAGAGGTGGTATTATGAGTATTATAAAAACGGATAAGCTTGTATTTGAATATATCAGGCGGGATGAGGACGGCAATGTGGAGGGCATCACCCGCGCAGTGGATGAAGTGACGCTGAAGATTAAGCAGGGTGACTTTATTGCTATTTTAGGGCATAATGGCTCAGGCAAGTCCACGCTGGCAAAGCATATGAATGCCATACTCTGCCCTACGGAGGGCAGTATATGGGTGGACGGCAGGGATACAAGGGAGGAATCGGAGGTCTGGAATATCAGGCAGACGGCAGGTATGGTTTTTCAAAATCCGGATAACCAGATAATTGGGCAGGTGGTAGAGGAAGATGTAGGATTCGGACCCGAAAATATGGGCGTTCCCACCGCCGAAATCTGGGAAAGAGTGGAGGAGAGCCTAAAAGCCGTCGGTATGTACAAATTCCGAAAGTATTCGCCCAATAAGCTGTCAGGCGGGCAGAAGCAGCGGGTGTCCATTGCGGGCGTTTTGGCGATGCACCCCAAATGCATTGTGTTAGACGAACCCACTGCCATGCTTGACCCCAACGGCAGAAAAGAAGTGATACGTGCCGTGCGCGCGCTGAATGACGTGGAAAATGTGACGGTTATTCTGATTACGCATTACATGGAAGAAATTATCCATGCGGACAAGGTATTTGTCATGGATAAGGGCAGAATAGCCATGCAGGGGACGCCGAGAGAGATTTTCTCTAAAGTGGAGGAGCTGAAGGAACTTAGGCTTGATGTGCCGCAGGTTACACTTTTAGCCTATGAACTACAAAAAAAAGGAATTGCGCTGCCGGATGGCATTCTCAGCATAGAAGAGCTGACAGATGAAATCGTAAAATACAGCCGCAAAGAAGGGAGGTAGCCATGCCGATTATATTAGACCATGTAAGCCATGTCTATGGTGACGATACCACCCTTGCTGTAAAGGCACTGGACGACATCAGTCTGGTGATACCGGACGGGCAGTTTATCGGATTGATTGGACATACCGGCTCAGGAAAATCTACGCTGGTGCAGCATTTAAACGGGCTTTTACGTGCAACGTCAGGCAATATTTATTTTAACGGGCAGGATATAGACGACGAAGATTTTCATAAAAAAGAGCTGCGCAGCAAGGTGGGGCTGGTATTTCAGTATCCGGAGCATCAGCTTTTTGAAGTCGATGTGTTTTCGGACGTATGCTTTGGACCTAAAAATTTAGGATTGTCGAAGAAAGAGACGGAGCTTCTGGCATACGAAGCCCTGAAAAAAGTGGGGCTGCCGGACGAGTGTTTTTACCAGTCGCCCTTTGACCTTTCCGGCGGGCAAAAGCGGAGAGTGGCAATCGCCGGCGTGCTTGCCATGAAACCGCAGGTGCTGATATTAGATGAGCCTACGGCAGGGCTCGACCCAAAAGGAAGGGAAGAAATTCTGGGGCAGATATGCAAATTAAAGGAAGCGAGCAATATCACGGTCATTTTGGTGTCACACAGTATGGAGGATGTGGCAGAGTATGTGGAGCGTATTCTGGTGATGAATCAGGGGCGCATTATGTATGATGATGTACCGAAGGAGGTATTTAAGCACTATAAGGAGCTGGAGGAGGTCGGACTTGCCGCCCCGCAGGTGACTTATATTATGCATAATCTGAAAGAAGCGGGTCTTCGTGTGGACGAGAATGCCACAACCATAAAGGAAGCCGCACAGGAAATTTACCGCGTGCTGACGGAAAGGACACGGACATTGTAATGCTTAGGGATATTACGTTAGGACAATACTATCAGACGGAATCCGTCATACACAGGCTTGACCCGCGCGTAAAGCTGGCTGGCACTGTTATCTATATTATATCTTTGTTTTGCTTTCATCATGTATGGGGATATTTGTGCGCGGCACTGTTTTTGTTTGCCGTTGTGAAGCTTTCCAAGGTGCCGTTTAAGTTTATGATAAAAGGTATGCGTTCCATTTTGTTTCTGCTGTTGATAACCGTGGTGTTTAACCTGTTTTTGACGCCTGGGGAGACGGTGCTTACCATCTGGAAGCTGCATATTACAAAGGAAGGCATTCGGATAGCCGTGTTTATGGTAATCAGGCTGACTATGCTGATTATCGGTTCCTCCTTGATGACGCTGACGACAACGCCCAACAATCTGACGGACGGCATGGAAAAGGCAATGCGCCCCTTAAGGCTGTTTCACCTGCCGGTGCATGAAATTGCCATGATTATGTCTATTGCGCTCCGGTTTATCCCGATATTGATGGAAGAGACGGACAAAATCATGAAGGCGCAGATAGCCAGAGGCGCGGATTTCGAGAGCGGCAATATATTTAAAAAGGCAAAAGCCATGGTGCCGCTTTTGGTGCCGCTTTTTATATCGGCGTTCCGCCGTGCCAACGATTTGGCGATGGCGATGGAGGCGCGCTGTTACAGGGGCGGCGAGGGCAGAACCAAGATGAAGCCGCTTGTTTACAAAAAACGGGACGCAGCGGCGTACCTGCTTTTGTTTACTTTTTTAGCCGGCAGTATTGTGGTGGACAGGATACCCAATATGATAGCGAAAACGCCTGCGGAAGAACAGGCTGTTATGACGGAGAGGGTGCTTACGGAGACTTGTGCAGAATCCGACGACCTGCATGTGGAGGCGCAAGCCATTATATACAAAATAAAATAACCGGAGAGAAAAGAGTTGAAACGCTTTATGCTGACCGTCGCATATGACGGCACTGCTTATGCGGGCTTTCAGGTGCAAAAGAACTGCCCGACCATAGAAGGAGAACTGAATCGTGCCCTGAGCGGACTTTTGCGGGAGGAGATTCGTGTCATCGGCGCAAGCAGGACCGATGCTGGCGTTCATGCCCTCTGCAATGTGGCGGTATTTGATTCGGATACCGCCATTCCGGCAGAAAAGCTTGCCTATGCGCTAAATGCGGGGCTGCCGGAGGATATCAGGATTCAAAAATCGGAAGAGGCGGCGCCGGACTTTCATCCAAGACACTGTGAGAGCAGAAAAACCTACGAATACCGAATTACGAGGGGGCAGTTCCCCGTACCGGTAAAGCGGCTTTATTCCTGCTTTACCTACCATGCGCTTAACGTGGATAAAATGCGTAAGGCGGCGCAATACCTGATCGGGGAGCATGATTTCAAAGCCTTCTGCGCGGCGGCAGCCGTGGTGGAAAGTACGGTACGGACGATTTATGCTATCGAGGTGGCGGAGGAAGGCGCAGATGTGGTTATCCGTGTCTGCGGCAATGGCTTCCTATATAATATGGTGCGGATTATAGCGGGGACGTTACTGGAAGTCGGAAGGGGAAGATGGGAGCCGCAGAGGGTGGAAGAAGCACTTGCCTCATGTGACAGGACCCAAGCCGGACCCACAGCGCCGGCATGTGGGCTTATGCTGATAAAATATGAATTTACTAGTTGACAGGTTCGGTTTCATATAATATAATATATTACTGTGGCGGTGTATCAAAATGTGAAACCAAAGCCCCGGTGACACAGGAGAAAACCGCAGGGACGAAGATGTTTTGAAGGATTTTATGAGGCAGCCGGACATCTGCCGGGTAAGATTCCCGAAAAGCAAAAGAAGGATTCTCAAAAGCAGCAAAGTGGAATGCCGCTTTTGGATTTTACCATGTATGGAGGAAATATCATGAAAACATTTATGGCTAGTCCGGCTACAATCGATAGAAAATGGTATGTAGTAGACGCTACAGACATGACATTGGGACGTCTGGCATCTGAGGTTGCCAAGGTTCTGAGAGGAAAAAACAAGCCGATTTTTACACCTCATATGGATACCGGTGATTATGTTATCGTAGTCAATGCAGAGAAGATTAAGGTGACGGGAAAGAAACTGGACCAGAAGATTTACTACAGACATTCTGATTATGTAGGTGGTATGAAAGAGACCACACTGCGTGATAAATTAGCAAAGAAACCTGAGCAGGTTGTAGAGCTTGCTGTAAAGGGTATGCTTCCCAAAGGACCTTTAGGCAGACAGATGTATACCAAGCTGCATGTATACGCAGGACCTGAGCATAAGCACGAAGCGCAGAAGCCTGAAGTATTAACATTCTAACGGGACTGAAAGGAGGAAATAAAAATGGCTAAATCAGAAAGATACTACGGTACAGGTAGAAGAAAGAAATCCATTGCAAGAGTATACTTAATGCCTGGAACAGGCAAAGTTACCATAAATAAAAGGGACATTGACGACTATTTCGGACTGGAGACCTTAAAGGTTATCGTTCGCCAGCCTCTGACAGCAACAGAAACCGTTGACAAGTTTGACATTTTGGTAAATGTCTGCGGCGGCGGTACGACAGGTCAGGCAGGCGCAATCCGTCATGGTGTTGCAAGAGCGCTTTGTCAGGCAGACGCGGACTACAGACCTATCCTCAAGAAGGAAGGCTTCTTAACCCGTGACCCTCGTATGAAAGAGCGTAAGAAGTACGGCCTCAAGGCGGCTCGTCGCGCTCCGCAGTTCAGCAAGCGATAATTTTGAGTTTCAAAAGAAAATATATGAAAAACCCACAGACGGAGTTCGTTTGTGGGTTTTTTTATAAAAAAGGCGGGAACAGGTTTTGCTTCCATTTCTGTTTCAGAAGAAAATGAATTTATAAAGAGTGAAGTTCAGGTTGTTATTCTGTAAGTTTGCAAGTATAATGAATACGTGAAAAGAAGTTCTTTTATGGCATAAGGAAGAGGATTTGAAATGAGTGATGCAAAAGCGGTTCCATTTGTGAAATGGGCCGGCGGAAAGCGCCAGTTGCTTCCGCAGATAAAAGAGAGAATGCCCGAAAAATATAATGGCTACTATGAGCCGTTTGTAGGCGGAGGCGCGGTAGTATTTGAATTGCTGCCTGAAAATGCGCTGATAAATGACAGTAACAAGGCATTGATAAATGCATACAAGCAGATAGGTAATGCACCGGAAGTATTTTTAAAGGAAATAAAACAACTGGATGCAAAAATGTGGGAGGATGGCAGAGCGTATTACTATTCTCTCAGGGAACGTTACAATGATAAGCTGGTGCGGGCAGAGTATGATGCAGAGTTGGCTGCCTTGTTTGTATTTATCAATAAGCATTGTTTTAACGGTTTGTATCGGGTAAATGGCAAGGGGCTTTTTAATGTTCCGTATAATAACAGCCGGAGATTTTGAAGCAGCCTGCAAGACTGCAAAAAAGTACGATTTTATATTTCTGGATAGTCCCTATGCACCTCTTAACCCTACCTCTTTAACAGCGTTTACCAAAGAGGGATTTTCGATAGAAAGCCACAGGAGATTGGCAAGCCTTTATGATGAACTGACAGCGAAAGGCTGTTATTGTATGCATACCAATCATAATACAGATTTGATAAATGAATTGTATGGCAATAAGGGTTATCGAATAGATGTTGTGAGTGTAAAACGTATGATTAACTCCGATGCCTCGAACAGAGTGGGAGAGGAAGTGATTATATGCAACTATTAAAGGACGGTATCCGAAAGCCGACAGTCAGCAGGAAACTCAATGAGGACTCGTTATCATGTATACCATCTCGGAAATCATAATCAGCAAGCTGCATGAAAAGCGAACTCGTGACAGAATTTTAAGGAAACTTTGAAGCGGTATTGTTTGAAAGAAATAGAATCAGAGAGGGTATCCCTCCCGATGCAAATCATGAATCGGGGGAGGCGTACCCTCTTTGATGATAGATTAAATTTGATCGAAGCTTTTTGAAAAGTTCAGTTCTATTTCCACTTCTTCTACCAGCCCGTCGGCGCCTAAGGTGATAAGATAGGTATAGTCCCCGTCGTTGAAAACCAGATAAGGACCGCTGCTTGAGGTTGTAAGGGGAGCCATGGCAGCCTTTACGTCGTCAATATTCATGCCGTAAAAGTTAATTCCGTTTACCAGAATATTGTTTTTGGTCCAATCGGCATACTCTTCCGAATGTATGTAAAAGCTTACCTGATAAATAGTAGCGTTTAAGCAAGAAGTTTCTACACGTTCAGGATTATAAATGTAGAAATACCCGTATCTTTCATCATCCTTGCCGGCAATTAGCAGGTCGGACATCCAACTGTTGCCGGGCATTGTGCCGGTGAGCTCGTAACCTCCGATAAAAGTAAGAGCAAAGCCTTGACCGGACAATGCAGAGGGACTGGAGCTGCCGATGGTAATGTCGGTTCCGTCAAAGGTCAGCACAGGCGGCGTACCCTTTTTACCGCCACAGCCGGTAAGACAGGTTGTTAGCATAACAATGATGCAGGCATAAGTTAAAATTCGTTTTATCATGGTGATTTCCTCCATTCTTATGATATCTCAGAGTAGCTCTTTGCAATTGTCTTTTCTACCTGAACTTCATCGACAAGACCGTTTTCGCCAAAGCGGATGGTATAGTAATAACTTCCGTCTTTGTAAAGCAAGGTGGTCCGGTCACCGTAAGTAGATTCAGACGGTGCTTTGTATTCCTGCATGGCAGCCTTTACTTCCTCGATATTCATGCCGTAAAAATTGATTCCGTTTACCAGAATATTGTTTACTGCCCAATAAGAAGCATCCTCTGAGTTCATGGTAAAGCTTGCTTTATAGATTGTAGCGCCTAAGTAGGTGACATCTTCCTTTGAGGGATTATAGACATAAACATAAGCATAGGTCTCACCGTCTTTTTTGGCGGATAAGAGGTCTGACATCCAGCTATTGCCGGGCATTGTGCCAATGGGCAGATAATTTCCGGCAAAGGTAAACTCAAAACCTTCCGGCAGACTGAAAGGGGTGGATTCGCCAACGGTAATGTCCTTTCCATCAACAGTCAGCACAGGCGGCGTTCCTGATTCTCCGCAGCCCAAAAGGAAAACCGTCATCAGAATAAAAGCGCAGGCAAAAAATAAAATCCGTTTTTTCATCGTAATCTCCTCCACGTCAAAATGTTGTTTTGCAGATAAATTTTCGTATGGTTCCGCAATCTTTATTTATAGTAGCAGTTTCGAAAAATAAATTCAACTGATAAAATTTGATTTCATAGTGAAAGTAATGGAAAAGCAGATTAAAGTGTTGTATACTTTAAAAAAGTCATCTCTATAAAGGAGGTATATAGATGAATCCAATGTTAAAATATAGAGGTGGGAAATCTAAAGAAATCTCCCATTTTGTAAATTACATGCCATTAGATTATGACAGGTATATAGAACCATTTTTGGGTGGTGGCGCACTATATTTTTTTCTTGAACCAAAGCAGGCAATTATAAACGATTTGAATGAAAAACTGTTTTTGTTTTATCAGGAAATAAAGAATTCTTATGTAACAGTTAGACTTCAACTTGACGAAATACAAAAAATATATGAGGAAAATCAAAGGAAATATGTGTTTGAAAAGCAAAAGCATCCGAATGAAAGAATTGAAAATAAAAATGAATTTTTTTACTATAGAATGAGAG
>WSLY01000002.1 GCA_013316825.1 Lachnospiraceae bacterium | reverse complement strand
CATCTCAATTTTACCACAAACCAGTGAGGAGTTGTTTTATTTTGTGACAAAAAGAATCCCGTATTTATGCGGGTTCTAGCGTTTCGCAAACGCCTAGAGAGAGAAGCATAAAAGGAGACAGAGAAAAATGGAGGAAGTACAGAAAATACGTCCCAGAGAATGGATTAAAATCAGGGGGGCAAAGGAGCATAATCTAAAGGATATTGACGTAAATATTCCGCGCAATGAGCTGGTGGTGCTGACGGGACTTTCGGGTTCCGGCAAATCTTCTCTTGCCTTTGATACGATTTATGCAGAAGGGCAGAGGCGTTATATGGAATCGTTGTCTTCTTATGCAAGGCAGTTTTTGGGGCAGATGGAGAAACCCAATGTGGAAAAGATAGATGGTTTGTCTCCCGCGATTTCCATCGACCAGAAGTCCACAAACCGAAATCCCCGCTCCACGGTGGGAACCGTTACGGAAATTTATGATTATTTCCGTCTGCTTTATGCCAGAATCGGGATTCCGCACTGTCCGAAATGCGGCAGGGAGATTGCAAAGCAGAGTGTGGATCAGATGGTGGACCAGATTATGTCCCTTGAGGAGGGAACCAGAATACAGCTTCTGGCGCCGGTGGTGCGCGGACGGAAAGGAGAACACGCTAAAGTGTTTGAACGCGCAAAGAGAAGCGGTTATGTCCGCGTTCGTGTGGACGGCAGCCTGTATGAGCTTTCCGAGGAAATCAAGCTGGATAAAAATATCAAGCATAATATAGAAGTGGTGGTGGACCGTCTGGTAGTAAAGGAAGGCATTGTGCGCCGCCTGACCGATTCCGTGGAGAATGTGCTGGAGCTGGCGGAAGGGCTTTTAGAAGTTGACGTTATCGGTGGGGAGCCTATGAGCTTTAGCCAAAGCTTTTCCTGTCCTGACTGCGGCGTCAGTATAAGTGAAATCGAGCCGCGCAGCTTTTCCTTCAACAATCCCTTTGGCGCGTGTCCTGACTGCTTTGGTCTGGGCTATAAAATGGAATTTGACGTGGAACTGATGATTCCGGACCAGACGATTAGCATCAATGAAGGTGCGATTGCCGTAACCGGCTGGCAGTCCTGTGCCGACAAGGGGAGCTTTACCAATGCGGTGCTGCAGGCGCTTGGCGAAGCGTATCACTTTGATTTGGACACGCCCTTTGAACAGTATTCCGACAAGGTGAAATATATATTGCTGCATGGCACGGATGGCAGGAAGGTTGATGTGCATTATGAAGGGCAGCGTGGCAAGGGCGTCTATCCGGTGGCTTTTGAAGGGCTGATTAAAAATGTGGAGCGCAAATACAGGGAGACGGCTTCTGATATTATGAAGCAGGAATATGAAACCTTTATGCGGATTACGCCCTGCAAGCTTTGCGGTGGTATGCGTTTGAAAAAGGAATCGCTGGCTGTTACGGTCTGCGGAAAAAATATTTATGAGATTACATCCATGTCTATAGATAAGCTGCAGGATTTTTTGAGCGGGATGGAACTGACGGCGCAGCAGGAATTAATTGGAAAGCAGATTTTAAAGGAAATTCGGGCGCGAGTCGGATTTTTGGTAAATGTCGGACTGAATTATCTGTCGCTTGCGCGGGCAACGGCTACGCTTTCCGGCGGGGAAGCACAGCGTATTCGTCTTGCCACGCAGATTGGCTCGGGACTGGTGGGCGTATGCTATATTTTGGACGAGCCGAGCATCGGGCTGCATCAGAGGGACAATGACAAGCTGCTGAATGCGCTTAAAAACTTGAAGAATCTGGGGAATACCCTGATTGTAGTGGAACATGATGAAGATACCATGCTGGCGGCGGACTATATTGTGGATATCGGTCCGGGGGCTGGCTCACACGGCGGCAAGGTGGTGGCATGCGGTACGGCGGAGGAAATCATGAAGGTGCCGGAGTCTATCACAGGACAGTACCTGAGCGGCGCTAAGAAAATACCTGTGCCAAAGGTAAGACGGAAGGCTGCGGGAAGTCTGACTGTGCAGGGCGCGCAGGAGAACAACCTGAAAAATATAGACGTTACCTTTCCGCTCGGTGTGATGACGGCTGTGACAGGCGTGTCGGGTTCCGGCAAAAGCTCTCTGGTTAATGAGATTTTGTATAAGCATTTGGCAAAGAGCCTGAACCGTGCGAGGACGATTCCCGGAAAGCATAAGGGAATTTTAGGAATAGAGCAGCTTGACAAGGTGATTAATATCGACCAGTCTCCGATAGGACGAACGCCCCGTTCCAATCCGGCGACGTATACAGGCGTGTTTGACCAAATCAGGGATTTGTTTGCAGCTACGGCGGATGCAAAGGCAAAGGGCTATAAAAAGGGCAGATTCAGCTTTAATGTGAAGGGCGGTCGATGCGAGGCGTGCAGCGGCGACGGCATCATCAAAATCGAGATGCATTTTTTGCCTGATGTCTATGTGCCCTGCGAGGTCTGCGGCGGCAAGCGCTACAATCGGGAAACGCTGGATGTAAAGTACAAGGGAAAGAGTATATATGACGTTTTGGATATGACAGTGGAGGAGGCGGTGCCCTTCTTTGAAAACGTGCCTTCCATACGGCGCAAGATAGAAACACTGTATGATGTGGGATTATCCTATGTCAAACTCGGGCAGCCTTCCACAGAGCTTTCCGGCGGTGAGGCACAGCGAATCAAGCTGGCGAGCGAGTTAAGCAAGCGGAGTACCGGAAAGACAATATACATCTTGGATGAGCCTACCACAGGATTACATTTTGCCGATGTGCATAAGCTGATAGAGATATTGCAGAGACTTGCGGAGGGCGGCAATACGGTGGTGGTGATTGAACACAATCTGGACGTTATCAAAACGGCGGATTATATTATTGACATCGGACCGGAGGGCGGCGACGGCGGCGGTACGGTCATTGCAAAGGGGACGCCGGAGGAAGTGGCGGCAAATCCCAAATCTTATACAGGACAATATATTAAGAAGATGCTAAAATAAGCCCTAAAGTTTTTGACATATCATGCCGATTATATTACATGTAAGCACGGATGCAGGAAATGGAGCGGAAGGAACCGTTCATTTTTCTGCATCCAATTTAATTTACTAAAATTTTAATAAACCCCTATGAAAATGGAGTGATTTAGGTTATAATAACTTCGAATGTTTGAAAACAGGTTCGCTTAGAGCAGCAATATAGCGGAGTGCACTGCCATGAAAGGGGTATGTTTATGCAGTATACAGATATCGGAATTGATTTGGGAACAGCCAGCATACTGGTTTACATCAGAGGCAAGGGAGTTGTGTTAAAGGAGCCTTCTGTTGTAGCTTTCGATAGAGATACCAACAAAATAAAAGCGATTGGTGAGGACGCGCGCCTTATGTTGGGAAGAACGCCCGGCAATATTATTGCGGTAAGACCGCTGCGTCAGGGTGTTATTTCAGATTACACCGTGACCGAGAAAATGATGAAGTACTTTATCCAGAAGGCGTTGGGAAGAAGAACTTTCCGCAAACCGCGCATCGCAGTCTGCGTGCCCAGCGGTGTAACGGAAGTAGAGAAGAAAGCGGTAGAGGATGCAACCTATCAGGCGGGTGCAAGAGAGGTATCCATCATTGAAGAGCCCATTGCGGCAGCGATTGGCGCCGGAATTGATATTTCAAAGCCCTGCGGCAATATGATAGTGGATATTGGAGGCGGTACTTCGGATATCGCGGTGATTTCCCTTGGAGGCACGGTAGTCAGCGCTTCCATCAAGATTGCGGGAGATGATTTTGACGAAGCCATCGTGCGTTACATGCGTAAGAAACATAATCTGCTGATTGGTGAAAGAACGGCAGAGGATTTGAAGATAAAGATAGGCTCTGCGTTTAAACGTGCGGAGGTGGATTACATGGATGTCAGAGGGCGTAATCTGGTAACGGGTCTGCCTAAGACAGTCAGGGTTTCTTCTGAAGAAACGGAAGAGGCACTGAAGGAAACCACGGCACAGATTGTAGAGACGATTCACAGTGTATTGGAGAAAACACCGCCGGAGCTTGCGGCGGATATTGCCGACAGAGGCATTGTGCTGACAGGAGGCGGCAGTCTGCTGCGCGGACTGGAGGATTTGATTTCAGACAGAACCGGAATCAACACCATGACGGCAGAAGACCCGATGACTGCCGTGGCGATTGGAACGGGCAAATATGTAGAGTTTTTGGCGGGCTATAAGGAAGACTAGCGATAAGGAAGAGGAAAGCGCGCCGGAGAGGAAGCAAAGTTATGGTAAAGGGATTGTACACTGCACATACGGGGCTGCGGAATGAGCAGAACCGAATGGACGTTATGACTAACAATCTTGCCAATGTGACAACGGTGGGATTTAAAAAGGAAGGAACGACGAGTCAGGCGTTCAGCGCTGTGCTGGCAAAAAAGCTAAAGGATGCATCGGTGGGATTGCGGAATGAGCAGGCAATCGGCTTTAACAGACCGGGCGTCAAGATTGGCGAGAATTATATTGATTATACGCAGGGATCTTTTAGAATTACCAATAATACCTTTGATTTGGCGCTTTCAGGCGACGGTTTTTTTGCACTTGAATTTACCAATAAAGCGGGAGAAACTTCTACCAAATATACCCGTGCCGGTAATTTCACTCTGACTAATGAAGGTTTTCTGGTAAACAGTGACGGCGATTATGTGTTAGACGTCAACAACAGAAGGATTCAGCTCAATCCGCTTATGGATGCAGATATTCAGGAAGACGGAACCATTAACCAGAACGGTGTCCGTGTGGCACAGATACAGGTGGTGGATTTTGAAGATTATGACTATCTGGAACGTTATGGAGAGACTTATTTCCAACCAATAGAAGGTGCAAGGATAACCAACTCTTCCGCACAGGTGCAGTCCGGTATTTTGGAGATGGCGAATGTGCAGATTGTCTCGGAGATGGTAAACATGATTAGCATAACCAGACAGTATGAGAGTAATCAGAAGATTATACAGACCTATGACAGAACGCTGGATACGGCAGTCAATGATTTAGGCAGATTGTAGGAGGCATAGTATGGTACGTAGTTTATGGACAGCGGCAACCGGTATGATAGGACAGCAGACAAATGTAGATACCATTGCCAATAATCTTTCTAATGTAAATACAACGGGATACAAGGCGCAGGTGAATGAATTCAAATCTCTGCTGTATCAGAATCTGCAGACAAGGACAACGTCGGCGAACGGGGAGAGAAAACCGTCCGGCGCACAGGTAGGTCTCGGTGTTCGAAATGCGGCAATCAACACATTGTTTACCAACGGCCCCATGCTCTCTAACGACAGCAATACGGCGTTTGCCATCAGCGGTAAGGGTTTCTTTGCAGTCCGCGGCGAGGATGGCAATACTTATTATACCCGCAACGGTAATTTCCAGTGGACGATTGCGACCAACGGTACTATGCTGGCAGACAGCGAGGGCAATCCGGTGCTCGACACGCAGAACAGGCCCATTATACTGGACAACCGATACGATGCAACGCAGATTACCGTTACGGCAGACGGCTCTGTCTGCTATCCCGACGAACAGAATAACCCGCGCCCTCTGGGGATTACGATTGGTTTATATCAGTTTACCAATCCGGCGGGCTTAGAGAGAAAAGACAGCAGCTTGTATCAGCAGTCGGCGGCAAGCGGTGCGCCGATTAACGAGGCGACCAGCACAACGGTGGAGAAGAGTGCCGTACTGCAGAATTTTTTGGAAGGCTCGAATGTACAGATTGTAGATGAAATGGTAAATATGATTGTGGCGCAGAGAGCATATGAAATCAATTCCAAAGCAATTACTGCTTCGGACGAGATGCTGCAGCAGGCAAACAATCTGCGCGGTTAAGATAATACCCCAGCCGTTATAGACGGATAGCGGCGGACAGGAGGCAGATATGGATATTGGAAATCTTTCGGGAGCATACGCTGATATGTACGCGGCAAAAGCTGCACAGTCATCTTCCAAATTGGAGGGACAGCTTAAAACAGATTATGCCAAAGCGACCGATGCAGAGCTGATGGATGCCTGCAAGCAGTTCGAGGCATACTTTTTAGAGCAGATGTTTAAGGAAATGATGAAAACCATTCCTGAGTCAGATACGACTTCCAGTTATGCAGGAAATTTGATGGATTATTATAAGGACAATATGGTACAGGAGATTGCCAGCACATCGACAGAGCAGAATAGTCTGGGGCTAGCCCAGATGCTGTTTGAGCAGATGAAGCGGAATTACGGCTTATAAGGAAATCTCTTAAATGATGGAATCGAAGTAAAAGACTGCTTATGAGGCAGTCTTTTTTCGCTTGTTCACAGCCATAGAAGCCTTGCGGAACGAGGATTCTATGGTTCGGGACAATAGAAGACTTGTGAAGCGAGGACTCTTTTGTTTATACACAGGGAGAAGGTATGGAAACAATTGAAGGGTTTGTAGACCATATTATATTTCAAAATCCGGATAATGGCTATACGGTGTTAGAGCTTACCGTAGAGGGAGGAGACTGCGCTCTTGTCGGTATGTTAAAGGGTGTAAGTCAAGGAGATACCATTCAGGCGGAGGGAGAATACACGGAACATCCTCTTTACGGAACACAGTTTAAAGCTTCTGCTTTTAAGACGGTTATGCCGAAGGATGCGGCGGGTATGGAACGATATCTGGCATCCGGCGCAATTAAGGGTGTCGGCATGGCGCTTGCGAAAAGAATTGTGAGGCAGTTTGGAGCGGATACCTTTCGCGTGATAGAGGAAGAACCGGAGCGGCTGACAGAGGTAAGGGGTATAAGCGAGCGCATTGCACAGGAAATTTCCGCGCAGATGGAAGAAAAGCGGGACATGCGGGAGGCTTTTATCTATTTGCAGCAATTTGGTATATCCAATGCGCTTGCGGTGAAAATATATAATACGTATGAAAATGCGCTTTATGGCGTACTTCGGGAAAACCCCTACAGACTGGCAGAGGATATAGAGGGGGTTGGATTTAAAATTGCAGACCAAATAGCTGCAAAAATTGGGATTCACACGGATTCGGATTACCGTATCCGCAGCGGTATCCTGTACGTTTTATTACAGGCGGTACAGGAGGGGCACTTGTTTTTGCCGACGGATATTCTGCTTGACAGGGCACAGGAGCTGCTTGGGGTGGAAAAAGCATATATGGAACCGCAGCTTGGTAATTTGGCGATGGATAAAAAAATTATCTTGAAAAGAGCGGAAGAGGGCAATGAAGTCAGAGCCTTTGTAGCGTCTTATTATTACGCGGAGCTTAATTGTGCCCGTATGCTGTCTCAGCTCAACCTTCCTGTCATGGGGGAAGGGGGGCTTTTGCCAGTACAGGAAGAACAGATAAAGAAGCGAATCAGGGAAATTACCGTGGCAGAAGGGCTGGAACTGGAGGAATTGCAGGAAAAGGCAGTGACGGAATCTGTTAAAAATGGACTTTTTATACTGTCAGGAGGTCCGGGGACAGGAAAGACCACCACCATTAACACCATAATCCGCTATTTTGAGGCGGAAGGGCTGGATATTTTTCTTGCCGCACCCACCGGACGTGCCGCTAAACGCATGACGGAGGCGACAGGCTATGAGGCGCGAACCATACACCGTATGCTGGAGCTGAACGGTGCAATTTCAGAGACGGGGGGGCGTAATGTGCATTTTGAAAGAAATGAAGCCAATCCACTGGAAACAGATGTGATTATTATTGATGAGATGTCCATGGTGGATATCAATCTGCTGCAGGCGCTTTTAAAGGCTGTCATGCCGGGAACGAGACTGATACTTGTAGGAGATGTGGATCAGCTTCCGTCCGTGGGACCGGGACAGGTGCTTCGGGATATTATGGCGGCAGAAGCATTTCCTACGGTGGTGCTGAAGAAAATATTCAGGCAGGCGCAGGAAAGTGATATTATTACCAATGCGCACAGGATAAATAGCGGTGAGGCGGTAAAACTGGATAATAAAAGTAAGGATTTCTTTTTTCTGGAGAGAAATAATGTAAATGTGATATACAAGCACATGGTGCAGCTCATTACGGAAAAGCTTCCCCGCTATGTAGGGGCGGATGCTTTTGAAATACAAGTACTTACGCCTATGCGGAAGGGAGGGCTGGGAGTTGAAACGCTGAACCAGATTCTGCAGAAATATATCAATCCGCCTGCGCCGGAAAAGAAGGAACATGCTTTTGGCAGCATGGTTTTCAGAGAGGGCGATAAGGTCATGCAGATAAAGAATAATTATGAACTGGAGTGGGAAATTGTCAGTAAATATGGAATTCCCATAGATAAGGGACTGGGTATTTTTAACGGAGATATGGGAAGAATTCTGACAATCAATGAATATGCGGGCAATATGGTGGTGGAATATGACGAGCATAGAAGGGTAGTCTATCCTTTCAGCCAGATTGAGGAGCTGGAGCTTGCATATGCCATTACAATACACAAATCGCAGGGGAGCGAGTATGCGGCGGTGATTATGCCGCTTTTGGGCGGACCGCGTATGCTGTTTAACAGAAACCTGCTTTATACGGGTGTAACCCGTGCCAAATCCTGTGTCACGATTCTGGGAAGCAGCGAAACGGTAAACGCCATGATACGCAATGCGGAGGTGAACCGGCGTTACACGGCGCTTGCAGAGCGCATACAGGAACTGGCAACCGCAGCAAAAGGAGAAGAAGGCTGCGTCGGTTAAAGAGGGGAAAGCGTGCAAAAAGAAGGCTGTATGTGCGGAAAGCGTATCGTATGAAAAGGAATTATTTGGCGGCAAAGATAACAAAAACAGCAAAAGAAGCGGCGCTGCTTTTGTTCCCCACAAGGTGCCCGGTCTGCGACGGGGTAGTAAAAAGAAAAGAAGGGCTTATCTGCACAGGCTGCAGAAACGGGTTTAAGACCGTTACGGAACCCTTCTGCCTTTCCTGTGGAAAACCGTTGTCCGCAGAGAGCAGTCAATATTGTAATGACTGTGCGGGCAAGCCTCACAAATATATCAGGGGGCGGGCGCTGTATGAGTATGAGAGCGCCGCGGCATCCATATATCGTTTCAAATATGGCGGGAGGCGGGAATATGCACGTTTCTTTGGAAGAGAAATAGCAGGCTGCCTTGAGAAATTTATTCGGAAAGCGGCTCCGGATGCGCTGATACCGGTGCCTTTGAGCAGGAAACGCCTTAGCAGGCGGGGATATAATCAGGCGCAGCTTCTTGCCGAGGTCATAGGGGAGGAAATGGGAATACCCGTATACCCGCATCTGGCAGTCAGGGTCAGGGACACACTTCCGCAAAAAGAATTAAATGCGCAGGAAAGACAAAATAATTTGAAAAGGGCTTTCAAAATGATTGAAAATGATGTAAAATTAAGTACGATTATAATTATCGATGATATTTACACGACCGGCAGCACAATCGATGCACTGGCAGAGGTTTTTTTGCAGACTGGCGTGAAGAAGGTTTATTTTGTTGCCCTTGCTGTGGGAAACAGAGGATAAGGAGGTCGCTATGAATGTTCGGAATTGCAGAAAATGCGGAAGGTTATACAATTACGTGGCGGGACAGAGAATTTGCCCTTTATGTCAGGAACGTCTGGAAGAAGATTTTCAGAGGGTAAAAGAGTATGTCAGGAAGAATCCCGGTGTGACCGTAAACAGGGTTGCAGAAGAATGCGAGGTTGAGATTTCGCAGATTCGCCAGTGGCTTCGAGAAGAACGTCTGGAGCTGACGGCAGAGTCCGGCATGATTTTGCAGTGCGAAACCTGCGGTACGCCTATTGCCAGCGGACGCTTCTGTGAAAAATGCCGCAGAGACCTTACCAAGGGATTAAGTGATGCCATTCACCCCGCAAGGAAGCAGGAGCCTTTGGAGGAACCCAAAAAGGATAAAGGCGGCGACAAAATGCGCTTCTTAAATCACTAGGAAAAGAAGGGTAGAGATATGTTAAATGAAGAAAGAATCATATTGATGACGAAGCTCGCATCATATGAGTCCGGTGAAGGAAAGAAAAATGCCGCTATCGGAGGATATTTTCGCAGCGATTATATCGGAATGCAGGTAGTGAAGTCCGTTATCTATGCGACGATTGCATTTTTTATTCTGTTTGGGCTATATATTCTTTATGATTTTGAAGTTTTTATGGCAGAGATTTATAAGATGGATTTGTTTGAATTTGCAAAGGGCGTCCTGAAGTCTTACGGTATAATGGTGGTGAGCTTTGCAGTATTGACTTATATTGTCTATGCCTATCGGTACAATAAAGCCAAGAAGAGCTTAAAGAATTATTACAACAATCTGAAAAAGCTGGCTTCCCTGTACGATAAAAACAAAAACTAGTTGAAAGGCATATTATGAGAAACTTATTGGAAATAAAAGAGCTGATAAGGAGATTTTACAGTAAAAATGAAGTATTTATCGTGCCGGTGCTTAAATTTCTGCTGGCGCTGATAGCGCTCTTAAATATTAACAAACAGCTTGGTTACATGCCGCGTATCAATAATATTGCGATTGTGCTGATAGCGTCACTATTGTGCTCGTTTTTGCCGACAGGCTGCATTATTTTGTTTTCGGCATTGTTTGTGCTGCTTCACTTGTATGCGCTTGCTATAGAGGCGGCGGTAGTGGGATTTGCCTTGTTCCTTGTTATGTTTTTACTGTTTTTCCGGTTTTCGCCGAAGGATTCGCTGGTAGTATTGATAACGCCCCTGCTTTTTGGTCTGCGGATACCTTACGTCGTGCCGGTTGCCATGGGACTTCTGGGCACGCCCGCTTCGGCAGTTTCCGTGGGCTGCGGCGTGGTAGTATACCATCTGGTCCGTTTTGTGTCTGTCAGTGCACCCTCCATCAAGGCGTTGGATGTGAGTGAGGCGACGGCGAGGCTGCGAATGGTAATCGACGGTATTATTGACAATAAAGAAATGATGGTTACGGTGGCGGCATTTGCCTTTACCGTGATTCTGGTATATATTATCCGAAGACTTTCTGTGGACCATTCGTGGACCATTGCCATGATAGCAGGTACAATTATGAATATCGTGATTCTGCTGCTGGGAGATTTGATGTATGACACCAATGTCTCCGTGATAGGCGTGATTTTCAGTTCGCTGATTTCTCTTGGTTTATGCGTGGTTCTGCAATTCTTTACTTTTAGTGTAGATTACAGTAGAACAGAAAAGGTGCAGTTTGAAGATGACGAGTATTACTATTATGTAAAGGCGGTTCCCAAAATGACAGTGGCAGCGCCTGAAAAGACGGTGAAAAGAATCAATACACAGTTTGGACAGTCTTCTCATCCGGCGCGGACTGCGCAGGGCGTTTCCGCGCGTTCGGGAAGCGTGGCACATCAGCCATCCAGAGGAAATGCTGGAAGAAGCCAGCAGAGGACACAGGGCAGGCAGGCGGCGCCAAAGACGGCTCCCCGTTCCGGATCCAGAAGAATAAACAGCGATACTGCAGCAAGCGAATTTGAAGAGACATAAGGTCAGGTAATTCCATATGCGATTTCAGCTTCAAAATTTAATCGATAATATGATAAGACGTATACCGGATATGGATTTTGCGAGTATGATTGAGATTTTAATTATTTCTTTTCTCATCTACCACATTCTAATCTGGATTAAGAATACCAGAGCCTGGGCATTGCTTAAGGGTCTGGCATTCATTTTGTTTTTTTGGCTGGTCGCGGCATATTTCCACATGAACACAATACTCTGGCTGGGCAGCAATATTCTGGGATATGTGGTGACGGCGCTTATTATTGTTATGCAGCCGGAGCTTAGGAAGGCGTTGGAAGAACTGGGCAACAAAGAGATTATTTCCAATGTGCTTCCGTTTTCCGGTACCAAGCGGAGCGAAGGTTCTTTTTCGGAGCGAACCATCAATGAGATAGCGAAAGCATGTGTGGAAATGGGCAAGGTAAAGACCGGCGCGTTGATTGTGATAGAGTGCAAATCACCCTTGGGTGATTTTGAACGTACAGGCATTGATGTAGACGGTCTGGTAACCAGTCAGTTGCTAATCAATATATTTGAACATAATACACCGCTGCATGACGGTGCTGTTATTGTACGCGGAAACAGAGTGGCATCTGCAACCTGTTATCTGCCGCTTTCGGACAACTTGAATCTGGATAAAAATCTGGGAACCCGTCATAGGGCAGGTCTGGGGATTTCAGAGGTGACGGATGCCGTTACTGTCATTGTTTCGGAGGAAACGGGAAAAATCAGTGTTGCCTATAAAGGAGAACTGGAGCGGAACCTTGACAGCGACAAGTTAAAGGAGATGCTGCGAATTGCACAGCCGGGCGCCAGCGAAGAGACAAAGAGAGGATACAAAATCTTTAAGGGAAGGAGCCGGACGGACAAAGTTGAAAACAGGAAAAAAAATAATAAAAAGATTGTTTAATAACTGGGCGTTGAAGCTTTTTTCCTTGATAGCGGCAGTATTGCTCTGGCTTCTTGTGATGAATATAGAGGACCCCGAGGATCAGAGAAGTTATTACAATATTCCGGTAAGGCTGACGAATACGGAAGTACTGACGGAAGAGGGTATGGTGTACGAGGTTCTCGACAGGACGGATACGGTAAGGTCGGTTACCATTATTGCGCCCAAAACCGTAAGGGACGAGCTGAGCGCCAGCGACATTGTTGCGGAGGCAGATTTCAGCAAACTGACAGTGACGAATACGGTTGAAATAGAATTTTATTCTTTACGCTACAACGACAAGATTATCAGTATAACCGGAAGCAATGAAATATTAAAGTTGAACATTGAAGAAAAAAAGATGAAGCGTCTGGCGGTAGAGGTACAGACTACGGGTGAAGTCGCAGAGGGGCATATTGTGAGCAGCGTCTCCTCAGACCAGAACCGGATTGAGGTGACAGGACCGGAGTCCGTAGTGTCAAGGATAGCCAGCGCTGTGGTAAAAGTAGACGTAACGGATTCTACAAGTGATATTTCCACAAATGCGGACGTAATATTATATGATGCCGATGGTAAGGAGATATCCATGGATAATCTGTCCGTCAATGTAAATTCGGTATTGGTGCGGGTAAAGATACTGGCGACAAAGACGGTGCCTGTCCGCTATGCTGCAACGGGTACGCCGGCAGCAGGGTATTTGTTTACGGGAGAGATTTCCGGTATGCCGGATTTTGTGACGATTGCAGGTACGGCTTCCGTGCTGGAGAGTGTGCGTAGTATTGTGGTGCCCGAAGAAATTCTGGATATAAACGGGCGAACGGATAATTTGGCAGTCAATGTGACTATAGAAGAGTATCTTCCTGAAGATACGGTGCTTGCAGATGCTTCCTTTAGCGGAAGGGCGGCGGTAACCGTGCATATTGAAAAGGAATTTACACGCAATCTGAACATTGCGCCGGACCATATCAGAATAACAGGTATTCCGGAGGGGTATACGGTGGATCTGGAGGAAGCAGGGCAGCCGTATGTGTTGAGCGTCAGAGGGCTGCGTGCTACGGTGGAAAGCATTGGCGAGGCTTCCGTGTATGGTACCGTTCATATGCCGGATTTTATGGAAGCACGCAATATGGAACATCTGGCAGAAGGAACCTATGAGGCGACGGTAGAGTTTGCGCTTGGCGAAGGGATTACAATTGCACAGCCGCTCAGAGTCAGGATTATCATAACAAGTTTGGAGGAAACGGAATAAATGGGACGTTTATTTGGTACTGACGGGGTCAGAGGAATAGCAAATGAAGAATTGACCCCTCTGCTTGCCATGCAGCTTGGGCAGGCAGGCGCTTATGTACTTACCAAAGAAAAAGAGCATAAGCCAACGATGATGGTTGGCTGTGATACTAGAATTTCGGGAGATATGCTGGCGAATGCTTTGATGGCGGGAGCCTGCGCGGTGGGCGCAAACTGTGTCTATGTAGGCGTGATTCCTACGCCCGCAATCGCATATCTTACCAGAAAATACAAGGTGGATGCGGGCGTTGTGATTTCAGCATCGCACAATCCGGTGGAGTTTAACGGCATTAAGTTTTTTGACGGCAACGGCTACAAGCTGCCGGACGAGTTGGAGGATGAGATAGAGGCACTGATTGGGTGCAATATGCAGGGCGTAAAATTTCCTACCGGTTCCGGCGTTGGCAAGATTAAATACCGCACGGATGCAAAGGAAGAATATATCAATCATGCGATTCAGTCGGTAGCGGTAGAACTGAAGGGGATGAAGATTGTAGCGGATTGCGCTGAGGGCGCTTCCTACTATACTTCGGTGGAAGCACTGAAGGAGTTAGGAGCCGAGGTAGTGGCAATACATAACAATCCGGATGGAACCAACATCAATGCAAATTGTGGTTCTACCCATATGGAAGAGCTGCAGGCGAGGGTGGTTTATGAGAAGGCAGATGTGGGGCTTGCTTTTGATGGAGATGCCGACAGGCTTCTTGCGGTGGACGAAAACGGCAAAATAGTGGATGGCGACCAAATTATGGCGATTGTCGGTAACTATATGAAGCAGGAGGGCATTCTCAAAAAAGATACCATTGTGGCGACTGTCATGAGTAATCTCGGTTTCTTTCTGATGGCGGAGAAGAACGGAATTACGGCAGAGCAGACAAAGGTAGGTGACCGCTATGTACTGGAGCGTATGCGGGAAATTGGTGCGAGCCTTGGAGGAGAGCAGTCGGGACATGTTATTTTCCTCGATGAAAATACCACCGGCGACGGTCTTTTAAGCGCACTGCATCTGCTGCAGGTTATGGCAGAGACGGGAAAGCCCCTTTCAGAGCTTGCAAAGGTCATGGAGGTGCTGCCGCAGGCGCTGGTGAATGCAAAGGTAGAAAACCATAAGAAAGAGCATTATATGGAGTATCCGGAAATTGCAAGGGCAATAGAGGAATTGACGGAAAAATTTGCAGGGGAAGGGCGCGTGCTGATAAGACCTTCCGGCACGGAGCCTTTGGTCAGAGTGATGATAGAGGGTAAAAATAAAGAATTGATTCAGGCAGAAGCGGAACGTCTGGCGAGTCTGATACAGGATATTATGTTTTAAAAGGACTTGTGAATCATGTCAAAAAATGTTATAGTGAGTAGAGAAGAAAAGTGGAGGTATTACAGCATGGTCAGCCAGAAGGTAACGATTAAAAACCCGACCGGACTGCATTTGAGGCCGGCAGGAATTCTGTGCAAGGAAGCGATGAAGTTTAAATCCTTGATAACGTTTCGTTTTCGGGATAATACGGCGAATGCCAAAAGTGTTCTAAGTGTTTTAGGTGCCTGTGTAAAGTGTGGGGATGAAATAGAATTTGTGTGTGAGGGTGAAGACGAGGAAAACGCATTGAAAGCATTGGTAGAAGCAATAGAAAATGGGCTTGGAGAATAAAATAAGAAATACGATCAAGATAAAAAAACGGTGCAGCCCTTCGGGGAATGCACCGTTTTTTTGTCATAGCATTTTTATTTGTAAATAGGCTCGCGTCCGGACTGTGCAATTGCAATAAAGGTGTGTCCGGTGTTGATTTCGATTTCATTGCCATCCATATCATAATATCTGGTGGGAGAGTAATCGTCTTCTTTTTCCCAAGTAATCCTGATACCGCGTCCCTGTGTAAAATAGTAGCCGCTGCGTCCGGAATCATGAACCTGGAAAACAAGATATTTGTGGTCAGGACGGTATTCCCAATAGGTATCTTGTACAATGATGTTGGTAAAGGCAAGCTGCTCACCTGTCAGCTCGTCAACCTGCGGAGAGCCATACAGGTATTTCAAGTAGGTGCCGGTTTCCTCGTCATACTCAAAGGAAGATTTGGTAGTGGTAAAAATCTTGGAAAGGTCAACTTTTGTAGCTTCAAAAGAACCTTTTGCATCTTCCAGTGTATTTAACTCTGTCATAGGAGCAAAGTTAAAATGGTCGGGCTCCCAGTAACGGTCTCTGTGCTCCGTCTCATAGTTCAGCTTGTTGATGGCGGCAACCAGCTTGGCGCCATTGGTATAGCCGTTGTGGATGCTGGGGTTTGCAGGGTCGGAACGGTAGAAGGCATCGCTTCCTGTCGCAGGCGCTACTATCTCGCCGCCGCCTACGCTGCAGGCAGTTAGGTTGTTTACATCGCTGCGGGATACGACGTCTACCAGATAAAAGGGACCGCCCCAGTGCACGAGGAAGGAATCCCATTCCATACTCCAGTATGCATAATAGTCACGGCAGCTTCGGATGTTGCCAATCTGTTCCAAATCCTGCCAGTCTTCGATGATACCCATTTGACGGGACATTTCGCCTTCTTCCATGCACTCATACAATACGCCGGCAAGACCAATGCCATACTGCGGCTGTGAGCCTCTGTCGGTAGGGAACATAACGGCGATGGGACGGGCGTTTGCAACCTCCTCATCAATCCATTCATTTGTAAGAGAGCTGTGCACCATGCCCTCCTTGGGAGGCTGGTCGCTTGACGTATCGTCATCCGGTTCCGCAGCCGGTTCCGTTTCTCCGGGGGTAGGCTCCGGCGTTGTTACATCCGTGGAATCCACAGGCTGTATCACATCATCAGGGCGCTGCGGACCATCTTTCTTGTCACCGCAGCCGCCAAAAGCAAGAACGGCAGACAGGGACAATAATAAAAGCAGATTATTTCTTTTCATAATAAGTCCTCTCTTTCGTTAAAATAATCTTGTGCTTATTATAGCACATTGCAGATAATAATGGCAATGATAATACCTAGTATGGCGCCAATCAGCACCTGAAGGGGAGTGTGCCCCACAAATTCCTTTAGCTTGTCCTGCGGGGACATGTCACTGCCCATATCTGAAAAAATATCGAGCATCTCATTGAGAACATGAGCCTGAATACCGGTTTCGCGGCGTACTCCCATGGCATCGTACATGACGACGACGGCTAAAATAAAGGAGACTGCAAATTCAAAGCTCTGCGGACCATATGAAATGCAGGAGGCAGTTGCCAGTGCACAGACGGTAGCGGAGTGGGAACTCGGCATCCCCCCGCCGCCAACCAGCCGTTCCACCACAAACTTACGGGTTAGGAACATGTGGATTGCGGTTTTTAAAACCTGTGCCACAAGCCAGCCGGAAACAGCACAGACAAGTATGCTGTTTTGAAATAAAGCCGTAAAAAAATTCATAGAGTACCTCACTAACTCTCTTAGTATATCACCACTTTCTTCGGTATTCAAGCGGCGTCATGCTTTCATA
The DNA here is from genome assembly GCA_013316825.1 of Lachnospiraceae bacterium. Taxonomy (GTDB): domain Bacteria; phylum Bacillota; class Clostridia; order Lachnospirales; family Lachnospiraceae; genus Acetatifactor. The sequence continues at coordinate 202,232 of WSLY01000002.1, read as the reverse complement.
GCGTTTAAAAACCTTAATAAAGTATGAAGATGTCTGAAAACCGCTCTGCAGCGCTATGGTTTCTATGCTGTCCGAGGAAAACCGCAGCAGCGATTTGGCATGGGAAAGGCGCCTTGCAGTGATATCTCCGGTAATGGTAATGCCGAACAAACGCTGATATTCCCGAAGCAGATGGTATTTGCTTAAGTAAAACATGCAGGACAAGCCGTCCAGAGTCAGCTTTTCGGCATAGTGCGCTTCAATATAGCTTCGGATGTCCATAAACTTCTGCGGCACAAAAGCACCGGCCTGGTTTTGAAAGGTATCCCTGAAAATCTGGGCAATCAAATCGGTCAGGTATCTGTGGGAGAGCAAATCGGTCAGCGCATCCTTTTGCTGCTGCAGCCGGTAAAGCGACTGCAGAGACTCCATATAAGGAGAGAGCGAGGGCGGCGTATAAACGGCAGGACCATCCCGTCCCATGTATAAGCGGTAAAATTCGGGCGCCTGACAGCCGTTAAAATGTACCCACATCAGGGACCAAGGCTGTGAGAGGCTGCTTTCATGAGAATAGGGCTCAAGGCAGTCAATCCAGACACAGTCTCCGGCTTTGATTTTTCGGGTGCTGCCGTGCAGCGTGACCGTACCGCTTCCTTCCGTCACAATGAAAAAGAGGTAGGACTCCAGTTTTTCACGACGGCTGATATGCGGTTCCAGACTTTTTAAGGTTCCGATTTCCTGCACATACAAGTAGTGGCCTCTGCTGTAGGAAGACGGGGTAACCAAAATGCGTTCTGAAACAGTGGCTTTCATGAGACACCTCCTACGCATGAAATCTGTGTTTGCGGCATTATGCAATCCATATCATCATGCAACAGCAATATTTTACCATTTAAAAGCAATAAAATGGATTGCCATAGCTATTATACAATAGTATACTCTGTTTGAAAATATGAAAAATTTTGTAATTTAGTTTTGCGGCTGGATAATTATGGGAAAGGAAAATATAATAATGAATAAAACAGCGTTAATTACGGGTATAACAGGACAGGATGGTTCTTATCTGGCAGAATTTTTGCTGGAGCAGGGATATGAGGTACATGGGCTGATGCGGCGGCACAGCACGGAAAATCTGGACAGGCTTAAAAATATTCTGCATACGGCTGATAATAAGAAGTTTTACCTGCATTATGCAGATATGACGGATTCCAGCAATATGCACCGTTTGGTGGCGGAAATTTGTCCTTCCGAGGTCTATAATCTTGCAGCGCAGTCCCATGTAGGGATTTCCTTTGAAGTACCCGAATATACGGCGGAGGCGACAGGAGTGGGCACATTAAAGCTTTTGGAAGCCTTGCGGATATGGGGCGGCAGCTTCCGTTTTTATCAGGCGTCTACGTCTGAGTTGTTCGGAGGACTGCCGGAGACGGCTCCCCAGAGTGAAAAAACGCCGTTCTATCCGAAGAGCCCTTACGGAGTGGCAAAGCTTTATTCTTACTGGATAACGGTCAATTACAGGGAGTCCTATGGTATGTATGCCGTAAATGGTATTTTGTTCAATCATGAATCCCCCAGAAGGGGAGAAAATTTTGTGACCCGCAAAATTACCCTTGCCCTTTCCAATATGGCGGCGGGAAAGCAGGAAAAACTTTCCCTTGGCAATATGGATGCGAAAAGAGACTGGGGATTTGCAGGCGATTATGTAAAGGGTATGTGGAAAATGCTGCAGCAAGAGACGCCGGAGGATTATGTTCTGGCGACGGGTGAAACCCATACCGTGCGGGAATTCGTAACGGAGGCATTTTCCAATCTGGGTATTACTGTCCGCTTTGAAGGAAAAGGTTTGGAGGAAAAAGGGTATGATGCCGCGACCGGCAGGCTGCTTGTGGATGTTGACCCTGCTTTTTACCGTCCGGCGGAAGTAGAATACCTGTGGGGCGACCCGTCTAAGGCAAGACAAAAGCTTGGCTGGGAGCGGGAGGTAAGCTTTAAAGAGCTGACAGCCATGATGATGGATGCAGATATGCGGCAGATTGCGGGGACGGACTGTGCGGCTTACAGGCAGAAGCTTAATGAGAGAGTGCGGTAGGCTGGCTGCCGTGTCAGCATAAAAGAGTCAGCGGCAGCGCCGTGAAAAAGAAAGGAAAGCGTAAGATGGGAGCAGGCATGGAAAAGACAGACAAAATATATGTAGCGGGACACCGCGGGCTGGTGGGGAGTGCCATCGTCAGGAATCTGCAGGAGAAGGGGTATCGGAATATCATAGGGCGGAGCCACAAGGAGCTGGATTTGACAAATCAGGCGCAGGTGCAGGTCTTTTTTGAAAAGGAAGCGCCTGACGTGGTGGTGCTTGCCGCTGCAAAGGTAGGAGGCATCCATGCAAACAATACGGCGCCTGCGGACTTTGCGTACGAAAATATGCAGATACAGTGTAATGTTATCAAGAGTGCACATGACGCCGGTGTCAAAAAGCTGCTTTTTTTAGGAAGCACCTGCATTTATCCGAAACTGGCGCCACAGCCGATTCCGGAGAGCGCACTGCTTACGGGAGCATTGGAGGCGACCAATGAGGCTTATGCCATTGCCAAGATTTCCGGTCTTCTGATGTGCCGTTTCTTTCAGCGGCAGTACGGAGACAACTTTATAAGCTGTATGCCGACCAATCTGTATGGTCCTCATGACAATTATGAGCTGGAGGGTTCCCATGTGCTGCCAGCCATGATTCGCAAGTTTCATGAGGCGGCATGTGCGAAAAAGCCCTTTGTGGAGTTGTGGGGAACGGGTACGCCCCTCAGAGAGTTTTTGTATGTGGACGATATGGCGGATGCCTGCGTGTTTTTGCTGGAGCATTATGACGGTGAGGAACATGTAAACATTGGGACGGGGAAAGAAATTACCATACGGGAGCTTGCGGAAAAGATAAAAGCTGTTACGGGCTATGAGGGAGAAATCCGTTGGAACGACAGTATGCCGGACGGCACGCCGAGGAAACTGACCGACGTTACCAAGCTGCATGGGCTGGGATGGCATCATAAAGTAGAGCTGGAGGAAGGCATTGCGCTTGCCTACCGGTGGTTTGTTGAGAATGAAAAAGAAGCCAGACGTTAGAGGCGCGCATCCGAGGAGATAGACATGAAGGTATACGGAGTGATTATGGCGGGCGGCGGCGGAACCCGTTTCTGGCCTTTGAGCAGAAGAGAACTGCCCAAGCAATTTTTGAATTTGTCGGGAAAAGATATTTTGGTAAACGAGACTTATGACCGACTGAAGCTGGTTGCGGCGGCAGGGGATATTTTTGTAGTCACGAACACGCTTTACGCCGAAAAAACGATTGCCATGATGGAGGGGAGAGTACAAGAAAGTCATATACTGGCGGAACCGGCAGCCCGCAATACGGCTGCCTGTATTGGCTATGCCGCCATGGAAATCATAAAAAAGTACGGGGACGGCGTTATGTGCGTTATGCCCTCGGATCATTATATCAAAGATGAAAAGAGCTATGCGGATACGGTGCTGCAGGGAGTAAAGCTGGCGGAAAAAAAGGATTGTCTGGTAACAATCGGAATCAAGCCGGAGTATCCCGCGACAGGGTATGGCTATATCAGAAGTACGCCTGTGAAGGAAGAAGCGTATCGTCTGGTGGAGGAATTTGTGGAGAAGCCGGAAGAAGAGACGGCGGCATTTTATCTGGAGGAAGGGTGTTACGCATGGAACAGCGGCATGTATATCTGGAAAGCTTCCCGCATTTTAGATTGGTTTCAAAAGCTGCTGCCGGACATTTACACCTGCCTTGTGAAAATCGGAAATGCCATGGGGACAAAACAGGAGAGGGAGACAATAGAAGAAATATATCCCAAAATCCCCAAAATATCTATTGATTACGGCATTATGGAGCGCGCCGGCGGCGTGCTGATGCTGGAAGGCAATTTTGGCTGGAACGATATCGGCAGTCTGGATGCGCTGGAAGTGCTGCATAAAAAGGATGCAAAAGGAAACGTGGGCATGGGCAGTCATATAATGATGGACACGGAAGGAACAATCTGCTATAGTGAAGATAAATTTATAGCGGCTGCCTACGTCAGGGATTTGATTATAGTCGAATCCAAGGATGCGATTTTAGTATGTCCCAGACAGCGGGCGCAGGAAGTAAAAAAGCTGGTGGACTTTCTTGAGGAAAAGGGAAAGACGGAATATTTGTAGGGCTTTTGCCGAATATGGGTATAAAAACCGGAAGAAAGTATCTGCATCGATTGGTTTTGAGCCTGCAAGGAGGATGTGAGAATCAACATGAAGCTGTTAAGCGCGATAGTGCCTTGCTACAATGAGGAGGAAAACGTTCCTTTTTTTTACGAGGAATTTACAAAAAACGAAGCTTTTTTCAAGGAAAAAGAGATAGAATGGGAATTGATATATGTGGACGATGGCTCGAAGGATGGGACGGCAGCGGAAGTAAAAAAGCTTCATGAAAAGGATGAAAGAGTACATCTGCTGTCCTTTTCCCGAAACTTTGGCAAGGAGGCAGCCATTTATGCAGGGCTGAACAGGGCAAAGGGGGACTATGTTGTGATAATGGATTCTGATTTGCAGGACCCGCCGTCGCTTCTGCCTGAAATGATTTCCTATATGGAACAGGGCTATGATTCCGTGGCGACAAGGAGGGTGAACCGCAAAGGAGAACCGCCTGTCCGTTCTTTTTTTGCCCGTATGTTTTACCGTCTCATGCGAAAAATTTCCAAGACGGAGATTATGGACGGCGCAAGGGATTATCGCATGATGACGCGGCAGATGGCGGATGCCATTCTGGAGATGAAGGAATATAACCGCTTTACCAAAGGAATTTTCGGCTGGGTGGGCTTTCAGACCAAATGGCTGGAATTTGAAAATATAGAGCGGAAAAGGGGGGAGACCAAGTGGAGCTTTTGGAAGCTGCTTCTGTACTCCATTGATGGCATAACAGCTTTTTCAACGGTTCCGCTTTCCTTCGCCGCCGTCATGGGCGTGCTCTTCTGTGTGCTGGCTTTTGTACTGATTGTATTTATTGTTATCCGGACGCTGATATTCGGGGACCCTGTTTCGGGGTGGCCTTCACTGGTATGTATTATTTCCCTGATTAGCGGCGTGCAGCTTTTTTGTCTGGGAATTGTGGGACAGTATCTGGCAAAAACCTACATGGAGGTCAAAAAAAGACCTATCTATTTGGTGAAGGAAGAAATATAAGGCGGAAAATACTGTTAAATATTCGATATGCGCGGTGAATAGTAGGATAAGTCTCTTCCATAATGTGCTCAAATGTGCTAGGATACAGTTGTAATCGCATGAATGGGCAGCAATCGACATGAAGGAAGGGGTTTGAATGGATATTGTTACGATTAATGACACTGAGCTTGAAAGATACATTACAGAGGTAATGCTTGACATAGGAGTTCCGGCTCATTTGCGGGGATATTACTACTTGCGGGCTGCCATTTTAATGACAGGGCGGGACATAGAGGTGGTTACCAGCGTGACAAAGCTGATGTATCCGGTAATCGCCAGACATTTTAAGACAACGGACCAAAAAGTAGAACGAGCCATTCGTAACGCTATTGAGGTTTCATGGGAAAGAGGCAATACACAGACTTTTGAAAAGCTGTTCGGTTACTCAATTCAGGACGGCAAAGCAAGACCGACAAACAGCGAATATATTGCAAGGATAGCAGATAAAATCAGGCTGGATATCAAAGCGATGTAGGAGCAGAGCTAGTATAAATAATAAAGGGTAATATTAACTGGTCCGGTTCACGATTACACAGGGCAGCAGGAAGCATACTTCCGGCTGCCTTTTCTTTTTGGAAAAGCCGATTTTGTTGTGTTTGTGATAAAAATATGGTAAAATTGGGAAGAATTTATGCGGAGGCGTTGTAAGTGGATAAAATGCAAAAAACCATATCGGAAATATTGATAGAAGGAAGCCTGATAGTGATTGGGCTGGCGGAAGCTGCCCATTTGACGGCACTTTTTCTGAAGCTGCCGTTCCATGTCTGCGCATGGATGATGGCAGTATTGTTTTTCGCTGCGCTTGTTGCCGCAGCGATTCCCTGCCTCTTTCGGCAAATCAGAAAGAAAACGCATCGGAGCAAAGCGGACGGGGAATCGGGCGTAAGGCGTTTTTTTAAGCTGCTTCGGCTGTATCCGGTTTTGTTTGTGATAATCGGCGCGTTGCTGCTGTTTCAGTTTATATGGAATTACGGTATGCAGACGCCGTATATTGCAGGCGACATTACAGTAGAGACCGTACAGACAATGCTTGCTTCGGATGGTATTTACACGGTAAATCCCATGACGGGACAAGCGTTTACGGCAGGGATGCCGCTGCGACTTGAGATATTGGTGCTGCCAACCTTGTATGCCGCGCTCTGCAGCTTTACAGGGATTTCGGCGCGCATTATGTGCTATGGAATCATTCCCGCCCTTGTGCTTTTTATAAGCTATCTGGTGTATGGCAGGTGGGCTGCATACCTGTTTCCGAAGGAGGGAAAAAAGCAGGCGTTGTTTTTGCTCTTTACGGCACTGGTTTATCAGTTTGGCTGCTATGGCGGGGCGATGGACGGCTTTACCCTGTTCTTTTGCGGGTACAGAGGAGCGGCGATTCGGGTTGGGATTATTCTGCCTTATACGCTTTTGTGCAGCCTGCAGAAGAAATGGAAGAGTGTGATTCTCTGCCTGCTTGCCGAAATATGTGTGGTTTGGACCTTTTACGGACTGGGATATGCGGCGGCAGCGGCAGGCATTGTATGTATGATAAGGCTGATACAAAAGAGTATGCCTCGGCTGTATCAAAAAAAGAAAGCCTGAGCCATGGGGGTATGTAGTATGGCAGATTTTATCAGAACGTTACAAACAGGTTATCATGCCCTGACGGAAAGCGGACAGTTTCTGATGCTGTTTATGACGGCGCTTTTGTTTCTGTGGTTTTTACGGGGGTTTGAGAAAAAAGAATTCAGGCGGCTGGCAACGGTCATGCTGCTTTTGCTTTTATGTCCTGTTTCCATAAAACTGCTTCTGCTTTATCAGACAGGATTTTACGGCTATGAAAATTTGTGGGCGCTGCTGCCGATGACAGCGCTTCTTGCTTGTGCGGCGGTGATGGCTGTTTTTAAAATAACGGCAATTTACATTTCAGAGAGAAGAAAGCTTCGCAAGGCAGTGTCAGCAAAAAGGGAACATGCCGCGGAAGTGTTTGCTGTGTTCCTGATGGCACTGCTGCTATTTTTTTGCGGAACGATGGAAATGGCAAAAAGTGAAACGGGACAGGATCTGAATGGGGACAAGCTGCCCGAAGAAGTAGCAGAAGTATTACAGTTGGTTGAAATACCGCAGGAGGAAGGCGTGTTTTTGCTTGCGCCGGATGAAGTGGCGGCATGGGCAAGGATATATAGCGGCAAAATCCTGCTCCCCTATGGCAGAAATCTGTGGGAGCCGGTATTGTCTGCATATACCTACGACGTTTATATGGGCGATATGTGGGAGCTGCACAACTGGGTGAACGGCACGCTGGCGACGGGAAGCGACGGCGAGGAAGCTTTGCGGGAGGAAGAGATGGTATTGAGCCGCTGTGCCTCTGCGGGGTATGATTATCTGGTGTTTTCAGCGGAAAGAAATAATGAGGAAGGGCTTCGTCTGGCAATGGAAAACCAAAAGGAGTACGTGTATTTTGCACAGACAGAGGGCTACGTTATATACAAACTGCAGTAAGAGCGCATAAAAATGGCGCAGAAACGTGGGAAAGATGGAAGAAAAAGTAAGTATTATCGTACCGGTCTATAATGCGGAAAAATATATTAGAGAAACCATAGACTGCGTAAAGGCGCAGACTTATGAAAATTGGGAGCTTGTGCTTGTAGAGGACGGTTCCACGGATGAAAGCCTGTGCATACTGGAAACGGTGGAAAGGCAGGATGGGAGAATCCGCGTTATCAGGCAGGAAAATGGCGGAGCGGCAAAGGCAAGGAATCATGGGCTTTCCAAGGCAGCGGGACGGTTTGTGGCGTATCTGGATGCAGACGATTTGTGGAGTCCGGACAAACTGGAAAAACAGCTTGCCTTTATGGCAAAAAAAGAGGCTGCCTTCTCTTTTACCGGCTATGAGTTTGCAGATGAAAAGGGAAAGGGGACCGGAAAAATTGTGCGCGTACCGGAGGAGCTTTGCTATAAGGAGGCGCTTAAAAATACGACTATTTTTACTTCCACGGTTATTTTTGATACAAAAAGGCTTGCAAAAGAAAAGCTTTTTATGCCCATGATAAAGAGTGAAGATACGGCGTTGTGGTTTAAGATACTCAGAGAAGGCGTTACGGCGTATGGTTTAAATGAAAATCTGGTGCGGTACAGAAGACCGGCAAAATCTCTTTCCTCCAACAAATTAGAGGCAGTCCGCAGAATCTGGAGGCTTTACCGCAAGGCGGAAGGGCTCTCCCTTTGGTACAGCTTTTACAATTTCTGCTTTTGGGCAGTCCGCGCCGTGAAGCGGAGAATATAGCGGCGATTCTTAAGAACCTGAAAGATGTGGAAAAGTTGCACGATTTCATTTTGATGTGCTATAATCATTTTGTTACTATGTTGGTAAAATCAAGCGCTATGGGACAGCGGGCGCCATAACAGCAGGAGGTATGGGCTTGAAAAAGCTGGAATCATTTAAAAGGCTGATAGTCCTGTGTATGTCCGCCATATATCTGGCGGGACAGGTGGGGATTTACGCCTATTACTGGTTTAACATATATTATGAGAGTGTGCAAGAATATTTGAAGTATTGGTTAAACGGACATTTGTTGATTCTGGCTATTTATGGCGTGCTCTTGTTCTTTTTTTCCCATATGTACGGCGGTATGCGGATAGGCTATCTGAAGAATGCGGAGGTTATTTTTTCGCAGATTCTTGCGCTGGGCATTGTAGATATCGTTACCTATTTTCAGGTGTCCCTGATGGTTAGAGCGCTGTTCTCCGTGGAAGCCTTTTTCAGTATGGCGGTGTTCCAATCTATATGGATTGTCATATCGGTTCACGCCGCCAGTTTTGTATACAAAAATATTTTTCCGCCGAGAAAACTGCTTTTGGTGCATGGAGACCGCCCGATTGCAGATATTTTAAAAAAGTTTGAGAGCAGGAAGGACAAGTTTGAAATCAGTAAATGTATGCATATCGATGCGGGGGTGGACGCTGTCAAAAAGGAGGCGCTGGAGAGATATGATGCGGTGGTGCTGTGGGATATTTCCGTGGAGGCGCGCAATAAGATACTGAAATTCTGCTATGGGCAGTCCATTCGCATATATATTATGCCTAAGATACCCGACGTTATTTTAAAAGGTGCGGAAGAACTGCATCTGTTTGATACGCCCCTGCTTTTGACACGGGAATATGTGCTGACGATTGAACAACGTTTTATGAAACGGTGCATCGATTTGATTTGTTCTCTTTTACTGTTTCTTATTGCTTCGCCTTTTATGCTGCTGACGGCGATTGCGATTAAATTGTATGACAGAGGACCGGTGCTGTATAAGCAGGTGCGGTGTACGACGGACGGCAGACAGTTTTCGATTTTGAAGTTCCGCAGTATGCGCGTGGATGCGGAAAAGGACGGTGTGGCAAGGCTTGCGGCCAAAAACGATTCCCGCATTACGCCGGTGGGAAAGTTTATCAGGAAAGTCAGGCTGGACGAGCTGCCGCAGCTTATCAATATTATCAAGGGCGATATGTCCTTTATCGGTCCGAGACCGGAGCGTCCGGAGATTATCGCACAGTATATGGAGATTATGCCTGAGTTTGCGTACCGCATGAAGGTGAAGGCAGGTCTTGCGGGATACGCGCAGGTCTACGGCAAGTATAATACGACGCCTTATGATAAACTGAAGCTGGATTTGGCATATATTGAAAATTATAGTGTCTGGCTGGATATCAAGCTGATGATTCTGACTGTAAAGGTGCTTTTGTGGCCGGACAGTACGGAGGGCGTGGAGGCGGACCAGATTACCGCCCTGAAAAAAGAGAGGGCGGAATGTGAAAGCATAGAGAATGCGCGGGAAGAGGAGCGGTATCAGGCAGATAAGCAAAGGTCGGGAAGGCGGAAAGGTTAGCAATATGTGGGAGTGCAGTTTTGCAAATGAGCCGGTGGATTTTAAGCTGCTCGTACTTTTTTTTCTGAGAAAAATATGGATATTTGCGGCGGCAGTTTTGACGGGCGCGCTGCTTGTGGGCGGCGGTTATTTTGTGAAAAATGTCGTTTTGGTTCCGGAAAAGGAGTATCAGACAGTGGGCGAGGTATATGTAGACTATGTCTGGGAGGATGCGTATGGTATTTCCCGCTCCAATCTGAATGAGGGAGAGTGGAAAGCGCTGGTAAAAACGGATATTTTTGTGGACTATATTTTGGAACAGCTTGCCGGTCAGGGAATACTGCTGGAGAAATCGTTTATCAGGGAGAGTGTGGATGCTGCTCTGGTGTCGGACTCCCGCATTGTGACAACGATGGTTGTCACGGATTCCCCCGAGCTTTCTGCCGCTATCGGCAGCGCTTTGCAGGAGGCGCTTCTTTTCTTTGGGGAGGACAATAGCAGGATTGAGCGGATTCGCGTGCTGACAGAGCCTGTGGAGAGCCGGATTGTGGTGCATGATATCAGAACCTTGCAGGCTGCCGTTCTCGGAGCCGTTCTGGGCGGGCTGCTTTCTCTGGCTGCCATGTTTTGGTGTTTTGTTGTGGACGATTCCATTTATATACCGGCATCCTTTGAACGCCGGTATCATATACCCATGCTGGGGACTGCCGCTTCAAAGGACTTGACGGCAAACTTTCACTATCTGCTGCGGGAGGGCGGCAGCATTGCCGTGACCGCTGTCTCGAAGGATATTCCTGTGGAGGAGGTTACGGCGTTTCTTCAGGAGAAAGCGGCAGCTACCGATGGCAAAACGGCGGACAAAGAAGTAAAAGGCGGTGTTTTACTGCGCGCCTGCGGCTGTGTAGAGGAAGAGCCAAAGAGAGCGGAGGAGCTGCGGTGTGCGAAAAGTGTGATACTTGTGACCGCTTCAGGGCGGCGAGACGGTAAGCGGATAGAGAAAGTGCTTGCTTTTTTGAAAAAACAGGACGTTACGGTAAGCTGTGCATTTTTGTGGGATGCGGATGAAAAGCTGATAAAGCGCTATTATGGCTGCGGGATACTGCCGAAAAAACGTGCCGCACATTCCGCCAAGGATGTTTCCTGCGGACAGGACGTGCAGGAGGTATCAAGATGAGACTGGAAGTATTGGCGGCAGCAGTAGACAAAGAGCCAAGGCGTCTGGCGGAGGATATGAACCTGCAGACGGATGCCGTGATTGTCAACCAGTGTGATCACGAGGATTCTGATAAATTTTCCTGCAGGGACAGGGAGATTCGCGTTTTTTCCATGAAGGAGCGGGGCGTGGGGCTGAGCCGGAACACGGCGCTTTCCTATGCGAAAGGCGATATTGTGTTGTTTTCAGATGAGGATATCCGCTTTTATGAGGGTTATGAGGAGCAGGTACTGGCTGCATTCGCGAAGAACCCTGCGGCGGATGTGATTACCTTCAATTTTAAAGTGGATGAAAGAAGGGCAACCTATTATAATAGAGAAGCGAGGGCAATTCGCTGGCACAACTATGGAAGATATCCGACCTACAGCGTGGCGGCACGGCTGGACTCGCTTAGGAAGAAAGATATCTGCTTCTCGCTTTTGTTTGGCGGCGGCGCAAAATACAGCAATGGAGAGGACAGCCTGTTTTTACACGACTGCCTGAAAAAAGGGCTGCGCTTATATGCTTCGACGGAAGAAATCGGGGAAGAAATTTATCGGGAATCTACATGGTTTAAAGGCTATAATGAAAAATTTTTTATAGACAGGGGCGTGTTGTACGTATTTTTGTACGGCACACTGGCGCGGATGATGGCGCTTCGTTTTCTGCTGGCGCACAGGACTGTGATGTGTCGGGAAAAAAAGCTGCCGGAAGCGTACAGGCTGATGAAAAAGGGAATCCGTTTAGGGCGCGAAGAGCAGAAAAAAGAGCGGGAGCACGGGAGAGAAGCGGCGCAGTAAGGAAAGCAGGGCAGAGGACATGGCACTCTATATTGGTTTGACAGTTGTGACGATAGCGGCTGCCTTTTTTGTCAACAATCAAACTGCGGTACAGGCAAATGCAGTGACAAGGCAGCAGATGTGTAACCGGATTTTATTGGCGGGGATTTTTTCCCTGCTGTTTCTTGTGTCCGCCTGCCGGATATATGTGGGCAATGACTATATGCCGTATCTGCAGATTTTTGAGCGTATCCACAAGGGGCAGATAGTTTCCACGGAAATCGGGTTTAATGCCGTGGTAAGGGTGGTGCAGTTTTTCTTTGGCACGGGTATAAGCGCTGCGCTCGTGATTTTTACTATTTTTGCTTTTGGTACGGTTTATTTTATGCTCCGCGCCATATATGAGCAGAGCGTATGCTTTGCCTGGACGTTTTTTTTGTTTATGACAAGCGGCTATTATTTTTCCAGTATGATGACAGTGCGGTATTACTTTGTGCTGGCGATTGTACTGTATGCCATGAAATATGCGGTAAAAAAGAACTGGCTGCCTTTTGTGTTCTGGATTCTGTTTGCCGCGCTGTTTCACAAGTCCGTGCTCTTTGTGATACCGGTCTACTGGCTTGCCGGCAGAAGGTGGAAGAAGCGGCATATTTTGCTTGCGGCGGGAATGTGCGTTACCTTTCTGGTATTTGGAGACTTCTACCGCAGGATTATTTTTTATTTTTATCCATATTATGAGAATTCTGTTTTTGACACGGGAAGCACTTCTCTTGTCAATATTGCAAAATGTATCTGTGTGCTGGCACTTACACTGCTTTACTATAAATATACGGTAAAAGCAGACGAGAAGATGCGGTTTTATTTTTATCTGAATCTGGGCTCCCTGATTTTGTATGTGTTTTGTTCCTTTATGCCGGAGGTTTCCAGAATCGGGTATTATCTGAATGTGGCAAATATTTTTTTGATTCCGTCCGTACTGAAATCCATACCGGACAAAAAGCAGAAGCGTTTTTTTGCCGGCGTCGTGGCGTTGGCGTTTTGCTTGTATTTTGCCATGTTTCTGCGGGATGCTTATGCAGAGGGCATACGGCTGCTGCCGTATCAAAGCTGGTTGTTTTATTAAGGAGAGGCAGTATGGAGCAATGTAAATTTTCGGTGATAGTGGTTTGTTACAATGCCGGCGGCAAGCTGGAGAAGACGGTAAACAGTATACTGGCTCAGCGTTATGAAAATTATGAAATTCTGGTACAGGACGGCGGCAGCAGCGACGGCTCCGTGGAAAAGCTGCGCACAGTGCAGGCGGGAAATAAAAAGATTCGGATAGTGACGGAAGAAGACAGCGGTATCTATGATGCGATGAACAAGGCGCTTGCAAGGGCAGGGGGGCGGATGATCCATTTCTTAAATTGCGGGGATACCTTTCCGGCGCCGGATATTCTGGGAAAAGCTGCGGCATTTATGGAAGCGCATCCGGACGCAGGCATCTATTACGGGGATATTTTTAATCAAAAGACGGACTCTGCGGTAGCTTCGCCGCCGCGGATTACGCCTTTTGTCTGCTATCGGAATATCCCTTGCCATCAGGCGTGCTTTTATGAAAAGAGGCTTTTTGATACAAGGAAATATGATACGGCATATGTGGTACGTGCGGATTATGAGCATTTTTTATGGTGTTGTCTGCGGGAGAATGTTATGCCCGCTTATATGAACATGATGGCGGCTGCCTATGAGGGCGGCGGCTTTTCGGAGAGCAGGGAGAATAAGAAGCAGGACAGGAAGGAGCACAGGGCAATTACCCGAAAATATCTTGGGCGGGGAACGTGTTTGTGGTACGGCTTTCTTTTGACGGTCAGCTTGGCGCCCCTGAGACGTCTGCTTGCGGAAAGTCCCGTTTTTTCGCGGTGGTACAATAAAATAAAGGCGGGGTTATACAGATGAGAGTATTGTGGCTTTGCAATATTATGCTGCCTGCCATTGCACGAAAGCTTGGAATGGCGGCAAGCAATAAGGAAGGCTGGCTGACCGGACTTGCCGGACAGCTTATCCAAAAAACGCAGGAAAACCATATAGAGCTTGGTATCTGTTTTCCGGTGGGAAAAGACGGCGCGCCAGTCAGGGGGAGGGCGGACGGCATTCGGTTTTTTGGCTTTGTGGAGAATACGGGAAAGCCGGAATGCTATGATAAGGGGCTGGAAAGCCGGCTTATGACAATTCTTGAGGAGTACCGGCCTGATGTGGTGCATATTTTTGGCACGGAATTTCCTCACGCGCTTGCCATGACAAGATGTGTGAAGGATAAGGAACGGATTCTTATCGGCGTGCAGGGGATTTGTTCCAAAATAGCGGATGCTTATACGGCGGATTTGCCGAAAGCAGTGGTCAGGCGTTTTTTGATAAGGGATATCTTAAGATGGGATAATATTGCACAGCAGCAGAAGAAATTTGTAAAACGGGGCAGAATGGAGACAGAAGCGCTTCGCAACGCGGGACATATCACGGGGCGTACCGCGTGGGACAGAAAGGCGGCTGCAAAGCTTGCGCCTGCGGCGGTATATCATCCGATGAACGAAACACTTCGTCCCGAGTTTTATGCTCCAAAGTGGCAGCCTGCAGAATGTGAAACCTATTCGATTTTTTTAAGTCAGGGGAACTATCCGGTAAAGGGACTCCACTATTTGCTTCTTGCCCTGCCGGATATTTTGAAAAAGTTTCCCGAAACCAAGGTATACGTTGCGGGGGATGAAATTACCCGTTACCGCACACTAAAAGAAAAAATCAAGATAGGCTCCTACGGCAAATACTGCCTGAAGCTGATAAAGGACGGAGGATTTGCAGAGAACGTTGTCTTTTTGGGAAAATTAGACAGTGAGGAAATGTGCAGGCGCTATTTAAAGAGCCATGTTTACCTGTCCGCCTCCTCCATCGAAAATTCCTCCAATTCCGTAGGGGAAGCAATGCTTTTGGGTATGCCCACAGTAAGCTCCGCCGTGGGCGGCATCCCCAGTATGCTGGAGCATGAAAAAGAAGGACTTTTGTATCCGCTCGGAGACAAAGACGCGCTGGTGTCCTGTATCTGCCGTATGTTCACAGACGCTGCCTTTGCCTTATCCTGCGGAAAAAACGCAGCAAAACGTGCCGCCGTCACCCACGACCCCGATACAAATTACAGGCGTCTTGTGGAAATTTATGAGGAGATGGCAGCTGCAAAGCTGTGAGCGAAAGGCGAAAAAAATGCAAGTAACCTTTGTTTCAAACTATATTAACCATCATCAGATACCTTTCTGCGATGCCATGTACAGGAAATTGGGCGATGCGTATCGTTTTGTCCAGACCGAGCCCATGGAAGAAGAGCGTATTCGCATGGGCTGGGGCGAAAACGTAAACGGGCTGCCCTACCTTCTTTTGTATTATGAAAAGGGGGAGGAATGCCGCCGCCTGATTGCAGAGAGTGACGTGGTTTTATTTGGCGGTGTGGAGGATGAGAGCTTGATTGCGGACAGGCTTCGGGCGGGCAGGCTGACCGTGCGGTTAAGCGAGCGCCTCTACAGGGAGGGGCAATGGAAAGCCGTATCTCCCAGAGGGCTTATCAAAAAATATCACGACCATACCCGCTACCGCAAGAAAAATGTGTATCTGCTCTGTTGCGGCGGTTATGTGGCAAGCGACTTTCATATTATCAGGGCGTATCCGGACAAAATGTTCAAGTGGGGATATTTCCCACGGCTGAAGGAATATGATATAGAAGCGCTGCTGCAAAAAAAGAGAAGGCGCAGGGAAGCGAAAGGAACCGTTTCTCTTTTATGGGCGGGCCGTTTTATGGAGCTGAAGCATCCGGAGTATGCCGTCGAAGCGGCAGCAAGGCTCAAGCAGGAAGGGTATGCCGTTTCCCTGACAATGGTGGGAGGCGGAGAGCTGGATGAAAAGCTGCGAAGCATGGCGGAAGCAAAGAACGTGGCAAAAGAAACCGTGTTTGCAGGATTCCAAAAGCCTGACGAGGTGCGGCGTTATATGGAACAGGCGGATATTTTTCTGTTTACAAGCGACTATCGAGAGGGCTGGGGCGCAGTTTTAAATGAAGCGATGAACAGCGGCTGCGCAGTAGTGGCAAACTGTGCCGTTGGAGCGGTGCCATTTCTTTTAAAGCCGGATAAAAACGGATTGGTTTATCCCAATAAAAGAATGGACATGTTTTACGACAGTATCGTCAGACTAATAAAAGAGCCGGAAGAGATGGAAAGGCTGGGAAGGGAAGCCTACCGTACCATAGCCGAAGAATGGAATGCGGAAAAGGCGGCGGGAAAGCTGCTTTCCCTGCTGGAAGGACTGCTTTTGGGCAGGGTGGAATTTGCAGAAAAAGGGGTGCTAAGCAGAGCGCCGGTGATTGCCCCGAAGAAGATGTATCATCATCTGAACCGGTGCGTACCGGATTAGGGAGAACTTATATGGAACAGCCATGTATCAGCATTATTGTGCCAGTTTATAATATGGCTTCGGACAACAAATTAGAATATTGTATCACATCCCTGCTCCGGCAGACGATGGAAAACTATGAAATTATTGCGGTGGATGACGCCTCCACGGATAATTCTCTGGAGATTCTTCGGACTTTTGAGAAGCAATATCCCAAAGTGCTTCGGGTGATTGCCTCCAAAGAAAATCATCATCAGGGAGGGGCAAGGAATCTGGGTATCAAAGCGGCGAGGGGAATTTATATCGGCATGATGGACAGCGATGACTGGGCGGCGCCGGATATGTATGAAAAGCTGTGGAAGAAGGCGGTGGAAACCGGTGCGGATGTGGTGGGATGCGACTACAGTCTGGTGCATACGCACACGATGGAGCGTGGAAAATATATTGTCGTCAACACAAAAGAGCAGACGGGAAAGCTGGACGAAGAAAAGAAAAAGCTGCTGATTTTGCAGCCGGGCAGCATGGTGATAAAAATATACCGGCGGGAAATTATCGTGAAGAATGCGCTATGGTTTCCGGAAGATATTTTTTATGAGGACAACTGCATGTCCCCGCTCTGGCTGCTGCACTGCACGCATTTTGAGCGGGTGGAGGAGGCTCTCTATTACTATTACCAGCATGATACATCGACCGTGCACAGTATTTCTCTGCAAAACTGTCTGGACCGTATGACGGCAATGGATTTGCTGATAGAAAAGAGCAGACAGTACAGGCTGTATGATACTTTTCGCGTGGAACTGGAATTTAAATATGCGGAGCTGTATTTGATAAATACTCTTTTTAGCTATCTGGTTGGAACCGGCGGAAAAAAATATGCTTTTGCAGGGAAACTGAAAAAGGGAATCAAAGAACAGTTTCCGGATTTTGAAAAGAATCTGTATTACAGGGAGAAAATAAACAAAGAAGAGCAAAAGCTGGTCGGGCTTTTGATGAAATCACGACTATTATTCTTTTTGTATTACTACGCGCTGCGCTATTATAGAAAGGCAAGAAAAAGGTGGAGAAGCTAAACTGTATAAAAACCAAATACTTTGTGATTGCCGGACTGCTTGTGGTATGCGGCGGTTTTCTTCCCTGCCTGCTGCTTGGAAAAGGCGGCGTGTACATTGCGCACGACCAGTTGGATGGAGAAATTTTTTCTTATATTTTTCATGCAAGGCACCTTTTTGACAACAGCAGGGTTTATCCGGAGCTGATGAATGGGATTGGAAAAGAAGGGCTGCAGATGGCGGCGCCTCTTATGGTTCTGCTGTTTTGTCTCCTGCCGCCCATGCAGGCGCTTTTTACGGCAGGCGTCCTCATTGCCGCTGTCGGGTTTTGCGGAATGTTTGCCTGTATAAACCGGATAACGGGGAACAAGGTAATCGCCTTTGTGGTTGGCGGGATTTTTGCCTATACGCCTTTTTATACGGTCTATGGGCTTTCTGTGATGGGAATCCCTATGCTGCTATATGCTTTTTATGGCTTGTACCGGCGGGAGCATAGGGGACGGAATATGGGGCTGACGGCTTTTTATGGCGCAATGTCTTCGCCGGTTCTGGTGGGATTTGCCTGTCTGGGAATACTTTCTGCCGCTTTTGTAGTGCTGCTTTTGCAAAAGAAGGGCGGCAGAAGGCGGGAAATGCTTTGGTTTGCAGCGGGGCTTTTTTTGCTGTCAGGCATCTATCTTGTCTGTAATTTGTCGCTTTTCGTACAAGTTCTGGGAGGCGGCGTGGCGGGATTTGTCAGCCATAAGGAGGAAATTGTAGTCAATGCGGTTCCTGTACAGGATACGGTGCGGGAGCTGTTGACAGACGGCGCCATGCACGCGAGGGGGATGCAGAAGTTTATGCTTGTGCCGATAGGACTGGCGGTCTTGTGCGGAGCGGTTTTATATAAGAAGCTTACGGATAAAGAAAAGAGGGTGTGGCAGGTTCTGACAGGCGGCGTATGCCTTATTTTCTTGCTCATACTGTTTAGCGCCATGTATAAGGCAGAGTGGGCGGCAGAAATCAGAAACCGTGTAGGCGGTATGATAAAATATACCCAGTTTGACAGAGTCTACTGGCTGCTGCCGGCGTTTTGGTACATTGTGTTCGGGGCGGCGTTGTTTCTGTTGTGGGCGCTGATTGCAAGGCGCAATCGCGTGGCGGCAGTCCTTGCTGCCGGCTGTTTTGTCCTGATAACAGGAGGCTATGTTCTTTGGAACAGCTCTTTCAAGGCAAATATGCGGCAGTTGATAAAACCGGCAAATTCCAATGCCGTGACGTGGGAGCGGTTTTACAACGAGGAAGTGTATGCTGCCATCGATGCTTATATTGGCAGGGACAAGGAAACTTACCGATGCTTAAGTCTTGGGGTTGACCCGGCGGCAGCCTTGTACAATGGATTCTTTTGTCTCGATGGCTATTCCAACAATTATGATGTAAACTATAAACATCAATTTCGCAAAATCATGGAAGATGAGCTGGCAAAAAGCGAGTACCTAAGAGGCTATTTTGATAACTGGGGCAACCGGTGCTATCTTTTTGCGGCACAGCTTGCGGGAAACCATTACATAGGGAAAAACAGCGGTCTTGTGCTGGAGGATTTTTCCATGGACGTAAATCAGGCAAAGGAAATGGGCTGCGAGTATTTGTTTTCCGGTTTGGAAATTTTGAACGCAGAAAAAATAGGTCTGGAATTTTTGGATTGCTTTGAAACGGAAAACAGCTATTATAAAATCTGGCTGTACAGGCTGAAATGAGATTGCAGAAGGAGAAGGAAGCATGAAAACACTGGCGGTTATTACTGCAAGGGGCGGAAGCAAAAGAATACCGAGAAAAAATATAAAGCCGTTTCTGGGGAAACCGATTTTGCTGTATTCCATACAGGCAGCGCTCCACGCAGGCGTTTTTGACGAGGTGATGGTATCCACGGAGGATGCGGAAATTGCGGCGCTGGCAAAAGCGGCGGGCGCCAAAGTGCCTTTTTATAGAAGCAATGATACGGCAAATGATTATGCGGCAACGGCGGATGTGCTGCTTGAGGTTTTGGAGCAGTATGGAGAGCTGGGCGCACAGTTTGACTATATTTGCTGTATCTATCCGACAGCGCCTTTTGTGTCGGGAGAAAGGCTGCGGGAAGCCATGGAAGAGCTGATGCTTCGGGAGGCGGACAGTCTGCTGCCGGTGGTAAGATTCAGTTTTCCCCCGCAGCGGAGCGTGGTACTGGGGGACGACGGATTTCTGCGGTTTAAGTGGCAGGAATATATGCTGGCGCGCTCACAGGATTTGGAACCTTTTTATCATGATGCAGGGCAGTTTTATTGTCTTAGGACGAGCAGTTTTCTTCAGCAGAAAAAGATGGTGATGGAAAAGACGCTTCCGTTTGTGCTTCCGGAGTCGGAGGTACAGGATATCGATACGGAAGAGGACTGGAAAATCGCGGAGGCAAAGTATAGAGTGCTGCATGGAGGAGTGTGATTGTTTGGATAAGGGAAAGGAGTAAGGGATATGGGACAGGTAAGGATTAAGGATAGGGTGATTGGAGAGGGGCAGCCGGCTTATATTGTGGCGGAGATGTCAGGCAATCATGCAGGGAGCCTTGAGCGGGCGAAGGAGATTATCCGCGTGGCGAAGGAATGCGGGGCTGACTGTGTCAAAATTCAGACTTATACGCCGGACACGATTACGATTGATTGCGACAACGAATACTTTCAGATAGAAGACGGCACATGGAAGGGGGAAAACCTGTATCAGCTTTATGGAAAGGCCTATACGCCGTGGGAGTGGCAGAAGGAGCTGAAGGAGGAAGCGGACAGAGTAGGCATCGATTTTTTTTCCGCTCCCTTTGACAAAACAGCGGTGGATTTTTTGGAAGAAATCGGCATGGAGTTTTATAAAATAGCTTCTTTTGAGCTGGTAGATTTGCCTCTAATCCGGTATACGGCAGCCAAGGGAAAGCCCATGATTCTTTCTACGGGCATGTCGTCCCTTGCGGAGATAGAGGAGGCAGTGGCGGCAGTCCGCAGTACGGGCAACCAAAACCTGATTCTGCTTCGCTGCGCAAGCGCATATCCGGCAATCACGGACGAGATGAACCTTGCGGTGATGGCGGATATGGGAGAGCGTTTTGGCGTGCCGGTGGGACTTTCCGACCATTCGGCGGGGAGCCTTGCGGCGGTGACGGCTGTGGCAATGGGCGCTTGTGTCATTGAAAAGCATCTCTGTCTGGGAAAGGAGATTGAAAATCCGGATGCTTCTTTTTCCATGGAGCCGGCGGAGTTTGCCGCAATGGTGCGGGATGTCAGACAGGCACAGAAGGCGATAGGCGTTGTACATTACGGCGCTACGAAGCAGGAGAAGGAAAATAGGATATTCCGCAAATCCATTTTTGTGGTGCGGGATATACCGCGCGGAGAAGTCTTTTCGGAGGAAAATATCAGAGTCATCCGCCCGGGATACGGGTTACATTCCAGAGAGTATGACAATGTGCTGGGAAAGAAAAGTTTAGTCGATTTAAAAAGAGGCACGCCTCTGAAAGCGGAAGCGGTGGAGCGCTATTTAGAGCTTGTGCCGGCGGAGGCGGAGCATGCGTCTCTTTTGTACGCATGGGCAAATGATGCAACGACAAGGCAGCAGTCCTTTTCTACGGAGGCAATTCCGTGGAAGGTACATGAGAACTGGTATTTTAACAGTCTGGAGCGCAGGGATAGAAAACTGTATATCTGCCGGCACGAGCAGGAACCCATAGGCATGTTCCGACTTGATTTTATTTCTGGAACGGATGCGGAAATCAGCTACAGTATAGACAAAACGGTACGTCACAGGGGCTACGGGCGGGAAATGATACGGGAGGGAGAGCGGCTGACGGCGGAAGCCTTTCCCGATATCAGGGTCTTGTGCGCCAAAGTAAAGCCCGGCAATGAGGCTTCATGCAGGATATTTGAAGAGCTGGGCTATGAGAAAGAGGAGGCGGATTCTTATCTTGTATACAGGAAAGGGCTGAAGCGATGATCTTTATAAGAGCTGACGGCGGCAGAGAAGTTGGAAGCGGTCATATTATGCGCTGTCTGTCCATTGCAGGGGCGTTGCAGAGACGGGGGGAGGAGGTGCTCTTCCTCTTGGCGGATGATTCTGCAGCAGGGCTCCTTGCAGAGAGAGGGCAGAAGTACCGGATTCTGTACTCTGACTATCAAAAGATGGAGGCGGAGCTTTCTGCGCTGCGCCCTCTTTTGGAGGCGTACGCGCCAAAGCTGTTTTTAGCTGACAGCTATTTTGTGACGGCAGAGTATCTAAAGCAGGTAGGAGAATACACACAAACGGTTTATATCGACGATATGTGCGCGTTTCCCTGCCCGGCAGACGTGGTGATAAACTACAATATCTACGGTGAAGCGCTGCCTTATAAGGAAAGGGCGCTGCCGCAGAACCGCGTGTTTTTGCTGGGCTGTTCTTATGTGCCTTTGCGGGAAGAGTTTGGCAGCACGGCGTATGAGGTCAGAGAGAAGGCGGAGCATGTACTGATTACCACCGGCGGCGGCGATAAGTATAATCTGGCGGAGCAGATACTTAGGAGCGTATTGTCTGAAGAAATATGCAGGCGGCTGCAATATCATGTAGTCAGCGGAAGCTTTAACCGTCATCTGTCCTGCCTGCAGGCTGTTGCGGCAAAGCATCCAAATGTAAAGGTTTACGAAAACATACGCAATATGGCGGCGCTGATGGCACAGTGCGACATTGCCGTGACAGCCGGCGGCTCGACCATGTATGAGTTGTGCGCAGTAGGCGTGCCGATTATCTGTTTTTCTTTTGCGGATAATCAGGAGCGTCTTGTGGAGACTTTTGCAGAAAAAGGTATTGTGTGTTACGGAGGTAATTACCTGAGGGAAAAGGAGGAACTGCCAGAGAAAGTCGCAGCGCATGTCCGGCTGCTGGCAGAATCAAAAACTCTGCGGGAAGATTACAGCTTTCGCGGAAAAAATCTGGTGGATAAAAGAGGCGCGGAGCGTATTGCCGAAAGGCTGTTACGCATTTCCTGATTAGGAGTAAGGAAAAGGCAGCATTGATTTTCTCTCCATATTGTTCTAAAATAAAGCTGAATTGTGGGAAGCCTGTTTTCTGCAAAGAGAAAGCGCAGGCTGCAGAAAGCGGTAAACGACGGTGTGACGGATAAGATAAAGAGAAGGGAATGGTGTAAAAATGGAAAAGCTGGCAATTCAGGGCGGTACTCCCGTCAGAGATACCAAGATATATTACGGACATCAGTATATTGACGATGCCGACGTGACGGCGGTTTCTGATGTGCTGCGAAACGGAGATTTGACCTGCGGTCCCAAGATTGCGGAGCTGGAAGCGCGTCTTTGCGCGCTTACGGGCGCCAAGTACGCTGTTGCAGTCAGCAACGGTACGGCGGCGCTGCATATTGCATGTCAGGCGGCGGGCGTGACGGCGGGGGATGAAGTGATTACGACACCGATTACCTTTGCGGCTTCCGCAAACTGTGCGTTGTATTGCGGCGCAAGGCCGGTTTTTGCAGATATCAATGATAAAACCTACAATATAGACCCTGTCTCCGTGGCGGAACACATGACGGAGCATACGAAGGCGGTTGTGGCGGTGGACTATACGGGACAGGCGGCAGAGCTGGATCCCTTATTAAAGCTTTGTCGGGAAAACGGCGCCGTGCTCATCGAAGATGCGGCGCATTCCATTGGAACGAAATATGGCGGACAGCCGATTGGCTCTATTGCGGATTTGACAACCTTCAGCTTTCATCCGGTAAAGACGGTGACAGGCGGGGAAGGCGGGGCAGTCCTGACGAATCATGCGGAATATTACAAAAAGCTTTTGCTCTACAGGTCGCATGGTATTACAAGGGACGAGTCTTTGCTGGAAAAGGAAAAAGAGGGTGCGTGGTATTATGAGCAGGTGTCTCTGGGCATGAATTACCGCATGACGGACATACAGGCGGCGCTGATTATCAGCCAGCTTGACAAGTTGGAGCGCTTCGGGGAGAGAAGGAGACAGATTGTGGAGCGGTACAACGAAGCGTTTGCCGACATGCCGGAACTTGCGGTACAGGAGGAAATACCGGAATCAGATACAATCAGGCATCTGTACATTCTTCGCATAAAGCCGGAAATGCTTCTGGTAAACAGAAAACAGTTTTTTGATGCCATGGCAGCCGAAAATGTCTGCTGCAATGTACATTATATTCCGGTGTATTATCATCCCTACTATGAAAAGCTGGGGTATCAAAAAGGTCTTTGCCCCAAGGCGGAGAAGCTTTACGAAGAAATTATGAGCCTGCCCCTGTATTATGCCATGACGGAGCAGGATGTGGAGGATGTGATTCACGCCGTGAAAAAAGTCGTAGAGAATTACAGGAAACCTGCTGCGCAGCAGGACTGAAGGGTTAAAGAGACTTTTTGCGCGAAGCGGATAGCGGATTGGAGTAAAAAAGGGCAGTATGAAAGTGAAGATTTGGCTGAAGCAAAAAGAAAATCACATATGGGCGCTGGGACTGAGTGTTGTATTGTGCGCGGCGATTGGCATCTTTTTTGATTATTATTACGATTTGAATGATGACGTGCTGATAAAGGACATTCTGGCGGGGGTGTACACGGGAACGCCCGAGGGGAGAAACATCCAGATGCTGTTTCCGTTAAGCTTTGTTATCAGCCTTTTTTATCGTGTGGCAAGGGGACTTCCGTGGTACGGAATCTTCCTTTGTCTCTGCCATTTTGGAAGCATCTACCTGATGACAAAAAGACTGCTTGGATTTTTTGAAAAACGCATGGGAAAGGTTATGGCGCTGCTTTTAGAGACGGCGGTTATTCTGACCCTTTTTTTGCGGGAGCTGGTATTTACGCAGTATACGGTTACTTGTACCCTGCTTGCGGCAACGGCAGCGTTTTTGTTTTATACTGCAAAGGAAGAAAAGACGGTCAAAGATTTCTTTTTGCATAATATGCCCTGCATACTGCTCGTGACGATTGCTTTTCAGCTCCGTTCCGAGATGCTGCTTTTGGTGCTGCCGCTTATCTGTGTGACGGGGCTGTGCCGGTGGAGCTGTGAAAGTCCCTTTTTTACAAAGGAAAATGCCGCAAAATATTTTTCTGTTTTGGGAGGCATATTTGCGGGGCTTGTCCTCAGTCAAGGGCTTCATATGGCGGCGCATGGCAGCGCCGACTGGCGGGAATTTAACAGATACTTTGACAACCGGACGGAGCTCTACGATTTTTACTGGCAATGGCGTCCTTCCTATGAGGATAACCAAGCATATTACGACAGCATCGGGATGACAAGATACAGCCGGATGCTGATTGAAAATTATAATTTTGGACTGGATGAGGAAATCGATGCGGATGTTTTGCAGAAAATCAGTGAAAAGGCGGCGGAGACGAGAAGGCAGCAGCTTTCTTTTGGAGCTGCTTTAAAGCAGGCTGTTATCGATTACCGATACAGGACTTTTCATGAGACGGATTATCCGTGGAATTTGTTTGTGATTGCCTTATATCTTATGGTTTTGGCGGCAGCCGTTAAAAACCGCCATTTTCGGTTTCTTTGGGAGCTTCCCTGTATGGGAGTCGTGCGCAGCGGGCTATGGCTGTTTATCCTCTACAGGGGCAGGGCGCCGGAGCGGATTACCCATTCGCTCTATCTGATGGAACTGGTTATTCTGCTTGCCATGCTGCTGCGGGAATGCAAGGAAGGCGGGAAGGATAAGCTGTGGACAGCTATGAAGCCGTGCTTTTTCGCGGTACCGGCGGTGTTGTGCTTATGCTTTGCAGCCGGCAGTGTAAGGGCGGTGTGCACGGAATACGAAGCGAGGGAAAATACGAACAGGGCATGGGCGGCGTTACAGGACTATGTAAAAGGACATGAGGACTGCTTTTATTTTGTGGATGTGTATTCTACGGTGCGTTATTCGGAAAAGTTGTTCTGTAATGTGGACAACGCCATATCCAACTACGATATCATGGGCGGCTGGGCATCCAAAAGCCCGCTGAATGATAAAAAGCTTGCCGCTTTTGGAATTGACTCCATGGCATATGCCATTTTGGAGCAGGACAAAGTGTTTGTTATTGTGCAGGCAAAGGAACCCGACAGTCTTCCGCCTTTTGGGGAGAGCCTTTCAGGGTACTATGCAGAGCGGGGCGAGACGATAGAGCTTTACAAGGCGGATGGTATATGTCTGGACGGGGAAGAGGTTTTTTACGTTTATAAACCTGTCAGGGCGGCGCTTCCTTAAATAAAAGAAGGCGCATAAGGTGACAAATAAAGAAAAAGAGGTAAAGAATGGGACAGTTAATTAGTTTTGTAATTCCCTGCTACCGCTCTGAGAAAACAATTCGGGGCGTGGTGGAAGAGGTAATGGCGGCTGCGGAGGCACTTTCAGATGATACGTACGAGATAATACTGATAAATGATGGTTCCCCCGATGATACTTTTTCGGTTATCAAGAGCCTTTGTGAAGCGGATACCAGAATCAAGGGAATTAATCTGTCAAAGAATTTCGGGCAGCATGCGGCGCTGATGGCGGGATTCAGGCACGTAAAGGGAGATATTGTGGTGTGTCTGGATGACGACGGGCAGACACCGGCAAATGAGGCGGGCAAGCTGATTGCAGGAATTGAAGAAGGCGCGGATGTGGTATATGCCAGATATGAGCACAAGAAGCATTCATGGTTTCGCAATTTTGGGAGCAAGCTGAATGAGCTTATGACGCGAGTTATGCTGGGGAAGCCGAAGAAGCTGTATATTTCCAGTTATTTTGCAGCGAGGCGTTTTGTAATAGATGAGGTGATACGATATGAAAACGCGTACCCTTATGTCATCGGGCTGGTGCTGCGGGCAACAAAGAATATTGTCAATGTAGACGTTACGCACAGGGAGCGGGAAATAGGCACTTCGGGCTATACGCTGGGAAAACTGATAAATCTTTGGGTAAATGGTTTTACCTCTTTTTCTGTGAAGCCCTTGCGGATAGCCACCTTGATAGGCGCTTTTTGCGCGTTCATGGGATTTTGCTACGGCATTTACACGATTGTTAAAAAATTTGTAAACCCTGCCGTGCCGATGGGCTTCAGTTCTTTAATGTCGGCAGTGGTTTTTATCGGAGGTATGCAGATGCTGCTGCTGGGACTGATTGGAGAATATATTGGCAGGGTATATGTCTGCATGAACAATTCGCCCCAGTATGTGATTAAAGAAATCGTAAACGTGGAGCAGGGTCAGGGAAGATAGCTCTGGTAATCACAGCTTTGTGCCCATGAGAGCATATTGTCAATGACGTCGTTGTAGTTTTGGAGGGTCAGCCGGCAGTTATCCTGCGCAAAGCATTCCGTCATGTAATCGTTCATTTCGTGTCGGTAGTGGGTGTAATCGCAATAGTTGTCAAAGTTTGTAATATAAGAAAAATCGTCCTGAAAGTAATATATCTTTACGTTCGGGTAAGCCAGCAAGGTTTCAACTACCTGCTTTTCCGCCGCAAGCTCGGCGGCAAGGCTGCCGTCCGCATAACGATTGTACCAGTAGAGGACGCTGTAGGGTGGGAAAAAGAAAGTAAATTCGGTGTCCGGCATATTTTCTATATGAGGCAGGATGCAGGTTTTCAGACTGGCGGCAATCTCCTCAGCGAAAGCATCTTCCGGCAGGGCAGGCTGACAGGCGGACGGCGCTTCATAGGTCTGAAACACGATATCTTTTCCATACCACATATATATCCATGACCAGTATGCCTCGTTTAGAGGAGTCCCTTCCCGCTCAATCTGCGGGCGGATGATGTAGTCCAGTATGACTTCCTTGTTGAGAAGATAGGGGATGTCGTCTAACACAGTGTCATTGTAGAGATAGGCAGGCATCTCATATGCGGTGACGTCAGGGCCTACCCGATAGTTTAAAATATCGATACTGAGAAAAACAGCCCTGATTTCATTGGGGCTTTTTTGGACGAGGGACAGTATGGTGTCGATGTCCTTGGGGTAAGCGCCGTCATAGGGAAGCTTTATGGTATGTAATCCAAGCTTTTCGGAAAAGAGCTTTGTATCAAAATTGACCGTCATGGATGAGCCGGTAATGACGCTGTCATATGTAAAGTGCGCGGCAATGCCCGGATTCTGGCTGATTTTGTTGTCGATGATATAATACAGTCCTTCTAAAGGCTTGTGATACTGAAAAAACGGGTCTGCCGCTATCACCAGTGCTGCCGCGGCTAACAGGGCGGAAAGAGAAAGTATGGCAAGCAGAATGCAGTGCTTTTTATAATCAGGTTCTTTGGGATTTGCCGTAGTCATAGCCTTGTCTCCTTATAGTTATATTTTTTGAAACACTGTCCTTAGAAATTAAAATAAAGGAATGTACTGACGCCGGAGAAGGACAGTACGCACCATACAAAAAGAACCGACAGCCCGACGGTTTTGATGATACGCGGTTTGTGGCTGTTTTCCGTCTCATACAGGTTTTTACAAAAAAAGATAAGGATTATGGCCGCTGCAAAAAAGAGGAACATACAGTAGCAGGAGCCAAGGGGGAGCGTATCCAGCTTAAAAAACTTTAGGATGTAGAAAAGCTCGGGAAGCTGGAAGGCACGGAAAATTTCTTTTTGTACCCGAAACCCGCGGTGCATATTTTCCAGAGGGGAAAACAGTTTTTTCAGCATATCGACTGCCTGCTTTATCGTGTCGGCACGGAAGAAAGTCCAAGTTAGCATAACAAAGAAAAAGGTCAGCAGGACAGAAATTCCACGTAGAAGGCGTTTTTGCCATATGGGAGAATCTTTTTGCGCAGGCAGGGGCTTTTCATGCTTTCGCTTTTCTTTTGCGTTCTGCCAGATTCGGGTCAGCACATTGAAAACGCCGTGCAGAAAGCCCCACAACAAAAAAGTCCAGCCGGCGCCGTGCCAGATACCGCTGCATAAAAAGACAATCAGGATATTGAGACAGGTGCGAGCCATACCTTTGCGGCTGCCGCCGAGGGGAATATACAGATAACGGGTAAAGAAGCGGCTTAAGGTAATGTGCCATCTGTCCCAGAAGTCCCGAATGTTGACTGCTTTGTAAGGGGAAAGAAAGTTGACGGCAATTTTGATATTAAACATAAGCCCAAGTCCTCTCGCCATATCGCAGTAGCCGCTAAAATCGAGATAAAGCTGAAACGTATAAGATAGTATGACAAGGAGGGTATTTAGGGCATCCAGAGAAGCATAGTGCTGAAAACCCCAGTTTGCCGCAGCGCCAAAGGTGTCGGCAAGAAGCACTTTTTTGGCAAGACCCAGGATAAAGAGGCGTAAGCCCGCATAAAAATGCGCAAAACAAAACGATTTTTTGGAGATATCCTGAAACTGGGGAAGCATTTCTTCGTGGCTTACAATCGGACCGGCGATTAATTGCGGGAAAAAGGTGACAAAGAGCGCATAATCGGAAACGGACTGGCGGGATACGCCGCCCCGCGCCGTATCTATTAAAAAGCCAAGCTGCTGAAAAGTAAAAAAGCTGATGCCAAGAGGCAGAAGGATGTCGGGAACAAAAGCATCCAAATGTGCCAGTTTGCTTATGCTTTCTACAAAGAAGCTGAAGTATTTGAAATAAAAAAGGATGGCAAGGTTCCCCAAAATACCGCCTGTGAGGACAGTTTTCGGGTGAATGCGTTTTAGTAGCAGGAGATGACACAGGTAGTTGAGGGCGATGCTGGCAGTAATAATGCCCAAGTAGGAGATGTTAAAATAAGCGTAAAACCATAACGACATGCCTATCAGGAAATACTTTGCCATAGCATAGTGCTTTAACCGGTTCATCAAAAAATATCCTGATAAGGCAATCGGTAAGAACAAAAAAATAAAAAGATAAGAATTGAAAAGCATGTTTCCTTCTCCGTGTATTATAAAATCTTTTGATTTATCTGCGTTCTTTTAGCTTCATTTTACCGCAAACACCCGTTAAATGAAAGAGAAAAAATTAAAAAAATAAGTATAGTAATATTTTCTGTAAGGTGATAGAATGATGTAAGTGAAAAAGTGGGGATTGCGGTGTAAAGACATGCTGCTTGGGGATTGGATGGTTTAGAAGAGGATTTATGATATGAATCGAAGAAAAAGTGAAGAAAGAAAAGCATGGATGATTTTGACACTGATTATTGTTTTGGTGTTGGCGGCGGCTCTCTTTTTGACAAAGGATTTCAGGGAATACTTACGAGATTATGAAGCGTTTCAGAAATATAAAAATTATGTAGCGGCACAGGAAAAGGAATCGGTTTCAGGGGGAGAGGGGACGGAAGTTTCCGTCTCGGAAAATATGCCGCAGACGGGAGAAAATGAGCCTGCGGAAGTGACGCCGACGCCGCCTGTAGAGACCGAGCCGCCGCAAACGGGCAATGAACCGCAGCGTTATGAGGTGCTGCCCGGTTCTCAGATTTTGACGGATGTGAGCGGGAATGTCATTTGGCAGGCGGACACCGTTGCGCCGGAGACGGCGGAGCTTCTGCGCAGCTATGTGCAGGAACGGAACGGGGTCTATGCATGGCAGAATTCCTATGAAAAGACGTTAAAGATAAATGAACTGGACAAAAAAATACTGGAGACGGCAAACTGCGCATTTCCGGGAGTGAAGATTACGTTTATTGGAGACAGCGTGACAGAAGGTCTCGGAGGAATACAGGATGCAGACGGCAGGCAGGTCAGCTATGTGAATTATGTGCAGGAGGCGCTGCAATTTGGAGAGGTATGCAATAACGGGCACGGCGGCGCAACGATAGTGGATTACAACAATAACGACGACCTGGCAATCGGAGCGCATATGGACGAGCTTTTTGTGAAGGATTCGGAAATAACCGTTTTTTATGCCGGACTAAATGATTTTCTGACAAATGTAGAAGTGAAAAATTTCGGTGTGCTTGACGACGGCAGCACAGGCGGTTACTGTGGGCAGCTACAAAAAATTGTGAATTCGCTGCGCACAAGCTATGCCGGCACACAGTTCTTTTTCGTGACGGCATACCAGACGCCGAATACCAGTTCAACAAAGGAATTTACAAATTTTAACGGGATACCTACCTTGAATGATTATATGAATCCGCTGAGGACGCTGGCACAACAGAATGGATATCCGGTTATTGACCTTTACAGTATCGGACTTATGGACATGCATGATGAAGCGACGGCGCAGCATCTGCTGGCGGACAGCATCCACCCAAACGATGCCGGATACCGTATTTTAGGCGAACATATTGCGGCGGAAATCCTGCTTTATTATTTGGGAATTACAGGATAGGGACTGTCTGAAGAGGGGAATGATAAGGAAAGAGAAAAACACCGAAACAATAGAATCGGAGGGAACATGCAGGAACTGGAATATCCTTTTGACAGTGAATACATTTTAAAAAAAGCAAAGAGCATAAAAAAGGCGCTTCTTGAGGAAAAAACGACGCGAATCAAAAAAAAGATTGCGGTTTTGGGCGGGAGCACCACGCATGATATCGTGAAGGTGCTGGAACTTTTTTTGCTGCATTACGGGATAGAGCCTCAGTTTTACGAGTCCGAATATGCGCAGTACTGGCAGGATGCCATGTTTGATAATGCAGCGCTTGCGGCATTTGGTCCGGATATCATTTATATTCATACAAGCAACAGGAACATACAGGAATATCCGCAGCTATCGGATACGGAGGAGGCGGTAGACTTTGTTTTGGGCGAGACTTACCGCCATTACGAGGTGATGTGGGACAAGCTTCAGAAAAGCTATCACTGTCCCGTTATCCAGAACAATTTTGAGATGCCCGCGTACAGGCTTTTGGGCAATAAGGAAGCGTCTGATATACATGGCAGGATTTCCTTTTTAAACCGGCTGAATGAAAGATTTTATCAGTATGCAAGAGAACACAATCATTTTTATATCAATGATATCGCGTATCTTTCTGCCTGCTATGGACTGGACCGATGGGCGGATTCTTTTTACTGGCATATGTACAAGTATGCGCTCTGCCTGCCGGCGGTTCCGGTACTGAGCTTCAATGTTGCCAATATCATAAAGTCTGTCTACGGGAAAAACAAAAAGGCGCTGGTTTTGGACTTGGATAATACGCTCTGGGGTGGCGTTGTGGGCGATGACGGCGCGGAAAATCTGGAGATTGGGCAGGAAACCTCCATGGGGCAGGTGTATTCGGAGTTTCAGGAATATCTGAAGCGGCAGAAGGATATCGGCATTATGCTGAATGTCAGCTCCAAAAATGAGGAAGAAAACGCCATGGCGGGGCTTATGCATCCGGACGGGATACTAAAGCCGGAGGATTTTGTGCTGATAAAGGCAAACTGGGAGCCAAAGAGCAAAAATGTGGCGCAGATAGCTTCGGAATTAAATATTATGCAGGACAGTCTTGTCTTTGTGGATGACAATCCGGCGGAGCGGGAAATTGTAAGAAGCAGCCTGTCCGGGGTCGCCGTGCCAAGGATGGACAGCCCCGAGCAGTATATCAGGGTTCTTGACCGTTCCGGTTTCTTTGAGGTGACAAGTCTTTCGCAGGACGATAGGCTACGCAGCGAGATGTACAAGGCGAATCTGGAGCGAAAGAAAGAACAGGAAAGCTTCGGGAGTTATGAGGATTACCTTCATTCCCTTGCGATGAAGGGAACCATAAAGCCTTTTGAGCCGCTTTACATGGCGCGGATTGCACAGCTTACCAACAAAAGCAATCAGTTTAACCTGACGACAAGGCGGTATACACAGGCGGAGCTTGAGCAGATTGCGGCGGATAATGCATATATTACGCTTTATGGAAAGCTGGAGGATAAGTTTGGCGATAACGGCGTGGTGTCCGTTCTGATTGGACACAGGGAAAAAGAGATACTGCATATGGACTTGTGGCTGATGAGCTGCCGCGTCCTGAAAAGAGATATGGAGTATGCCATGCTGGACACATTGGCGCACACCTGTGCAAAAGCGGGCATAAAGGAGATAAAAGGGTATTATTACCCGACCGCCAAAAACAAGATGGTGGAAGGGTTCTATGCGCTGATGGGTTTTACGCTCGAAAAAACGGATGAAACGGGCGGCACGGTGTGGTATTATAAGATAGAAGCAGACTATGAAAATAAAAATAAGGTGATAAAGGTGGTAGAAGCATGACAAGAGAAACCGTATATGAAAAATTGAACGGGGTATTCAGGGATGTTTTTGATGACGAGGAAATTGAGGTAAACGATAGTACAACCGCAGATGATATCGAGGACTGGGATTCTCTGGAGCATATCAATCTGATTGCGGCGATAGAGCAGGAATTTGGCATCAAATTTTCCATGGGACAGGTTGTCACCATGAAAAATGTGGGAGAAATGGTGGATATTATTGTAAGCCGGATGGATTAAAATGCTTCCAGAAGTTCTATCATGCCGATAGAAGCGCTCATCAGGAAAACCACGCGCCTGCCGTCGATGGCGGGCGCCGGCGTGGGAGAGTCGATGGCAGTAAAGCCGTGTTCGGTGAGGTAAGCAAAATCCTTTTCAAAAGAAGCTGTTTCATAGCAGATATGATAAGGCGTATTTTTGTATTTCTTTAACAAGCCGGCTACTATGGAATTTTCATCCGCAGGAGAAACAAGCTCTATCACATAGCCATCTTTTTCCATAAAGCAAATGTGAATTTTGCGAAAGCTGTCAAAAACGGTATTTTGCGTCACCACGTACCCCAACTGTGCAAAGTCGCGTATGGCAGCATCAATTTTTTTGACTAAATACCCGATATGGTGTATTTTGAAAGGAAGCATGAGCGTTTCTCCTTGTACTGATTTGGAAAGGACATGTTATGTCATTTACATCCTTTTATTTTTTATGTTTTTATGCATGTATATTAATTATATATTACCTGATTCCGGCAAAATTGCAATGGGTATTTTTGTTGGTGTCAAGCATCGCGTATTATTTGTTGTCCGGAAACGGAATTTTGATTCTGTATCCGCTGGCGGCGTGTCTGACGGCGTATGCAGGTATTTTTGTTATGGGAAGAACGAGCGACGGCAGAAAAAGGCGGACGGCGCTTGTTTTTGTGATATTGCTGCTGATTGGCAGCCTGTTTGTGTTAAAATATGTTAATTTTGGAATCAATACCATCAACGGTGTTATGGGAATTTTGGGATGGAAGCAAAACGTTATTTCCGGATTTCATTTTTTGATACCGCTTGGCATTTCTTTCTATACGTTTTCTATTCTCGGCTACGTCATCGATGTTTACAATCAAATTGCCGAACCTCAGAAAAACTTCTTTAAAATGGCGCTTTACGGTATGTATTTTCCAGCCATATTATTCGGACCGGTTCTTCGTTACAGGGAGGATGGAGAACAGTTTTTCCAACCGCATCCTTTCGATTATAAGCAGGTTACATTTGGCTTCCAAAGAATGTTGTGGGGCTTTTTTAAGACGCTGGTGATTTCAGAACGCATGAATCTGGTAGTCAATACGGTTTACGACAATTATCTGGGTTACAGCGGCGTTTATATTTGGATAGCGACAATCTGCTATGCCTTTCAGCTATATACCAATTTCTCGGGCGGAATGGACATTGCGTTGGGAATTTCCCAGACCTTTGGCTTGAAGCTGCCGGAAAATTTTGAAAGGCCTTTCTTTGCCAAAACGATTTCGGAGTATTGGCGGAGATGGCATATTACGCTTGGCGTATGGATGAGAGAATATGTTTTTTATCCGCTTCTCAGAACGCAGGTGTTTTCAAAGCTGGGCAGGAAATGCAAAGAAAAATTCGGCAAGAAGAGGGGAAAACAGCTTACTACTTTTGCCGCCATGTTTATCCTATGGTTTACCGTGGGAATTTGGCATGGAGGGGACTGGAAGTTTGTGATAGGCTCCGGACTGCTGCATTGGTTCTATATTGTAATGGGAGAGCTTTTGAATCCCGTATACGGAAGGATTATGCAGAAGTGCCGCATAAACAGTGACGGCTGGTTTGTGAACGGGTGGCGGGTGCTAAGGACTTTTTTACTCGCCAATATCGGCTTTGTGTTTTTCAGGGCGGATTCTACTGCCGCCGCGTGTCATATGCTGGCAAGTGCGTTTTGCGTGGGGAATATAGGGGTGCTGTTTGACGGTTCCCTGTTTTTACTTGGCCTGGACTTTATTGAGTTTACCATTGCTGCCGTATCCCTGCTGATTTTATTTGCGGTATCGCTATTACAGCAAAAAGAAGGAGTACGGGAGCGGATTGCGCGGAAAAATATTGTAATACGCTGGGGGATTTGGTATGCGCTGCTGTTTTATGTGATACTGCTTGGCTATTACGGACCGGGTTACAGCGCGGTGGAATTTATATATCAGGGATTTTAGGAGGCTGTCATGAAAGGAAAGCAGGCTGCAAAGGCAGTTTTATTTGTTCTTATATTTCTTGTCATATTGCAATCGCTTACTTATATGCTGCGGACGAACGGCGATATCAAGGAAATTTTTGTCG
This sequence comes from Lachnospiraceae bacterium, assembly GCA_013316825.1. GTDB lineage: Bacteria > Bacillota > Clostridia > Lachnospirales > Lachnospiraceae > Acetatifactor. The sequence goes on along the minus strand of WSLY01000002.1, from coordinate 167,314 downwards.
GCTTTTACGCGGAGCCGAAAAATACGGTTGACGTTGTTATGATTGGCTCCAGTCCGGTATATCCGTTTTATGCAGCCCCAAAGCTGTGGGGGGAATACGGGGTTGCCATGTATCCGCTTTCCAGCAATGTGCAGAAGCCGGAGGCGGCGGTATATCTGGTGGAAGAGGCGTTGAAAACCCAGTCTCCCGAATTGTTTATCTTTGAACTTCGGATGTATGCGTATGAAGACGACGCGATGGCGGAAAATATGGCGTATGTGCGAGGCGTTACGGACAATATGAAGTATTCGTGGAATCGAATCCGCCTGATTAATCGTCTTGTGCCGGATGTGGCGGAGCGGTATACGTATTATTTTGATATTTTCAAATACCATTCCAATTGGAAGACCTTGGTTCTTCCTGACCAGTACACGGCATTCCGGTACGAAAGGCTGCATCCCTTGAAAGGGTATGTGATGAGCGATAAGGTGCTGCCCGGGGAGGGTGCTGATTACAGTATGGTGACGGAGCAGACGGCAATTCCGTCAGAGCAGGAGGAAAACCTGCGGACACTGCTGGCATATTTGCAGGAGAAAGATCTGGAAGCGCTGTTTATTGTGTCGCCCATGGTGCTGGACGAGGACATGCAGAAGAAATTTAATTATATGGAAAATATCATTACGGCATACGGATATCCATATTTGAATTTGAATGACTACTATGACGAGCTGGAAATTGATTTTGCCACGGACTATTATGACGGGGGCAGTCATACCAACGCTTCCGGTGCGGAGAAGTGTACTGCCTTTTTGGGGGAATATCTGACAACACATTATGCGCTTACAGACAGGCGGGGAGATAAAAAATACGGCGCATGGGATGAGGCATATGTATATTGGCAGGAATGTCAGAAGGAGGCGCTGGAAACGATAAATGCCAAGATATTAAACGGGGAGTATGATGCGGCGGCGGAGAATGAATAAGGACGGATGCTGATTTTGGTATGAGGAACGGGTTTATTGGCAAGGATGCATAAGGAGAAAGGAAGAGGGATATGGACAAAATAGCAGTATTGATACCTTGTTATAATGAGGAAAAGACCATAGAGAAAGTGATAAAGGATGCAAAGGCGGTCTTGGAGGATGCCGTCATTTATGTTTACGATAATAATTCGACTGACAGGACGGCGGAGATTGCGCAGGCTGCCGGGGCAGTGGTGCGGCATGAGTATAAGCAGGGGAAGGGTAATGTAGTAAGACGGATGTTTCGGGAAATCGATGCGGAGTGCTATTTGATGATAGACGGAGACGATACATATCCGCTTGACTGTGCGCGGGAAATGACGGACAGGTGTTTAAAATACCATGCGGATATGGTAGTGGGGGACAGGCTTTCTTCTACATACTTTACGGAAAACAAACGTCCCTTTCATAACTTTGGGAACAGTCTGGTGCGGACTTCTATCAACCGATTGTTTTCCTCTGATATTAAGGATATTATGACGGGGTACAGAGCGTTTAGCTATGAATTTGTGAAAACCTTTCCGGTTTTTTCTTCGGGCTTTCAGATAGAGACGGAAATGACAATACATGCGGTCAATTACCGTATGCAGGTGGATAATGTTGTTGTGGACTATAGGGACAGACCGGAGGGAAGCGTATCGAAGCTGAATACGTATTCTGACGGGATTAAGGTTTTGTGGAAGATTGTGCAGTTGTTTAAAACCTATAAGCCGCTGGTCTTTTTTGGGATTATCAGCCTGATATTGGCGTCTGCTTCAGTTATTATGTTTATTCCTATACTGGCGGAATATTTCCGTACGGGCTTAGTGCCGCGGTTTCCGACGCTGATTGTGAGCGGCTTTTTGATGCTGGCTGCGCTGCAATCGCTGTTTGCAGGTTTGATTCTGGCAGAATCTATGTGGAAGGACAGAAGAGATTTTGAATACAGGCTGAACAGGGTGGCAGAGCAGAAGAAGCAGCAGGCAAGATAAATGGCAGTTTGTTGTAAAGAGGCGGTAACTGTGCTATACTATCAAGGATAAGTGGAAATTATATAAAGGATGAGAAGGGAAGAGTAGTTGAAGACGAGTATATCGCTAAAAAGGGCAGTGCAATCCATGGTATTGCTCCTGATAATGACCGCCATTGCACTCGTGTGGCCTTTAAAAATCATACGCCCTATGCATGCGGAAGGGGCGATAGACGAGAATTCCATGACAATTATATCCAATGAAGCCACCGTGATGCAGGGGTTTGTCCCGCTGGCAGGTGAACTTTCTTCTGTCAGTTTTTATATTTATAACGAAGAACTGACACCGGAGGAAAAAACGGGGAGACTGGTGTTCCGGCTCTTTGATGCGAATATGCAAAAGATAGAAGAGAAGAGCTATGTGATAGACAAGCTTACCATACCGGGAACCTGCAGGGTTACAATAGGCTCTGATTTGCAGATTGGACAGGTGTATTATTTTACGGTGGAGAACCCAAATGTGGAATTGCTGTTTTCCATGCGTGACGGGGTAAATTTGGACACCCGCTATGAATACAGGGCTTATTTTACGAAAGGACAGTATGCGGTCTATGCGCTGTGCCTATTGTCGGCGGGGGCATTATTATTTTGTGCGGCGGAATTTCTGCTTCGAAAAAATACCTGTCAGGTGAGAGCGGACTGGGGGCTCAGGGCTGCGCTGAGCGTTTTTGTCACGGGAGCTGCCGTATGGGGGCTCTGGAATGTGATTTTTGAGAAAAAGTTTTCTGAAAACTGGGAAGATATTCTGTTTTATGGAGCAGGCATATTGCTGTTTCTTTTGTTTTCACTTTATAGCCTGCTTTTTAAAAGAGAAGCTTTACAGGAAGAGAAGATATCCCAAAAAGAATTGGCGAAATGGATTCGGACCCTATTGCAATCGCTTGCCTTTGCAGGCGTCATGCATGGCGGCATCCGCTATCTGAATGCGTTGTCTTCGAAGGAACAAAAGCTTGCATCGAATTATGTGCTTGCCTGTTTTGCAATCGCAATCATCTGCGGATATACAAAGAAAGAAATCGTAAACTGGTATCATGCGGTTTATCTGGTTTTTGCAATCGGCGGCGGTATTTATTATTTACAGCAGAATAAAGCGGACTTAGAAAATTGGGAAATTTATAAAGGCAATGCGCTGTATTTTATTCTGTGCGGAATTTTGATTTTAAATACGGTGCGGATTCTGATATGGGACAGAAAGGAAAGAAGTAAGGTATCGAAGGTTTATACAGCGGCATTTGCAGTACTGATTGCGTGGATGGTGATAAACCGGAACGGACGGGTATGGCCGATAGACATAGCTGTTTTCTGGGGAATTTTTGCAATACGCATTATTTATAAGGGCGGCGTGCAGCAGTATTTAAAGCATTTTTCAAACGGGGTGCTGATTCATTTTGTATGCAGCAGTATATATGCCATGCTTTACCGTCCTTTTCATAATTTTATCTATACGCGGTATCCGGGCGTATTTCATACCGTAACCATGACAGCCGTTTATATGGTTTTTGTGCTGGTATTGGCAGTGATACGGTTTATGGCGGTTTATAAAGAAAAGCGGACGTTAAAGGCGGCGTGGAAGGAATTATGGCTGATAGGGATGTCGGCGTCTTTTTTGCTTTTAACCGTTTCCCGCACAGGCCTGTTTGCAGCGTTCATCATATGTCCGGTAATATGTGTCCTGACAACGGTGTTTCAATCGAAAGACGGTATCATAGGCTTTGCCAGGAGAGTATTGCTGCTGGTAATAACGGGAGTTTGCTTTTTCCCCATTGTCTTTACGGCATGCCGGATAGTGCCTGCGGTGGTGGGAAACCCTTTTACGTACGAGATTGAATGGTTTCAGGATTCCATAAAAAAGGGAGAGGAATGGGATTCTTTTCGGTTTATTACCGTTTCAAAGTTTTTCGGGTTTGCACACGGCCGAATCGGTGCGAGCGGTCAGGAGGACTTAGAAGAAACTCCGGAGGGCGCGCAGAGCTTGGAAACGGCAGGGGATAAAAAATGGGAAGAGGTAAACCGATACAGTAACGGCAGGCTGGATATCTATAAGCTCTATTTAAACCAGTTAAATTGGGAAGGACATGAAACGGTCAGCTTAAAAACTGCGGACGGACACGAAACGGGACATGCCCATAACGTATTGATACAGGTGGCGCATGATTTTGGAATTGGCGCAGGGATTTTCTTTATTCTATTTTGCGTTTTTGCAGGGATAAAGAGTATTTTCTATTTTATGCATCACAAAGAAGAAAGCACGGCGCTTATCCCCCTTGGCGTTTTGGCGGTTTTTGGTATCTGCGGGCTGGTAGAATGGGTATTTCTTCCCTATATTCCAACAGGCTTTGGTTTTCTTCTGGTACTGGCACTTATGATTCCGTCAGAAAAAAAGAAGGGCAGAATAGAGCTACGACAGGAAGGTTAAAATGAAAAAAACAATAAACATAGCGTTATTATATAGAAGAATATTTTTGGTGATATATGATACCATTGCTGTTGCGGCGGCAGCAATTATAGCTTTGGTGATACGGTATGAGTTTGTTTATGCAAATATAGAGAAGAAATTTTTAGAGTCAGTCTGTTCTTTTTTGCCTTTCACGATTATCATTACGCTTCTTACGTTTGCCCTGTTCCGTCTCTATAACAGCCTCTGGGCGTTTGCAGGAGTCAATGAAATGCAGAATATTGTGGCTGCATGCGGCATTGCCGTTGTGTGCAACGGCGTGGGGATGGTGCTGTTTCAGAAGCCGGTACCGCGCAGCTATCCGTTTATGTTTGTATGCCTGCTCATTGCGTTTACCTTTGCGAGCAGATTCAGCTACCGCTTCTTCAGAGGCTTAAAGAGAAAGAGCATGAAGCAGAAAGCAGGCACCAATGTGATGATAATTGGCGCAGGAGAGGCAGCCAATCTGATTATCCGGGATATCGTAGGCAGCAGGTATACCCATATGCAAATCAAGTGCATAATAGATGACGACCCGAACAAGCAAGGCAGGTATATTCAGGGAATCAAGGTAGTCGGCGGGCGGGAAAAGATCAAACAGTTCGTGGATGCGTTTGCCATCGATGAAATTTTTATCGCCATGCCCTCCGTCTCCAAGGCGGTTATCAGCGAAATCATTGAAATTTGCAAGGATACGACCTGTAAGCTGCGGACGCTGCCGGGCGTGTATCAGCTTGTAAACGGCGAGGTTAATGTCAGCCAGCTAAAGGATGTGGATGTGGAGGATCTGCTGGGCAGGGATCCGATTACGGTGGATTTGGAGTCCATCTTAGGATATGTGCAGGAGAGATGTGTGCTGGTGACGGGAGGAGGAGGCTCCATAGGCAGCGAGCTCTGCCGCCAGATAGCAGCCCATAAACCGTCCCGCCTGATTATTGTAGATATTTATGAAAATAATGCGTATGATATCCAGCAGGAATTAAAGCACAATTTTCCGAAGCTTAATATGGTAGTGCTGATTGCGTCCGTTCGGAATACAAGGCGGATGAACTGGATTTTTGAAGAATACAGGCCGGACATTGTCTATCATGCGGCGGCACACAAGCATGTTCCGCTGATGGAGGACAGCCCCAACGAGGCAATTAAAAACAATGTGTTTGGCACATGGAAAACTGCACAGGCGGCAGCATTTTACGGCGCAAAGAAATTTGTACTGATTTCCACGGATAAGGCGGTGAATCCGACCAATATCATGGGCGCCTCCAAGCGCATTTGCGAAATGATTATCCAGATTTTTAACAAGCATTATGATACGGAATTTGTGGCTGTCCGCTTTGGCAATGTGCTGGGCAGCAACGGCAGCGTAATTCCGCTGTTTAAGCGCCAGATTGAAGCGGGGGGACCGGTTACGGTGACGCATCCCGACATTATCCGCTATTTTATGACGATTCCGGAGGCGGTTTCCCTTGTACTGCAGGCAGGCGCGTATGCAAAGGGCGGGGAAATTTTTGTGCTGGATATGGGGGAGCCCGTAAGAATACTGGATTTGGCAAAAAATCTGATTCGGCTCTCCGGCTACAAGGTGGACGAGGACATCAAGATAGAATTTACGGGACTGCGCCCGGGAGAAAAGCTGTATGAAGAGCTTTTGATGGAGGAAGAGGGGCTGCAGGAAACGGAAAATAAATTAATCCACATTGGGCGGCCGATTGAATTTGACGAAGCAGAATTTTTCCAGCAATTAAACAATTTGAATCAGGCAACCAAAGAAGAATGCATGGATATCAAAGGTATGATTAAGGAAATTGTGCCAACCTATACTCCGAACGAGGAATAAGTCAGGGCATTCAAATCAGAAGGGCATGGGAGCGGATATGATATATCAAAGAATAAAGCGTGGAATCGATTTTGTGCTGGCGTTACTTGCAATGATTATTTTATTGCCGGTGTTTCTCTTTTTTGCGGTAGCGATAAAGGCAGAAACAAGGGGGGCTGTTTTTTTTAAGCAGAAGCGGATTGGAATTCATAAAAAGTATTTTATGATATACAAATTCAGAACCATGAGAACGGATACGCCAAAGGACGTGCCTACCCACCAACTGAAAAATCCGGAGCAGTATATTACGAGGCTGGGGCGCTTTTTGCGAAAGACCAGTCTGGACGAGCTGCCGCAGCTTATCAATATCATAAAGGGGGACATGGCGTTTGTGGGACCGCGTCCGGCGCTTTGGAACCAGACGGATTTGATGGAAGAAAGAGATAAGTACGGGGCGAATGATGTTTTGCCGGGGCTTACCGGCTGGGCGCAGATAAACGGGCGAGACGAACTGGAAATTCCGGTAAAAGCAAAGCTGGACGGAGAATATGTCAGGAGAATGAGCTTTTGCTTTGATATCAGATGCTTGTTGGGAACTGTGTTCGCCGTGCTGAGAAGCGACGGCGTCGTAGAGGGCGGAACCGGTGTCCTGCAACAGAAAAAGGGAGAGAAAACGGCAAAAACAAAATGAAAAAAATTTTGATTACAGGCGCAAATAGTTATGTCGGAACGAATGTGGAGAAATGGCTGGGGAATGCTTCTTTGGGAACCTATCAGGCAGATACCGTCAGTGTGCGGGGAGAAGCATGGAAGGACTTATCTTTTTCAGAATATGATGTGGTGTTTCATGTGGCGGGGATAGCCCATGTCTCTGCAAATCCAAAGATGAAAGACCTCTATTTTGCGGTAAACAGGGATTTAACCTTGGAAGTGGCAAAAAAGGCAAAAGAGGACGGGGTAAAGCAATTTATTTTTATGAGCAGCATCATCGTCTATGGAAGCAGCGCACGAGTCGGCAAAGAGAAAAAGATATCTGCAGATACCAAGGAACAGCCTGCGGATTTTTACGGACAGAGCAAGCTGGAAGCAGAGAGGGGATTGTTTTCCTTAGAGAGCGCGGCATTTAAAGTGGCTGCCATCAGAGCTCCCATGATATACGGAAAGAACGCAAAGGGAAATTACAGAAGGCTGGCGGCTCTTGCGCTGAAGACGCCGGTATTTCCGAATATTCAAAACTGCCGCAGCCAGTTGTTTGTGGACAATCTTTGTGAGTTTGTGAGACTCTTGATTGAAAATGAAAGCCGCGGAATTTTTTATCCGCAAAATAGAGAATATGTTACGACAAGTGAAATGGCGAAAGCAATTGCGGCTGTTTATGGCAAGAGGCTCAGGCTTACGAAACTGTTTAATCCCGCAATCCGTTTCGGCGGCAGATTTGTCGGGATAATCAATAAAGTATTTGGAAATATGGCGTATGAAAAAGAAATGTCGGCATATTGGGAATATCAATATTGCGTAGCCGATTTTATGGAATCCATAAAGCGGACAGAAGGAAAATTATGACAAAGACGGGTAAGGATACGGTAGTACTGATTGGCAATCACTATATTGTGATATATAATTTCCGCAAGGAACTGATTCAGAGTCTGATACGGCAGGGATACAGAGTGGTGGTACTGCTGCCCTGCACAGAAGAAGCGGAAAAAATCAGGGAATTAGGCTGTGAATTAGTGGACGTCCCCGTGGACCGGCGGGGAATGAATCCGCTCAAGGATGGAAAGCTTTTCTGGACATACAGGAAAATATTGAAAAAAATAGCCCCGTCATGCGTTTTGACTTATACGATAAAGCCCAATATCTACGGGGGATTTGCGTGCCGCCTGTTGAAAATTCCTTATGTGTGTACGGTAACGGGGCTGGGAAAAGGAATTGAAGGAGGCGGTATTGTTCGCAGCGTCTTATTTGGAATGTATAAAATTGCCCTGAAACGGGTCGAAAAAGTGTTCTTTCAGAATGCAGACAATCAGGCTCTTTTTGAAGCCAGAAACATAGGGCGGAAAAAATATGAGCTGGTGAGAGGCTCGGGAGTGAATTTGGACACATATGCCTTAAAGCCGTTTCCCAAGGAAACGGAGCCTGTCAGATTTATCTTTGTGGCGCGTATTGCCAGGATAAAAGGCATTGATGTGTTTTTGGAAATGGTGGAATCTATAAAAAAGAAATATCCGGCAGTAGAATTTCATATGCTGGGTTTTTGGGAAGAAGATTACAAGGAGCGGATCATGCAGCTTCATGAACAGGGTATTATCCAGTATCATGGTATGCAGTCCGATGTGGTAAGCTATCTGGAGAAGTGTCATTGTCTGGTGCATCCGTCCCAGTCGGAGGGCATGTCAAATTCCTGCCTGGAAGCGGCGGCAACCGGAAGAGCCATTATTGCGTCGGATATCCCGGGATGCAGAGAGTGTATAGATGACGAAGTTTCAGGGTATTTACATAAACTGGACGACAGCAGGGATTTAATAGAAAAAATTGAAAAATTTATAGGATTGCCTTATAATGAAAAGAAACGCATGGGGGAAAATGGAAGAAAAAAGATGGAAAAAGAGTTTTCCCGTAAGTATGTGGTGGATGCTTACATGAAGGAAGTAAAAAACCATACAAAAGGAATGGAGAGAAACGATGGACTTGTATAAAAAAATTTTAAGCGGCGAAGAAACATTGTCTTTGGTAGGTCTGGGTTATGTGGGAATGCCCATTGCGGTTGCTTTTGCCAGAAAAGTCAAGGTACTGGGATTTGATTTAAACAAGAAAAAAATAGAACTCTACAAGAGCGGTATTGACCCGACAAAGGAAGTCGGGGATGAAGTGATTCGGCATACCACGGTGGAGTTTACGTCCGATCCCTCGCGTTTAAAGGAAGCGAAGTTTCATATTGTAGCGGTTCCGACTCCTGTAAATGACGACCACACGCCGGATTTGTCTCCGGTGGAAGGAGCCAGCCGGCTTTTGGGCCAAAATCTGACAAAGGGTTCCATTGTGGTGTTTGAGTCCACCGTATACCCTGGTGTGACGGAAGATATCTGCGTGCCGATTCTGGAAAAGGAATCCGGATTGAAATGCGGCGTGGATTTTAAAATCGGATATTCTCCCGAGCGGATTAACCCCGGCGATAAGGTACATCGTCTGGAGACCATTACCAAAATTGTATCCGGTATGGATGAAGAAACCCTTGAAGAGATTGCAAAGGTATATGAGCTGGTGGTGGAGGCAGGCGTATACCGTGCCGAATCCATCAAGGTTGCGGAGGCCGCAAAAGTTATCGAAAACAGCCAGAGGGACATTAATATTGCTTTTATGAACGAACTGTCCATCATTTTCAATAAGATGGGGATTGATACAAAGTCCGTGCTGGAGGCGGCTGGGACAAAGTGGAATTTCTTAAAATTTTATCCGGGACTTGTAGGCGGACACTGCATCGGCGTGGATCCTTATTATCTGACTTATAAAGCGGAGCAGCTCGGTTATCATTCCCAGATTATCCTGTCAGGCAGGAGAATCAATGACGATATGGGAAAATATGTGGCGGAGAGTCTGGTAAAGAATTTGATTAAGTCGGACATTGCAGTTAAAAACGCGAAGATAGCGATTTTAGGCTTTACCTTCAAGGAAAACTGCCCCGACACCAGAAACACAAAGGTGATTGATATTTACAGGGAATTAAAAGAATACGGCATTACGCCGCTGGTGGTAGACCCCGCAGCGGATGCGGAGGAGGCTAGGAGCCTCTATCATATTACGTTTGCCGATATGGAAGACGTGAAAAACATGGATGCCGTGATTATTGCGGTTGCACATGAGGCGTTCCTCCAATATGGCAAAGAGGATATTGCGGCGTTTTTCAACGCGGCGCATAAGAAAAAGGTACTCATGGATTTGAAGGGACTGCTTGACAAGAAGGAATATCAGGAGGACTATCTGTATTGGAGACTGTAAAAGCAGGGCGGACGAAATCCTATTTATTGCTGGCGGCGCTGCTTTTGGGCTTTCTGGGTATGCTTGCTGCTTTTGGCCCCGCGCTTTATAACGATTCGGACCAGTATATCCGAATGCATATTCACAGGGAGCCGCTGTATCCGCTGTTTTTATGGATAATCAGAGGCATCTGCGACGCGGGATGGCTCTATGCTGCCGGCGTGATACAAAATGTGCTGGCAGCAGTCAGCATATGGTTTTTTGCGGAGTATTTGTACAGGAAGTTCTCTTTGCTTTTGTGGGAGGAGATACTTGTCGTTCTGTTGGGAATTATCCCGTATCTTTTTACCAGATATTTTTCGGTACTGCGGATTTTTATACCCAACTCCGTGATGAGCGAAGCTCTGTGCCTGCCGCTTTTTTTGTTTTTTATCACAGGGTGCTTTGATATGTTTACGGCTGGGAAGAAGCAATTTTGGAAAGCGGCGGTGAAAGCGGGTATTCTTGCGCTGGTTTTGTCCCTGACAAGAAGCCAGATGATGGCGGCTATTTTGGTATGGATGGTTGTTTTGGTTGTCAGGACGCTCAGAGGAAAAGCAGAGTTTTTCAAAAAAATGCTGCGGCTGTGCGGCATTGTAGGGATTGTGGCATTGGCATTTTTGCTGCGGCTGTTTTTAGTCAAATGTTATAATCTGGCTTTTAATGGGCATTTTATCAATAATACCTACGGCGGTGTCAATACGCTTACCAACATTCTTTACGTCTCTGACAGGGAAGATGGGGAAAACATCAAGGATGAGGAGGCGAGGGAATTTTTTTATCTTATGTATGACATGGCAGATGAAAGAGAGGCGGCGTACCGGTATGCGGGCAGCTCTTTTACGGAAAAAGCGGAACATATAGAAAAATGGCACGATACGATAAAATTTGAAATCATTGAGGATTTGTATTATCAGACGTATAAAAAAACGGTAGTGGACGATTATATTATCATTAATCTGCGGGCGGATGAAACTTCCATGAAGATTATCAAGGGAATTCTTCCCAAGTGCTTTGGCAGATGGCTGACAAATTACCTGATACTTGCCGCCTATGGTATGATACGCAGTATTGCGGTTGTGCATCCCGTAATGAACTGGATAGCAGGTCTGTTCTATCTGCTGTCCATGGGGATGGCTGTGTTTATGATACAAAAGAACCGGAGAAAAGGACAAAAAACAGATAATGCCGTGTGGTTCTATCTGTTGACGATGCTCTTTATACTGGGTAACGTATGTACGGTATCCATCACCATTATGACATTGTCACGGTATATGATATATGGATTTTCACTATTTTACACCGCCTGTTTCCTGCTTCTGATTACGGCGTTCAGGACGTGGCAGAAGGAGAGGGCGGAGAAAGGATTACAATCATGGGCTATCAGGATTTAAAATTTGCATCAGAGAGTGTGTTTCTTGTGACAGGAGGCGCCGGCTTTATCGGCTCCAATCTGTGCGAGGCACTTGTGGAGATGGGGTATACGGTCAGGTGTCTGGACAACCTTTCCACGGGCAGCTATGACAATGTTGCGCATTTGGAGAAAAGCGGTCGTTTTACCTTTATCAAGGGGGACATCCGTGATTTGGATACCTGCATGGAGGCCTGTAAAGGGGCGGACTATGTGCTCAATCAGGCAGCATGGGGCAGTGTGCCGAGGAGCATTGAGATGCCGCTTTTGTATGAGGAAATTAATATTAAGGGCACATTAAACATGATGGAAGCGGCAAGGCAAAACGGCGTGAAGAAATTTGTGTATGCGTCAAGCTCGTCCGTGTACGGCGACCATCCGGTGCTGCCCAAAAAAGAAGGTGAGGAAGGGAATGTGCTTTCTCCCTATGCCCTCACCAAAAAAGTAGATGAGGAATATGGAAGGCTTTATAAGGTTTTATATGGACTGGACACCTATGGCTTACGGTATTTTAACGTTTTTGGCAGGAGACAAAATCCGGAGGGCATGTATGCGGCAGTGATTCCGAAATTTATTAAGCTTTTGTTAAACGACGAGGCGCCCACCATCAATGGGGACGGCATGCAGTCAAGGGACTTTACCTACATTGACAATGTAATCGAGGCCAATTTAAAAGCGTGCCTTGCATCAGGCGAAGCCGGCGGAGAAGCTTTCAATATCGGCGCCGGCGGCAGAGAATTTTTGATTGATATTTATCACGATTTGTGTGAAGCGCTGGGCAAAAAAATAGAGCCGAAGTATGGACCGAACCGCCCGGGTGATATCAGGGATTCCAATGCGGATATCAGCAAGGCAAGAGAATTGCTCGGCTATGCGCCGGAGTACGACTTTAAAGCGGGCATTGCCCTTGCGATTGACTGGTACAAGGCGAATTTGTAAGCGGAAAGGAAAGCCGGAATGCATTATAAAGTGGTTGTGTTTGGCGTAAAGGATACCACGGAAAGAATCGTGGAATTTATTCAGGAGAATATCTGTCCGGTAGATTTGGTAGTCACCATCAGCAGAGAGGTGTTAAGCAAAAATCAGGTTTCCGGTTTTAAAGGGCTTTCTTCCCTGACAGAAAAATACGGTATTCAGGTCAGGGAAGTGGACAGCTATGCTTTAAAGGATGAAACGACAAGGGACTTCTTTTTAGAGAATACTTTTGACATCGGTATTTCTATGGGGTGGCAGCGGCTGATTCCTGCCGCGGTGCTGGAGCGTTTTCGGCATGGGGTGTTTGGGTTTCACGGCAACTGCGCCTATCTTCCTTTTGGAAGGGGACGTTCTCCTTTAAACTGGTCCATCATAAACGGGGATACCAGATTTATACTGAATTTGTTTCGGTATGATGAAAAGGCGGACAGCCCCAATATATTTGCCAATGAAATGTGCGCGATTACGCCCTATGATACCGTAAGGAGTATGCAGTATAAAAATATTATTTGCTCCAAGAATCTGATTCGCAGACTGCTTGCGGCTTATAAAGAGGGAAATATCAGCATACGTCAGGAATCAAAGGACTTTGATTCCTGGTATGAAAAGCGGACGCCGGAAGACGGAAAAATAGATTTTCATGGCAGGACCCGCGATATTTATAATCTGATACGGGGCGTGAGCGCACCGTTCCCCGGCGCGTTTGCCTTTGTGAAAGGAGAAAAGGTTATTATATGGGAGGCGGTTCCTTTTGATGAGATGCTGGATTTCTCCGATTATAAGCCGGGAGAGGTGATAGAGGTGTTTGACGGGCAGCCGGTGGTAAGAACGGTGGACGGTTCCCTGCTTATCAAAAATTACGAGGCTGACATCACAATTGTGCGGGGCGCCGTGTTGGAGTAGCGCTATCGGGCAGGAGGTATGAAAAAAGATGAAGATTGCAGTTCGCATGGATGACATCACGCCCGATATGGACTGGGAACGATTTTTGGCATTTAAGGAGATACTGGACGCACATCATGTCAGACCCCTGCTTGGCGTGGTGCCGGATAACAGGGATGAAAATCTGCACAGGGCGAAGGCAGCAGGGGATTTCTGGGAATACATAAAGGAATTGCAGGAGGATGGCTGGTGTATTGCCCTGCATGGCTATAGGCATGTATATGCCACAAAGAAGGGCGGACTTTTCCCGCTGAATCATTTTTCGGAATTTGCAGGTCTTTCTTTTGAAGAGCAGCTTGATATGCTGGAAAAAGCATCGGAGGTTTTGCAGAGAAATGGAATCAAAACGGATATTTTTATGGCGCCGGGACATTCCTATGATAAAAATACCTTAAAGGCATTAAAGAAACTGGGCTATACGAAGATAACGGATGGCTTTGGAAAAAAGCCTTATGTGTGGCGGGATATGATTTTCTATCCGATTTCCTTTATGCTGGGCAGGAGCTTGAAAAAGAAAGGCGGAACAACAACCATGGTGATACACGCCAACGGGATTGACGAAGAGGCGATGGCGGGATACCGCAGGCTGTTTGAGGAGCATGAGGGCAGCTTTATTTCCTATGGCGCATATCTTCTGGAGGCGCCCGTAAAAAGAGGATTTGCCGGACGGTGTATGGAAATTCTGCTGGCAAATGTAAAGCGGGTTTTAGTGAAGCTGAGAGGATAGAAAGGAAAAATATGAAAGAACCGGTTAGGATACTTCATGTGCTGGGAGGCTTAAGTCTGGGTGGTGCAGAGAGCCGGATTATGGACTTGTACCGCAGCATTGACAGAGAGAAAATGCAGTTTGATTTTTTGGTGCATTCCTCCGGTGAGGAACATTTTGATAAGGAAATCAAGTCGTTGGGGGGGAATGTTTACCGCATTCCCCGTTTTAAGGTGTATAACTGGTTCGGCTACAGGAAAGCGTTGAAACGGTTTTTTGCCGCACACCATGATTTTCGGGCGGTGCACGGACATATGACAAGCACGGCTTCGATTTATCTGCCCATTGCAAAGCGCGCGGGCGTGCCGCTGGCGATTGCCCATGTCAGAAGCGCGGGCGTGCCGGCGGGAATCAAAGGAATCGTGACAAGAATTCTTCGTCTGCCTTTAAAATATAAGGCGGATTACTGTCTTGCCTGTTCGAAAGACGCCGCCATATCAGCCTATGGCAGGCGATGGGTCAAAAAGGGCAGGACAGAGGTAATTCCCAATGCCATCGATGCCAAAAAGTATGTCTACGATGCTGCGGTGCGCGAAGAGATGCGGCGCAGGCTGAAGCTGGAAGGAAAGTTTGTCATCGGGCACGTGGGAAGCTTCCGCAGCCCCAAAAATCATGTTTTTCTGTTACAAATCTTTTTTGAGATATATAAGCGGCAAAAGAATGCGGTACTGCTTCTTCTGGGAGAAGGCGTGCTCATGGAGACAGTGAAAAAGCGGGCGGAGGAGCTGGGGATTGCACAGGCGGTTTTCTTCCTTGGCAATCAGGCAGAGGTAAGCCGCTATTATCAGGCGTTTGATTATCTTTTGTTCCCGTCCCTGTACGAGGGACTTCCGGGTACTGTCGTGGAGGCGCAGACGGCGGGGCTTCGCTGCCTGATTTCCGATACGATTACACAGGAAGTGGGCATCACGGATTTGACGACGTTTTACAGTCTGCAAAAAACGGCTGCAGAGTGGGCGGATTATATCATTGCGCACAGCGCCTATGAGCGGACTGGCAGGCTTTTAGAAGTAAAAAGAGCCGGATTTGACATAGAAGAGCAGGCAAAACGGTATCAAGAAATTTACGGGGGAATTGACGATGGTGCAGATAACGTATCGTAAAAAAATGCTATCCATTGCCCAGATATGGTTTGCGGATGAGGAAGCATCGGAGGCGGAGGGGAAAGCCGATATCTGCTTTTGGCACGGAATGCCCGAAATCAGCAAAGAAAGAAACAGCTTGTCCACCGAATTTCATACCCTCTTAAGCGATTTGCGGCAGGAGGAGGAAACCTTGCTTTCCCTGATAAATAAGAATGTACGGTATGAGATACGCAGGAACTGCAAGGAAGGGGTGGCGTGCAGCGTATTTTCACCAAAGGAATTGAAACAGGAAGAGGCGGTTATCCGGCAATTTGCGGAAACCTATGAGACTATGTATCGGGAAAAGGGCAGAAAGGTTGCTTTCAATGGGGCGCAGTTTAAGGCTTATCTGGAGGAAGAGGCAATATGGCTTACGGCTGCTTATCAAGACAGGGAGCCGCTTGTCTTCCACTCTTATATCGTGGGGGACAAACAGGTCAGGCTTTTGCATTCGGCGTCTGATTTCAGAAGCAGTTCCGTGGATGCCAATCTGGTAGCAAGAGCTAACAAGCGGCTGCACTGGGAGGACATGCTTTTGTTTCGGAAGAAAGGAATTGAAATTTATGATTGGGGCGGGGTCTCCAGCTTGGAGAATCCCAACGGCATAGATGCTTTCAAGTGCAAATTTGGCGGGAGTCCAATCACATATTACAATGTCTATACGGGAAAAACCCTGCCGGGTAAACTGGTAGTATCCGCAATGAAGATAAAGAATGGGAGAAAGACGGATGCAGGAAGAGATGCAAAATAAGAAAAATGTCATGCTGCTGGTGCCGCTTTTAGATCAGGGCGGACTTGAGAGAATCTGCGCAATGACGGCAAATCTGTTAAAAGAAAAGTGCAGCTTGATTTTGGTAGTCTTTAGTACC
This sequence comes from Lachnospiraceae bacterium, assembly GCA_013316825.1. GTDB lineage: Bacteria > Bacillota > Clostridia > Lachnospirales > Lachnospiraceae > Acetatifactor. The sequence continues at coordinate 150,953 of WSLY01000002.1, read as the reverse complement.
AAAAATATGCTGTATGACGTCAGCGCCGTGGAAATGTATGACTTAAATCTGGGCAGCAGGCGGGGCGTTTTCGGGAAGATTCGGAATGTGTTTCGCAGAATATCGGCAGTTAAAAAAATAAAGCGGCAGCATAAGATTCAGGTTACTTACAGCTTTGGCCCTTCGGCAAACCTTGTCAATGTGCTGTCGCGGGTAAAAGACAAAATCTGGGTTGGCATCAGGGGGTACGGCGCGCTGGAGGACAAAAGAGCTATGAAACTTTTGTGCAGGCGCGCGGATAAGGTAATTTGCTGTGCGAAGGTTATGGTGGACGACATAGGGCGCCTGTTTTCCACAAGCAAGGCGGAGTGTCTTTACAATCCCTGCGATACGGAAAAAATAAGAGATTTGTGCAAGGCGGATATAGAGGAGAGGCACAAATCTTTTTTTGAAGGCGCTGGCAGCATCATTGCGTCCATGAGCAGAGCCGATGATGTGAAGGGGTTTTGGCATCAGATAAAGGCGTACGCCGTCATCAGAAAAGAATTGCCCGATACAAAGCTTATGATTATCGGGGACGGGGATTTTTCGGAATACGAGGCGCTTGCCGAAAAGCTGGGGGTGCGTGACGGCGTACTGTTTACCGGTCTGCAGAAAAACCCTTTTGCTTACCTGCACAGAGCTTCCCTGTATGTTATGACATCGCACACAGAAGGGTTTCCCAATTCGCTGATAGAGGCAATGGCGGTGGGACTTCCACCCTTATCGGTCAACTGTAAAAGCGGTCCGGCGGAAATACTGCTGGAAGATTATAGAAGCGCCGCCGACCAGCACAAAATATACCATGGGGAATACGGGGTGCTTCTGCCCGTCATGAATCCTGAGAAAAATCTGGATGCCGCGGTGGTGGAAGAGGAAGAAATCATACTGGCAAAGGAAGCGCTTGGACTGTTACAAAGAAAAGACGAGTTGTCACGAATGGGGGAAGCGGCAAAGAAGCGAAGCGAAGATTTTTCGACGGACAGCTATGTGGAAGGGCTTATGCAGAAAATACGGCAGGTTTGACTGTGTTTTCCCAGTATGTTATATTCTTATAAGATAGAAAAACCAACGGATGAAAATTTGAGCCGGAATATGCGTGAAAGGATTAAAATGAAAAATATAAAAAAGCTTACGGTGATGGCGGGACTTTTATTTGCAGCCTCCTTGCTGCCCCTGCTTTTGCTGGGCAGGTATAATGTGATGTGCTATGACGACTATTTGTTTGGCGCGGGAGTTCGCGACACGTTCCTCAGCACAGGTTCCGTGACGGAGGCGCTCATGGAAGGCGTAAAACATGCAAATAGCAGGTATATGCAATGGCAGGGCTATTGGATAATAACCTTTTTATCGGCGGTTTATCCTGCCAATTTTCACTATCAGCTGGCGTTTATTGTACCGATTATATCCATTGGACTGTTTGCGCCGGCGGTTTTTTGTGCGGGAAAATGCCTGCTTACAAAGTGGCTTGGAGGAAGCGGCAAGGAAGTCACTTTTGCCCTTTTGATACTTTTATTTCTGTTTTATCAGGTGATGGATTCTCCCTTTGAAGGGTTGTACTGGTATAATGGTATGATGACTTATATGATACCGCAGGCTTGTCTTTTCTTTGCGGCGGCATCAGTGACAAAGGCGTTGTGGGCAGAAAAAAAGGGCACGGCAGCGGGCTTTTGCGTGATAGCTTCGCTGTGCGCGGTCTTTTCGGCGGAAGGAAATTTTATTACCGCCCTTCAGACAGAAATCCTGCTGCTTCTGATTGTGGTTTATACAGGCGTCAAAAAAAGGAAAAAGCTTCCGGCGGCGGTTATTCCGTGGTTGTTTGGGACAATCAGCTTTCTTTTCAATATATTGGCACCGGGAAATGCCGTGCGCAGTGCGACGGATGGGGTTACGGGAAATTCGCCTGTCAAAGCGGTAATCCTTTCTTTTTATCATGCAATTATTTATATGATTCAATGGACACCCGCGATTGTGCTGCTGGTATTTCTTGCATTGCTTCCTGTCTTGTGGCAGATTGCCAAAAAATCACAACATTCATTTCGATATCCCCTGTGGGTCACATTGGGCGCCTACTGCCTTTTGTCTGCCATGTTTACGCCGACCTTGTATGCGGTGGGTGAGGCAGGACAGCCCAGAACCAACAATATCATACAGATGGTATACTATCTTTGTCTGCTGGGCGTTATCACATACTGGCTTGGATGGGCGTCCCATCAAAAGGCTGTTGCTTTTCGCTCCGAAAAAGGAGAGCTTCCTACCGTTGCCGTTTTGCTGATTGTGTTTGTCATCTGGGGCATGACCATGGACAAAAATACCTATACGAGCATTTCGGCGCTTCGCTCTCTCGTCAAGGGGGAAGGAGCGGTCTTTTATGAGGAAAGCATGGAGCGGTATGCGCTTTATATGGATGAGGAGATACAGGACGTGGTGCTGAAACCATATTCGCAAAAGCCGGCGTTATTTGCCTTTGAAGACCTGTCGACAGAGCCGGGAAACTGGGTGAATATGGCGGTAAGGGCATATTATCACAAAACGTCGGTTGTGATGGGTGGGAAAGAGTAATGAGAACAATCGTATTTCATCTAAATTGTCTGGAACAGGGTGGGGCAGAGCGGGTGGTTACCACGCTGGCGAATGATTTTGCCAAGGAAGGTTATCAGGTTTATATTGCGACGGAATGGACTGCAGAGAATGAATTCTCTATAGACAGCCGCATCCGGAGAGTCCATGTGGGGCTGACAAAAAAGCAGGAGAAAAAGCCCGCGCGCCTGCAGTTTTTTGCACGGATAAAAAACCTGCGGTCTTTTTTAAAAAAAGTGAAGCCGGATATTGTCATTGCTTTTGCACAAAAGGCGAACTACAGGGCTTTGATGGCGACTGTTTTTACAAGGATTCCTGTTATTGTGTCCGTGCGCACCGACCCATACCTGCATTACACCGGACGGAGGGACAAAATTTTGATACCCATATTCTTCCCAAAGGCGGCGGGGAGCGTATTCCAGACGCAGGGCGCAAAAAGCTTTTTTTCGGCACGGGTGCAGAAAAAGTCAAGAATTATTGTCAATCCTATTCATGAGAAATATATCGGCGTTCCCATGCCTCCTGCGCGCAGAAAGGCGGTGGTGCAGTCGGGGAGGCTGGTCGACTTTAAAAACCAGTTGATGCTGATTGACGCGTTTGTGATGGTACATCGGACGCATCCGGACTATGTGCTGGAAATCTACGGCGGCGATTCCCATGACGGTACAAAAGAGCTGCTGGAAGAGAGTATCATACGTAACCATGCGCAGGAATATGTCAAATTGATGGGAGCCAGCGACAAGCTGGAAGAGCAGCTTACGGACGCGGCGGTATTTGCTTTTTCTTCCGACTGGGAGGGACTGCCCAATGCTTTGATGGAAGCGATGGCGTTAGGGCTTCCTATAGTGGCGACCGACTGTCCCTGCGGGGGACCGGCAACCCTGATAAGGGATGAAGAAAACGGTCTGCTGGTGCCGATTAAAAATGCCGAGGCGATGGCGGCGGGCATAAACCGGCTGATAGACAATCCCGAACTGGCGGAAAAGCTGGGGAGAAATGCACGAAAGATTACCGAGTATGCCAATGCAAAAGCAGTATGCGGGCAGTGGAAAGACTATATAGAAGAAGTATGCCACAAATAGGCGGAGGTACAATATGTTTTCTTATGAAGATTACAGGACAATTATAAACATTATCAAATCGACAGGTTCGCAGGCGAACTATCGGGAAGCGGTAAAAAGGGATAAGTTCATTATCATGCGGCATGATGTGGAATACAGTGTGGAAAGGGCGTACAATCTTTCCAAGGTGGAGGACAGCATGGATTTTTCCGCTACTTATTTTTTTCAGTGGACCAACAATGCCTACAATATCTTATCCCGGAAAAATATGGATATGGTAAAAGATATGCATGAGAGGGGACATGTCATTGGCCTGCATTATGCGCTGAACGGCATGACGGATATGGAACAGGTCAAAAAGCAGATCAAAAAAGAAATAGAAATTTTAAGCGGGATGTTTGGCTTTCAGGTAGACACTTTTTCCGTACACCGTCCGTCCAAGGATATTCTAAGGGAAAACATCAAGTTTCCGGAAATATTGAATGCATATCAGGATGATTTCTTTACATTTGCGGAAAATGTGACGGCGGAAACGCCCGTAGCGGTCAAGTATTTGTCGGATGCCAACCATATCTGGCGTTACGGTTATCCGGATGAAAAAAATATCCTGTCCCATGACAAAGTGCAGATACTGGTGCATCCCTTTGCGTGGACGAAAGAAGGATATGACAATTTTGATAATTACAAGTCGCTGGTAACCGAAAAGGAAAAGGAGCTGATAGACAGCATCGATGGGGAATGCAAGGATTTTATAGAGTATAAGGATTGGTTTTTGCAGCATGCAGTTTTGTAAAATGGAGGACATTGCATGAAGTCAACGGTTCACATAGAATATATTGTGGGCGTAAAGTATCCTGAGTGGGACGAGCATACCTGCTATGCGCCTGCCAAGGAATATCCTGAGTTTTTCGGAAAAAATATTTTAGGGGATTTATCAGGGCAGAATGAAGTGTATGACATGGTGCGGAATACTTTTTTGGGGCTTGGGATGGACAGGGAACATTTCGGGACGAAAGAGTGGAACCCTTTTCGGGATTTGATAGCTGCAGGGCAGACTGTACTGGTAAAGCCGAATATGGTCTGTCATAAAAACGGGAATGCAAGCTTTGGACTGGACTGCCTTGTCACCCATCCGTCTTTGGTGAGGGCAGTATTAGATTATGTGGCGCTCGCTCTTGACGGAAGCGGCAGGATAATTTTGGCAGATGCGCCGGTACAAAGCTGTGATTTTGGTATTTTGGTAAAAGAGCTGCATTACGACAGGCTGGTGGAGCATTTTAGACAGAAAGGCATTACAGTGGAGTTGATGGACCTGCGCCAGTTAGAGGAAGCCTATTTAAAAACCACGTATGAGGGCGCCGGATTTCGCGATAAAAGCAAGGAAATTGTGGTAAATATGGGAGAGGACAGCGCCTTTTGTGATGGAAAAACAGAGGAGAATACGGCAGGAAAACTCCGCATCACAAATTACCTGCCGGAATACATGGAGGAGTACCACAAAAAAAGCGTGCATAAGTATGCCGTAGCGGATGCAGTACTGCAAGCGGCTGTGATTATCAACCTGCCAAAGCCCAAAACACACCGGAAAGCGGGCATGACGGCATCTCTTAAAAACATGGTCGGCTGTGTGGCAAAGAAAGAATGCCTGCCCCATCACACGCAGGGGAGCAAAAAAGAGTGCGGGGATGAATATTTAGAGAAATCCCTGTTTAAAAAGTGGCGGACCAAGCTGGAAGAAAAAAACGACAGGCTGATAGCAAAGGGCGGAAAAAAATCCAAAGCAATCGGTTTTTTGCAAATACTGCTTTACAAAGCAGCCAAGTTACGGCAGGCGGACCAGTATACGGAAGGAAGCTGGTATGGCAACGACACTCTTTGGAGAACCATCTGCGATATTTGCCGGATAGTGATGTACGCGGACAAAAACGGCGTTATGCAAAAGGAGCGCCAGCGAAAGATGCTTATCCTCGCAGATATGATTGTGGCAGGAGAAGGAGAGGGGCCGCTTTGCCCCAGACCAAAACAGGTCGGTATGCTTGTGGGGGGATGGGAGCAGATAGCCGCGGATGAAATCATTGCCTCCCTCATGGGATTTTTGCCGGAAAAGTTTCCGGCTGTCGCAAAAGCAGGTTATGGGAAAACGTACCGGCTGCCGCAGAGTGAACCGACGGTTTCTTCTAATGATGCCGCACTATGTGGAAAGACACTTCAGGAAATTAGAGGGACAGTGAGCCCGTTTATACCCACGGACGGGTGGAAGGAGTGGCTGGAGGATTCCGTATGAAAAAAATGCTGATTATCAAGGATTTAAGGAACTGGTTCTGGGCGACATATCCTGACTGGACGACGGAGATTTCTCTTTCCGCGGAATATATCAGGGATTATTTTAGGGAAAGGGAATACGACGTCATACTGACCTCTTATAAAGAGTTTGATTATTCCCGTAATTATGCCGGATACCTGGTACTTTATACTTCGGCAGAAGATTATTGCGGCGGTTCCAAAGCATTTATTGAAGATGTGCTGGTTTTTTTGAAAAAGCAGGGAGCCGTTCTTTTACCGGAGTTTTCCTATTTTCGAGCCCATGACAATAAGGTCATGATGGAGTTGCTGCGGCAGGGCTTTGCAGACGAAAGGCTGAAAACCATCCGTTCGCAGGTGTGGTCCTCCTATGAAGAGCTAAAAAGCGCTTCCATCACGGAATATCCCGTGATACTCAAGCGAGCGGGAGGCGCGGGAGGAGAAGGGGTTTTTTTGGCGCACAATCAAAAGGAATTGTATAAATATGCCGAAAAAGTGTCCAGGCTAACGAATATGCTCCAGTTTTATTATCTGTCCTGTGTAAATGTAAAGCAGAAGCTGTTGAAAAAGGAACCTGTTAAAATTCACAACAGTAAATTTATTACCCAGAACTTTATTGCAGGGCTTGCGGGAGATTATAAAATACTGGTATTTGGAGCGCATTATTTTGTACTGTACCGGCTGAACCGGCAAAATGATTTCCGCGCCAGCGGCAGCGGCCTGTTTTCGGAAGAGAATGGAAGCAGGATAAATGAAATACTGGACTTTGCCAGAGCTTGTACGGAGGAAATTAAGGCGCCATGGATTTCACTGGATATCTGTCATGACGGCACGGTATGTCATTTGATAGAGTTTCAATGTATTTCCTTTGGATTTAAGGCAATGAGCATGTCCAAAAGCCATTATGAGTATAAAGAAAACCATTGGGATACGGTAAAGGGAAGCGTTGTGGTGGAAAAAGAGTTTTGTGATAGTATCCAGTATTATCTGGAGAAGTACGGGGAGGAAGAAGCATGTGCGGAATATGCGGATTTGTAAGTAAAAATACCATTACTGCCGAACAGTTAAAGCTCATGAATGATGCCATGTATCATCGTGGTCCGGATGACAGCGGGGAAGAAATTTATCCGGCAAAGAACGGCTATTATGTGGGATTTGCGCAGCGAAGGCTTTCCATACTGGATTTGTCCGCGTTGGGTCATCAGCCTATGCATTCGGCGGACAAAAGGGTTTCGGTGGTATTCAATGGTGAAATCTATAATTTTCAGGAAATCAGGGAAGAGATTTCGGAGTATCCTTTTTGCTCCTCCTGTGATACGGAGGTGATTATCGCCGCTTATTTAAAGTGGGGGATTTCCTGCGTGGACAGGTTTAACGGCATGTTTGCCATTGCCCTGTTTGACAGGGAGACGCAGGAGGTATATCTTGTCAGAGACAGAATCGGCAAAAAGCCTCTTTATTACTGGCTTGAGAATGAAAATCTGGTCTTTGCATCCGAGTTAAAGCCTTTGTTTGGCTGTCCCGGATTTGAAAAGAGGATACGGACGGAGGTACTTTCCCGCTATCTTTTTCATCAGTACATCAACGCGCCGGACACGATTTTTGAAAATGTCTATAAGCTGGAAGCCGGCGCTATCCTGCGGTTTTGCGCGGGGAAGGCATCCACTTGGAAATATTGGGATGTAAGCGAGGTGTACCGCAACAGGAAAGCAGAGCCGGTAAGGGACTATGGAGAGGCAAAGGCGGAGCTAAAGGAGCTTTTAAAGCGGTCTGTCAGGATGCGCATGATATCCGATGTTCCCTTGGGGGCATTTTTGAGCGGCGGGTATGATTCTTCCCTTGTGACGGCGATTGCACAGGAGCAGTCGGGAGAGCCGGTTAAAACCTTTTCCATCGGTTTTCAGGAAGAAAAGTATAATGAGGCAAAGTATGCCAGAGCGGTTGCGGATTATCTGGGCAGCAGGCATACGGAGCTTATCATCAGTGAAAAGGAAATGTTCGGGCTGGTGGAGAGTATACCGAAATATTATGACGAGCCTTTTGCGGACAGCTCTCAGATTCCCTCCATGCTGGTTGCACAGTTGGCAAAAAGGGATGTTACCGTTGTGCTGTCAGGGGACGGAGGGGATGAATTTTTCTGCGGGTACAATGCGTATGACAAGGTGGGGCAGGCGCAGAAGCTGGACGGCATCGGCGGACTGGTTTACCATATGTGCCGGCTGCCGGGAATGAAGAGCGCCGGACTGTTGGAAAAACTGCCTTCCAAAGTGAAAATCATTGCGGCAAATCGTGACAAAAATACGAAAACCCAGATACATTCGGATAATTATGCCGTTGTCGTAAAGAACATGGTAAAGGGAGAGGGGAAGCCTATATGTTACCCAATCGAAGAGAGGTATCAGGAAAAGAACTGGCAGGAGCGGAGAATGCTGCTTGACATGGACACATACCTGCCGGGGGATATTCTGTGCAAAGTGGACAGGGCAACCATGAAGTATTCTCTTGAGGCACGATGTCCTATTTTAGACAGGGATGTCATGGAGTATTCTTACCGGCTGCCCCATGCATTTAAATATCATAGGGGTGTGAAAAAAAGAATCCTGAAAGACATTGCGTATGATTATATGCCCAGAAGTTTGTTGGAGAGACCGAAGATGGGATTTGGCGTACCGTTGGATAAGTGGCTGCGGAATCCCCTGAAGGAACAGCTTATGGACATGACAAACCGCGATTTTTTGACAAGACAGGGAATTTTTGACGCAGACTATGTCTGCAATATCATAGAAAAATATGTGGAACATGGCGATGCGGGACCTGCAACCGGAGCAAATTACTCCAAATTGGTGTGGTCATATTTTGTTTTCCAGAAGTGGTATGCCATGTATATGAGCTAGTCCCAGTACGAGGTTTTTACATGAAGAAAGAAAAGAAAAAGATAGCTTTTTATTGCAGCTCCCTGTCAAAAGGGGGCGCAGAGAGGGTATTTGTGAATCTGGCGGAATATTTCCGGCAGAAAGGGTATGACATATATATCATAACGCAGTACCGGCAGGAAGACGAGTATGCGATAAGCGGGGAAATTACCCGTATCATTTCCGACTTGACCGAAGAGGAAACCGGTAAGGGCAGAATCGGAAATTTTATCGGCAGATTGACGAAACTGCGCCGCATATGCAGGCAAATACGGCCGGATATCCTGTTGTCCTGCAGCGGGAAAAACAATTTCATGGCGCTGGCAGCCGGCGCTTTCCTAAAAACAAAGGTGGTGGTCTCCGTAGTGGCGGACCCTCCCTTGGAGTATTATACGGGATTCATGCGTTTTCTGGCAAAAAATTATTTTTGCTTTGCAAGCGGCGTGGTGCTGCAGACAAAGCAGGCGATGGCATATTTTCCTAGGAGGGTACAAAAAAAATCCATTATTCTGCCCAATTCCCTGAATCCCCTGTTTATAAAGCCGCGTTATGAGGGAGAGCGCAGAAAGGAAATTGTGGCTGTGGGAAGGCTTGATGAGAATAAAAACCATGCCATGCTAATCCGCGCGTTTTCCGGTCTGGTACAGGAGTTTCCCGATTATACCGTAACCATTTACGGGGAGGGAGAAAGTCGCGGCGATTTGGAAAAACTGGTAAAGTCCCTTCATTTGGAAGGAAAGATTTTCTTGCCGGGCAGGAAGGATGCCATAGAGGACAGAATTTATGAGAGCAGCCTGTTTGTCATGACTTCCGATACGGAAGGGATGCCCAATGCCCTGATTGAAGCAATGTCTTTGGGGCTTCCGGTGATTTCTACGGATTGTCCCTGCAAAGGACCGGCAGAGTTAATCAGGCACGGAGAGAACGGCTATCTGATTCCCGTGCGGGACGAGGCTGCCTTGACAAAGCAGATGCGGTACTGCTTGAGTCATCAAACGGAAGCGGAAAAGGCGGGAAGAAAAGCAGCAGAGATTCAAAAGAAGATGAATCCGGATGTGGTAAACAAAAAGTGGGAAGCGTACTTTAACCGGATTATGGGGAAGGAGAGTGTGGAATGCTGATTTCGGTTGTGGTGGCGGTTTATAATACGGAAACCCTGATTGCCCGTTGTATCGAATCCATTATAGGACAGAGCTATCGGAATTTGGAAATCATTTTGGTGGATGACGGTTCCACGGACGGTTCGGGTAAAATCTGTGATGCCTATCAGGAGAAGGATGACAGAATTAAGGTTGTCCACAGAAAAAACGGCGGACTTTCCGTTGCAAGGAATACCGGAATTGCACATGCCACAGGGGATTATATTGCTTTTGCGGACGGGGACGACTGGATAGATACGGATATGTATGAAAAGATGGCGGAGCAGGCAGTGGGGAAGAATGCGGATTTGGTGGTCTGCAGATACCGTCAGATTTATAGCGGCTACCAGTTGGATGGCTCCACAAATAAAATTACCGTGTATACAGAACCCTATTCCATGCTTATCCAGTGTCTGAGGGAGGAAGAAGAATTTCTGATTCAACATGCGGCGTGGAATAAGCTGTACAGAAGGGATTTGCTGGGGGAAGAAAGATTTCCTGAGGGAAGATGGTATGATGATGTGGTTTTTTCCGCAAAGATATTGAGTAAAGTGCAGAAAGGCGTGTATATAGACAGCGCCCTTTATAATTATGTCTGCCAGAGGGAAGGCAGTATTATGAGTGCGGGGCTTACGGAGAAGTATTTTACGGATTTGCTTCCGTCTTATATCGACAAGGAGAGCTTTTTAAAAGAGCTTCCCAATTCCGAACCGCTGTGCCTGCACAGATATTACTGGTATAAGCGGCTGCTTGTGCTCTACAGGGATTTGTTTAAAAAAGAAAATAAGGCTGTGCGCAGGCATAAAAAAGAAGTGGTACAATTATTGCGGGAAAGAAAGAGTACTTTCCCAGAGGTATACGGGATGGAAATTGCCGCGAAGACGGAGCGGATAAAAATGAAAATATTTATGTTTTCGCCTTTTTTATTTCGTGTGTTTATGGCGGTCAACGATGCGTGGATATTGCCGCTCAGACTGAAAAGGATGGAAAAGAAAAAATGTTGATGGTACAAATGGCGGGCGGAATGGGAAATCAAATGTTTGCCTATGCATTGTATAAGGCATTGCAGGAGGCGGGGAAGGACGTTTATATGGACGATTTCACCCATTATGGGGAGATCGGCAGATATGACAATCATCTGGAGAAAATTTTCCCGCTGTCTTATCAAAAGGGTACAAGGGCGGCATACAATGATTTGACCGATTCCTCCTTGCTCTTATGGCATCGGGTGAGGCGGAAGCTGTTTGGGAGAAAAGAAAAGGTATATCAGGAAAAGGATGCGCTTACCTTTGAGGAAGCGGTATTTGCACAGAAGGATGCCTGCCTTGTAGGATACTGGCAGAGTGAACGGTATTTTGAAAGCGTAAAAGAAAAGCTTCGGCAGGAGTTTGTTTTTGACTGGGCACATTTCCCCAAGGAAGCGCTGTGCTTTCGGGAACGGATGGAGCGCACAAATGCCGTCAGCCTGCATGTCAGGCGGGGAGATTATCTGAGCGGCAAGTTTGCGCCCATATACGGCGGCATCTGCACGCAGGCGTATTATGAGAGCGCCAAAAGGTATATGGCGGAAAAGCTGGGAGACTGCGTGTTTTACCTGTTTACCAATGATGCTGATTGGGGAAGGGCGGCGGAAGGAGAAAATGTGGTCTTTGTGGACTGTGCAGGCGAGGATAATGCCTATGTGGACATGGCGCTGATGAGCTGCTGCCGCCATCACATTCTTGCCAACAGCAGTTTTAGCTGGTGGGGAGCATGGCTGAATCCGCGGCAGGATAAAATCGTCGCCGCGCCGGATAAATGGCTAAATACTTCAGAGGGCACGGATGTGTATTATGGATTGTGCACGGTGCGGATAAACGGTGAAGGCGAGGTAACGCGAGAGGGTTTGTGAGTGATAATGGTAAGGAGGTATTTGTATGAAAGCAGCAATTCTTTATATTGCCACAGGTAAGTATACCGTGTTTTGGAAGGAATTTTATGAAAGCTTTGAGAAAAATTTTCTGCCGCAGACAAAGAAAACATATTTTTTGTTTACGGACGCCAAGGCTCTGCCTTTTTCGGACAGGGAAAATGTCTGCATCATCCCGCAGAAAAATCTGGGGTGGCCGGACAATACCTTACAGCGGTTTTCTTTGTTTGCCAGAGAAGAGAAACGGTGGCAGGATTATGCATATACCTTTTTTATCAACGCCAATTTTTTGTGTGTAAAAACGGTGACGGAAGCGGAATTTCTTCCGACAAAAGAAGACCTGCTGGCGGCGGAACATGCCAGCGGACACGGAAAACATCCGGATGAGATGACCTATGACAGAAATCCCAAAAGCAAAGCGTATGTGCCCTTCGGAGAGGGCAGGTATTATGTGATGGGCGGTTTAAACGGCGGCAAAACCGGACCCTATATGGAAATGGTGCATAAACTGAAAGAAAATGTGGACGCGGATACTGCAAACGGCGTGGTTGCCGTCTGGCATGACGAGTCTCATCTAAACCGGTATATCATCGGACGGGAGGATGTCAAAGTACTGCCGCCCTGCTACGGGTTTCCCGAGGGGTGGGATTTGCCCTATGAGCCGACCATGCTGCTTCGGGACAAAAGCAAGTATTTTGACGTGGAAGCCATAAAAGCGGAAAGCATTGCCGGACGGCTGAAGCTTTATGCCGGACGGTTAAAGAGTAAAATTGCCATTCGCAGGCGAATCAGGGCAGTGGTAAGCCGGTTTGGAAAAGGAGAGTAAGCGTGCCGTATATCAGTGTAATTGTACCGGTGTACAATGCGGAAAAAACAATTGAACGGTGTGTGGAAAGCATACAAAGGCAGAGCTATGGGGATTTGGAAATCCTGCTGATTGACGACGGGTCAGGGGATGGAAGCGGTGCGCTTTGCGACAGGCTTGCCGGACAGGACGACAGAATCAGGGTATGCCACAAAGAAAACGGCGGGGTGTCCCACACAAGAAACACAGGAATGAAAATGGCGGAAGGCAGATACCTTTTGTTTGTGGACGGCGACGATTATCTTCCCGATGATTACTGCGAAAGTCTGATAAAAGCGCAGACGGAGGCGGGGGAGGATGCTTTCTGCTGGACTGCCCTTCGGATTGTCAGTGAAAACAACAGTGTGGCAGAACAGAACCTTGTCTATGAAAAGGCAGAACGTTCTGTGGCGGAAAGGTGCGACGTACTCAAATTTTCAGCCAGATACTTATTAAACTCTCCGGTCAATAAGCTCTACCACGCCGATATCATAAAGAGACACGGACTGGCTATGGAGGAGAAAATCAGCATAGCTGAGGATTTGCTGTTTAATCTGCAGTATCTGGATGCGGCGGGAAACTGCCGGATTGTGATTTTGAACCAAGTACCCTACTACTATGTCCGCAACGGGCAGGTTAGTCTGGATAACCGGTATCGGAAAAATTTTTATGCCATTCACAAAAAAATTCTGGGCGCGTTGTGGGACTATTGCCAAAAATGGCAAGCGCCCCCAGAGGACATTCCCCTGTTTTTTACAAGGTATTGGGAATACATGCAGAATGCTTTTGCCAATCTGGAATCTGCGGGCTGCCCCCTAAGCGGATTTGCCAAATTTGTGGAAAAAAGCCGTATCACGGCGGACGGGTATTTTCAGAAAAGTCTTGTACAGAAAAAGGGTACGATGGGACGGGGAAGCTATTTGATGTGGAGAAGCAGGGTGTATTTATTGGCATGGCTGTATGAAAAAATCAGGTAATTTGACTATCCCTGATGACTATGCTATATTTAGTTGGAACAGTCATTTTTTGGTATCACGAGGGTAAATGGAAGCGTATGAGGGATAAAACGTTAATTTTAGGAGCGGCAGGCTTTATCGGCACAAATCTGACTGCAAGGCTTTTGAAAGAGCAGAAAAAACTGGTTTTATTTGATAGGGAAAACGTCCGGTACCAGACGGCGGTTTTGGAAGCGGAAAAGGCGGGCGAAGTCCTGTTTGCGGAGGGCTCTTTTGCAGAATACACAAAAAATGACTGGCTGCGGCGGCTTTCGTGTCTGAAGGAGGTAGAAACCGTTTATCATCTTATCAGCACAACCTGCCCGACGAACTCAAACGTCAATATGGCGATGGAAATGGAAGAGAATCTGATTTCAACCATTCACTTTTTGGATGCATGTGTCAGCGCAGGTATCCCTAAAGTGGTTTTTTTGTCTTCTGGCGGAACTGTTTACGGAAAAGAACACACGGGGCATTGTAAGGAAGAGGACGAGGCTTCTCCTATTACGATATACGGACTGCAGAAATTAAGTATAGAAAAGGCGTTATACCTTTACCGGCAGATGTACGGACTGGATTATCGGATAGTGCGTCTTTCGAATCCCTATGGTCCTTATCAGAAACCGAACGGCATACAGGGAGCGGTGACTACCTTTACATGGCGGGCAGTTCGCGGCGAACCGATTCAGGTGTACGGGGACGGAACGGTCATTCGGGATTATATTTATATTGACGATGCCATAGACGGTATCTTACGGATTGCAGGTGATGGGGGAAGCCATCGTTTGTATAATCTGGGAAGCGGCAGGGGGTATTCTCTCAACGAGGTGATAGCGGTTATCGCCGGCGTAATCGGGGAACAGCCCCAGATCAGATACCAGCCGGGGCGTCCGGTAGATGTGCCTGTAAATATTCTGGATATCAGCAGATATGAAAGGGATTTTGGCAAGCTCGAACCAATCGGATTGGAAGAAGGCATAAAAAGGCTTGCGGCGTTTTATCAGGAGCTCTAAGGATTCGGAAAGCCAAAATAAAAGGAAAAACAGTGGAAGATATCATTAGTGTAATTGTGCCTGTCTATATGGGAGAACAGTGGTTGGGACGGTGTATCGGCGCAATCAGGAACCAGAGTATTGCCAATCTGGAGATTGTACTGGTGAATGACGGCTCACCTGACAACAGCGAAAAAATATGCAGGGAGTTTGCCTGTATCGATGATAGGATAAAGGTCGTCAATAAAGAAAACGGCGGTCTGTCCGATGCGAGGAATGCAGGCCTTGCGGCGGCAACAGGCGCATATATCATGTTTGTAGATGAAGATGACTATATTCATCCTGATATGGCAAAAATTCTATATGAAACCATGAAAAAAACGGATGCGGATATTGTGGTGTGCGATTTTTGCCTCGTATCCGATAAAGAAGAGCCTGTGTATCCGTCCATGGAAAAGCTTTCCGAGCCTGTGTGCTATGAGGGCAGGGAGGTTATGAACCAGTTGTATTACCGGAACCTGCAGACAGTGGTTGCATGGAATAAGCTGTATAAAAAGAAGGTGTTTGAAAAGCACGGTTATATCAAAGGACGGATTCATGATGATGAGTCGGCGATACACTTCATTTTGCACGCCTGTAAAAAAACAGCTTATATAAAGGAAAAATTGTATTATTATGTGCAGCGGGAGGGCAGCATAACCAGCAGCCGGAAATGGAACTATTATAGCGACGGCTGGCAGGCTTATGAGGAGCGGCTTGCTTTTCTTGTGGAAAACGGATACGGGCAGATGGCGGCTTTTACAAAAGAGCATATGCTGCACTATGCAGTCACCAAACATAAAATACTAAAGTCCCAGCCCGAGGCAAAGGAATTTTTAAAGCACATGCGGGCGGTTTTTAAGGACATGATGGCGGACAAAGCATTCTTGCAAGAAATTCCTTCTGATTTGCGCAGAAGGTACAAGTGTTTTGCCCTGCATCCGCTGTTGCACAGTGTCTATGTTTCTGCGGAGACCTTTTGTAAAAAAACAATGGGCGTAATAAGGGCGGTAGGACGTAAAATATGGAAAATAAAATCCCTTTTTTGAGCATTGTTGTACCTGCTTATAATGTGGAAAATTATATAAGAGAATGCGTAGACAGTATTTTGGCACAGGATTTTACGGACTTTGAACTGCTGCTTGTGGATGACGGCTCCAGGGACGGCACGGGTGAAATCTGTGACGGTTATGCCAAAAACGATGCAAGGGTGCACGTTATCCACAAGGAAAACGGCGGTCTTGTCAGTGCCAGAAAAGCCGGACTTGCAAAAGCGCGGGGCGAGTATGCGGCTTATGTGGACGGTGATGACTGGGTGTCGGCGCATATGTTTGGGACGCTTTGCGAGTGTGCCGTTACACAAACGGCGGATATTGTGATTGCGGACTTTATCAGTGCATATCCGGAAAAAGAAGCAGAGACAACGCAGAATATGCGGGGAGGCAGGTATTCCAAGGAGGAATTGATTCAGGAAGTGTATCCGCATATGCTGTGTAAAGGGGAGTATTTTTCATTTGGTTTTCTGCCGTGCGTGTGGGGGAAGATTTTTAAAAGAAGCCTGCTGGAACCGATACAGATGCAGGTGGATGAGAAAATTAAGCTGGGCGAGGACGCCGCCTGCTTTTATCCCATGCTTCTTGCGGCAAACAGCATCTGCTATCTGAAAGAACAGTATCTGTGTTATTACCGGATACGGCAAAGCTCCATGTCGCATTCCATGAAGAAGTTATTTTATGCAGACGAGATATTAAAGCTGATTGACGGCATGAGAGAACAGTTCTTACGGTATGCAAAATGGCAGGATATGCTGCACGGACAGCTATGCCTGTATGCCTGTTATATGTTTGACAATATGCTATCGGCGTGCCTGGATTTCAAGACGCTGTTTTTTTCAAAGGATTTCCGGAGGCAGATTGCCGTTATCGGGGACTCGGCTGCCGGACGGGACGTGATTGCGTACTGCAGAAAAATCAGGACTTCCTCCAGAACAAAGAGGGTGTTGCGCGTAGTGGAAAAAAGAGGGCTTTTCTCCAAAATAGAGTTGTATTTGTTTTGGAAGTATGAAAGGATAAAAAGTTTGTAATCAACCTGAGCTTATACTATAATAGCAGGAAGAGGAAAAAACGGCATGAACAAAAATATTTTCTTTTTTTTAGGTACGGAAGCAGAGCTTATTAAGGTATTTCCCGTGATTCTTGACAGCATGAAAAAAGGCGGTATCTGTCATATCATAGCTTCGGGACAAAATGATTTGACAAAGAGCCGGATTATGAAAGAAATTCCGTTAAACGGCATGTTTCTGGAACTGAGCAGGGAGAGCGATATTAAAAAAAGTGCAAAAGGGTTGCTGGCATGGTTTATAAAGACGTATCGCAGCGCTTCCGAAAAGATAGAAGAAAAGTTTGGAAAGGGCGTGTTTAAGGGAGCGCCCATGGTGGTGCACGGGGATACGGTTTCTACCTTGATGGGCGCGCGCATCGGCAAAAAGCTGGGCTGTGTGGTATGCCATGTGGAGGCGGGGCTGCGTTCCCATCATTTGTTTAATCCCTTTCCGGAAGAGATAGACAGGCTGCTCACAAGCAGGTTTGCAAGGGTGCATTTTGCGCCGGGCGCAGAGCCCGTCAAAAATCTGCGGCGAGCCAAAGGGAGGGTTGTGGATACGGTATACAATACCATATTGGACAGCCTGAAGTATTCCAAGAATATGCCCGTGCTGACAAAAGGACTGCAGGATATTCTGAAGCAGGACTATTTTGTATTTGTCATGCACAGGCAGGAAAATCTGGCAAATAAAGAATTTGTCAGACAGGTCATGGACAGGGTGGAGAAATTTGCCCAAAAAAGAAAGTGCGTGCTGATTCTTCATAAGATTACGGAAGTGACGTTTGCAGATATGGGAATCCTGAAGGGGCTGCAGGCGGACAAGCATTTTGTGCTTCTGCCGCGTGTCGATTACTTTGATTTTATGAAGCTGCTTGACGGCGCGCAGTATGTTATCACGGACGGCGGCAGCAATCAGGAGGAACTGCACTATATGGGAAAGCCCTGCCTTATCATGCGAAAGGCGACGGAGCGGCAGGAGGGAATCGGCAGGAATGCAGTTCTGTATGGCGGCGACATTGATGCGATGGAAGTCTTTGAAGAAAACCACGCATCCTACCGAATAGAATCCTTACTGGAGGATTACAGTCCGAGCGGGGTCATTGCCGATGCATTGCGGCATATGAAGTCCGCCGAAGCGGACATGGGGTATAAAAATGGAAAATAAAAAGCAGGTAACGGTTTCAATTATAATCGCAACATATAATTCAGAGAAAATTCTTCCCAAGGTTCTGCAGGCAGTACGCCGGCAGTCTTTTCCGCAGGAAGAACTGGAAATACTCACTGTGGACGGCGGCTCCACGGACAGGACAAAGGAACTGGCAGCAAAGTACGGATGCCGTATCATCGACAATCCCAAAACAGAACCGGTTCACGCCAAGCTTTTGGGCGTACAGAATGCAAAGGGGAAATATCTGCTTTTTTTAGACCATGATGAAGTGCTTGTGAACAAAGACAGCATCAAGACAAGAATAGAAGCCATGCAAAAGCATCCGGAATGTAAAACTGCCTTCTGCAGCGGTTATAAGAGGCCCCGCAGTTATCCCTTGCTGAATCAGTACTTAAATGATTTTGGGGACCCGTTTTCGCTCTTTGTGTACAACTCCACGAAGGATGCAAGGTTTTTCGGGAAAATGCTGAAGAAAAATTTTGATTTGGTGGAGGAGAAAAAAGAGTATTTTGTCATATCGTTTGCAAGGATGCAGAAGGACATTATTATGGAGCTTTGCTGCCTCGGAACGATAATCGATATAGAGTATTTTAGGGAGACGACGAATATTCTGACGAATCCCATGGATTTGGTGCAGCTTTTTTATATTATGCTGGAACAGGGAAAAACAAGGGTAATCGTGAGCAAGAAAGACCCGCTTTTGCATTACAGCGTGGATTCTTTAAAGGCATACCTGCCAAAGCTAAAGTGGCGCATATGCAACAACGTACATTTTCCGGAGAAGTCCGAGATGGGCTTTTCCGGAAGGCAGAAGTATCAGAAAAACGCTGCCCTCCGGAAATACTTGTTTGTTCCGTATGCAGTATGCTTTCCCATATCCCTGTTACATGGAATCGGTCTTGCCGTTTCACGGAAAAATGTTGTTTATTTATTGCATCCGGTATTGTGCCTTTATGTCGTATTGCAGATAGCCCTGCAGATGGGGCTGAAGCTGATGGGCATTGTGCCAAGATTTAGGAGTTATGACGGAAAAGAGAAGATTGACAGGTAAAATGGACGGGAAATTGAGCGACAGACAGGAAGCTTTTAAGCAAAAAAGGAAAACGGATTCTTTAGAGGCGAACAGTATGATTGTGCTGGCGCTGACAATGTGCGCCAATGTACTGGGCGTTTTGTTTCAGTCGCTGGCGGGGCACCTGCTGCAGGATACCGGATTGTTTGCGGACTTAAACGCTGTTATGGCGCTGTTTAATATCCTTGTGCTGCCGACCACGGTATCGAGCTGCCTGATAGCAAAGTATACGGCTGTACTGCATGCACAGCATGAGATAGGGAAAATCAAGAGCTTTTTTTTCGGAATGATAAAGGTACTGGGCATACTGGCGCTTTTATTCAGCGGTATCATGGCGGCGGCGCATGAGGCGATAGGGAAGTGGCTTCATATAGAAGATTCCATGGTTATCATACTTGCGGTGGCGCTTGCGGCGGTTACACTGTTTTCCGCAGTTTTTACGGGCGGGCTTCAGGGAAGTAAGGCGTTTGTTTTGTACGGGGTGTTCGGGCTGATAGGCCCTGTTTTTAAAATCGCAGCCATTGCCGCTTCGCTATTGTTTCAAAGAAAGATTGCCGGCATTTTAGCCGTCTGGCTCTTTGGTACGCTGTTTTCCTATATTGTGGGTATTTTTTTGATAAAAAAAGTGTTGGGAAAGCATAAAAGGGAAAAGGCGGCGTTTGATAAAAGGGAAATGGGATTGTATATCCTGAAGCTGATTGTGGCAAATGCCGGTGTGATTCTTATCTCCAACATCGACGTACTGATGGTAAAGCATAATTTTAATGCGGAAGCGGGTCTGTATTCCGGTGCCCGTATGCTGGGATACAGCATCACGTATTTGACGAACACGTTTGTTATCGTACTGTTCCCGATGGTTGCCGGCAGCGCGGGAGAGGAGAAGAAAAATCGGCAATTATTAAAGAAAGTGCTTGTTTATAATGTCATATTGAGTATTGCGGCGGTATTCTTTTTGATGTTGTTTTCGGATTTATGCATAAAATTGCTTTTGGGAAAAGAGTTTCTTATGTGCAGGCAGTATTTGGTTCCTATAACGGCATATGTGCTGCCCATCGGTATCCTGAACCTGTTAGCAAACTACGGCATGGCAAAGAATAGCACGACTTATATTACTGCTTCCATGTTTCTTGGCGGTGCGCTTGCCATAGCGGGAGGCATGATATGGAAAGAATCCTTGCTTTTGCTGATATGGTTTCTGGCTTTGGTGATGTGGGCAGCCGTATTCTGCAATCTGCTATATATCTACCGGCAGGGGAGGAAGCCGGAGGATGTCAGAACAGAGTGAGGTTTTATTTGTCTTCTCATGATGTGGATGCTATAATGTTGGGAAGAAAAGCGTCAAAGCGGATATGCAGGCGTGTTCGCTTGACCCATGGAGGCAAAAATGAAAAAAAACGCAGATATGGCGATATTGGTGTATTCCTGCTGGAAGAACAGGGACATGTGGCGTATATTTTTGAAGTTATTTCGGAAATACTGGCAGAACTGCCCATACAGGCTGATTTTATTGACGGATAAATACAACGGCAAAGGGGAAGCGTATGATTTTGACGATATCGTGGTCTGCGACAGCAACTGGCATGACATGATAATGGCGGGCATAGAATGTGCGGGCACGGAGTATATCATGCTGTGGATGGATGATTATCTTTTGTGCGACTATATCCAAAATGAGGACATTGCCTATTATGTGGAAAAGGCGAGAAAGCATCATGCTGCCAACCTGCGGCTGGCGGAATCTCCTACAATACCGTCAAAGGTATTTGAAGGAGACAGGGAGCTCAACTGTTACACGCCGGGGACAGCATATTCTTTTTCCACGCAGGTGGGCATATGGAATGTGGATTTTCTGAAAAAAAATATAAAAGAGGACTGGTCCGCATGGGATTTTGAAAGAAAGGGTTCGCTGGAGGTAAAGGATTATGCATATCCGCTGCTTGCTGCAAGGAATTATACCTTTCCGTATGAAGAGGGCGTGCGCAGGGGAAAGTGGATGGACAATGGCATCAGGCTGTGCCAGAGAAACAATATCCGGCTTGACTTTAAAAAACGGAAACCAATGAGCAGTTTTGAACTGGCATGGATTTACTTAAAAGGCGGAATTCTGGGTTTAAACCCTACCTTTATCGTAAAGGTGCAGAATTTCTTTCAGCGGCTGAAGGGCTGAGGATTGAGGGCGATACATGAAGACGGTGGAAATGATTGTACCCTGTTACAATGAAGAAGAGTGCATAGCCTTGTTCTATGCAAGGGTATGTGAAGTGTTTGAGAACCTGAAAGAGCATCGGTTTATTATTACATATATAGACGATGGCAGCAAGGACGGGACGCTTGACGAAATCAAAAAATTGGTAAAAACAGCCGAAAAAGGACGGGTACAGTATCTGTCTTTTTCCAGAAATTTTGGAAAGGAAGCGGCTATTTATGCCGGTCTTTCCAAAAGTACGGGTGACTATGTGACTATCATGGATGCGGATTTGCAGCATCCGCCGGAGCTGTTGGCGGACATGCTGGAGGCGATTGAAAAAGAGGGGTATGACTGCGCCTCTGCCAGACGAATTTCCAGAAAAGGAGAGCCTCCTGTCAGAAGTGCGTTTTCCAAGACGTTTTACCGTCTGATTAGCAAGGTGACGGCGATTGAATTGGTGCCCGGAAGTACGGATTACCGTCTGATGAAGCGGAAGGTGGTGGAGGCCGTGGTATCCATGCCTGAATATGAACGCTTTACAAAGGGACTGTACGCATGGGCAGGATACAAAAACAAGTGGATTGAATACAAAAATGTAGAAAGGGCTGGAGGAAAGTCCAAGTGGAGTTTTTGGGGCCTGCTGCGCTATGCTTACAGCGGTTTTATTTCATTTGCCACCACCCCGCTAAGGGGCGTTGTCTATGTTGGAATCCTGACGGTTTTAGCTTCCATTGCAGGCGCAATTTATATTTTAATAGGCGCCATCAACAGCGGAGGAGACAATCGGACGGGCTATGCAAGCATTATGATTCTGATGCTGTTTTTGGGCGGCGTAATCATTACGATATTGGGAATGATTGGGGAATATCTGGCAAGGATTTATATGGAGGTCAAGAGGCGCCCGATTTATTTTGAGAGAGAGTCCAATATAGATAAGGAAGAAGGCAAGGAAGACTCGGAGGAATAAACGTATGGGGATTGTGGATTATTTTGCAAAAAAGATTCAAAAAAATGCAGATTTGAGATACGGTCGGGATATTATCAGGGAATTTGTCGCAAAAGCTCCGGCTGCGGGAACAGAGGTAAAGGTGCTGGATTTGGGCGCCGGCCCGGGAATCGATTTAAGTAATGCCGCAAAGATATTAAAGAGAAAGTATAAAAGCGTAAAGCTGTACGGGGTGGAAGCTTATGCGCCCAACTGTGAGAAGCTGCGTAAAAAAGGCGTTACGGTAATTGATATGGATATTGAGAAGGGGGTGCTTCCCTTTAAAGACGGAGAACTTGACATTGTGATAGCAAACCAGATTATCGAACATACCAAGGAGATATTCTGGATTTTTTCTGAAGTTTCCCGCGTGCTGAAGCCGGGCGGATGCTTTATCGTCGGCATCCCAAATCTTGCTTCTTTCCACAACCGCATTATGCTGCTATTGGGGATGCAGCCTCCCTGCATTGACGTGGTGGGGCCGCATGTCAGGGGATTTACTTACCCGGGCTTCAAATCCTTTGCAGAATTGGATGGATTTTTTGAAATTCTTGCGTATAAAGCTTCCAACTTTTATCCCTTTCCGCCCCGCATCAGCAAGATTTTATGTAAATGCTTTCCCAAGAGCGGCGTGGCATTGTTTTTCTATATGCGTCGGACAGATAGGGAGGGGGCGTATATCGAAGTGTTGGATAACAGGTTTTTTGAAACGCCTTATTTTAAGGGTTGAGGTGAAAAATGTTTGTAAAAGAGTTTTTTGCCGGACGCAGGGACAGACTGATAAGGTGGATGGTATACGCAGGTATCCTGTTTCTGGCATATATGATGTTTATGCATTTTTATATTACAAGCGATTATATACCCGTTGCCTCACTGGGAGGGGTAGTGCCCCTGCCGGATATTCATGTTGCCGTATCGGGAGGGCGCTTTTTTTCCTATATCATGCTGTGGTTTTTTTATCTTTTAAGCAAGCTGCATATTTCCTATTATCAAAATGTATTTGTCATTCAGATTATGGGAATTTTGCTGTATGCATGGACCGGGACAAAGATGCACGGAATGCTTTCGGGTTATTTTGGGGGAAAGGGACAAAGAATCCTGCTGGACGGCTGCATCTTGCTGTGCTTTCTCAATCCGTTTATGGTGGAAACCTATGTGTACGGCAGTTTTGAGTGGGCGGTGGGAATCTGGCTGGCAGTCCTTGCGGTCGAAAAGCTGACCCAAAAGAAGCACGTTTTGGGATGGTTTCTGGCTTTGTGCGCGACCTCCGTATACCAGACTAATGTCTTTATTGTGTTGATTTTGTGGCTGTTAACAGTCTTTTTAGAGAATCATGAAAAAGACGCCAAAAAGATGGCAAAACAAATGGTTATCGCAGTACTTGCAACGGCGGCTGTAGCCCTATGCAGCATCCTTCTACAGAAGCTTGTGGTGTTGTCCGGCAATACTTCATCGCCGGGAAAGGAAGCAGTTTTGTCGGGAAGCCTTGTGCAAAAGGCTGTTAGCGTACTGCTGTCTGCCATAGGCGTTTTGTGGAATATGCATGGGATGCTTCCCAAAAGATTTTTGTTTGTGTTTGCGGCGGTCTTGTACTGCATGGCGATGTATGTCCTTATCGTAAAAAAGAAAGCTGCCGCGTATGCGGTTATCTGGACGGTTATGCTGGGAATTTTGTTCCTTGCGCCCTTCTCCTATGGGCTTGTCATGATGTCAAGGGCGTTTCCTGCCAGGACTATTCTGCCGCTTTTCTTTTCTGTCAGCGCTCTTATTGTCAGCGCGCTGTATATTGTAAGAGAGTACGTGAAGATAACCGGTTTTTTGAAAGCCTTCTGCGGTCTTTTTGCGGCGGTGGTTGTCTTCTGCACGGAGACTTGCATTTTAGACTGTTATATCAGGCAGGCGCTTGATTTCAACGAGGCAATGTGTATTCAGGCGGAAATCGAGGAATATGAAGAAAGGAGCGGTATTGCGGTGCGGACGGTCTGTGCAGGAAAAAGCCCTGCTCCCGTTTACTGTTCTCCTATGCTGCATCTTTCCTATGATACCACTTATAATTACAGAATTATGCATGATTACTGGGCGCAGACACGGTTTTTAAACTATGTGGCGCAGGAGGATTACGAGGTATGCTGGATGGAGGAAGGGCAATACGAAGAATATTTCGGGACAGGGTCCTGGGAGGTATTCAATCCGTCCGAGCAATTACACTTTGAAGGAGACACTCTGTACTGGGCAATTTATTAAAGAAATCTGCGTACTGGTTACAACAGCATTGCCGCAGGGCAGAGGGAATGGTGAGATGGAAGAAAAATGGACTACGGTGCTGAAACCTCATACAAAATGGGGAAGTATCAATATCAAGGAATTGTTATCTTATAAAGACCTAATATTTTTATTTGTGAAGCGCAATTATGTGACAAAGTACAAGCAGACGATATTAGGACCTTTGTGGCTGGTTATCAGTCCCCTTATGACAACCTTGATTTTTGTGGTTATCTTTGGCAATATTGCCGGACTTTCCACGGACGGTACGCCGCATATGGCATTTTATATGGCGGGAAATGTGGTCTGGGCTTATTTTGCCGCCTGCGTAAACCAGACCTCCAACACCTTTGTCAACAATGCAAGCGTGTTTGGTAAGGTCTATTTTCCGAGGATGGTAGTGCCGGTTTCCACAGTGCTGACCGGACTTTTGGATTTTCTGGTGCAGTTTGTGCTGCTTCTGATAATACTTCTTTATTACACGATTACAGGGGTGAAAATCGCATGGAATATCTGGGTGCTTGCCACGCCGCTTCTGGTGCTGCAGCTTGCGCTTCTGGGGATGGGGATTGGCATTATTGTTTCTTCCCTGACAACCAAATACAGGGATTTAACCATTCTTGTTGCTTTTGGCGTGCAGCTTTGGATGTATGCCAGTCCGGTGGTGTATTCCATTACACAGATTCCGGAAAAATACCGTTTTCTTTATCTGCTGAATCCGGTATCCCCCATTATTACCATGTTCCGCTATGCTTTTCTGGGTACGGGAGAGCTGCCGCTGCTTTCATGGGGGATAAGCTGGCTTACCACGCTTGTGGTCCTTGTAATCGGCGTTTTATTGTTCGGCAGAATCGAAAAGACTTTTATGGATACCGTCTAGGGTAAAAGAGGTATAGTATGCAGGAAACAGTGATTAAAATAGAAAACCTGAGAAAGAGATACAGGCTGGGACTCATTGGCAGCGGTACGCTCACGGAGGACTTGCAGAGCTGGTGGGCCCGCGTCAGAAAGAAGGAGGACCCGAACCTCAAAATAGGCGAGCAGGCAGGGAGCGGCAAAGAATTCTGGGCGTTAAACGGCATCAATATGGAGGTGAAAAGAGGAGAAACCTTAGGCATTATAGGCGCCAACGGCGCGGGGAAGTCCACCCTCTTAAAGATACTTTCCAGAGTGACCGCACCCACGGAGGGAGAAGTGAAAATCAAGGGGAGAATCTCCAGTATGCTTGAGGTGGGAACCGGATTTCACGGAGAATTGACGGGACGGGAAAACATTTATTTAAACGGCGCCATTCTGGGAATGAGCAGAAACGAAGTAGACAAGAAAATAGAGGATATTATCGAGTTTTCGGAGTGCAGGAAATTTATTGACACCCCCGTGAAAAGGTATTCTTCGGGCATGTATGTGAAGCTGGCTTTTGCCGTAGCGGCGCATTTGGATTCGGAAATTCTGGTGATGGACGAGGTGCTGGCAGTCGGGGATATGAAGTTTCAGGAAAAGTGTCTTGGCAAGATGGGGGAGGTTGCGGACAAGGAGGGCAGAACCGTCCTGTATGTGAGCCACAACATGAACACCATCCAGCAGCTTTGCAGCAGGTGTATTGTACTGGATAAGGGACGCGTCATTTTTGACGGGGAGGTGGAGGAGGCAATTCGTATCTACATGGGCACCGTGAAGGAATCCCCTGTCAGAGTGGAGCTTTCCAAGATGGAGCGTGCGGAAGAACATGCGGGGCGGGCAGCCTTTATGAAGGAGCTGGAGGTTTTAAATCAGCAGAGCAGTATTTTTGAAATCAACGCGAAGCCGCGTTTTCGACTGCGGTATGAAACCGAGCAGGCAGATCTTCATATGTATATTCGGGCGATAATCCGGTATGCGGATGGGACGCCGGTAACGATGATAACGACGCCGGAGGCTTTTGTAAGCCATAAGGGTCAGGAGGAATCGGTAAGCTTTGAGATAAACTGCGAAAATATTGTACCGGGTAAGTATACGATGAGTATTATTCTGTACGAAGTCAATCAGTTTGGAACCTTTAGAAATTGCGACGGTGTTAAGGATGCCTATTGTTTTGAGATTAAGGCGCCAAAAGAGTATGCACATAAGATGGAATGGAGTCATAGATATTGGGGACACGTAGCGCTGGGAGAAATAAAAATCATATCGGAATCATAATCCTGCTCATTCTTTTGGCAGCAGCGGGTGTTTGCGCGCTTTTCCTCTTTCCGGGGAGGGATAAGGTAAAGCGGACGGCACATATCAGTCTGGATGATGCCACTGAAATCTTTCTGGATATTTACAGGGAGAAATATGACAGTATTTTTGACAATGCCGTGCTGGGAAAACTAAAATACCTGCATGAAACATATGGCATTACGGTGGATTTGTATGTTTTTGGACAGTTGGATGAATTTGAGATGTGGGATATGCCTGTGAGCTATCGAGAGGAATTTTGCGAAAATGCGGAATGGCTGAAAATCGGGTATCACAGCATAACGGAGGAGAATCCGGCTTTGGATGGCAGGACATTTGAAGCGTTTCAGGAAGAATATGCAAGAATTGACAGCGCCATCAGAAGGTTTGCAGGAGGGGAATCTGTTGCCCATGTTCTCAGGCTCCACTACTGGTATGCCACAAAGGAGATGGTCGCCTATTTGAAGGAACAGGGTGTTACAGGACTTTTGTGCAGCGACAGGGGGGGGCCTTCGTACGATTTGGATGAAAAACAGGCAGAAAAATTATACAAATCCCGGGACGGCAGTCTGAAAGAGGAGGATATCACCTATTATGCAACGGATATCCGTCTGGAGGATGTCAGGGATATAGAGGCGGCGTTGGAGGAACACAGAAAGGACAGGATTATTGTGATTTTCACACATGCGTGGTGTTTTGCGGAAAATTATGATAAACTGGAAACTGCAATCCGGTGGCTTTGGCAGGAGGGCTACCAGTTCAGCAATTTGGAAAGCATGGCGCGATAAAGAGGAAATGCGATTGATGATAGTAAAAAGAGCTGTGTCGGTTTTGTGGAATAAGGTATTATTTCCTTTGTACAGAGGGACAATAAAAGCAGCAAAGGACAAAAAATGTATCAGGGATAAATATCACATTCAAAAAAATGTGCGTAATGTGGTTATTTTCGGTGCGCCGAACCATGGAAATCTGGGAGATTATGCTATCTATTTTGCAGAATGCCGGCTGTTTGCCCGTTATTTGCAAAAGGGCAATATTTTTGGCGTGAATATGAGGGATTTCCAGCATGAAATCAGGGCGCTGCGCCGCCTGCTGCAAAAAGAAGATTTACTCATCCTTACCGGCGGCGGCAATCTGGGCAATCAGTACATGGATGATGAAAAAATAAGAAGGGAAGTGATTCTGCGCTTTCCCGACAACAGGATAGTGCTGTTCCCGCAGACAATGTATTTTACCAAGGATGCGAAAGGGGAAGAGGAAGCGGGGAAAACAGCGGGCATATACAAGGCTCACAGGGACTTGTGGCTGGTTGCGCGGGATGAACGCTCCTGCCGCGACATGGAACGGCTTTTTGCAAGAAAGATAAGGCTGCTTCCTGATGTGGTGCTGACTTTGCAAGGGGAAAAGCGGGAGCCTAAAAAGGGAGCGCTCCTTGTTTTGCGCAATGATGTAGAGGGAGTGCTGCAGGCGGAGCACAGAACTATGCTGCGGCAGATATTGCAGCCCCTTTATGGAACGGTGGAAGAGACGGATACGGTGGTGGAAGTGGGCGAGGATTTATCCTGCCTTGAAGAGAAATTAAGAGACAAAATGGAGCAGATTGGAAGTGCCTCTTTGGTGGTGACGGACAGGCTTCACGGCATGATATTTGCCGCGCTTATGCAGACGCCTTGTCTGGTTCTGCACAATTATAATCATAAGGTGGAAGAGACCTACAAATGGATAAGAGATTTGGACTATGTGGAGTATGTGCCGGACGTAAGCAATCTGCAGGAAGCGCTTTGCAGGCTTCAAAAGGAAGATTGCAGGTATCGTGCGGATAAAGTAGAAAAAGAGTATGATGTGTTCATGAGGGAGATTATAAATGGATAAAATAAAACGGTATGTGGAGTGCTATGTTCCCATTACGACGTGTAACCTGAAATGCCACTATTGCTATATCACGCGGCAGGAAAAGTGGAAGGATGAAATAGTGCCGATAGGACATTCGCCGGAGGAAATTGTAAAGGCGCTCTCAAAAAAGCGGCTTGGCGGGACGTGTTTGATTAACTTGTGCGGCGGCGGGGAGACCCTGCTTTGCCCGCAGATTGCGGAAACGGCGAAAGCGTTTTTGGAAGAGGGGCATTATGTTATGCTGGTATCCAACGGTACCGTCACGAAAGTGCTGGAACAGATTGCCGCTTTTCCGAAAGTGTTGTTAAAGCATCTTACCTTCAAGTTTTCCTATCATTATCTGGAGCATCACAGGCTTGGGCTGACGGAGCGCTTTTTTGGGAATATCAAGATGATGCGGGATGCCGGCTGCTCGTTTACCCTTGAAGTTACGCCGAATGACGAGCTGATTGCGCATATCGGCGAGATGAAGGAAGAGGTGATGCGTCATCTGGGCGCGCTGTGCCATGTTACCATTGCGAGAAATGATATTGTGCCGTCGATACCGATTCTCTCCGAACTGCCGGAGGAAGAGTTTTACCGCACCTGGGAACAGTTTGATTCTCCCCTGTTTGATTTTAAGAGGACGATTTTCGGCAAACATCAGGAGAAGTTCTGCTATGCGGGAGAATGGAGCGTTTATGTCCATCTTGGGACGGGCGTCATGACCCAGTGCTATGAGGGAAGGGTATTAGACAACATTTATGAAAATACAGACAGGCCCCTGCATTTTGAAGCGGTAGGGCACAGATGTAAAACGGCGCACTGTTATAATGGACATTCTTTTCTTTCTCTGGGTGATATTCCTGAGCTGGATACCCCGACCTATGCCGAGCTGCGGAACAGGGAAAGCGGCGACGGAAAGGAATGGCTGAACGAAGAGGTAAAAGCATTCTTATCAGGAAAACTAAAGGATTCCAACAAAGAATATTCCAGATTGAAAAAATGGATGGTTGACAGGAAAAGATAGTGAAGATTATGTGGAAAAAGAAAGAGACGAACGCGCATGACAATCATAAGCAGATAATGGGACTGGGGTTTATTCTGAATCTGCTGTTATTGTTGTGCGCTTACGGAATTTTGTACAGAGGAACCTTTAACGGGGACACTCTGGACGCCATGACATATCCTGATGTGCAGTCCCAAGTGTTTTTAGGCAGCGGGAGATATTTGTTTGCACTGATTTGGGAGATTGCCTATCGGGCAGGGATAAATATGGGTAAGACTGCCGGCGTCAACGTATTTTTGACGATTTTTCTGATGGCGGCTTCCGCCGCGGTGATTACGGCTGCCTACTTCAGGGTAAGGTACAAAGAGGAGGCATGGCGGGCAGAAAGATTTTTACTGGCTGACAGTGTAATCTTGCTGGCGTTTTTGAATCTGCTCTCTTTGGAGCTGCTGTTTTTCTCCGCATATGCGCTGATGCCGGGAGTGGCTTGTATTCTGGTTGCTGCAGCGCTGCTTGCGTTTGCAGGCAGGCGTTATCTGCTGTGCGGAATCAGTTTGGTCTTGTCTGTGATGGTGTACCAGTCGTACATAGGGATGTTTATTGTCTTTGCCCTGCTGTTTGTTTTTATAGAGTATCAGGGAAAGCTGAACAAGAACAGCTTTTTAAAAAGCGCCGTCGTTGTGGCGGGAGCGGGAGGCGCGTGCCTGCTCAACATATACAGCACAAAGGTGCTGGCAGGGTTGGGTATCATTGGAGGAGCCGCAAAACAGATTGAGTCGGTAGGACTTGGCGAAATCTTTGTCACGATTTTGAAAACGCAGGTCAGCATCCTGCATGATGAATATGATTTGTCCATGATAAGCTTTCTGCCGTTTATTTTGCTGGCGGCTGCCGGCGGTTATATGATATATGGGTATATCAAAGGCAGAAAAAGCCTTGGCGAATGGGTGTACCTGTTTTTGCTGGCGGCAGTATCCAATCTGTGTGTGTTTGCAGTATTTTTTGGGGGATATCTGTATGTGCCCCCGAGAGTGCTGGTCAGCTACTGGTCGTTTATCAGCACGATGGTTCTGGCGGCATTATTTGTGACGGACAGGCAAAAGGCGAAATGTGCGCTGCTTGTGCTGGCGAATGTGGTAACTTTCCTGCATATCATCAACGCCAATGTCATTATATCCGATTTGTATGTCAGTAACAGGCTGGACAAGCATTATGTGCTCAGCGTGGAAAAATGTATTAGGGAATACGAGGAAAGTACGGGAATCAAGATTACTGCAATCGGATTTGGAACGGATATGCATTGCGAGCAGTACTGGACAGAATACGTGGACTTTTATAAGTTTAATATCAATGAAAGGTGCGTATCCGCAGACTGGCATTTTGATATGCTTCTTCGTGATATGACCGGAAGAGACTATCAAAAGGTTCCCATACCGCAGTCCGTGTACGAAACATATTTTGAGGGAAGGGACTGGGATTACTTTCATCCGGCGCAGCAGATGATTTTTGTGGAAGACAAGCTGTATCTTATGATATATTGATAAAAAGAGGAAACCGTAGAGAAAGGTACAAGTGTAAGTATGAATGACGTTTTGTATATTATCTGTCCCTGCTACAATGAGGAAGAGAACTTGGAAAACGGGTATACCTTTGACAAGCTGGAAGAGGTGATGGCGGACTTAATCGCCGAAAAGCTGTGTTCTCCCAAAAGCAAGGTATTGATGGTTAATGACGGTTCTTGTGACCGCACGGAGGCGCTTTTGAGAAAAAAGCATGAGGAAAATCCCCTGTTTTCTTATATCAGTCTTTCCAGAAATTTTGGACACCAGTACGCGTTGCTGAGCGGTCTGATGAGCGTCAGGGAAGTGGCAGATGTAACCATAACCATAGATGCAGACTTGCAGCAGGATATAGGAGCCATCAGGGAGTTTTTGCTGAAATACAAGGAAGGCTTTCAGATTGTGTATGGCGTGCGCACCTCGCGGGATACGGACGGATTTTTCAAACGTGCTTCGGCTTCGATTTTTTATACGGCTATGCAAAAATTCGGCGGGGTCAATATTATAAAAAACCATGCGGATTACCGCCTGATATCGAAGAAGGCGCTGCAGGCGCTGGCAGAATTTGAGGAAACCAATTTGTTCTTAAGAGGGCTTGTCCCCATGCTTGGCTTTCGCTCCTGTATCGTTTATTTTACCGTTCATGAGCGGGAATATGGAAAGTCA
Organism: Lachnospiraceae bacterium; assembly: GCA_013316825.1. Taxonomy (GTDB): domain Bacteria; phylum Bacillota; class Clostridia; order Lachnospirales; family Lachnospiraceae; genus Acetatifactor. Next base: position 119,086 of record WSLY01000002.1, on the reverse strand, counting down.
AAGTATACCTTGAAAAAGATGGCGGCATTGGCTGCAGACGGCATTACCTCCTGCAGCACGCGCCCGATTCGCGTGGTGTTCTTTCTGGGATTGTTTATTTCCATAGTCAGTATATTGATTTCAGCAGCCTACTTTATCGCTTATCTTATGGGAAAAACGATAAGCGGCTGGACGTCGGTCGTCATGTCCATATGGATTTTAGGCGGCTTAACCATGCTGGCGCTAGGCTGCATCGGCGAATATATCGGAAAGCTCTATCTGGAGGCGAAAAAGCGGCCCAGATACATTATCGACGAGATGGAAAATGATGTGGATTATGAATACAAAGGTGGGAAATAGTATGAGCAAAAACTGTCTGGTATGCGGCGGCAGCTTTCAAGAGAGCAGAATAAAAGGGCTGGTTCAATGTAAGGACTGCGGATTTCTGACTACCAATCTGGAATTGACGGAAGAGGAGATAAAGCAGTTGTATTCCGCCAATTATTATCATGGGGAAGAATATGCGGATTATCTGTCAGATAAAGAAATCATACAGCATAATTTTAGAAAAAGAATAAAGAGAATTGGAAAATTTGTTCCGGACAGAAATCGGCTGCATCTGTTTGAAATCGGCTGCGCCTACGGCTTTTTTCTGGAGGCGGCGAAGGCATTTTTTTGCGATACGGAAGGCATCGACATATCGGAGGATGCTGTAAAGTACGCAAGGGAAACGCTGGGACAGAATGCGCATGACGGTGATTTTGCGGCTTTTTATAGCGGTAAGAAATATGATATTGTCTGCATGTGGGATACCATTGAACATTTGGAGAAGCCGGAAGTGTATGTGGAGAAGGCATGTGGATTATTAAATACGGGGGGATATATCTGCATTACTACAGGCGATGCGGGAAGCCTGAACGCAAGGATGCGCGGAAGAAAATGGAGACAGATACATCCGCCCACACACCTGCACTATTTTTCTAGGAAGACGCTTTCCCTGCTGCTTCAAAAAAAGGGTTTTGAGGTAGTGGACATATCATATCCGGCAAATACGATAAGTGTAAATACCATTCTTTATACCCTGTTGTGTATAAAGTCCTCCCATGAAAAGATGTATCGCTTTTTCAAAAGATTAGGTATCACCAAAATGAACATCAATATCAATTTCCATGATTTTATGTTTGTCATCGCGAAGAAAAAGTGAGGAAGGGCATGGAAAACAGAAAAAGAAAAGAAGCCGCGTTTTCTATAGGGGTGTTATTGGTTAATCTGGTATTTTACCTTTTTTTTGCAGTCTGGGACGGCGCGCTTTTGTCGCCGGACTCACAAGGATATATCAATATGGAAATGCAGAGAGAACCGTTTTATCCGATTTTTCTGGCTTTGCAGCGCCTGCTGTTTGGAAGGCTTGGAGAGTCCTGGCTGTTTTTGGCGGTACTTATCCAAAGTGTTTTGACGGCAGTGGCAACATGGAGTCTGGTAAATTATCTGCATAAGGAAATGCAGTTAAAAGGTATCCTGTCAGGGATGCTTGCGGCAATCTGTCTGGCGGTTTCCCTGCTTTGCCGTTTTGGGGCAAGGAGAGGGGCGATGTATTCTAACAGTATTGAAACAGAAGGTATTTGTATTCCGCTGTTTTTGCTGTTTTTCAGATATCTTTTGGAGTATACGTTACATCAAAGAAAAAAGGCTCTGCTTTTTGCAGGAATCGTTTCGTTTATCCTGATTTCAACGAGAAAACAGATGTATCTGACGTTGATTTTAATTGCGATTGCGGTTTTTTACGCCGGCATTCAGAAAAAGAGATACGGGAGGGGAATTCTTGCGGCATTTTTGTGTACCGGCGGGATTTTCCTAAGCTGTCAGCTTTTGGATATGGGTTATAATTACGCGCTCAGGGGAGAACCGGCAGTCCATTCAAAGGATAACCGTTTTCTGGCAACTATGGTATTTTATACGGCGGAGCGTGAGGATGCCGAAGCCATAGAGGATTTACAGGTAAGGGAAATATTTGAAGAAATTTATGATGCATGTGAACGGAATGGTTATTTGAAGCACAGTGCAGGGAAGGGCTGGCAGAACAGAGTCACCCACTTTGAGGATAACTATGACCATATTCAGTTGGATACCATGGGAAGAATCATACAGGCGTTCGTGCTGGAGAATCATACATCCGGCACGGATTATAACACTGTGTTGGCGGAAAAGCAGATAGATGCCATTACGGGGGAGATAATCAGGGCTGTTTTTCCCCGTACCTGCCTTAAGATGGCATCTGTTTTTGTGGATAACGTTTTATCAGGCTTATTGACAACGGTAGCGAAACAGAGTCCGATTTTTGTGTTTTATGCGGTACTGGCTTATGGAGGGTATCTGATTTTGCTTGTATGGAATGTCCGTAAAAACGGCATGAATGCGGTTTCCGTACTTGCTGTACTTTCACTGATTTCTATTTTGGTGAATGTGACAGTTGTTTCTGCCGTCATCTTCTGTCAGTCAAGGTATACCATCTATAATATGCCGCTCTTTTATATCAGCGGGCTGCTGCTTTTGGGGGAGGCATGGAAATGGATAAAGGGGAGGGAGTATAAACATGAGCGAAAACCCGACGGCACTGGGAAAACCGCATAATCCTGCAAAAGAAAGAATGGCAAATCTGGAGCTGCTGCGGATTGTCGCCATGCTTTTGATTGTGGTGCTGCATTTTTTGGGAAAGGGCGGCTGGCTTACCCCCCTGCCTGAAGCCTCGATGCCGCATATGGGCTATGTGGCTTGGGGGCTGGAGGCATTGGCGATTGGCTCGTTGAATGTCTATATGCTGCTTTCCGGCTATTTTTTGATAGAAAGCTCCTTTAAAGTAAAACGGCTCCTGCAGCTTCTGTTACAGGTTTTGTTTTACAGCATTGGGACGGGACTGCTGGCTGCTGCTTTCGGCTGCCTGCCTGAGGAGGGCTTTTCCATTTACTATCTGGCGTCGCTTTTCCTGCCGCTTTCTACGGAGCACTATTGGTTTATGACGGCATATTTCATGATGTATTTGTTTGTGCCGTTTTTGTCGCAGGGCGTGAAACGGCTGACGAAAAAGCAGTTTCAGACAGTATTGGTTCTGCTGCTTACTCTGGTTTGTATCATAAAGTCTGTTGTTCCCGTGAAGCTGCCTACGGACAGGCAGGGGTATGACTGTATTTGGTATATGTGCGTGTTTTTAGTGGCGGCATATATCAGGCTGTACGGTATTCCTTTTTTTAAAAACATATGGCGTTCCCTGCTTGCTTATTTTGGGGCGGGCGCCGGCATTTTTGCGCTTGCATTTGTACTGCGCTTTTTATATCTGCGGACAGGGAGATTGCGTGACATGCTTTCTGTCAGCTACAACTACAACCATATTCTGACGCTGCTTGCGGCAGTAGCGTTGTTCTATGTGTTTTACCATATGCGGATAAAACAGGGGGTATTCAGCCGCTTTGTCTGCCGGATTGCGCCGTATACGCTTGGCGTATATCTCTGGCATGAGCATGAAGCCATTCGGTATGAGTGGCAGAACTGGTTTTATTTTGTGGCAGCAAAGCCGGACAATGGTGTGATGCTGGTGCCGTATACCCTGCTTGCCGCCTTGCTGGTGTTTGCCGTCGGAATTGTTCTGGACGTGTTGAGAAGCCTGTTGTTTCGGGTCCTGCACTTGCTGTTTTCCCATGTGGGCGTTTACCGGAGGCTGTGTCAGTGGCTGGATACGTTAGTGATAAAAGCATAAAAAGTATGCAAGGGATTGTGCAGGAAAAGTATTTTTTTACGGTTGATTTTGTGTCCGTCAAAGTGGAGAAGAGGTACCAATATGGATAAGTGGAAGGAACATAAGCTTTATCAAATATGCTGTAACTATATATTTCCGTTGATACTGTTTTTGTATCCGCTCCGCCATATTCACTGGGGACTGGATTTATGGGATACGGGCTATAACTATGCCAATTTCAGATATATGGGGCTTGCACACATGGATTCCATGTGGCTTTTTTCTACCTACCTTGCCAATGCGGTGGGGCATTTTTTGACAATGCTGCCCGGCGGGCATACGCTTCTTTTTATGAATCTATATACAGGGCTGTTTACAAGCCTGCTTGCCGTTTTATCTTACTTGTTTCTGTCAAGGCGCGCCAAACTGCCTGCAGAAGTGGTGTTTGTGGGAGAGCTTGCGGCAGTCAGCTTGTGCTTCTGTCCGACAGCGCTTTTGTACAATTATCTGACCTATGTTTTATTTCTTGCCGGCATCCTGTTTTTATACGAGGGACTTTCACAGGACAAGAGCCGCTATCTGGTACTTGCGGGCATAATGCTGGGAACCAATGTGTTCGTCCGCTTTTCCAATCTTCCGGAAGCCGCCATGATAGTGGGCGTATGGGCGTATGCCGTTATCTGCCGTAAGAGATGGAAAAAGGTTTTGCAGGAAACCGCCTTTTGTATGCTGGGATATATCGGCTCTGTTTTGGCGTGGCTGGGTTTTTTGTCCCTGCGCTACGGATTGTCAAACTATGCAGAGGGGATTAAGCGCTTGTTTGCCATGACAAAAACCGCAACGGATTATAAAGCTTCCTCCATGTTATACAGAATGTTTTCAGAATATATTGAGAATCTATACTGGGTGAACCGGATTTTATGTTTCGCAGTCCCAGGGCTTATCATCTGCATGGTGCTTCCGAAGTCTCTGCAATGGGCAAAGCGAACTGCCTGCGGAATTTTTGCCGCCGCTGCCGCCTTGTGGCTGTATACCAGAAGGGATGCGCAGGGCAACAGCAGCTTCTGTGACCTGCGTTTTGACGAATACAGCTCCATGCAAAAACCCGCAACCCTGTTTCTGCTTCTGACACTCTTTATATGTTTAGTGCGTGTCTTTGGAAAAAAGACGGAGAGAAAAGAAAAACTGCTGGCAGGACTGATTTTTTTGTCGGTACTTCTGACCTCCATCGGCAGCAACAACGGGCTCTTTACCAGCTTTAACAATCTCTTTTTAGCGGCGCCCTACGTTTTGTGGAATCTGTACAGGCTGTGCAAAAGCAAGATGGAATGGAAAATTCCCCTGCTGTTGCCCTTAAAAGCCCTTGCCATTATGTTTACCGCCGTGTTTTTGTTTCAGAGCCTCGGCTTTGGCACAAGATTTGTCTTTGCAGAAGCAACAGGCGTAAAAAGCACCGCCGCGGTCGTGGAAAACAACGCTGTCCTAAAGGGAATCCGCATGAGTGAAGAAAGAGCGCAGTGGCTGACCGAAATCAGTGCCTGCGTATCCGAAAAAGAACTAAAAGGCAGAGAAGTCATCCTGTACGGCTACATTCCCGCCCTCAGCTTCTACCTGGAAATGCCCTCCGCCTTCAACCCTTGGAGCGACCTCGCCTCCTACAGCACAGCTTCCATGGAAGCCGCTATGGAGAAACAAAAAGAAGCACTAGCCGAAGGCAAAGAACCGCCCGTTATCATCCTCAATACAGACCTCGCGATAAACGGCGGCACCTTACCGGAATCCATCGCCACAAGCGACCCCAAGCTAGCCATGATACTACAATTTATGAAAGACCACAACTACACGGAAACCTTTTCCAACACGAAATTCATACTATACGAATCCCTTCCGCCCTCCTAGCCCCGCTTGGGGTTAGGGCTTTTGACACCTGAATCCTATCCAGCCACCTCCCCCGCCTTTTCTCCCAGCCCTAGCCCTGCCAGCCCTTCTGCAAGCCCAGCCATGCCAGCCTGCTATTGGGGCACTGCTACGTCTTTTGCAGAGCGAGAGCGATGCAGTGCCCCAATAGCAGGCTGGCATGGCGGTCCCATCGCAGCACCCAACAGCAGGCTGGCATGGCGTATCATCGCAGCACCCAACAGCAGCAGGCAGGCTGGCGGAAATCAGAAAACTAATGACATTTTTCCCGGATAATGCTATAATCAAAACCATTGGACATACTATACACCGGAAAACAAACAGACTATCAGAAAGGCACGGTACAAACATGTTAAACGACAAAGCAATCTTAGTCACCGGAGGCACAGGCACCTTTGGCAAGGCATTTACAAGATACGTATTAGAGCATTACAGCCCGAAAAAAATCATTATCTATTCCCGTGACGAATTCAAACAGTTTATTATGCAGAACGAGTTCAAGCCCTATGCTGACAAACTTCGCTTTTTTATCGGCGACGTCAGGGATAAAGAGAGGCTGACAAGGGCGCTTGACGGCGTCGATTATGTTATCCATGCGGCGGCGTTAAAGCAGGTTCCCGCTTGTGAGTACAATCCGGCGGAAGCGATTAAGACCAATGTCAACGGCGCGCAGAATGTGATTGATGCCTGTCTTGATACCGATGTGAAAAAAGTAGTGGCGCTTTCCACGGACAAGGCGGTAAATCCCGTCAACCTGTATGGGGGCACCAAGCTGGTTTCGGATAAACTTTTTATTGCGGCAAACGCATATGCCGGTTCGCGGGACTTGAGTTTTTCCATTGTGCGCTACGGCAATGTGGCAGGCAGCCGCGGTTCTGTGATTCCATTTTTTGATTCTATTCTGAAAAACGGAGGCACGGAGCTTCCCATCACGGATTATCGTATGACCCGCTTCTGGATAAGTCTGCAGCAGGGCGTGGAGCTGGTGATTAAGGCGCTTGAGGAAGCGAAAGGCGGTGAGACCTTTATTTCCAAGATTCCTTCTTTTAAAGTAACGGATTTGGCGGAGGCGATGGCGCCCGGCGTGAAGACGAAAGAGGTCGGAATCCGCGAGGGCGAGAAGCTGCATGAAATCATGGTGACGGTGGAGGATGCGCCCAATACCTACGAATATGACAAGCACTTTGTTATTTATCCGCAGATGGTGTGGAGCGAGCGCAAAAAGACCGTGCCTACCGGTAAAAAAGTGCCGGAGGGCTTTTCCTACAGTTCGGGAAACAACAGCGAGTGGCTTTCCGTGGAGGAAATACGGGAACTGCTTGCTGCAATGAAAGCGGAATAAAGTCGTATATAAAAAAATTTCTACGATTGCGTAGTAAATTTCATTTTTAACGAAAAATTGTGATAAAATGTCGAAAAATAAAATCGACAGGCTGAACAGCATACATTTTAGGAAGATTGGATAACAGCTTGCAGGAAGCAAAGAAGTTTCCCAAATTTCTAAAAGTATGCTGTTTTATTTTATCTGTGAACGTAAGAGGAGGAGTTTAGATGTTATATTCATTGATGAATTCAAATGCTGATTATTATGTGAACCTGCAGGGGGAGCAGGCGATTATGTATGCTGAAAGCGGCATGTGGGAGGGAACGGATTGTATCTGGCAGGAGGGACAGGCAACAGCGGGCGTTATGCAGAGGATTGCAGATACGGATATCAGAAATGAAAGGCTGTTTATAGATTTTGAAGGAATTTTAAGGCATCAAAATGACGGAGAGCAGGATATGCAAAAGACGCTGGAGCTTTTGTGCAGCAGGCAGAATACGGTGTATTTGATGAATATTGTGGAAGAAACCGGAATTTTTCTGGAGAAGGGTCTGGGACAAAAAGGAATTGCCGTGCAGAGGGAGCAGGCAAAAGGCGGCGGATGGTTTTGTGAGGTTCCGGGTCTGCAGGGAAAACGCGATGTTCATCAGGCAGCTTTGTGCGAAAAGGCGATTCATGATATTCATATGGATAATCTGCTGATTTTGATGGAAGAAAGCCCAAGAGGAAAGACTTTTCAGATAGACAGGCTTTTAAAGGATGGGGAAACCTGTCTGTACTATTTTTTTTACAAACTTGCCATGCGGCTCTTAGAGGAAGGGCTGGCAAATCCTTTTGGGGAAAACAGGGACAAACTCTGTTTTGTGCCGGATAATCCGCCTGCCGTTCCCATTGCAAAAGCATTGGCGGTATTTCTCGGTGCACAAGTGAAATGTGACGAAAGGTCAAACGGCCGGTTTCGGGCGGACTGGGACTATATTATTGTGCGGGATGTGCTTCATATGTCCTGCGAACTGGACAGGCTGTGCACGGCAATTTCTCTGGATGGCGGTCAGGTGAAGGGAGTTGCCTGTCTGGTTGATATCTATACCGGCGTAGGCAGCAGAAAGAACAGGGTCAGTCTGCATACCATCAATTTGGAGCAGGGAATCAGTTATAGAATCAGGCACAAAGAGGGATGACTTTTAAGGCAGATAATGGTATAATTGCTGTAATTAGGCTTTTGCCACAGTAGGAAGGGAGAGGCGATGCAGCAGTTATTTTTGCAACAGAGTTATCAGGATTGTTGGGAAATGTATGAGAAGAGTCTGTCGGGCGGTGCCTGTATCCGGTGGGACTATGTGATTTTAACTGCTTCTAATGAGGCGCAGGCGGAGAGCTACCGGATACAGATAGCTTACAGAGGCAGCGCCGGATATCTGCCGGAGAGTACGAAATATGTCGTGCTGGCGGATCCCGACGGCAGGCGCGTGGGAAGCGGCGGCGCCACGCTGAATGTGCTGCGTTATCTGGCTGAGGATATGGGAAGCGGCAGCTTTTCGGGGAAGCGGATTTTAGTGATACATTCCGGCGGAGACAGCAAGCGGATTCCCCAGTACAGCATATGCGGCAAAATTTTTTCCCCAGTGCCGAGGGAATTGCCGGACGGCAGAAATTCTACGCTGTTTGATGAATTTGTGATTAGCATGGCGGGCGTTGCCGGCAGGCTGAAAGAAGGAATGCTGGTACTCTCAGGAGACGTGCTGTTATTGTTTAATCCCTTGCAGATAGACTTTACTTTTACAGGGGCGGCTGCGCTTTCCATCAAAGAGCCGGTAAGCCTTGGGACAAGGCATGGTGTTTTCTTAAACGACGGCGCCGATTATGTAGGAAGATTTCTTCACAAGCAGGGTGAAGAGGTGCTGAAGTCATATGGCGCAGTCAATGAAAAAGACTGTGTGGATTTGGATACGGGAGCGGTGGCGCTTGATGTAAAGCTGATGGAGGCATTGTATGGTCTTATCAGCACGGACGGCGTAACGGATGAAGAAAAGTTTGCACGTTTTGTCAATGAAAAGGCGCGCATCAGTTTTTATGGGGATTTTCTTTATCCCCTTGCGAAAGAAGCGGACAGGGATGCCTATATGCGGGAGGCGGGAGAAGGTCCCTTGTGCGAGGAACTTCTATACTGCCGTCAGGCAATCTGGGAGGCGATTTCCGGATTTTCCATGCGCCTGCTCAGTTTGACGCCGGCAGAATTTATCCATTTTGGAACGACTAAGGAGCTGTTATGCCTGATGACAAAGGATTTGGAGGCGTACGCTTTTTTGGGCTGGAAAAAGCAGGTGGGCACAAGAGAGGGACAGGGAGGGCTTTCTGTTTATAATTCCATTATGGGACAGGGTATCTTTACGGACGACAAGGTATATATAGAAAATTCCATGCTGCAGTCCGGTATGCGGATTGGGCGTGGAAGCATTATCAGCAATATCCGTTATGCAGGAAAAGAAAAAGTAGTGATTCCCGCCGGCGTGGTGCTGACGGGGGCGCGCCTTTTGGACGGGCGCTGTGTAGTGCGTATTTATGATGTGGAGAATAATCCAAAAGATAAAATTAATACGATGATGAGCGGTAATATTCTGGCGCTTTTGGGAGAAGAGATTACCTTTTGGGAGGCGGCGGTTTTTCCTGTCTGTGAGACGATGGACGAGGCGGTGCCGGCGGCGCTTGCCACATACCGCATGATGAAGGGAATTGCTTCGGTGGAGGAGAAGGAGTGGTGGCTTGCGCAGGAAAAGGTCAGCCTGAGCGAAAGCTTTAAACGGGCGGACGTCCGCTATGCCGTCACCGGCGTCTTGGAGCTTGCGGAGCAGATTGCGGTGTACAGGTCGATTCTTATGCTGGCACAGCGGTATTCTTGGCAGTCGGCGATGGCGGTATTTGGAAAGCGGGGTATGAACGAGGAGCAGGAAAAGCAGATGACAGCTATGGCAGAAATAGCAGACTTTGGCACTTCCGTCCGCATTTACAATGCGCTTGCAGGCGAGGCAAAGAGGCGGGGGCGTTCTTATGAAAGCTATGAAAAAGCCTGTTTTGCCGTGATTCGTAAGGCTGTGTATGAAAATAACGGTATTGCTGCGCACAAAGCGCTGCAGTTTCAGAAAGAGGAAGCGCATGTGGAGCTTCCGGTCCGTGTCAACTGGGCGGGCGGCTGGACGGATACGCCGCCCTACTGTCTGGAGCAGGGAGGTACGGTAGTCAATGCTGCTATCCGATTAAACAGCGTGCTTCCGGTACAGGTTACGGCGCGGAAAATCAAGGCGCTTAAAATTGAGGTGGCGAGCGAGGATATTGGCGCGTTTGGCGCGTTGCATACGTTGGAAGAGATTTATGACTGCAGCAATCCCTACGATGCCTTTGCCCTGCATAAGGCGGCGCTGATTGCCTGTGGTGTTGTTCCGGAAGCTTTACCGGAAGGGGAAAAGGTTACACTGCAGGATATTTTAAGGAAAATGGGCGGCGGATTGTTCCTGTCCACACAAGTGGTGGGGATTCCGAAGGGCTCCGGTCTGGGGACCAGCAGTATATTGGCGGCAGCATGTGGCAAAGCTCTATATGAAATCATGGGTGAGGAGGTTTCGGACGAGGCGCTGTATCGGCTGGTGCTTTATATGGAGCAGCTTATGAGTACGGGAGGCGGCTGGCAGGATCAGGTCGGAGGCTTACGCGGCGGTATCAAATTTATTACGACGCAGCCGGGGCTTTCGCAGCATATCAAGGTGCGAAAGGTAGAGATAAGAGAAGAGACGGCAAAGGAGCTGCAGGAGCGTTTCGCATTGATATATACGGGGCAGCGGCGGCTGGCGCGCAATCTGCTTCGGGATGTGATGAGCAGTTATATTGGCGGGCGGCGCAAGACGGTGGAGGCACTGTACCTTATGCACAAGATGGCGGCGCTTATGCGTTTCGAGCTGGAAAGAGGTAATATCGAAGAGGTGGCGAAGCTGTTTGAACAGCATTGGGAGCTGTCGAAACAGCTTGACGACGGTTGTACCAATACCTGCATTGAACAGATATTCAGGGCTTGTGAGGATTTGATAGCCGGCAGGTTTATTGCGGGAGCCGGTGGCGGCGGATTTTTACAGGTCATCTTAAAGAAAAACGTAACAAAGCAGCAGCTTCGCGAGCGCCTGAAGGAAGTGTTTCAGGATAGCGGCGTAGACGTCTGGGACAGTGAATTTGTCTGGGAAGAGTGAAGCATGAACAGGTATGAAGATGAAAATATTTATCTCCGTCCAATGACTGACGAGGATACGGAGGATATTATCCGCTGGCGCAACAGCGAGGCAGTCCGCACAAGATTTATCTATCAGGCGCCGTTTACAAGGCAGTCCCATGAAAAGTGGGTAGAAACCATGGTGCGTACCGGCAAGGTTGTCCAGATGATAATATGTGAAAAAAAGAGCGGTAAGAAGCTGGGAAGCGTTTATATCCGCGATATTGACACCGTACACAAAAAAGGGGAGTACGGCATCTTTATCGGTGAAGCAGAGGCGAGAGGAAAAGGATATGGGACGGCGGCGGCAATTCTGATGAAACGATATGCCTTTGCAGAGCTTCATCTGCACCGCTTGTTTTTGCGGGTGTTTGCAGACAATGCGCAGGCGATTGCCAGTTATGAGAAGGCGGGCTTTGTCAGGGAGGCGTATCTGAAAGAGGATGTGTGTATAGACGGGCAGTTCAGGGATATTGTATTGATGGCTGTGCTTGCAGCGGATGCGGAGAATTTTGATTTGAGGGTCAAATGAACATGCAGGCATGTTCGCCTGATCTATGGAGACAAAGATGAGGATAGCCTGTAAAGGCGGAAAAGAGGGCTTATGAAATTTAATTTTAATGTACCACCCTATACGGGTAAAGAGGCGGAATACATCGGGCAGGCTGTGCAAAACCAGAAAATATGCGGTGACGGCGAGTTCACAAAGAAGTGCAGCAAGTGGATAGAGGAGAAAACAGGGACGAAAAAATGTCTGCTGACTACCTCCTGTACCCATGCCACGGAGCTTGCGGCGCTGCTTTTGGATATCACTGAAAAAGACGAGGTCATTATGCCTTCCTATACCTTTGTGTCCACGGCAAACGCCTTTGTGCTGCGCGGAGCAGTACCGGTGTTTGTGGATATCCGTCCGGATACCATGAACATAGACGAGAAGCTGATTGAGGCTGCCATAACGGAAAAGACGAAAGCGATTGTGCCGGTGCACTACGCCGGCGTATCCTGCGAGATGGATACGATTATGGACATTGCAAAAAGACATAATTTGTATGTGGTGGAAGACGCCGCGCAGGGCATTATGTCTTCTTATAAGGGAAAGGCGCTGGGCACGTTTGGAGAATTTGGCTGCTTTTCTTTTCATGAGACCAAAAATTACAGCATGGGCGAGGGCGGCGCACTGCTGATGCGGGATGAATCCTTTGTTGAAAGAGCGGAGATTATAAGGGAAAAGGGAACGGACCGTTCTAAGTATGCCAGAGGCGAGGTTGATAAATATACGTGGAGAGATTTTGGCTCCTCCTATCTGCCCAGCGATATGAATGCGGCGTATCTGTATGCTCAGCTTGAGGTGGCGGAAGAAATCAACAACGCCCGCCTCGCTGTGTGGAACCGTTACTATGAAGCGCTTGTGCCGCTGGCGGATAAGGGCAGAATTGAGCTGCCGGCAGTGCCCGGGGACTGTGTTCACAATGCGCACATGTTTTATATTAAGACGGCTGATATAGAGGAAAGAGCCGCCTTGATAAACTTTCTAAAGGAAAACAGTATTTGGGCGGTATCTCATTATATTCCGCTCCACACGGCGCCTGCCGGACAAAAGCACGGGCGTTTCCATGGGGAGGATCGGTATACGACAAGGGAGAGCGAACGTCTGCTGCGCCTTCCCATGTACTATAAGCTGAAGCCGGAGGATGCGGTTTATATCAGCGGTAAGGTGAAGGAGTTCTACGGCATGGAGGATTAAAATGCTGGTGTTGCAAATAGGAATATTGCTGCTGTTTACGGTGGTAGTTCCGCTGGGAATCGGAGCCGGCATAGCGGTATTTGTGGACAGACAGGAAAAAAGCGCGGGCTTTATGTGGATGGCGGGATATCTGATTATGTTTGCCGCCTTACAGATTCTTGCGGTGCCTTTGATTGTAAAGGGAGCGCGTTTTTCCGTGCTGGTGCGGTGGTTTACGGTATTTTGTATTCTGTCTGCCGTGGCGGGCGTACTTGTCCGGCTGCGGCATATGCGAAGAGTGCCGGTTTTACAGGCGGTAAAATCAAAAATGGAAAAAAGGGAAATGGTACTGTGGGCGGTGTTTGGTATCCTGCTGCTTTTGCAGTTGTTTTTGGCAGGGTATCTTTCTTTTGCCGACGGGGACGACGCTTATTTTGTGACGACGGCTACGATTGCCGACGGTACGGATACGATGTATGTTTACCTGCCTTATACCGGAGGCAGCACCAGTCTGGATATGCGTCATGCACTGGCGCCGTTTCCCCTCTACATTGCTTTTCTGGCGAGGATAACGGGGATTCATGCTGCGACGGTAGCGCATATCGCGCTGCCGGTGGTTTTGATTTCTCTTACTTATTGTATTTATGGGCTGATTGGAAGCAGGCTGCTTAAGGGGAAGCGGGGACAGCTTCCTGCCTTTATGATTTTTACGGCGCTTTTGATTTTATGGGGAAATTATTCCCTGTATACGGCGGAAACCTTTCTGATGACAAGAACGCGTCAGGGAAAGGCGGCATTGGGCAATATTATGGTTCCGGCGTTTTTTCTGCTGGTGTATCTGGTGGGAGAGAGGCTTGCCGAAAACAAGAAGATAGAAAAGAGTCTGTGGCTGCTTTTGTTCAGCCTGACGGTGTTTTCTTGTCTGTGCAGTACGTTCGGAGGATTTTTGGCAGCGGTGCTTTTTGGCGCTTTTGGACTGTGTGCGCTTATCGCTTACCGGCGATGGCGGCTGCTTTTTCCTCTGGCGTTATGTCTGCTGCCGGCAGCGGTCTATATGGGAATGTATATGATATTGAAATAAGCAGAGGCGGAGACTTGCATGGGAAGTATGTGGAGCTTTGTGGTTACACAGTATAAGGGATATATCGGGACAGGCATGATAGCAGGGCTGTTTTTGGTGGCGTTAATCTGGCTCTTTGCATCAGAAAAAAATAAAAATGTCAGAATCATTTTTATTTATACGCCCGCAGTGGTGCTGCTTTTGTTTTTCTGTCCGTTTTTTGCAAAGATTGTCCGTTTGTTTACGGGGGAGGAAATCTACTACCGGATTTTGTGGCTGGTGCCTGTCGTTCCGGTTCTTTCGTACACGGCGGTCAGGCTTATGCTGCAGTGTACAGGGAAGAAGAGGCTGGTCACGGGAGCGGCGCTTGCCGGCATTGTGATTCTGTCGGGCAGTCTTGTGTATGAGAGTCCTTATTTTTCCAAAGCGGAAAACCGGTATCATGTACCGGAGGCGGCAGTAAAAATCTGCGATGCCATTGAGGTGGAGGGGGAGTGGGTGAAAGCGGCGTTTCCTGAGGAGCTTTTGCCGTTTATCCGCCAGTATTCGCCGTGGATAAATATGCCGTATGGAAGAGAAATGCTGATTAGCAGCTGGTCCGTATGGGGGTTTCAGAGCGAACTGTATGACCTGCTGCGGGCAGAGACTTTGGATGTAAAAAGAATTGCGGAACTGGCGCGGGAGCAGGGCTGCGATTATGTGGTTTTTGCGGAGGGGAAAAAACTGTCGGAGCGCTTTGAAAAGTATGAGTTTGAACTGCTCTATGTGCTTGGCGGTTATGCCGTTTATGCGGACAAGGCACAGGAGTAGAGATGGAAAGGAAGAGATATAAAAAAGCCGGTATGTATATGCCGGCTTTTTTGGTATCTGGTTATTCGGTGTCGGTAAGCTTTTCTAACACCCTTTTCATCTGTGCGGCAATAAATTTTCTGCCCGCCGTATTGAGGTGGAGGTTATCGGTTAGATAGTCTGTGGCGTTGTCCTCCCGTATGCCGCCGTAGAAGTTATCGATAAAGGTGATTTCCGCGGCGGCGCAGGCATCATACTGATAGAAGAAATAAGAGGACAGACGGCCGACGCCAAATTCTTTGGAATCACTGCTGATAAAGCTGCCGTCCTCTGCCACATCAAAGGCATAGGAGGGCGACATAACGATTATCTGAATCCATGGGTAAGTCTGCCGAATCAGATTTATGCCGGACATCATTGAGCCTGTAAAAAAACGGGTATCCGACATATTTGCCTCGTTGTGAATGGCTCGTTTTGCCAGATGGTCGCTCCCGTCGTACATAATATAAATAAAGTCGACGGTATTAAAATCAATCGTCTGCAGAAGCTCGATGGCTGTCTTGGTATCGCTGTCAACTTCGCCTATGGCATCGAGAGCGGCGCTTAAGGTGTCGCCGCCATTGCCGGTGGCGGCAGCGGCAACATGGTAAAAGCTGAAAGCATCGATGGCATAGTCGGCAGAGAAGGCTTCATTGTAGGTACTCATATAAGAACCGGAAATAGAGCAGTTATAGACAATCGCATCCGCCTCCTCTGCAAGAAGGCTGCAGGGATTGTCTTTGGCATCCCTGTCGTCGGCAAAGGGTGCGTTTCCAAAACATACAATGGTAGGGACGCCGTCATCATTGGGAGCGGCAGGTTTGTTTTCCGCCGTAAAGAAGGCATCATAGACCGTTATTTCCGGATTGTCGGGAACCGGAATGGCATCGATTTCTTCTTGTGTAATGCCTCGTCCAAAGCCCCAGAATTTGCTGATAATAATGATGAGAATCGGGATTGCAATCACTGCAAAGACCAAGTGAAAGCTTATTTTAAATTTCTTTTTATCTTTTTCCATATTTCCTTCCGTTCCGCCGTCGTGCGGCATCTTTTACAGTTCTCTATTAAAACTTGTTTGATTGTACTATATATATGGAAAGATTGTCCAGTCTTGCGCAAAATATTTAATAAAAAGTAAAGAAATGATACAAACAAGATACAAAAATAAGGAAAATGAAGTAAAGAGATGCAAATATTGGGACTTTCTATTTTTGGAAAAACATACCGCTTGAGAAAAAGAATCTTTGTTCTGTATACTGAGAAAAAAGAGAGAACGGAGGAACTTCATAAAAAAATAAGAAAATAGCGGCATTTCAAGGGGCGTTGTGCCTTGAATGGGAATGGCAGAAATGTTATAATGTTACAGAATTGTTAAGAAACATGTTAAGAGTCAAGAGAAGAAAGGTATGTGAAGGATGAAGAAATTGTTTAATCACACGAAAAGAGGATATGAAACTGACAAGAATCTTGAGTGGGATGATTTGGAATATACGGAAGAGCTTGAGGATGAAGTCTTTGCGGAGGGTGAGGACGACGAGTTGTACTACAGTGACGACGAGGCGTATGGCGAGGAAGCCGCAGAGGAGGAAGGCTATTACGCTGCGGAGGACGAGTTATATGACGAGGAAGCCGCAGAGGAGGAAGGCTACTACGCTGCGGAGGACGAGGCATATGACGAAGACGCCGCAGGAGAGGAAGGCTATTACGCTGCGGAGGACGAGGCATATGACGAGGAAGCCGCAGAAGAGGAAGGCTACTACGCCGCGGAGGACGAGGCATATGACGAAGACGCTGCAGAAGAGGAAGGCTGCTATGCTGCGGAGGATGTGATATATGACGAGGAAGCCGCGGAGGAGGAAGGCTATTACGGGGCAGAAGCGTCTGGTTATGACGGCGAGGTTGCAGAAGCGTTATACTATGAAGCAGAGGACGCGGAGCCTGCAGATGCCGCGTATTATGAAGAGTCTGCGGACATATATGAGGAAGCGGAAGGAGGAGCCTCCCTTTATGACGAGTTTTATGAAGACGAGGAGGACGAGGAAGACGAGGAGAAGGAAGTAATACTTCCTTGGAGCGCCATGTCAGATAAAAATTTCTTCCAAAAGCTTTGGTATTCGCTGGTGCATATGAGTACCATGGACAAGGTGGTTACGACGACAGGGATTTTGGTGCTGGTGCTGGCGCTGGCGACAGGAGCGGTATATGTCAGTGCACGGGCGATTGACAAGGAAGTGGCCTCTTTTGATACAGTGGGCTCGCAGCTTGACAATATTACGGTAATTGGAGAGCATGGTCTGACTGCGGTTGCAGATGCAGAGCTGGCGCGGATTTCCGCTGCAAATGCGATTGAGGAGGAAGAGGACAACAAGGACTATGAGGAGGGAGAGTACACAAAGGAAGTTTCCGTTTCCCTCAATATGACCTCCATCGAAAAGGATTTGAAAATAAAGTTTGTCAACAGCAAGACCAACCGGCTGGTGCCCAATGTTCCTTTTTCTGTCACGGTGACGACACCCGACGGCAAGACGGAGGTTTGGTCCGATGATGACATGGACGGTATTATCTATAAGGCGGGGATTACCCCCGGTAATTATTCTGTGTCCATGAACTCTTTGACAGATGAGAAATATGCGGATTATAAGCTGCCGGACGCGGCGCAGAAGGTAACGGTAAAAAAAGAAATAGCCTATGAAAAGGTAGAGGTTGCCGACGAAATAAAGAAGGAGTCCGAAATCGACGCGAAAAAGGAGGACACGAAGGAAAATGAAACTGCAGTGGAATCCGTGCTGCAGGATACCGTGGGCTGGGTGGAGTCCACGCAGACAGTAGTGAATTCCGGTTGGACAGCTGTTCCCAAAAATCAAGTGCCCGACCCTCTGGCGACGGCAAAGAGTATGCTGTTTATGCGGACATCGCAGGTAGATACGTCAGGAGGAGACGGTTCTGCGACGGATCCTGTTACACCGACGCCGGACCCTGATGTGACGCCCGACCCCGGTCCGGACGTACCAGACCCCAGTCCGTCTCCCTCGACACCGCCGGATGTGACGGCAGTTACAGGGGTAAAGCTGGATAGTACCGCGCTTGCATTGGAAATTGGTGCAAGGGGAACGCTTACGGCGACGGTGGAACCCGCAGATGCAGAAAACAAGAAGGTCTCCGTACAGTCGTCGGATGAGAAGGTTGCAACGGCTGCAGTGGATGAAAGCGGTAAGATAACCGTGACGGCAATAGGCGCTGGTACGGCGGTTATTACGGCGGCTTCCGAAGCTGACAATACAAAGACGGCCACCTGTACGGTAACGGTAACGGCGGCGCAGAAGCCGGTGATTACCCTGAGTACTGCGGACCAGCCGGCCTTGACAGCGCTGACACTGGAAAAGGGCAAGGAGGCAGTTATCAAGGCGACGGTTACAGGAATAGAGGCGGATAAGCAGTCAGTTACATTTGCCTCTTCCGACACGAGTGTTGTTACGGTGGACAAGGATGGAAAGCTGAAAGCGATAAAAGCGGGAACGGCGACGATTACGGTTACGCTCTGGGTAAATAAGGAAATAAAGGCAGAGTGTACAGTTACGGTTACAGAGGATACCCGTACCCTGACGCTCAGCACGGCGGCGCTTTCCATGGTTATAGGAGGGGCGAAGCAGGAGGTTAAGGCGACGATTGGAAACTCTGCTCCCGGGGCAGTGATTTCGGGCACAGTTACCATAATAAAGAATGATAACGAAGCAGTTGCAGCGGTTACGGCAGGCAAGACGGAAAACGGTACGGCAACGATTACCGTGACGCCGAAGGCGGCGGGAACGGCAAAGATAACGATAGGCATTCAGGGGGCCGACGGCAAGCAGGCGGCGGTGACGCAGGTCCTGACGGTGACGGTCGGAAACGGCGCTATAACCTTAAATAAGACGACTCTCAGCATACTCTCCGGCAGTACGGGAGAGCTTACAGGCACCGTAAACAGTACCAACACAGGTGCAAAAATTACGGTTACAAGCTCCAATGAAAAGGTAGCGACAGCGACGGCTTCCGGTACGGTTGCGGATGGCAAGACAACGGTAAAGATTGTCGTTACAGGTGTAGGAGCAGGTACGGCGACGATTACGGTAAAGCATACGGACGGCGGTGCGGCAACTTTTACGGTTACGGTGGGCGCTAAGGACAATAAGCTTTTCAGCGCGGATAAAAAGCAGCTCTATGTTTTACGGGACGGCAACTATGTAGAGGCAACCTACGCGGATTATTACAATGCATCCGTTACGACTTTTTACGTAAAGTCACAGGGGACTGTGAAGTATACGGGCTGGCAGACTATTAACGGCAAATTGTATTACTATGATGCAAGCGGCAAGTATGTGACCGGCGAGCAGGTAATTCAGGGTGCAAAATATACTTTTGCCAGCGATGGTTCGCTGATAGTCGGCAACGGCGCATTTGGTATCGACGTATCTAAATGGAACGGCACAATAGACTGGAATGCAGTTAGAAATTCCGGCGTCAACTATGTGATTATCCGCTGCGGCTACAGGGGATCCTCTACGGGCGCGTTGGTTGTAGATCCGAAGTTTGAAGCAAATATTAAGGGTGCGACTGCAGCAGGCATCAAGGTGGGCGTTTACTTCTTCTCGCAGGCAGTCAACAATAGCGAGGCGGTGGAAGAGGCTTCCATGGTGCTGGAGCTGATTAAGAATTATAAGATTTCTTATCCTGTATTTTTGGATGTGGAGGCATCCGGAGGCAGAGCGGACGGCATCAGTGTTGCTGCCAGAACGGACGTTATCAAAACCTTCTGCCAGACCATCCAGAACAGCGGGTATACGGCGGGTGTTTATGCAAATAAGAACTGGCTCACCACGAAGATTGATACAAGCAAGCTGAACCAGTATAAAATCTGGCTGGCGCAGTATGCTTCAACGCCGACCTACACGGGAAGGTACGACATGTGGCAGTATAAGTCGACCGGAAAGGTGACGGGAATCAGCGGAAATGTGGATTTAAACTGGAGTTATCTGGGATACTGATATTTATAATAGGATGTCCCGTTCTTTCGGCAGGGAAGAGCGGGGCTGGAAAGGACATTTATTTATGAGAACTTATCTGGTAACGGGAGGGGCCGGATTTATCGGTTCCAACTACATTCACTACATGCTTGGAAAGTATGGAGATACGATTCGTATCATCAATGTGGATGCACTGACCTACGCGGGAAACCTTGAGAATTTAAAGGGTGTGGAGGACAGAAGCAATTACAGCTTTGTAAAGGCGGATATCTGTGACAAGGAAGCAATTCGCCGTATTTTTGCAGAAAATGATATTGACAGAGTCGTGCACTTTGCGGCGGAAAGTCATGTGGACAGGAGCATCCGCAATCCGGAGGTGTTTATTCAGACGAATGTGCTGGGAACTGCCGTTATGTTAAACTGTGCAAAAGAGGCTTGGGAGCTTCCGGACGGAAGCTTTAAGGAAGGGAAAAAATTTCTCCACGTATCCACGGACGAGGTATACGGCTCTCTGCCTGACGACGACAATGCGTTTTTCTATGAAACGTCGCCCTATGAACCGCACAGTCCTTACTCTGCCAGCAAAGCGAGCTCGGACATGCTGGTGAAGGCATATATGGACACGTATCGTTTTCCGGCAAATATTACCAACTGTTCCAATAATTACGGACCTTATCAGTTTCCGGAAAAGCTGATTCCGCTTATTATCAACAATGCGCTTTTAGGGAAAAAGCTTCCCGTGTACGGCGACGGCAAGAATGTCCGCGACTGGCTCTATGTGGAAGACCATGCCAAGGCAATCGATATGGTGCAGGAGCAGGGCAGGCTGTTTGAAACCTACAATATCGGCGGACACAATGAAAAGCAGAATATCGAGATTATCAACATCATTTTGGAAACCTTGGCGGAGATGCTGCCCGATACGGATGAACGCAAAGCGCATATCACAAAAGATTTGATTACCTATGTGGAGGACAGGAAAGGGCACGACAGGCGTTACGCCATCGCACCCGACAAAATCAAGGCGGAAATCGGCTGGTATCCCGAAACCATGTTCAAAGAAGGAATCAAAAAGACGATAGCATGGTACTTCGAGCACGAGGATTGGATGAAAAACGTGACAAGCGGCGATTACCAGAAGTACTATAACGAAATGTACGAAACCAAATAAACCGCACCATATGTTGAGAAAGGGAACGGTTAGCGCCGTTCCTTTTTTCCATATTTCGGTATGCAATTTCCCCCAGACATGCTATAATAACCAGTAAAGCGGCAAAGCAGGACTCTGAAATGATAAAGGGCGCGGCTTTGCCTTATACAAATAGAAGGAGTACATGTATGAAAGGAATTATACTTGCCGGAGGATCCGGCACCAGACTTTACCCGCTGACAAAAGCAATATCCAAACAGATTATGCCGGTCTATGACAAGCCGATGATATATTATCCCCTTTCCATTCTCATGCTTGCGGGTATCCGTGAAATCCTTATTATTTCCACGCCACGGGACTTACCTACCTTTAGAGAGCTTTTGGGTGATGGAGCGCAGCTTGGCATGAAGCTGTCCTATGCGGTGCAGGAGCAGCCCAGAGGACTTGCAGATGCCTTTATTATCGGGGCGGACTTTATCGGCACGGATCGGGTTGCGCTGGTTTTGGGAGATAATATCTTTTACGGGCAGAGCTTTTCCCGTGTGCTGCGGGAAGTAGCGGCGCGGGAAAAGGGCGCCACCATTTTTGGTTATTATGTCAGGGATCCGAGGGAGTACGGCGTGGTGGAATTTGATGAAAGCGGAAAAGCGCTTTCTATTGAGGAAAAGCCGGAAAATCCAAAGAGCAACTACGCAGTACCCGGACTTTATTTTTATGACAATGATGTGGTAGAGATTGCGAGAAACGTAAAGCCGTCCGCAAGAGGGGAAATTGAAATTACGAGCATCAATAACGAATATCTGCGCAGGGGAACCCTTCATGTGGAAACCCTTGGAAGGGGTTTTGCATGGCTGGATACGGGAAATCACGATGCACTTTTGGATGCCTCTGATTTTGTGGCGGCTTTCCAGAAAAGGCAGGGACTTTATATTTCCTGTATTGAGGAAATTGCTTATAAGAGAGGCTTTATCACAAAGGAACAGCTTTTAAAGCTGGCGGAACCGTTGATGAAGACCAACTACGGACAATATCTGGTAGAGGTTGCAAATGGACTCTAAATTAAAGAGACTGACAATTTTAGCGGCTGTCTCCGTTGGGCTTCTGACTGTTTTGACAGTCCTGCTTTTGAACACACCTTCGGGGCAGGGCAATTTAGAAGCGACGGAATCGTCTGAGGAGACGCCAAAGAACACCGGCGCCGTATTTGAAAACGGACAGATAGGGAATGACTTGTCCGCCTTTATGCGGGATGAGACTTTTTTTGACGCGGAGGAAAATGAGTTTCTGGAAAACCTGAAAAATGAGCAGAACCGTCTTTCCTTGATTGTGACTTCTGTGGAAAAGGATTTGCGTATTCAGGTAGTGGACAGCGACAATCAGCCTGTGAGCGGTGAAAGCTTTTATGTGACGCTTAAGGGTATGGGCGATTACAAGGATTTGGACAAGGACGGCGTCATCTATATCGGCGACTTGGCTGCGGGAGATTACGAGGTATCCCTAAAGCCGATAGAGGGCTACAAGGTGCCGAGCGGCACAACCAAGGTCAGGGTGAAGGATAAGGTGGAATATCTGGTGATTGAGGATATTTCCCTTCTGATAAAGACGGAAGACGAAATCGATGCACAGGCGGAAGATACCGCGCAGGCGGTGGACGATGCGGACAAGTCGGAAATCAAGGGCGCGCAGACGGTTTCGGGAACAGCCTCTTTAGGAATCGACGTGTCGAAATGGCAGGGAGAAATTGACTGGGATAAGGTTAAAAACGACGGCATTGATTTTGTGATTATCCGCTGCGGTTATCGGGGAAGCGTGACGGGAAGTCTTGTGGAGGACCCCTATTTTGAGCAGAATATCAGAGGCGCTACAGCGGCGGGGCTGCAGGTGGGCGTGTATTTCTTTACGCAGGCGGTCAATGAGGTTGAGGCGGTTGAGGAGGCGAGTATGGTAGTCAGCCTGATTCGGGACTACGAGCTTACCTATCCTGTCTTTATTGACACGGAAGGCGCAGGCGGCGAGGGCAGGGCGGATTCCTTAAGCGTGGAGCGCCGGACCGCCGTATGTGAAGCGTTTTGTACCACCGTGGAAAACGCAGGCTTCGAGGCGGGCGTTTATGCAAGCCGCAACTGGTACAACAAAAATCTGGAAACAGCATTTTTGGAGGATTTTGTGATTTGGCTTGCGGAGTACCGCAGTGCGCCGCTGTATCAGGGCTATTACCAGATGTGGCAGTACACCTCCAAGGGCAGTGTGAACGGCATCAGCGGCAATGTGGATATGAACATCAGTTATATGGGATATTAAAAATCGGCTTGCACAAATCGGAGTTTCACAATTGCCGGTAAAAACAAAGGTGGAAAGGGAAAGAAAGATGGGAAAGATTACGGTTGAGACATGTGGGATAGAAGGGCTTAAGGTGATTACGCCGCAGGTTTTCGGGGATGCGCGGGGGTATTTCATGGAGACTTATCAGTATAACGATTACAAGGAAGCCGGTATCGATGAGATATTTGTGCAGGACAACCAGTCGGCATCCAAGCGGGGCGTTTTGAGGGGGCTGCATTTTCAGAAGGAATTTCCACAGGGAAAGTTAGTCAGAGTCATAAAGGGAGAGGTGTTTGACGTGGCGGTGGATTTGCGCGCAGGCTCTCCTACTTTTGGCAAGTGGTATGGCATCGTTCTTTCGGAGGAAAATAAAAAGCAGTTTTTTGTGCCGAAGCATTTTGCACATGGTTTTCTGGTGCTTTCGGAATATGCGGAGTTCTGCTACAAATGTACGGATTTTTACCATCCGGGCGATGAAGGCGGGCTGATGTGGAACGATGCGGATATTAAGGTGGACTGGCCCCTGCAGGAGGGTGTGGAGCTGATTTTATCGGAGCGTGACACGAAATGGGGCAGCTTTAGCGAATACACAAAAAATATGGCGGATTAAATTGCCGTTTGTGCGGCGGAATACGAGGAAGCATGAAGAGTAAGATTTCCAAAAGAACCGGAATTATAATATTCTGCGGGCTGGCGGCGATTATGGCAGCCATCATTGTGATACATCACAATCCGCTGGCGGACCGGCAGGAGGAGCTTTTAAAAAAAGCGGTTTCCTGCGGGGTAATTGTAGTCTCCTGCGTATTGTTCGGACTTTTGTATGATAAAATAACCAGCCTGCCGCTGGAGCTGTACCACAGCAGACGGCTTATCTGGAAGCTGGCAAAAAATGATTTTAAGAAGCGGTATGCGGGTTCTTTTTTTGGCGTTATCTGGGCGCTGGTGCAGCCGGTAGTCACGGTAGTCATGTACTGGCTGGTGTTTGACGTCATTATGAACGGCGCCGGCAGGGCAATGCGCGGCGGGGAAGAGATTCCCTTTGTGCTTTTTTTGACGGCGGGGCTGGTGCCTTGGTTTTATTTTAATGAGGCGTGGACAAATGGCACCATGGCGCTGCTGGAATACAATTATCTTGTAAAAAAGGTGGTATTTAAAATTAGTGTACTGCCTATTATAAAGATAATCGGTGCGACGTTTGTCCATGTTTTCTTCGTGGGCATCCTGTTGGTGATTGCCTGTTTTTACGGATATTTTCCGACGGTGTACACGCTGCAGGTGGTCTATTACAGTATCTGCACCTTTGTGCTGGTGCTGGCGTTGAGCTATTCTACCTGCGCGCTTGTTGTGTTTATGCGGGATATTTCGCAGATAATCAATATTATTCTGCAGGTGGGTATGTGGGCGACGCCGATTATGTGGGATTTTGGCGCGATAAGCTCCGGCTGGGCGGTGTTTTTAAAGCTGAATCCCATGGTATATATTGTCAACGGCTACCGCAGCGCCATTTATGAACATTCATGGTTTTGGGAGGATTTCTTTTCTACCATGTATTTCTGGATTATCACGGTGGTTCTGTTCGGCGTGGGCGCGCTGATATTTAAAAAGCTCAAGGTACATTTTGCGGATGTGCTGTAAAATGCGGCAGTTTTGCGCGGCATTGTGGGTTGATTTGCAATATGGCGGATTTGCAATATGCGCGTAAAGAGGCGCAGATGGGAGCAGGCATGGAAGAAAGACAACCGGCAATTAAGGTCGAGAATGTCAAAAAAATATATAAGCTGTATGATAAGCCTTCGGACAGATTCAAAGAGGCGTTTGGACTGGCAAAAAACAGGCATAAGGAGCATTATGCCTTAAACGGCGTGAGCATGGAGATTATGCAGGGTGAGACAGTGGGTATTATCGGGACGAACGGCTCCGGCAAGTCCACTATCTTAAAAATCATTACCGGCGTGCTCAACCAGACGGAGGGGGAAGTAATCGTAAACGGGCGCATTTCCGCCCTGTTAGAGCTGGGCGCAGGCTTTAATATGGAATACAACGGCATTGAAAACGTATATTTAAACGGCACGATGATGGGTTTTTCGGAGAAGGAAATCGATGCGAAGCTGCCGGAAATTTTAAAGTTTGCGGATATTGGCGATTATGTGTACCAGCCGGTAAAGACCTACTCCAGCGGTATGTTCGTCCGCCTTGCTTTTGCCGTGGCAATCAACATAGAGCCGGAAATCCTGATAGTGGACGAGGCTTTGTCGGTAGGAGACGTCTTCTTTCAGGCAAAATGCTATCAGAAGTTTGAGGAATTTAAAAAACTGGGCAAGACCATTGTCTTTGTCAGCCATGATTTGAGCAGCATCAGCAAATACTGCGACAGGGTGTATCTGCTCAATCAGGGACAGCTTTTAGGGGACGGCAGTCCAAAAGAGATGATAGATGCCTTTAAGCGCGTGCTGGTAGGGCAGTATGAGCTGCCGGACGAGACCGAGCAGGAGATTAACACGGTCCTGCCGGAGGGCGCCGTCAATCCGGAGCTTTTAGAGTATGGCACAAAGCAGGCGGAAATGACGGAATTTTATATTACGGACGAAAAGAATGTCAGGACCACCGCCGTGATAAAGGGCTCGGAATTTACTATTCATGTGAAGGTGAAGTTCCATGAAAGAATTGTGGCGCCTATCTTTGCTTTTTCTTTTAAAAACGTGAAAGGAACGGAGATTACGGGCACCAACAGTATGTTAGAAAAGGCGTTTTTAGAGCCGGTGCGGAAGGGCAGTGTAAAGGAAGTGACTTTTACGCAGAAGATGAGCCTGCAGGGTGGCGAATATCTGCTGTCCCTTGGCGTAACCGGTTATGACGGCAGCGATTTTAAAGTCTATCACCGACTCTACGACGTGTTGAATATCACGGTAATATCGGACAAGGACACGGTGGGCTTCTACGATATGGATTCTAAGGTCGCGGTCCGCGAAGCGGCGGATGCGGAGGCACGTATTATACCCTACAGGCATGAGGCGTAGGAAAGGAGAGCGTCATGACAGAGCAGATTGGAAAGGTAACGCTGAATCTGAACCATTACGGCGGCGAGGATTTGTACTCCGACGGCAAGGTGGAGGACGAGCTGTTAGAGATTGCGAAAAATTACGCGCAGGCAGAATACCAGAAGGTGATAGAAGAGCGCGCAAGCTGGCCGGTGCTCTATCATCTTTCTCCGCTTCGTGAAAATATTGTGGACTGGATTCCCATGAAGGCGGGCGCAAAGGTGCTGGAGATAGGAAGCGGCTGCGGTGCCATTACAGGTGCGCTCTCCCGCAAGGCAGGCGAGGTGGTCTGCGTGGATTTGTCGAAGAAGCGCAGCATGATAAATGCCTACAGGCACAGCGGATGTGACAACGTGACGATACATGTGGGCAATTTTAAGGATATTGAGCCTGATTTGCCTGCGGATTTTGATTATATTTTTCTGATTGGGGTTTTTGAGTACGGGCAGAGCTATATGGGGAAGGAAAAGCCCTTTGAGGAGTTTTTATCCATCGTACTGAAGCATTTGAAAAAAGGCGGCAGGGCGGTGATAGCCATTGAAAATAAATACGGGCTCAAATATTTTGCAGGCTGTAAGGAAGACCATCTGGGAACGTGGTTTTCCGGCATAGAAAATTATGCGGACGGCGGCGGGGTCAGGACTTTTTCGCGAAATGGGCTGGAAAAGATTTTTGCTGCCTGCGGCGTGAAAAAATACCATTTCTATTATCCTTACCCCGATTACAAGTTTATGACGACTTTGTACTCGGATGCCTATCTGCCGGGGCGTGGCGAATTATCCAATAACATGCGTTACTTCGACAGGGACAGGCTGCTTCTTTTTGATGAGCGCGCAGCCTTTGACGGCATTGTGGAGGATGCGCTTTTTTCTGTGTTTGCCAATTCCTATGAAGTGATTATAGGCGATGACTTTGATATAAAATACACCAAGTATTCCAACGACAGGGCGCCGGAGTACCGGATACGAACAGAAATCCGCAGGGATAAGAAGGGAAATGCGGAAGTCAGAAAGTACCCTCTGTGCGAGGAGGCGAAGGAGCATATCCGCGAGATGCCTGTTGCATATCAAAATCTTCTTGCGCGCTATCAGGGCGGCAGTCTGATAATCAACAAGTGTGAGCTCTGCGAGGAGAACGGCAAAATATGGGATTCCTTTGAATTTCTGGAAGGCAGGCTTTTGTCGGAGCTTTTGGATGAGTGCCTTGAAAAGGAGGATATGGAGGGATTTTGCGCTTTGTTTCGGCAGTATGTGGAGCGGACAGGGTACAATCCGGAATTTCCTGTTGCAGATTTTGATTTGACCTTTGGCAACATTGTAGTGCAGGAGGAGGTTTGGAGCGTCATCGACTATGAGTGGACCTTCGGCAAGGCGATGGATGTGAAGGAGCTGGCTTTTAGAGCCGTTTACTGTTATCTGTTAGAGGATAAGAGGCGGGATAAGCTGGATGTAAGCAGGATATTGGAGGAACTGGGGATTACGGACGCGGAGGCTGCGTATTACAGGGAGCAGGAAAAGGATTTTCAGGGCTTTGTGACAGGAAAGAATAAGGCGATGGCAGAAATTCTTGGTCTGTTAAAGCGCAGGGCGATACAGCCTATAAGCGTTCCCGACAGGGTGCAGGTATACGAGGATAAGGGCGGCGGCTTTTCGGAGCAGGAATCCTACTTTGCGTATGAGATGTACCCGAACGATCATGAGGTGGAGTTAGAGCTTAGAGTGGGCGGCGATGTGGAAGTCTGCCGGATTGACCCGTCCATGGAATCCTGCGTGGTGCGGATTGAGGAGCTTACCTTCAATGGAAAAGAGGTGCCGCTTGGGAATAAAAAGGTATTTTATACCAATGGAAAGCCCTTGAAGCAGACTTCCGGGTTTGTCTTTTCTGCGAAGGACCCTAATCTTTATGTAAAAACGGGGTCGCTTGCGCGGCAGAAGGAAAATATACTTCATGTGAAAATGCAGGTGGCGAGGCTGCCTGAGTCCGTGGCGGAGGATATTGCGGCAGCCGCCAAAAAACTGATTTGACGGGAGGCGCTCTCTTTGGAATTGAAAAAAGCCGTCAGGCAGCGGTTTGAAAAGCTGTTTGACATAAGGTACGAAAAAAAAAGGAAACGGTATATACTGGATTATAATGCCTGGGTGCGGGAGATGGAACAGGCAGCAGAAGAGGAGGCACAAAATACCGGACAAAAGGTCTGTGCGCAAGAAGCAGGTGCGGACGGCGCAGAGATAAAAGGCACAGGCAGTCGGAAGAACAGGGAGGCAGAGCAGGCGCCTCCTGAGGTGGTGCTGCTTGCCTTTGCGGGAGGCTGCTTCAGTCAGGACGCCCAAGAGCGGATGGAGTGGTTTTTTGCCCAAAATCCCGAGGTGCTGCTTGCCTATGGGGACGAGGACGTGATAGTAAAAAAGAAAGTGTACGCTACGCCTTGGCTGAAGCCCTGCTGGTCTCCGGATTCTTATCTGTGCAGGGATTATCTGGGGAGCGCAGTAGCTGTGCGCAGAAGTCTTTTTGAACAGCTTACCGAAGAGGAATGCAGGGACGAGGGATTGTGCCATGACAAGCTGGTGGCGCTTGCCGGCGGCTTTACCAAGGGCTGTAAAACCATAGCTCATGTAAACGGTATCTTTTATCATCGTCTGGAGCACTGGGATTTGCCGGAGGAGGGCAGAAGCGGAAAACGGATAGCGGTCAGGGAGGAGACAGACGCGGCGAACATTGCAGGCTGGGCAGGAAGGGAAGAGACGGCAGGCAGTATACCCCCAAATACCTTGGTATCCGTGATTATCCCCTCCAAGGATAATGTGTCCGTGTTAAAGCAATGTCTGGAGACGCTGTGCGGCACGGTGGAGAGCACGGATTTTGAGATTATTGTGGTAGACAACGGGAGCTGTGAGCAGAGCAGAAAAGCAGTCGGCAGGGAGATTGACAGGCTGAATCAGGAGCACAGGGCGCACTTGCACAGAGCCGTTTACTTATATAAGCCGATGGAATTTAACTTTTCTCATATGTGCAATTTGGGGGCGGAAGCGGCAAAGGGAAATCTGCTGTTGTTTTTAAATGACGATATTGAGGCGCGGGCGACAGGTTTTATGGAGGCGATGGTGCAAAAAGCGATGCAGCCGTGGACAGGAGCGGTCGGCTATAAGCTGCTCTATCCGGATTCCGAACGGATTCAACATGCAGGCGTTACTAATATTGCGCTGGGTCCCACCCACAAGCTGCAGTGTCTCAAAGACTCTGACTGTTATTATGACGGAAGAAACAGGGGCGTCTGGAATATGCTGGCGGTGACGGGCGCCTGCCTGATGCTGCGCCGGACGGTTTTTGGAGAGGCAGGCGGCTTCTGTGAAAAGCTGAAGGTGGCGTTTAATGATGTGGATTTATGTTTTACCCTGTATGAGCTGGGGTATCAGAATGTTGTGATAAACAGCGGGTATCTGCTGCATCACGAATCCTTGAGCCGCGGCTTGGACGAGACGGAAGAAAAGGTAAAGCGCCTGATGGGGGAGCGGAATCTGCTGTATGAGCGTCATCCGGCGCTGGAGGGTAAAGACCCCTACTATCACGAATGGCTGAATGGAAGCGTGCTGGATACGGCGATTAAGCCTGCCTTTGAGGAAGGGATATTGCTTGAGGATACGCGGGAGCATGAGCCGGCAATGGATTTGTCAAAGGCGCGTGCGGACGAGTGCCTGCTGCTGCGGATAGAGTATGCGGATAAGGAGAGGCTGAACGGCTATGCGGTAGTGCTTGGCAGCGATAATGCCTGCTTTAAAAAACAATTGCTATTTAAGAAAATAAAGGAGCCGGATACGGTTTACATCATGGATTTTACGGAGCAGTACCGCTCTGATTTGGAAAAAAATATGGATCAGGTCAACGTGGGACTTTGCGGCTTCTATGTGAGGTTTGCAAATCCGCTTCCTGCCGGCGAGTATCGTGTCGGCATGATGGCAAGGGACCAGATATCAGGAGCGGAGCTGGTAAACTGGAGCAGCCGCACCATTGTATCGGGCAGGGAAAAAAGAAAGATAGGTGATTGCGAAACGCAGTGACTATACAAGCTGCACAATTCGGAGCCGGCAAATAAGCGTTTTGCAATTGCCTAAAAAAGAAAGCGTAAGAAGGCGAGGAAACTTTATGTATGAATTGAAAGAGGAGTTTTTGACAGGAATAGAGGAAATTGACAAGGAGCATAAAAGGCTGTTTGAAATTGCAGATGAACTCTATACCTTAAAATGCGAGGAGTTCATACCTGACAAGTACGACAATATCAGAGCGATTTTAGAGGAATTAAGGGAATATACGCTGACGCACTTTGCCCATGAGGAGGCGTATATGGAGTCCATCGGGTATAAAAGGATGTTTACCCAGAAAAGCCAGCATGACGCGCTGCGTCAGATTATGGACGAGTGGGATTTGGATGCCATCGACGAAAATCAGGATGAGACCATCGAGGAGATGCTGCGTATCGTGACGGATTGGCTGGTAAACCACATTTTAAATCAGGATAAGCTGATTGGAAAATAGCCTGCGTCAGAGAGCAGGATGTTGGGTTTGGCAGTTGGGAGAGGCGACATGGATTACAAAGAGGCATACGAACAGGAACATATTAAAAATGCAGAGTTGGCGGGAAGGATAGCCGATTTGGAGGCGGGCAATGAGGAATTGCAGTTTAAGCTGGACCGCATCAAAAACAATCCGCTCTGGAAAATCAGCAAGCCGCTGCGCAGCCTGATGCATTTTGGAATACGACAGGCAAGGCGGGTGACAAACTGCGGCGGACCGAAAGGCATTGCGGCAAAGATAGCATACAAAAAGCGGGAGCGGGCAGCCAAGGCGCAGTTTGGCACGGCGAGCTTCCCTGCGCCAAAGCAGGCGGCGAAAGAGCGGGAGACGGTTTTTGCCCGTCCGGTAAAGGTGAGTATTCTGGTGCCCCTCTATAATACGCCGGAGGTTTTTTTGCGTGAAATGCTGGATTCCGTGCTGGCACAGACTTATGAAAACTGGGAGCTCTGTCTGGCGGACGGTTCCGATGCAGAGCATGGCTATGTGGGAGATATTTGTCGGGAATATAAAAAGAAGGATGACGCGTATCTGGCGGCAAAGAGGCAGGAATCAGAGGGAGCGGTGCAGGGCGTAAAAGTCTTGCCGGAAAGCAGGATTGTATACCGCAAGCTTGCAAAAAATGAAGGAATTGCAGGAAATACGAACGCATGTTACGAAATGGCGACGGGAGATTATGTAGGTCTGTTCGACCACGACGATATCCTGCATCCGAGTGCGCTCTTTGCTTATGTGCAGGCGATTAACGAGCAGGGGGCGGATTATTTGTACTGTGACGAGACGACCTTTAAGGGCAGCGACATTAATCGGATGCTGACTATGCATTTTAAGCCGGACTATGCGCCGGACAACCTGCGCGCCAACAACTATATCTGTCATTTCAGTGTGTTTGCAAAGCGGCTGATGGAAGGAACGGAGCTTTTCCGGACGAAATTTAACGGCAGTCAGGACCATGATATGATACTGCGGCTGACGGACAGGGCGGAAAAAATCGTGCATATTCCCAGACTGCTCTATTACTGGCGCTCCCATGAGGGAAGCGTGGCGTCCGGCATCGATGCAAAGCCTTATGCTATACAGGCGGCAAAGGGCGCAGTTGCCGACCATTTAAGGACGCACGGTTTTACCAATTTTAAAATAGAAAGCACAAGGGCTTTTGAGACGATTTTCCGTATCCGGTATCAGATTATCGGGAATCCTAAGATATCCGTTGTCATTGCCAATAAGGACCACAGGGAGGATTTGCACAGGTGTATTTCTTCTGTTTTGGAAAAATCTACCTATGACAATTACGAGATTATCGTGGTGGAAAATAATAGCACGGGGCAGGAGATTTTTTCCTATTATGAGGAGCTGAAGGACGAGGAAAGGGTGAAGCTTGTCACCTATAAGGGCGGTTTCAACTATTCCGCCATCAACAATCTGGGCGTCTCGCAGGCGTCGGGCGAGTATGTACTGCTTTTGAACAATGATACGGAGGTTATCAGCGTCAACTGGCTGGAGGAGCTTTTGATGTATGCCCAAAGAGAAGATGTCGGCGCCGTGGGCGGCAAACTCTACTATGCGGACAAGACCATACAGCACGCAGGCGTCGTCATTGGTCTGGGTGCACACAGGACGGCGGGACACACTCACTACAAGCAGCCCAGACAGAACTTAGGCTATATGGGACGGCTCTGTTACGCCCAGAATGTATCGGCGGTCACGGGCGCCTGTCTCATGGTAAAAAAGAAAGTATACGAGGCGGCGGGCGGATTGGATGAGAGCTTTGCCGTATCCTTAAATGACGTGGATTTCTGCTTAAAGCTGCGGGAAAAGGGACTTCTTAATGTCTTTACGCCTTTTGCGGAGCTCTATCACTACGAATCAGCCTCGAGAGGGCTGGATGATACAGGGGAAAAGGCGGAACGCTACAATGCGGAGTCGGCGCATTTCAGGGAGAAATGGAAGAAAGCGCTGGCGGCAGGGGACCCTTATTACAATCCCAATTTCTCTTTGGACAGAAGCGATTTTTCTTTAAAAGTGAAATAGAATCTGTTATACTGTATGCAGAATGTATGCCGCGGAATAGATGGGGGTATACAAAATAAAGTTTTTATTTTAGGAGGGTATGTTATGGACTATAAGAGCAAGTTTCAGTTCTGGCTGGAAAACGACTATTTTGACGAGGCGACAAAGCAGGAGCTTTCTGCCATCAAGGACGATGAGAAGGAAGTAGAAGACCGCTTTTATAAAGATTTGGAGTTTGGTACGGGCGGGCTTCGCGGCGTCATTGGCGCCGGCACCAACCGCATGAATGTCTACACCGTGCGTAAGGCGACGCAGGGACTTGCCAATTATATTTTAAAACAGGACAGTGACAAAAAGAGCGTGGCGATTGCCTACGATTCCCGCAGGATGTCTCCTGAATTTGCGGATACGGCGGCTTGCTGTCTGGCGGCAAACGGTATCAAGGCTTATGTATTTGAGTCCCTTCGTCCGACACCGGAGCTTTCCTTTGCACTCCGCACTCTTGGCTGCATTTCCGGCATCGTGGTGACGGCAAGCCATAATCCGCCTGAGTATAACGGCTACAAGGTATACTGGGAGGACGGCGCACAGATAACGGCGCCCAAGGATAAGGAAATTATTGCCCAGGTAAACGCCATCACGGACTATAATACGGTAAAAACCATGGACAAGGATGCAGCAAAGGCTGCCGGACTCTATGAAGTTATCGGCGCAGAAATTGACGATGCGTACATGGCGGAGTTAAAGAAGCAGATTATCCATCCCGAAGTGATTGCTGAGGTGGCCGACGATATCAAGATTGTATACACACCGCTCTGCGGAACCGGAAATAAGCCGGTGAGAAGAGTGCTTTCCGAGCTGGGCTTTAAAAATGTATATGTGGTGCCGGAGCAGGAGAATCCCGACCCGAACTTTACCACGCTGGATTACCCCAATCCCGAAGACCCGAAGGCGTTTACTTATGCGCTGCGTCTGGCAAAGGAAAAGGATGCGGACATTGTCCTTGCCACCGACCCCGATGCGGATCGTTTGGGCGTATATGCAAAGGATACAAAGACAGGGGAATATGTTCCCTTTACAGGCAATATGTCCGGTATGCTGATAGCAGAGTATATTTTGCGCGAAAAGACAAAGACCGGCACCATGCCTGAGAACCCGGCGCTGGTTACCACGATTGTGACGACCAATATGGCGGACGTGATTACCAAGGCTTACGGCGTAAAGATGATAGAGGTGCTGACCGGCTTTAAGTTTATCGGCGAGCAGATTAAGCTGTTTGAGCAGACCGGCTCCAACAATTATGTGTTTGGCTTAGAGGAAAGCTACGGCTGTCTGGCAGGCACCCATGCCAGAGACAAGGACGCATGTGTTGCAGTGATGTGTCTCTGCGAGGTTGCGGCATACTGTAAGAAGGAAGGCAAGACGCTCTGGGACATGATGTTGGAGATGTACGAGAAGTACGGATATTTTAAAGAGACACAGTACACCATAACCTTAAAGGGTGTGGACGGCGCAAGGCAGATTGCGGAAATTATGGATAAGCTGCGCAAGAATCCGCCCAAGGCATTTGGGGATTTAAAGGTGCTTCGTTTCCGTGATTATGAAGAGGATAAGATTGTAGACATGGAGACGGGCAGCGTAACAGGGACCGGACTGCCGAAGTCCAATGTGCTTTACTTTGAGCTGCCGGATAATTTCTGGTGCTGCGCGCGTCCCTCCGGTACGGAGCCAAAGATTAAGTTCTACATGGGCGTAAAGGGAAGCAGTCTTGCGGATGCAGCAGATAAGGTAACAAAACTGACAGAGGATTTAAAGGCGGTTCTGTAAAGGAGCAGCATGTCTAAGCTTACGATTGCCAATTTTAGGAAAACCATAAATTATTTCAAAAAAAACGGGCTGCGGGAAACTTTTCTCGCAGCCTTGGAACGTTTACTGACAAAAGAAGTCCCATACAGCTATAGGGCGCCGTCTGAAGAGATACTTGACGCACAGCGGGAGAGGACAAAGGAGGGCGGTGTGCTTTTCAGCATACTGGTTCCCGCGTACCGTACGGACGAGCGGTATTTGCGCGCCCTGCTTGCTTCCGTCCTCGGGCAGAGCTATGCGCATTTTGAACTGATTGTAGCGGACGCCACGGAAGATGACAGTGTGGGCAGTATAGTCAGGGAGTATCGGGACACAAGGATTCGATATCTTCATCTTTCGCAAAATAAAGGAATTTCAAAAAATACAAATGAAGCATTGCAGGCGGCGTCGGGCAGCTTTATCGGGCTTTTGGACCATGATGATATGCTGACGCCGGATGCGCTGTTTTGGGCGGCGTCGGCGATAGCGCGTGCCAAAGAAAAAGGAGTGAATTTGCGTCTTCTTTATTCGGACGAAGATAAATGTGACGAAAGCGGGACATACTATTTTGAGTGCCATAAAAAGACGGATTTTAACCTGGAGCTTTTTCTGACAAATAATTACATTTGTCATTTTATGATAATGGAAGCGGCGCTGATGAAGCGGATTGGTTTCCGTCAGGAATTCGACGGTTCGCAGGACTATGATATTGCGCTGCGTGCGGTCCGCGCTATTTTTTCGGAGTATCAGGACAAGGGGCAGAAGACAGCGGCGGACGGCGGTTCCACAGCCGCCGTAAGCGGGACTGCCGCAGCGCGGCACGACAAGAGAGAGGATGTGTTTTGGCCTGTTGCCGCGGAAAGGCAGATTTGCCATATTCCAAAAGTACTGTATCATTGGCGCTGCCATGAGAATTCAACGGCGGCAAATCCGCAGAGCAAGGATTATGCTTACGAGGCTTCCCGAAGAGCGGCGGCAGACTTTATAAAAAGCAGCGGGATAAAGGGACAGGCTCTTGCAACGGGGCATATGGGCTACCATAAAATCCGGTACGAGGGAGGCATTTTAAAACAGAGAAGCGGTGTTGGCATAAAAGGCGGCAGGATACTGGGGAGCTGGCGGCGCATCGCGGGCGGCATCTATACGGAGAAGGGACAATGTCCTTATCTGGGGATGTTTGCCGGATTCGGCGGTTATATGAACAGGGCGGCGCTGGCACAGGAGGCGGCAGCGGTGGATATCCGCTGTATGGAAATACAGCCGCATTTGCTTCCCCTTGTCAGAAAAACGGTGGAAAAAGCTTTTATGTCCCTGTGTACGCAGTATGAAGGCAAAAGAGCTCAGTATGCACAGAAGGCGGCAGCCGGATTGTATCTTGATGGGAATGGGCTTTTATCCGGTTGGAAACAGCTTGGGCTTACCGATGCAGAATACTGCCGCATCAGCGTGGAGCTGTGCCGCGCAGTCAGGGAAGCGGGATACCGTATTGTGTGGGAGCCGGCACTGACAAAGAAAAAGGAGCACAGGGCGCAGAATCTACGGGCGCGGCGGACGCCGCGCGGGGAGGAGAAACAGTGGAAGTAACCATCGTGATTCCGAATTATAACGGACTGCGCTTTTTAGCGGACTGCCTTTCGTCCCTTGAGGCGCAGTCTTATCCTGCCCATATTCTTGTGGTGGACAACGGTTCCACGGACGGCAGTCAGGCGTGGATAAGGGAAAATCATCCCGAAGTGGGGCTCATATGTCTTACGGAAAATACCGGCTTTAGCAAAGCCGTCAATATTGGCATCAGAAAAGCCGTGACGCCCTATGTTATCCTGCTTAACAACGATACGAAGGTGAAAGCGGGATTTACGGAGGCGCTTCTTTGCGCCATCCAAAAATCGGAGCGTATTTTTTCCGTGGGCGCTAAGATGTTGGATATGAAAAACGAGACAATCATTGACAGCGCCGGTGATTTGTACTGTGCGCTGGGGTGGGCGTTTGCGAGGGGCAAGGGAAAGCCGCAGGAGAAATATAATGTGCCGGCAAGGGTTTTTTCCGCCTGTGCGGGCGCTGCCATTTACAGAAAGTCCGTATTTGAAAAAATCGGCTATTTTGACGAACTGCATTTTGCCTATCTGGAGGATTTGGATATTGGCTGGCGGGCCCGCATTTACGGCTATGAGAACCGGTACGAGCCTTCCGCCGCCGTGCTGCACGCGGGCAGCGCCGCCAGCGGTTCCCGTTATAATACGTTTAAAACAAAGCTTTCCTCGGCAAACAGCGTTTATGTGATAGGAAAGAACATGCCCTTTTTTCAGTGGCTGTTAAATCTGCCGTTGCTTTTTGCGGGTTTTTTGATAAAAACGCTTTTCTTTTTTCAAAAAGGTATGGGAATTACGTATGTAAAAGGCTGTATACGGGGAGCAAAACGCTGCTTTTCTGTGGAAGGAAGAAAGCGGAAGGTGCCGTTTCGCATGGAGCAGCTTGGCTGTTATTGCCGAATACAGTGGGAATTGTGGCGTAATATTCTGCGCCGTTTGTAAAATTAACAAGATAGATGTCTAAATGATACAATTATGATACATTCTTTTTTTAATCTTAATTCGGAAAGTGAATGAAGCAGGTGATGCAGGTATGATTAAAGATAACCAAAAGCTCTTTAACAGGCTGCACCTGATTATGGACGTACTGATAGTCATAATTTCATACGCGGTGGCATGGTTCCTGCATTTTGAGATATTCAACGATTTTGGACCGGAGGTAGGTATTCTGCCGATGGAATCCTATATGCGGGCGCTGATTGTCATTGTGCCGGCTTATATCCTGCTATATTACTACTGTAATGTATACAAACCACAGAGGACTTCCGGATACGGCAGGGAAATTTACAGTATTTTTTGCGCCAATACAATCGGGTTGGTAGCCATTATCGTTTTGCTTTATATTGTCAAACTGAATGATTATTCCCGCAAGATGTTTTTCATCTTTTATGTGCTGAACATTGGGCTGACTTCCCTGTCGCGCCTGATTGTCAGAAAGACGCTTCGCACCCTGCGTGCGAAAGGACGCAATCTCAAGCACATTCTGCTGGCGGGCTATTCCAGAGCAGGCGAGGAATATATCAACCGGATTTTAGGCAATCCGGAATGGGGTTATGTGGTATGCGGCATCTTAGACGATTTTGTACCTGCGGGGACACTTTACCGCGGCGTCAAGGTTTTGGGAAAAATTGATAACCTGCATGAAATACTGCCGGAAAACGAACTGGATGAAATCGCCATTACGCTTTCCTTAAAGGACTATGACAGACTGGAAGAGATTGTAAGCATTTGCGAGAAGTTTGGTGTGCATACTAAATTTATACCGGACTATAACAGCATGATACCAAGCAGGCCTTACACGGAGGATTTGATGGGACTTCCTGTTATCAATATCCGTTATGTGCCGCTCAGCAATACGTTAAACAGTGTGGCAAAGCGGCTGGTGGATATTGTGGGTTCTTTGGCGGGTATTGTCATAACCTCGCCGATTATGCTGATAGCGGCAATCGCAGTCAAGATAAGCAGTCCAGGGCCTGTTATTTTCAAACAGGAGCGTGTCGGACTGCACAGCAAGTCCTTTTATATGTATAAATTCCGAAGTATGGAGCAGCAGAAGCCTTCTGAGGAACAGAAAGCGTGGACGGTCAAAAACGACCCGCGTGTGACAGGAATCGGCAGGATTCTCAGAAAGACGAGCTTAGACGAGCTGCCGCAGCTTTTCAATATTCTGCGGGGCGATATGAGCCTTGTGGGGCCAAGACCGGAGCGTCCTCATTTTGTGGAGAAGTTTAAGGAGGAAATTCCCCGCTACATGGTGAAGCATCAGGTAAGGCCGGGGCTGACCGGCTGGGCACAGGTAAATGGTTACAGGGGCGATACCTCCATACGCAAGAGAATAGAATATGATTTGTACTATATAGAAAACTGGTCCATGCTTTTGGATATTAAAATAATATTCCGAACCTTTTTTACAGGTTTTATCAATAAAAATGCGTATTAGCTTTTGGGCTGAAGCAGAGGATAAGGAGATAAGGAAAAATGGCAGAAAAAGGAAACAAAGGGAGAACGTCCGCGGCAGGACAGACAAAAAAGGCAAAAGGAAAGAAGAAAAGCAAATTTATTATCTTTGCAGTCGAAATCTTAGTGCTGGCAGTATTGTTGGGCGCGCTGTGGCTGTTCAAAGATTTTGGAACCAAGGCGGACAACAATTCCACGGGCAACAAGGGACCGCTTTTTGCAGTTGATTTCAATGAAGAAGACATTGTGATAAACCCGCAGGTGGCAGAAAATGAAAACATGGAAACCTATAGGAATATCGTACTTTTTGGTGTGGATTCCAGAACAGGCCAGCTCGCAAAGGGTACTTTGAGCGATTGTATCATTATTGCTTCCATCAATGAGGAAACGGGTGATGTAAAACTTGTAAGCGTTTATCGGGATACATATTTAAATCTCGGCAACGATAAGTACGGAAAATGTAACTCTGCATACAGCTACGGCGGTGCGGAGCAGGCGATAAAAATGCTCAACACCAATCTGGATTTGGACATTAAAGAATTTGTTACGGTAGGGTTTGACGGACTGACAGCTACTATTGATGCGCTGGGCGGCGTGTGGCTTGATGTGGATGAGGAAGAGCTTCTGCATATCAACAGCTATCAGAAGACGATGGCGGAGGACATGAAAGTAGCGTGGACGCCTGTGGAACATACCGGCTATCAGCTTTTAAACGGGCTGCAGGCTACGGCGTACTGCCGTATCCGTTACAAGACCGGTAACGATTTTGCAAGAGCAGCTTCCCAGAGAGAAGTTATCCTTGCCATCGCGGAGCAGGCAAAGCAGGCGGATTTGCAGACGCTTGTGAAAGTGGCGAACGACGTTTCACAGTATGTATATACTTCCTTCAGCTTAGATGAAATTATCGCACTTCTCGGTGAGATTTCAAAATATCAGATTGTAGACCAAACAGGGTTCCCCGAAGCGAGCATGAGAGGCTCTGATACGCTTGGCGCAAAGGGAAGCTGCGTATATGGAATCGATTTGGTAGACAATGTAAAATGGCTGCATGAGTATCTGTTTGACGACACAGATTACCAGCCGTCTCCGGAGGTAGTGGAGTACTCCAATGTCATCCATGATTTTGTATCCCAGTATGTAAATTTAAAATAGCTGTACGAAGTAAAAGAGGGAGCTGCGAGGGCGGCTCCCTTTCGTGCATGGAAGGATTGGAGAAATTGGAGTTTCGCAATTACCTAACCGGATGATACTACGAAAGGAGTCATGAGATGTCAATAGATATCATTATTCCCTTATATAAACCGAAAAAGGAACTGTTTGCCCTTTTGGATGCCCTGCTTACACAGACGGTAAGGGTAAACAGGATTATTCTGATGAACACGGAAGAGAAATATTTTACACAGTTGATATATGGAAGCCTTTTTTGGGAAAAATACGGAAACAAGGTAAGCGTATATCATATTTCCCAAAGAGAGTTTAATCATGGCGGGACAAGGCGCATGGCGGTGCGCCGCTCCGAGGCGGAGGTGTTCGTGATGATGACGCAGGATGCAAAGCCTGCCAATCCGTATCTTTTAGAGCGGCTTCTAAAGGCGCTTAGACCGGACCAGGTGGCGGCAGCCTATGCCAGACAGCTTCCTGCGCCGGACTGCGGCGTCATAGAACGGTATACGCGAAGCTTCAACTATCCTGACCGTTCCCATGTAAATACGCTTGCGGACTTGGAGAGAAAGGGAATCAAAACTTTTTTCTGTTCCAATGTGTGCGCTGCCTACAAAAGAAGCATCTATGACGAACTGGACGGCTTTGTGAAGCGTACTATATTTAACGAAGATATGATTTTTGCCGCAGGCGCCATAAAAAGCGGTTATGCAGTTGCTTATGCTGCAGACGCCGAGGTGATTCATTCCCATAACTATACCAATATGCAGCAGATGCGCCGCAATTTTGATTTGGGGGTGTCGCAGGCGGACAATCCGCAGATTTTCAGGAGCCTTCCCTCGGAAAAAGAGGGGAAAAAGATGGTAAAAGAGACCTCGCGGTGGCTGTGGCAGCATAAGAACAAAAGGCTTTTGCCTCATTTTTATATACAGTGCGCCGCCAAGTATGCGGGATATCTTTTGGGGAAGCATTATAAAAAGCTGCCGAAACGGATGGTGATGGCGTGTACGGACTCGCCTTATTATTGGGAGCGGTGAGAGCGCTGTTATATTTCTACAGAATCTTTTACGGGATAAATTCCTTTACACTGACACCACAGGTGTGATACATTATAGGAAACATAGTTGTTAAAGAAGAAAGGCGCTTTGGCTTTGGCCGGAGCTGGCAGGTGAGAAGAATGTGCGGAATAGTCGGATATATTGGAGTGGAAAAGGCAGCGCCGATTATACTTGACGGACTCTCTAAACTGGAGTACAGAGGATATGATTCTGCAGGAATTGCCATATTTGACGGCAAGAAAATCAATATACAAAAAGCAGTAGGAAGACTGAAGGTACTGGAAAACCTGACGCATGGGGGAGAGACTATGCCGGGGTATGCAGGCATTGGGCATACAAGGTGGGCGACGCATGGGATTCCCAATGACGTCAATTCGCACCCCCACTTCAATAAAGAAGGAACCATAGCGGTGGTGCACAACGGCATAATTGAAAACTATATTTCCTTAAAAAAGAAGCTTGTCGGAAAAGGGTATCAATTTGTCTCGGATACAGATACGGAGGTGCTGGCGCATCTTCTGGATTATTATTATAAAGGAAATCCGTTAGAGGCAATCACCAAGGTGCTGCATCGCGTTGAAGGCTCTTATGCGCTGGGCATTATGTTTGCAGATTTTCCCGAGGAAATATATGCGGTGCGCAAGGACAGCCCGCTGATTGTAGGGCAGAGCGACAAAGGCTGCTTTATTGCTTCCGATGTTCCTGCAATTCTAAAATATACCCGCACGGTGTACTATGTAAACAACCAGGAGGTTGTAAGAGTAAGAAAAGATCAGCTCAATTTTTATGGCGTTGATGAAGAGGAAATTGAAAAAGAGTCCGTCACTATCGAATGGGACGCTAACGCTGCGGAAAAAGAGGGTTACGAGCACTTTATGCTGAAGGAAATATATGAGCAGCCGAAAACGGTGACGGAGACCCTTTCGCCCCGTCTCAAGAATGGGGAGATTGTGATTGAAGAGCTGAATATGACGGACGAAGAGCTGCAAAAGGTAAAGAGGATTCATATTGTAGCCTGCGGTTCTGCTTACCATACCGGCGTGACAGCCAAATATATTCTGGAGGGGCTGGTGCGGATACCGGTAGAGGTAGATGTGGCTTCCGAATTCCGTTACCGGAATCCGGTGCTGGAAGAGGGAGCGATGGTAATTGTTATCAGCCAGTCAGGAGAGACGGCAGATACGCTTGCGGCTCTCAGAGAGGCAAAATCAAGAGGTTTTCAGGTGCTTGGTATCGTGAATGTGGTGGGAAGCAGCATTGCGAGGGAAGCGGACAGCGTCATGTATACTTGGGCAGGACCGGAGATTGCGGTGGCGACAACCAAGGCATACAGCGCGCAGCTTGCAGCATTATACCTGCTTGCCATGAAGCTGGGAAGGGTGCGCGGCGTCATCGACGACAGTCTTTTCGAAGAGCTTTTGGCAGATTTAAAGAAGCTTCCCAATCAAATTGAGCTTTTGCTGGGACAGAAAGGAAAAATACAGCGCTTTGCCAACCGGTATGTGGGAGCGAAGGATATTTTCTTTATCGGAAGAGGCATCGACTATGCGATTTCCATGGAAGGCTCCCTGAAGTTAAAGGAGACGTCCTATGTTCATTCGGAGAGCTATCCGGCGGGAGAACTGAAGCATGGCCCCATTTCCCTGATAGAAGACGGCACGCTTGTGGTAGCAGTTTCCACGCAGCCGGCGCTCTACCAGAAGACCATCAGCAATATGGTGGAAGTGAAAGCAAGAGGCGCGTTTGTTATGGCGATTACCTGCGAAGGAAATAAGGCGATAGAAAAGGCGGCGGATTATGTGACCTATATTCCGGAGACAAATCCTTATTTTGCCAATTCTCTTGCAATTATTCCCCTGCAGCTTTTCGGCTATTATGTGGCGGTTGGAAAAGGCTGCGATGTGGATAAGCCCAGAAACCTTGCAAAGTCAGTGACGGTAGAGTAGCATTTCAATTTAACACAAACATCATAATTTTATCACAAAATAAACACAAATGTTCACTATACTAAAACCATGTTTTAGATACAGGCGGTTTGTCATTGGAAAGAAGAGAGGTAATTGTGATGTACGAGAATAACGATTATACGAATGGAAACAGCCCTTATGCAGACGGAAGGCAGCAGAATTTCAGCCAGAGCGGAGGCATGCAGGGAAGCGTACAGGAAACGCAGGTGATGCCGGAAGCACCGGCGCAGGATTTGAGAGGGAAAAAGGAGCGCAGGTCGAGAGCCGGTTTCCGCAAGGTACTGGCGAGCGTAAGCCTTGGCTTATGCTTTGGTCTGAGCGCAGGCGTCGGCGTGTGGGCCGTGGCAGAAGGGACGGGGCTTTTCGATAAACGCCAGCCTGCCGTAACAGAGTCAGGTGACGGGACTTATGAGATTCCGGAAGAAATTCAGAATGCGCTCAAAGAAATTGATGAATTGCGTGAGCTTTTAAAGGAAACCGAGACAAATGTCAATACCGTCAGCGCAGGCGCTCTTACCAAAGTCAATTTTGATGTGTCGGAAGTGGCTGCCAACGCTATGCCTTCCATGGTTTCCATCGCCAACAATTACGTAGAAAAGATAACCTATTTTGGACAGCCGATGGAGCGGGAGGGAGAAGCAAGCGGTTCCGGCATTATTGTCGGAGAAAATGAAACGGAGCTTCTTATCGCAACCAATTACCATGTGATTGAGGATGCGAAAAAGCTTATGGTGCATTTTATAGATAATACGGACGTGGAAGCCGTTGTCAAGGGAACGGATGAGGACATGGACCTTGCGATTATTGCCGTTTCCATTGCTTCCCTCAGCGAGGAGACGAGAAATGCCATATCCATTGCCAAAATGGGAGATTCGACCAGCCTGAAACTGGGTGAGCCCGTAGTTGCCATCGGCAATGCGCTGGGTTATGGGCAGTCTGTGACAAATGGCATTGTCAGCGCCTTAGACCGTGATGTGGAAATGGAGGACGGTTCCACCGGCACCTTTATTCAGACCAATGCAGCCATCAATCCCGGCAACTCCGGCGGCGCGCTGCTGAATATAAAAGGCGAAGTAGTAGGCATCAACTCCAGTAAGATAGGAGATACGCTGGTAGAGGGAATGGGCTACGCCATCCCCATTTCAGCGGCAAAACCGATATTAGAAGATTTGATGACAAAAGAAACGCGCAACAAGGTAAGTGAGGCGGGATATCTTGGTATAGTACCCCGCACGGTTACTTCTGACGTGGCAGAACTGTACGGAAGCCCCAAAGGTGTTATCGTCTCCAGTGTGGAGGAAGGCACACCGGCAGCCGAGGGAGGTATGCTTTTAGGAGATATTATTGTCAGGCTGGGCGGCGAAAAGCTTTTGACAGCGGAAGAATTGCGGGAAGCGCTGGAATACTACGCACCCGGCGAGACGGTGGAAATCGTCGTTATGCGTAATATAAACGGCGAGTATGTGGAAGTCACCCTGCAGGTAACGCTCGGAAGCAGACCCGCAGAAGAATAAAAACCGAATATATATGTGCAGACAAATTTTTGCGACATTCCTAAAACTGCCCCAAAGCTTTTACCTTGGGGCAGTTTTTTATCTCTCTGTCAAAATTACCCTGACCTGCCGCACGGCGTCCCCTGCTGCATTCTCTTCCGTGTTTAGAAAAACTTCACTTGTGCAGATGCATCATATCCGATATAATAGTTTACGTAAAAATATATAAAAAGCAACAGATATAAAAAGCAGCACATATTCCTGCTGCAATGTGCAGACAACACACCGCGGGAATGTGGATTTTGATAAAAAGAGTAAATGCCCGTCAGGGCGGATGGGAGCGGATATGGCAGACTACGATAACAAGGATACGGATTTAGAAAAAGAAATTGCCGAAGAAGGACAGATAGAAGCGGTAAGAGAAGAAGAGGATAGTAAAGAGGCGGAGCGGGGAGAAGATTCCGAGAAAAAAGAGCCAAAGGAGCCTAAGAAAG
Organism: Lachnospiraceae bacterium; assembly: GCA_013316825.1. Classification (GTDB taxonomy): domain Bacteria; phylum Bacillota; class Clostridia; order Lachnospirales; family Lachnospiraceae; genus Acetatifactor. The sequence goes on along the minus strand of WSLY01000002.1, from coordinate 74,117 downwards.
AATATGAGGATGTATGCTTTATCTGCAGGCGCCCCGAGAGTAAGACAGGAAAAATGTTTAAGCTTCCGAACAACATTACCGTGTGTAACGACTGTATGCACAAAACGATGGATACGGTGAGCCAGTTTGATTATCAAGGGCTTTTAAACAATCCCTCTTTCGGACAGGATATGGGGAAGGGATTTCCGAATATCAGTTTTGTCAATATTGCAGATTTGCAGGGGGAGGGCGGTATTCCCAATAAGCAGCGGCTGAAGAAGAAAAAGGCAAAAGAAAAGGAAGAAGGACAGCCGGTTCTTAATATCCGTGACATTCCTGCGCCTCATAAGATAAAGGCGAGCCTTGACGAATATGTAGTGGGGCAGGAGCACGCGAAGAAAGCAATTTCTGTTGCAGTATATAACCATTATAAACGCGTTGCCACCAATACCATGGATGAGATTGAAATAGAGAAATCCAACATGCTGATGATTGGACCGACCGGATGCGGCAAAACCTATCTGGTGAAAACGCTTGCGCGGCTTTTGGACGTGCCGCTTGCCATTGCGGATGCAACGTCCTTGACGGAAGCGGGATATATTGGCGACGATATCGAGAGCGTGGTGTCAAAGCTTTTGGCGGCTGCGGATAATGATGTGGAAAAAGCGGAGCGCGGCATCATTTTTATTGATGAAATAGATAAGATTGCGAAGAAAAAGAACAACAATTCCCGTGATGTCAGCGGGGAATCCGTACAGCAGGGTATGCTGAAGCTTTTGGAGGGCGCGGAAATCGAAGTGCCTGTGGGCGCAAACAGCAAGAATGCGATGGTTCCGCTGGCAACAATTAATACCCGCAATATTCTCTTTATCTGCGGCGGCGCTTTCCCCGATTTGGAGCTTATTATCAAGGAACGCCTGACAAAGCAGAGCTCCATGGGCTTTAATGGGCAGCTTAAGGACCGTTTTGATAAGGAAAAAAACCTGATAGCGAGGGTGACGGTGGAGGATATCAGGAAATTCGGTATGATTCCCGAGTTTATCGGACGACTGCCGATTATTTTTACGCTGCAGGGGCTTACCAAGGAAATGATGGTGAAGATATTAAAGGAGCCGAAAAACGCCATATTAAAGCAGTATCAGAAGCTGCTTGAACTGGACGAAGTGAAGCTTGATTTTACGGATGAGGCGCTGGAAGCGATTGCAGAAAAGGCGTTGGAGCGGGAGACCGGTGCAAGGGCGCTCCGCTCTATCATCGAAGAATTTATGCTGGATATTATGTATGAAATTCCGAAGGATGACAATATAGGCAGGGTGACAATCACGAGAGAATATATCGAGGGTACCGGGGGACCCATTATTGACATCCGAAGCAGCACGGCGGCAAATCCCGATGATGTAAAGGCATTGCCGGGGACGCCGGAAGGTCTTTCGTAGCCGGAGGGTCAAGGCAGAAAAAGACAGAACAAAAACCGTACAGGCATAGAAGAGGGATGTTGTCATAGGATAATAAGAAGAGAGAAAAAGCCGGATTGCTATGACCTGTAAAGAAAAAATTTTATCGGAAGAGTATGGTGAAATCATTGTGGATTTTACCAACCCATTTACGACGGAAGAAGAAAATGAACAGTATTGCTTTACCAGAATAAACAGCCGTTTTGGAATTGCCTATCTGCTGCAGAGCGCGCTGCAGGATATGATGGGAAATTTGTATGTGTATCATACGCTGCCAAAGGTATTTGGTCTTATGGCGGAGGATTTTGACCCGATAAGCCTGATTAATTCAGGGGTTTTGCAGACCCAGAGACCGCCTCTTTCACTGACTGGAAGAGGTGTGGTGGTTGCGTTTATTGATACGGGAATCCGCTATGCGCAGGAAGAATTTTTGAATGAGGCAGGCAACAGCAGGATAACAGCGATTTGGGACCAGACCATACAGACAGGAGCTCCGCCTGAGGGGTATGCATACGGAACCTTGTTTACCAGAGAGGATTTGAATGAGGCGCTGCGCGCAGAGAATCCTTATGATGTCGTTCCCAGCTATGACGAAAACGGGCACGGAACGGCAATGGCGAGCGTGGCGGCGGGAAGCGTGCTGGACGGTGGAAGAAGCTTTCGCGGGGCGGCTCCAGAGGCGGATATTGTGGTAGTGAAGCTGCGGCAGGCGAAGAAGAACCTTAAGGATTACTATCTGATAGCGGAAGACGCGATTGCCTTTGCAGAAACGGATATTATGCTGGGAGTGAAATTTGCAGAATCCTTTGCCAGTACCTTTCGAAGACCTGTTGTAATCTGCATTGGTATTGGTACAAACAGCGGCAATCATACCATAGGCTCGTCTCTGGCGCGATATTTGAATGAGCTTTCTGAAATCCGAAACAGAGGCATTGTAATTTGTGCAGGCAATGAGGGAAATGCAGGGCATCATTTTAGCGCGCCCGTACCCCACGGCAGGTTTGAAGAGGGGGATGCCTATGTGGATGTGGAGCTTAGAGTCGGCGAGGGAGAGCGCGGTTTTTTGCTGGAAACATGGGGCTGTGTGCCGGATGTACTTTACGCCTCCGTGCGGACGCCGGGCGGCGAGATGATTCCAAGGTTTCGGCTGGGGATGGGACAGAGTCTGACGTATAGTTTTGTATACGAACGGACAAAGATTACCATTGACAGCGTATTGGTGGAGCCGAGTTCCGGCAATGAGCTGATAGTGTTCCGGTTTGCAGAGCCTACGGCAGGCGTTTGGACAATTCGGATTTTTGCAGCGCAGGACGGCGGGAGCGGCGAATTTCATATGTGGCTCCCCATTACGGAGTTTTTGAGCAGTCAGACTTATTTTTTGAAGCCGGACCCTTATGTAACGATTACGGATCCCGGCATTGCGGACAGACCGATTACGGTTTCTACCTATGATGATTTAAATAACAGCTTTTATGTCAATTCCGGCAGGGGATACCTGCGCAACGGATTGGTAAAGCCCGATTTGGCTGCGCCGGGTGTCAACGTTTCTACCTCGTTAGGAAAGCGTACCGGCTCTAGTATTGCTGCGGCAATGACTGCGGGCGGTGTGGCGCAGTTCTTTCAGTGGGCGGTCATACAGCAGAACAATCCGCTGGTAGAAAGCAATGAAATCAAAACGTATTTTATCAGAGGCGCTTCCAGAGATTCCGATTTGGTGTATCCAAACAGGGAGTGGGGTTATGGCAGGCTGAATGTAGCCGGAACATTTGAGGCGCTTGCGGGCGTCTGAGAGCTGCCTGCCGCAAACTTGTTATGCGCAGAAAGCAATGCAGAAATGAGGATACCAATGATATTTCTTTTTATAGGAATTGCCGCAGCGGTTTTTGCGGCGGATGCGGCAATCAAAAGCAGAGTGGAAAAAAGCGGCAGTCTGCCCCAAAGCGTATGGAAGGGGCGGATTTTGCTGCAAAAATACCACAACAAGGGCGCCATGTTAAACCTTTTAGAGAAAAGGCAGAAGCTGGTCGCTGCTTTGTCAGTGCTGCTCACGCTTTTTGTACTGGCTGTGTTTGTCTTAAGCCTTGGGCAGAGGGGAAACAATCTGCTCAGGACAGGCCTGGCGCTGCTTCTGGGCGGCGCTTTTAACAATACGTATGACAGGCTGAAACGCAGATATGTGGTGGATTATATCAGCTTTCAGGTAAAATGGAAATGGTTTGCAAATATTGTGTTTAATTTATCGGATTTCTGCATTCTGGCGGGGGCAATGATATGCTGTCTTACGGCGGAGGGCATAAGAGGAGCATGAGAAGGCGCAGGGTGAGTTGTCTGTGTCGAAGAGGCAAAATGGCAGAAAACAAGAAGGAGAGGTGCAAAAATGTCGGAAAAACTGGAGCGGTTTAGGGAGTATCTGAATCAAATGGAGCAGTACAAGCAGATTATGGCGCAGTTGGAATGGGATATGCAGACCCAGACGCCGAAAAAGGGGTATGATTATAAAATTGATGCCATCACTTATTTTTCGGGGGAAAGGTTTCGGATTGCCACGTCTGAGGAGACGGGAAAGCTTTTTGAGGAGATGGAGGCGCCTGAGGAATATGAGGCGTTAGATGATGCGATGAAGCTGACAGTCAGGCGGGGCAAGCGGGATTATGACAGGAATAAAAGAGTGCCCGCCGATTTTTATGAGGAGATGGTGAGGGCGTCAAATGTCTCCGGCAAAGCGTGGGAGGAGGCGAAGCAGAAAAGCGATTACGGACTATTCTGTCCGCATCTGCAGAAGATGATTGATTACACCCGCAGATATGTTGCATATATGGAGCCGGACAAGGAGGTCTATGACACGCTGCTTGATATGTATGAGGAGGGCATGGACAGCGCTGTCATTGACAGGCTGTTTTTGCAGATGAAGGAGGAGCTGGTTCCCCTTTTTAGGAAGATTATGGAAAAACCGGAGCCGGACAATGGCTGTTTTGCAGGAGATTACGATATCAACCGGCAGAAGGAGCTGCAGGCATATCTGCTCTCTTACATAGGCTTCGACAAGGAAGCGGGCGTGACGGGAGAAAGCGAGCATCCTTTTACAATGGAGTTTGGACCGGGCGATGTGCGGGTAACCAATCATTTTGACAGGCATGATGCGGTGAATGCCATGTTCAGCGCGATACACGAGGGCGGTCATGCTATTTTTGAGCAGGGCATTAATCCTGCGTATGTGAAAACGGCAGCCGTCGATATTGGTATGGCGGTCCATGAGAGCCAGTCGCGCTTCTATGAAAATATACTGGGCAGAAATATCAATTTCTGGAAGCCTGTTTATGATAAAGTGGGTGAATATCTGCCCCAATTTAGGGATATTCCATTGGATACGTTTTATCGGGAAATCAATCATGTGCGGCCAAGCTTTATACGTACTGCGGCGGATGAGTTGACGTATTGCTTCCACATTATCCTGCGGTATGAGCTGGAAAAGGCAATTTTTAGGGATGGTGTAAACGCAGAGGAGCTTCCCGGACTGTGGAATGACAAGATGGAGGAGCTTTTGGGGATTCGTCCCCAAAATGATGCAGAGGGAATTTTGCAGGATATGCATTGGTCGGACGGCTCTTTCGGTTACTTCCCGACATATCTTTTGGGAACTATTTTCGACGGTATGTTTTTGGAAACGATGGAGCAGGAGCTGGGAAGCGTGGATACGCTGTTATCTGATGGCAGGATAGGAGAAATAACGGGATGGCTGCATGAGAAGATACATAAGCACGGCGGTATGCGCACGGCGGCGGAAACCATACGCGAGGTATGCGGGCAGGAAATGACGGCAGAACCGATTATCCGTTATTTTAAAAAGAAATACACGGCGATTTACGGATTATAAGAATTGCACAAGATGGCGCGCCGCAGGTGATTTCGCCCTATACAAATGCAGCGGAAAATGGTATACTGGTTTTAGCTTTAGAAAACAGGCGGCATGGGCGCAGGAAAATGACAGTATAGTCGTATTGGGTAAGCTGCGACAGCAGAGGGTTGGAAAAAAGTACCTTCCGTAGTGGAAGCAGGAGGACAGAGAATGAAGAAAAAAGCAGTGGTTTCTTTGGGACATGATGCTTTGGGATATACGACATTGGAACAGTGGGATGCGGTAAAGGTAACGGCAAAGGCGTTGGCGGATTTGGTGGAGGAGGAGTATCAGCTTACCATTACGCACAGCAACGGGCCGCAGGTCAGCATGATACATAAGGCGATGACGGAGCTGCGCCGTGTCTATATTGATTATACGCCGGCTCCTATGTGCGTGTGTTCTGCCATGAGTCAGGGGTATGTGGGCTATGATATCCAGAACGCGCTCCGCGCAGAGCTTTTAAGCCGCGGCATCAGTAAGCCCGTCAGCACCATTCTGACACAGGTGACGGTTGACCCCTATGACGAGGCGTTTTACGAGCCTACCAAGAGAATCGGCAGGTATATGTCAAAGGACGATGCGGATATCGAGATAAGAAAAGGCAACTATGTGGCGGAAATCATGGGTAAGGGTTACAGGCGTGTGGTTGCCGCGCCCAAGCCGATTGATATCGTGGAGATAGAAACCATAAAGACGCTGGCGGATGCGGGTCAGGTGGTAATAGCCTGCGGCGGCGGCGGGATTCCTGTGATTGAGCAGCAGAATGCATTAAAGGGTGCATCGGCAGTGATTGAAAAGGACTGTATTGCCGGTAAGCTTGCCGGAGACCTTGGAGCGGACTGCCTGATAATACTGACCTCCGTGGATTATGTGTATAAGGATTTTGACAAAGAGGACAGGACTCCTATCACCAGCATGTGTGTGGCGGAGGCAAAGGCATATATAAAGGAGGGGCAGTTTGAGGCAGGGACTATGCTGCCTAAGATAGAAGCGGCTATTTCTTATCTGGAGAAGGTGCCGTCGGGCAGCGTGCTGATTACCTCCATGGAGCAGGTAAAGCAAGCCATAAAAGGCAAAGCGGGCACCTGTATTACAGCATAATAAACGAGTGCCCTGAAGTCTGCGTAAAGTGGCAAGGCAGGCTTGGGGGCATTTTTGTATGAAGGAGGGCTTGGCTGTATGAGTGATAAGGAAGCGGTAGGGATAATAATTTTTGCAGCGGTAGGGCTTCTGGTAGGGCTTCTTATCGGTATTCTTTTTGCGACGAGGGGCAATCGAATCTACAAAAAGTTTCAGAATCCGAAGAAAACCGTCGGCACGGTTACGGTGGTAAAAGTAAATGGAGGTGGTTGGACCGGCGACAGCTATACGCCGACTACTTATACGTTTGACTATTGTTTTCAGGATGAATGGTGCAGAGCCTTTCAGGGCAGCTATAAAAACGCGCCCAAGAAGCTGTACAAGGCAGGCGACAGTATTCCCCTGTATTATGATGCGGCAGAGCCGCAGAAAAATATTGCGGAGACGCATCTGAAATATGCAAAGGACGCCTATTGGAAAATACCGCTGACGTTTGCGCTTATTGTGGGTGGCGTAATTGTGCTTTGTTTGTTAATAGTGCTTTATGCTACTTTCTTTCGATAGACTGCTGAGGGCGACTCAAAAAGTAAATTCCGCTATCGATTGAGAGTCTGGAATTTACTTTAGGATATATAAAAAGAAGTAAAATTAAGGGAGGAAGCGTATGAATATGTGGAAAAAAGGCATAGCTATGTTATTTGTGTTTTTCGTAACGGTAGGCGGCAGTAAACTGAATGTTAGTGCGGCAGGATGTACCCATACAGATACAAATGGAAGACCGACAGTTTATGTGAAAATGTGGACGGGGCAATATCGATATTCATCCCACAATCACACGGTAGTTCTGGGGTATTACACGGACGGAACACCCATTACAGTGCAATGCCATTATAACGTACAGGCGGAAATATGGTTGGTGCATTGTACACAATGCGACGGGTATGTATCAACAGTAGATTTGAATCACAAAGAAAGTCATTCGGTAGTGCACAACTAATTTTGAGGGGACTTTGGATTTGGGGATATAGGGGAAATGAGATTTTTATGAAAAAATGTGGTCTTTTTCTGTTTTTTTTATTGTCTTCAGCCATGCTGCTTTTGGGCTGCGCGAAAGAGAAAAAATATGAATTGCTGGCGGAGTATGAAGGACTTGTGTTTGAAAATGATACGAATGTCTTTTTTACGCTTGGAAAACAGTATTATAATGGCAGTAAAATCCGGATTGCCGCTACACGGGATGGTAATGTTGTTTTGTGTGAGGATGGAAAAGAATCAGAGATTTTTATGGCTGGAATAGATACTGATTACTTGAATCCGGCGTCACACTGGTGGCTGGACAGCGCAGGGCGGGTGTATGTGCTCTGTGACGATACCATTACAATGCTTGACAGCAGCGGGCAGAGTTGTGGGAGCGTCAGTGTGGATGACGGTGTGGTGACAGATATTTGCGAAAGCAGTCGGCAGGAAGTGATAGTTGTAGTAAGAAATCCTGTGGAATTGACGAACGGAGTAGCCGTTTTGGATATGAAGCGGCAGACTGTAACAGATACGGTTTGGCTTGAACAAAGCATTCTGGGGCTGGATACGGGGAAAGAAAAAGATATTCTGCTAGTAGATACAAACGGCATTTGCGATTATAGTCTTGCAGAACAAAGCGGCATCTATTATGTGGAGTGGGGAAGCTCTCCATACAAGAATGTAGGATTGGTACGAGGTATCAGATTGGTATCTGAAAATCGGTTTGAGCTGTTTTTGGACAAGGACGTACTGATGACTCTGAAAAAAGTGATTCCGAAGGACACAGGGAAGACAGTTTTGACTTACAAAGCAGTTTCGGTGCCGGCCAAGATAAAAGAAATGATTGTCCGGTTTAATCAGGAGAACGATGATTATTATGTGCAAGTAATAGAACTTGAGGAAAATATGGATTATCATACCTTTAGGGGAAAGGTGCAGACAGAGATAGCGGCAGGATACGGACCGGATATTTTAAGCGATTATTCTGTTCTTGATTTGCAGGCGCTGCAGAATAAAGGTGCGCTGGAGAACCTAATGCCATATGTGGAATCAGGCGGGATTGATAAGGATGCATATTTTCCGATTTGTTTTTTGAGGCAGGAAACGTTTTATGGTATGATTTACGGTATAACAGGAGGTACCTTATACGTAAGTACGCCGGAAGCAGACGTGCCGCAATGCTGGAATATTGACAGTTTGTTGGATTTTTTGGATACATATCCTGAAGACAGGCGGTTTGCCGCAGGAGCAGACGCGGCGGAAGTGCTTGATATTTTAATTAGGTATTCCAATAATCTGCAGGGCATAGTGGATTGGGAGAATCATAGCTGCGACTTTTCAAAAGAAAGATGGGAGAGAATGTTGAGGGCTGCGCGCAGATATGGAGAGTGCCGTGAAAACCGTGATTCAGATTGTATAGCTGTTTTGGCGTATTTTTATAATTTTGGCGACTATGCTGCATATGATACTGTTATGGAACAAAAAGGGATGGTGATGGCTGGATATCCGACAGAGGATATGGGTGTTAGCTGCTGTTTTGGCGATTGCCTGTATATGAATGCTGCGTCGGGAAATAAAGAGGGGGTATGGCAGTTTTTTCAGTTTTTGCTTAGAGAAGACATTCAAAAAGAAATGCACGCAGATGATATAGAAATGAGTTTTCCCGTCAACAGGCAGGCGTTTGTAGAGATAGGGAGGGAATGGACAACGCGTCATCATTTTACGGCTTTGCTTGCGGAACCGGAAATTTATGCCTATGAGTTTACGGAAGGACAACTGGCTGAGGTTGAGGCTTTTATGGAAAATGCCGGTACAGCTTCTGGCTGTCCTTTAGAGATTCGAGATATTATTCGCGAGGAAGTGCAGGCATATTTTAATGGGAATAAAGATATGGAAGAAGTGAATGCAGTGATTCAAAACAGAGTACAGCTATATTTGAATGAGCAATGATTCCAACACTTCAAAATAATTCTCAAAGGTCTTTTTACAGCATAGGGGATTTTCGATGACAATGCCTTCGGTGAGAAGCCCCGTCAGGGAAAAGCCCATGGCGAGCCGGTGGTCGTCGTAAGTATGTATCAGGGCCGCACGGGGCTGGGCGGGGTATATGGTTAGTCCGTTTTCCTGCTCCGTGCAGGATACGCCCATGGCTTGCAGATTTTCGGCGATGGCGCTTATGCGGTCGCTCTCCTGATGGCGGATGTGCCCGATACCGGTTATGGTGGTAGGGGCGTCCGCGTAGGGTGCGATGGCTGCAAGGGTAATCGCTTGGTCTGAGCAGGCGGACATATCCACGGTGATGCCGTGCAGCTTTTTCTTTTTTGGTCCGGACAGGCAGAGACCTTCCGGCGTTTCTTTTATGCTACATCCCATTTGCTCCAGAATATACAAAAACTGCACATCACCCTGAAGTGAATCAGGGAAAACGCCTTTTACGGTAACGGAAATCCCCAGTATGGCAGCCAGCGCATAAAAATAAGCGGCGGCGGATACATCGGGCTCGATGGCATAGGAAAGTGCATGATAATGCTGTCCGGCGGGAATCATAAAAACGTCTTCTGATGTTTTAGAAAAGCGCACGCCGAACTGCTCCATCATTTTGCCGGTCATAGCGATATAAGACATGCCGTGGGAACCCTTGACTTGAATTTCCATGTCCTTTTCAGAGAGGCATGAGGCAATCAGGAGCGCGCTTAAAAACTGGCTGCTTGAGTCGATGTCGATACAGATGCTGTTCTTGTGAAAGCCATGTCCTGTCAAGGTAAAGGGGAAATAGCCCTCTTTTTCGGAAAAGGAAATTTCACAGCCAAGCTCTTTTAAGGCATCGAGAAGGGGCGCCATAGGTCTTTTTTTCATTTGGCTTGAGGCATCCATGTGAAAAACGCCTTGTGAAACACCGAGACATGCTGTAAGAAAGCGCGCTGCCGTGCCGGCGCTGCCCACATACAGGGCGCTTTCCGCACAGGGCAGCCTTCCGGCAAGACCCTTTACGGTTATCCGGCTTTCGGTTTCAGAAGCGGTTGTCTGAAAACCGAGCGCATGCAGGCAGCTTAAAAAGTGGCGGGAATCGTCAGAAAAGAGCGCGCCCGTCAGAACACTTTCCCCGTCTGCAAGCATGGCGAGCAGTAACGCCCTGTTGGTGATGCTCTTAGAGCCGGGTACGGTAACGGTAACAGTATGGTTGGAAAGCGTCCTGCCCTTTAGACAGGGGACTTTGTAAATATCGGCAGTTATCATAAGGAGAGTCCTTTCTATCAGCGCGTAGGCAAATCCTCAAAGAAGCATCTGCTCGTGCAGGCACGGCAGATGTTTCTTCGGGTACTGGACTTTGCCATTTACGGACATTATACCATGTGTATTCCCTCCCTTCAATTTATTTTGTAAACGGCTTGGCTTGACGGCAAACGGACGGGGCAGTATGATAAGAAGCATAATCCTGACAGAAAGGTATGGTGAAGTATATGGCAAAAATCGTGGAAAATGCAGCTATGCTGATAGGAAATACGCCCTTGATGAGAGTGGGGCATTATATGGAGAAGATGGGCGTAACGAACGCAGTGATTCTCGCAAAGCTGGAATATCTGAATCCGGCAGGCAGTGTGAAGGACAGAGTGGCGCTCAATATGATAGAAAACGCTGAAAAAGAGGGCATCCTGAAGAAAGGCGCCGCCATTATTGAGCCCACAAGCGGCAATACCGGCATTGGTCTGGCGAGCGTGGCGGCGGCAAAGGGGTACCGGACGATTTTGACGCTTCCTGACAGCATGAGCGTGGAGCGGCGGACGCTGTTGCAGGCATACGGAGCGGAGCTTGTATTGACGGACGGAAAGAAAGGGATGCAGGGCGCGATTGCAAAAGCGGAGGAGCTGCACAGAGAGATAGAAGGTTCTGTGATTATGGGACAGTTTGATAATCCGGCGAATCCCCAAATACACGAAAAAACTACCGGTCCTGAAATCTGGGAAGACACGGAAGGAAAAGTGGATATATTTGTGGCGGGAGCCGGCACGGGCGGTACGATTACCGGCGTGGGCAGGTATTTAAAGAAGAAAAATCCCCAGATAAAAATTGTTGCCGTGGAGCCTGAGGATTCACCCGTGCTGTCCGGCGGACAGGCTGGTCCGCACAAGCTGCAGGGAATCGGCGCCGGTTTTGTGCCGGAGGTGCTGGATACTTCTGTTTATGACGAAGTGATGCAGATAGGGAGTGAAGAAGCATTTGCGGCGGGACGCCTTGCTGCGAGAACGGAAGGCGTGCTGGTAGGTATCACCTCCGGCGCGGCGCTGCATGCCGCAGCCGTGCTTGCCAAGCGTCCGGAAAATGCGGGAAAGGTGATTGTTGCGCTGCTGCCGGATTCGGGGGACCGTTATCTCTCCACGGAAATGTTTGCAGATTAGGCACGCCTTTTAAAAAGCTGCGCCAGCGTATCCGCGCCGGCATCGGGATTGTCCCGAAGTCTGCTGTCCATGATTGCAATTATCTGCGGCAGGCGGGAGAAATTCCTTCCCTGACAAGGCTCTTTAACACATCTGTGAGCAGCCGTAGGAGATATTTTCGGGAACAGTATTTTCTATCAGGGCAGGATATCGCTGCTTCAGGTTGTCGCACAAAAGTTTTGCGATATCCCTGCTCAGTATCCGGCTGTAATGGGTCCGCGTCACATTACCCAATAAGCTGTAAAACAACTGTTCATTGAATCCATTCTCAATCAATGAATATTTTCCTTGATGCGGATATCTATGGCGACGTAGTGATGCTCTTTTTCGGGTATCTCGCCTGCAGTCAGAAAGGCAAAGAGGATATCTAAGGGTTTCGTTCCCTGAATTTTGGGCTGCTGGCAAATGGTTGCCGCTATCACGCCCTCTTCCACTAAGACTTTGGTGGAGGGTACTTTGTCAAAGGCGAGAATCCTGATTTTATCCTGCAGTCCCATGGAAAGGACGGCGCGGCAGCCGCCGTAAACGCCGCCGGCGGCAAAAAAAAGGGCGTTGATATCAGGGTGCGCCGTTAGAAGCGCCGTTGTTTTTTCGTAGCTTTCGATTTCATCATCATGATTTTCTATGGTCTCCACAATCTGAATATTGGAGTAGCGCTCCTGTACGGCCTTTTTAAAGCCTGCAATCCGTTCCGTGTGGCAGAGGATGTCGTGAGAGCCGCTGATGATGCCAAGCCTTACTTTCCCAAAGGTCATAAGATGCATAAGCCCGGCCGCTGTCTCGCCGGAATGGGTATAATGGCTTCCCACGTAGGCAATCCGGCGGGAGCCTTCGATATCCGTGTTGAAGGTAACGACAGGGATGCCGGCTTCAAAAAGTGTGTTGATGCGCTCTTTAATACAAGGGTGGTTGCAGGGCGCCATGGCGATGCCGTTCACTTCTTCGGCTGTCAGCTCGTCAATGGCGGCAAGCTGTTCTTCTATATTAAAGTGTACTTGTTTTACGACAATGCTGCAGTTGTAGGCGGAAAGCTCCTCTGCCTTTTCCGTCACACCCTTTAAGACATCTTCAAAAAAAGGATTGCCGGCAGAAAAAAGAATCACGCCCAGTTTCAGGCGCTTTTTCTGTGCGGCAAGCACGATGCCCGCCCGATTGGGACGGTAGTCCAAAGCCTTGGCAATTTCCAGTATTTTTTCGGCGGTCGCATCGTTCACAGAGCCGCGGTTATTCAGAACCCTGTCAACCGTGCCGCGGGATACCCCCGCCAGCTCTGCAATTTCTTTGATGGTTGCCATAAAAGCCTCCTCATCTAAACGGTGTTTTTATCATTTTCTTAGTACATACCATAGCATAACGAAAAGGCGAAGTCAATTTATGGGACGTGTAAAACCGTGCCTGTGCACAAAAATTGTGAAAATGACGAAAACCAAAGCGGCAAAACACATTAAACGGCAGTACTTTTGTGAAAAACAGCGAAAAATATTTCGCCCCTTGATTTTGTCAGGGAGACATATTATCATGATAGTAACGTGCTCGCGCACGCAAGATGAAGCTGCGTTTTTGACGGGCAAAGGAGCCTGCAGGCAAGGAGGTCATATATGCTGTATATAGGAGTAGATTTGGGAACTTCGGCAGTAAAGCTGCTGCTTATGGATGAAGAAGGAAGGATTCAGAATATTGTATCAAGAGAATATCCGATTTCCTTTCCCCACCCGGGCTGGTCTGAGCAGAATCCGGAGGACTGGTTTGCAGAGACAATGACGGGCTTAAAAGAACTTTTGCAGGATGCGGATAAGAGTCAGGTGGCGGGCTTAAGCTTTGGCGGGCAGATGCACGGGCTTGTGATTCTGGACGAGGCGGATGCGGTAATCCGTCCCGCGATTTTGTGGAATGACGGACGTACCTTTGAAGAATGTGATTATTTAAATAATGTGATTGGCAAGGAAAAGCTGTCCGAATATACGGCAAATATTTCTTTTACGGGCTTTACCGCACCAAAGATTTTGTGGGTAAAAAACAAAGAGCCGGAAAACTTTGCTCGGATTGCCAAGATTATGCTGCCGAAGGATTATATCGCATATATGCTGACAGGCGTGCATTGTACGGATGTGTCGGATGCATCCGGTATGCTTTTGTTTGATGTAAAGAACCGCTGCTGGTCGAAGGAAATGTGTGATATCTGCGGCGTCCTGCCGGGTCAGCTTGCCAAAGTATATGAGAGCTATGAGTGCGTGGGCTGCCTGAAGCCGGAGATTGCAGGAGAGCTTGGCGTTCCTGCCGCGGTGAAGGTGGCTGCGGGGGCTGGGGATAATGCTGCCGCCGCCGTGGGAACCGGAACGGTGGGAGACGGGCGCTGCAATATTTCTCTGGGCACCAGCGGCACCATCTTTATCTCTTCAAAAAATTTCGGCGTGGACAAATATAACGCCCTGCATTCCTTTGCCCATGCGGACGGTACTTATCATCTGATGGGCTGTATGCTCAGCGCCGCATCCTGCAATAAATGGTGGATGGACGATATCATCGGCACGAAGGAGTATGAAAAGGAGCAGGAGGAAATCTGTGCGCTGGGTGAAAATCATGTCTATTTTCTGCCTTATCTGATGGGAGAGCGTTCGCCCCACAACAACCCCAATGCAAGGGGCGCCTTTGTGGGCATGACTATGGACACGGGCAGGACGGAGATGACGCAGGCGGTGCTGGAGGGCGTGGCTTTTGCCCTCAGGGATTCGCTTGAAGTGGCGAAGAGTCTGGGAATCCATATCGATCGCACTAAAATCTGCGGCGGCGGCGCCAAAAGTCCTTTGTGGCGCAGGATAATTGCCAATGTCATGAATATGAGGGTAGATATTTTGGAGAGCGAGGAAGGTCCCGCCATGGGCGGCGCTATGCTGGCGGCGGTGGCGTGCGGCGCCTATGCAAGTGTGGAAGAGATTGCGGAAAAACTCGTTCATGTGGTGGGTACAGTGGAGCCCGAGCCGGAGATTGCGGCGAAGTATGAGGCGCGTTACGCACAGTTTAAGGAAATCTATCCGGCGTTAAAACCGGTGTTTGAAATCATAACACAATAGAATGCGCGTTCCACGAGGCTTCTGTTGTCATGAATAAGACCGCTTTGCGGAGAAAGGAATTGTATGGAGATTAAAAAAGTTACGGATGCTGCATTTAACAGGTATGGGCGGGTTATTGACAATGTGGATTTTTCCGCATTGGTAGAAAGGCTGGCACAGACGCCGCTGCCGGAGGGCGTAGCATATGAGCCGTCGGTGGAGCTTTTAGAAGAACTGCCCATAAAGGAGGAACTTTCGGTTAAGACCTATGGTGAGATGCCTGTTCAGATAGGTTACTGCAATGGGCATAATACCATGTTAAACGCATTGGAGTATCACAGAGACAGCGAAATCAATGTGGCGGCAACGGACGCCGTATTGATGCTGGGGCTGCTTACGGATGTGGAAGCAGATTTTACCTATGATACCGCCAAGGTGGAAGCGTTTTTGGTTCCTGCAGGCACGGCGGTGGAAATCTATGCGACAACGCTGCACTATGCGCCCTGTGATTTGGAGGGCAGGGGCTTTCGGGTAGCGGTAGTGCTTCCCAAGGGCACCAACTATCCGCTGCAAGGTGCACATGCAAAGGCTGCGGAGGGAAAAGCCGCAGATGAGGACGCGCTGCTTACCGCAGTCAACAAGTGGCTGATTGGACATCAAGAGGGCGGTCTTGACGAAGGTACATTTTTGGGTCTGAAGGGTAAGAATCTTTGCCTGACAGAAAAGTAAGAAGTCAATACAAAAACGGCAAAAGAAAGAATCATATTTACCATATAAAGGAGGATGTAAAATGTTTGACAATTTACCGCAGGTGAAAGTGGGCGTTGTGGCGGTGAGCCGTGACTGCTTTCCCGAATCTTTGTCCGTAAACAGAAGAAAGGCACTGATGGAGGCTTATACAAAGAAGTATGGCACGGAGGGCGTGTATGAGTGTCCTGTCTGTATCGTTGAGAGCGAAATTCATATGGTGCAGGCACTTGAGGACATCAAGGCGGCAGGCTGTAATGCGCTTTGTGTTTATCTCGGCAACTTTGGACCTGAAATCAGCGAGACGCTTTTGGCAAAGCATTTTGACGGACCGTCGATGTTTATTGCTGCGGCAGAGGAAACCCAGAATGATTTGGTGGGCGGACGCGGCGACGCATACTGCGGTATGCTGAATGCAAGCTACAACTTAAAGCTGCGTAATGTAAAGGCTTATATCCCTGAGTATCCTGTTGGCAATGCGGAGGAATGTGCCGATATGCTGCATGAGTTTCTGCCGGTTGCACGTGCCATTGTGGGACTTTCCGATTTGAAGATTATCAGCTTTGGTCCCAGACCGTTAAACTTCCTTGCATGCAACGCTCCCATTAAGCAGCTTTATAATCTGGGTGTCGAGATTGAAGAAAACTCCGAGCTGGATTTGTTTGAAGCCTATAATAAACATGCAGGCGACTCCCGCATTCCCGCGAAGGTAAAGGAAATGGAGGAAGAGCTTGGCGCAGGCAACTTAAAGCCGGAAGTACTGCCGAAGCTGGCGCAGTATGAGCTGACTCTCCTAGACTGGGTGGAGGCACACAAGGGCTATAGGAAATATGTTGCCGTTGCCGGAAAGTGCTGGCCGGCATTCCAGACCCAGTTCGGCTTTGTACCTTGCTACGTAAACAGCCGTCTGACCGGCATGGGCATTCCCGTGTCCTGTGAGGTAGATATTTACGGCTGCTTAAGCGAGTTTATCGGCGCATGTGTCAGCGAGGATGTGGTTACACTGCTTGATATCAACAATTCCGTGCCGAATGATATGTACGAGGAAGCTATTAAGGACAAATTCCCGTACACCCACAAGGACACCTTTATGGGCTTCCATTGCGGCAATACCTGTTCCAAGAAGCTCGCATTCTGCAATATGAAATATCAGATGATTATGGCAAGAACCCTGCCTGAGGAAGTAACACAGGGTACGTTAGAGGGTGATATTGCGCCGGGCGACATTACCTTCTACCGCCTGCAGAGCACGGCGGATTGCAGGCTGCGCGCATACATTGCACAGGGAGAGGTGCTTCCCGTTGCAACTAAGTCCTTCGGCAGCATAGGCGTATTTGCCATTCCGGAGATGGGCAGATTTTACCGCCATGTGCTGATTGAGAAAAATTATCCCCACCACGGCGCCGTGGCGTTCGGGCATTACGGAAAGGCTTTGTATGAAGTATTCAAATACATCGGTGTGCCGGTGGAGGATTTGAACTTCAATCAGCCTAAGGGTATGATGTATCCCACGGAAAATCCTTTTGTATAAGTGGGAATCATGATATAAATAGGTGTTTTGAAAAACGGGCGGTTCGGCAGGAGCCGCCTGTTTTCATAGAGGAAGATTATGAAGAACAGAATTGTGTATGTAAATGAGCAGGAAGCAGATGCAGTAAAGGCGGAGGCATTGCAGAAAGAGAATGTCTTTTTTGCCGAGCTTGACGGGCGCTCTATTCAGACTGAGGCGGACTATGTGCGGGAAATGGAGCTTGTGATGAACTGCCCCTATGAAAAATCGGATATGTATCTGAAGCTTGGCTGGTATCATGACTGGATTTGTGAATTGCTGTGGCTGGGGGAAAAGGATGTAGTGCTGTTGCTGCGAGGCTATGATTTTATGCTTCGGAATAATGAAAAAACAAAGAAACGGATTGTAGAAGATTTTGAGGAGATAACCCTGCCGTGGTGGGAGGGAGAAGTAATCGGGCATATGGTAGGCGGCAAGCCGAGAAGCTTTATGGTGTATTTGGAGGGGAAAGCCTCTTAACTTTGGTTGTGCCGCCGCGTCAGATTTTTCCTTCAGCCATATGTATTTGATAGAAAAACCGCAGGGAGAACGCTTGACAATAAATTCTCTTTCGCGGTACTATTTCAATGTAGATATTTTTCAAAAGGAGAAGAATTGCGATGGCAGGAAGACGAAAAAAAGAGACTGACAGACAACGCCGTATGATTGCCGTTTCAGCGGCTTTTTTCTGTATTGGCATAGGGATTCTTTTGCAAAGCATAACGGTGTCCGCCCAAATACCGTGGGGTGAAAAAGTTCTGCGCCGGTATGCGGATGTTGGCTTTAAGAGGGGCGCAGCCGTTTACCGGCAGATGACGTCAGGCGGGTATACGCTTACACTTGCGGACGAGACAGCCGGCATTTCGGTGCGGCTTACGCTTACGATGGAAGACGGGACAAAATATTATCATGATTGGATAAAGGGGGAGGATTATTTCAGCGCGGACGAAATAAGCCTTGACTTTGAAGCGTTTGACAATCTGCTGGGAGCAAAGGGCTTTTTTCTGGGAGTTAACGCATGGGGGTGGATGTATGAGCGGGGATACTATGCGGTTGCGGAAGGAAAGCCGGTTTTAATGGCAGATAGTTGGGGGCTTGGGGATGATTATATACGGGATATCGACGGAGACGGTGAAAATGAACTGCTCTGCAACGTCATGTGGGGTGACGGCGCGTGCAGAGGGGTGGTCTATCATTATGCCGACGGACAGGTATACGCGGGCAATATGGAGGATTTACTGGACGAGCCATATGACGACTGGGGAGTGGCAAGCTATGGCTGTGAATTTTTGGAAGAGGAAAATGTCGTGCGTGTCTGGTTCTGGAAAGAGGCGCTGGGCGATTACGAGGAAAAGAAGTATGCGGTCGCTTTGGAAAAGATAGCGATGAGACCTTATGAACCTGTTTTGGAGGTGCCGGCATGCTTTGAATGGGAGAGTGAATGACTGCAATGATCCGACCGGCGGAAAATGAGAGGACGGCAGCGCATTTTGCTTTATGGAGGATAAATGGACAACAAGGAATATAAGACAAAAGAATTGATAAAACGGTTTCTGCCGTACTATGGCAGGCACAAGGGCGTTATGGCGGCGGATTTGTTCTGCGCCTCGCTGACGACGCTCTGCGAGCTGGTGCTGCCGATGATAATTCGGCAGATTACCAATATGGGGATGTACAGCCTTGCCAGTCTGACAGTGGGGTTTGTGGGAAAGATGGCGATGCTCTATCTGGTGCTGCGCATCATTGACTGTGCGGCAAATTACTATATGGCGGATATGGGGCATGTGATGGGAGCGAAGATAGAGACCGACATGCGCAGAGACGCCTACGGGCATCTGCAGCAGTTGTCCAACACCTACTACAACAATACCAAGGTGGGACAGATTATGGGGCGGATTACCAACGATTTGTTTGACGTCACGGAATTTGCGCATCACTGTCCGGAAGAATTTTTTATTGCGGGGATTAAGTCTGTGGCGGCTTTTATCGTGCTGGCGACGGTCAATCTGCCGCTTACGGTTCTTGTGTTTCTGATTGTGCCCGTGATGGCGTTTACCTGTATTAAGCTGAACAGGCGTAACCGCAAGGCGTTTGCAAAGCAGCGTGTCCAGATTGGAGAATTAAACGCCGCTATCGAGGACAGCCTTTTGGGGCAGAAGGTAGTGAAGGCGTTTACCAATGAGGATATGGAAGTAGAGAAGTTTGAAGCGGGAAATCAGAAATTTCTTGACATTAAGAAGGAAACCTACCGCTATATGGCAACTTTTCAGACGGCGACAAGGGCATTTGACGGACTGATGTATTTAGTGGTGATTTTGGCGGGCGGTATTTTTTTGATAAAAGGACATATTACGGCGGGCGACTTGGTGGCGTATACCATGTATGTGTCCACGCTGATTGCGACCATCAGGCGGATTATTGAATTTGCGGAGCAGTTCCAGCGGGGGCTTACGGGCATCGAGCGTTTTTTACAGATTATGGATGCGGACATTGAGATTTTTGACGAGCCGGATGCGGTGGAAATGCCTAAGCCGAGGGGAGAAATTCTCTTTGAGGAGGTGGCGTTCGAGTATCCGGACGACCACAACAGGGTGTTCAAGAATCTGAATTTAAAGGTAAAGCAGGGAGAGAAGCTTGCCATTGTGGGACCCTCCGGCGGCGGAAAGACTACGCTTTGTAATCTGATTCCCCGTTTTTATGATGTGACAAACGGAAAAATCAGCATTGACGGCACGGATATCCGCCATTTTACCTTAAAGAGCCTGCGAAGGAATATTGGAATCGTGCAGCAGGACGTTTATCTGTTTTCAGGCACGGTGATGGAAAATATTCTGTACGGCGCGCCTGAGGCTTCCAGAGAAGAGGCTGTGGAGGCGGCAAAAAAGGCGGGCGCCCATGCCTTTATCATGGAGTTAAAGGACGGTTATGATACTTATGTGGGAGAGCGCGGCGTTAAGCTTTCCGGCGGGCAGAAGCAGCGCATCAGCATCGCGAGGGTATTTTTAAAGAATCCTCCCATTATGATACTGGACGAGGCAACCTCCGCCCTTGACAATGAGAGCGAGTTTGCAGTAGCAAAGTCTTTGAAGGAGCTGTCTGAAGGAAGGACTTCCATCACCATCGCCCACAGACTTTCGAGCATCAAAAACTCCGACAGAATATTGGTGCTGACGGAGGAAGGTATTGCGGAGGAAGGAAATCATGAGGAATTGATGGCGCTTCAGGGGCTGTATCACGAGTTTTATACTATGGCGGACAAGATAAAGTAGAAAAAGGCAATTGCGAAACGTAGTAATTATGCAAGTGTCATTGTGCACCTTGTATATTCCACCACAGACCCGCTCTCGCTTCATAAAAAACGCAGCGGTACATAAGCTGCCAAAGGACGGCGCTAAGTGCCGGCGTTTTTTAAGAGTCTGCTTATGGAATATGCAAGGTGCACAATTCGATTTGTGGAAAACGGAGTTTTGCAATTATCTGTAAAGTAGAAAAAGAATAGAGGAGAAGTATCATGGCATTTACCCACCTGCATGTCCACACGGAATATTCCCTGTTAGACGGCTCCAACAAAATAAAAGAATATGTCAAGCGTGTCAAGGAGCTGGGCATGGACAGTGCTGCCATAACGGACCACGGCGTGATGTACGGCGTTATTGATTTTTATAAGGCGGCGAGGGAAGCGGGGATTAAGCCGATTATCGGCTGTGAGGTTTATGTGGCGCCCAATTCCCGTTTTGACAAGGAGCTGACGGGGGGAGAAGACCGGTACTATCATCTGGTGCTTTTAGCGGAAAACGACATCGGTTATGCCAATCTGATGAAGCTGGTGAGCAAGGGCTTTACGGAAGGGTACTATTACAAGCCCCGTGTGGATATGGAAATTTTAAACCAATTCCATGAGGGGATTATTGCGCTTTCCGCCTGCCTTGCGGGAGAGGTGCAGCGATACATTGTAAAGGGGCTCATCGGGGAGGCGGAAAAGGCTGCGATAAAATACAGGGACTGCTTTGGCGCGGACAATTATTTTCTGGAAATGCAGGACCACGGGATTGCAGAGCAGCGGATTGTCAATACGGAGCTGATGAAGCTTTCCAAAAAGCTGGATATTCCGCTGGTGGTGACAAACGACGTGCACTACACCTATAAGGAGGATGTGGATTCCCACGATATTCTGCTCTGCCTGCAGACGGGCAAGAAACTGGCGGACGAGGACCGTATGCGCTATGAGGGGGGGCAGTACTATGTCAAGAGCGAGGAGGAGATGAAAGGACTGTTTCCCTATGCGTGGGAGGCAGTGGAAAATACGCAGAGGATTGCGGACAGGTGCAACGTGGAAATTGAGTTTGGCGTGACGAAGCTGCCGAAGTATGATGTGCCGGACGGGTATGATTCTTGGAGTTACCTGAATAAACTGTGCCGTGACGGGCTTTTGGAGCGGTATGGGGACGGGGATGCGCCGGCGGGAGATACAGGGCAGAGCCTTTCAGAGCGTCTTGACTATGAGCTTGATGTCATCCGCACCATGGGCTATGTGGATTACTTTCTGATTGTGTGGGACTTTATCAACTACGCCAGAGAAAACGGAATCCCCGTAGGGCCGGGGCGTGGATCTGCGGCAGGCAGTGTTGTGGCGTACTGCCTGAAAATTACCAATATAGACCCCATCCGCTACAATCTGCTTTTTGAGCGCTTTTTAAATCCGGAGCGTGTCTCCATGCCCGATATCGACGTGGACTTCTGCTACGAGAGACGACAGGAGGTGATTGATTATGTGGGGCGCAAATATGGTGCGGACAAAGTGGTGCAGATAGTGACTTTTGGTACTATGGCGGCGAAGGGCGTTATCAGGGATGTGGGACGTGTGATGGATTTGCCCTATGCCTTTGTAGATTCCATTGCGAAAATGGTGCCCTTTGAACTCAATATTACCATAGACCGCGCACTGGAAATCAATCCGGAATTCCGCAGCCTCTACCAAAGCGACGAGCAGGTGCATTATCTGATAGATATGTGCAAGAGACTGGAGGGTCTGCCCAGACATACCTCCATGCATGCGGCAGGCGTGGTTATCTGCCAGAAGTCGGCGGACGAATTTGTACCGCTCTCCAGAGGCGCCGACGGCTCCATCACGACGCAGTTTACCATGACTACGCTGGAGGAGCTGGGACTCTTAAAAATGGATTTTCTGGGGCTGCGCACCCTCACCGTTATCAAGGATGCGGTGGATATGATAGAGAAGGATACGGGGAAGCGCCTTGATATAGACCATATTGATTTTGACGACAAGGCGGTGCTTGACTCCATCGGGACGGGAAGGACCGACGGCATATTCCAGTTGGAAAGCGCGGGCATGAAGAGCTTTATGAAGGAGCTGCGCCCACAGAACTTAGAGGATGTCATCGCGGGTATTTCTTTGTACCGCCCGGGTCCCATGGATTTTATTCCCAAATATATCAAGGGCAAAAACAGCGAGGGAGAGGTGACGTATGCCTGTCCGCAGCTTGAGCCGATTTTGGCGCCCACCTACGGCTGTATCGTATATCAGGAGCAGGTTATGCAGATTGTGCGCGATTTGGGCGGTTATACGCTGGGCAGGAGCGATTTGGTGCGCCGCGCCATGAGCAAGAAAAAACAGTCCGTTATGGAGAAGGAGCGCGCCAATTTTATTTATGGCAACGAAAAGGAAGGCGTACCGGGGTGTACGGCAAAGGGCATCAGTGAGAAAGTGGCAGGAGAAATTTATGAGAACATGATGGATTTTGCCAAATATGCTTTCAACAAATCCCATGCCGCCTGCTATGCGGTGGTAGCCTACCAGACGGCGTATTTAAAATATTATTATCCGGTGGAGTTTATGGCGGCTCTTTTAACCTCTGTGATAGATAATGCGGGGAAGGTTTCGGAGTATATTCTGGTGTGCCGCAGCATGGGAATCAAAATCCTGCCGCCGGATATCAATCAGGGGGAGAGCGGTTTTTCCGTGCAGGACGGTTGTATTCGTTATGCCCTGACTGCCATCAAGAGCGTGGGACGCCCTGTGATTGCCGCTGTTGTGGCGGAGAGGAAGGAAAGGGGCATATTTACCAACCTGAAAGATTTTATCACCCGCATGGCGGACAAGGATATGAATAAGCGCGCCATCGAGGGCTTTATCAAGGCGGGAGCGCTTGACAGCTTAGGCGGCACCAGAAAGCAGTTTATGAGCGTTTATGTACAGATTATGGACCATATTCAGCGGGACAAAAAGAACAATATGGCAGGGCAGCTTTCTCTGTTTGATATCGTAGGTGAAGAGGAGAAGGAAAGCTTCGATGTGCGCCTGCCCCAGATAGGGGAATATTCCAAGGAGATGCGGTTAGGATTTGAAAAGGAAGTGCTCGGCATCTATGTCAGCGGGCATCCGCTGGAGGAGTACGAGAGTGTATGGCGCAGGACCATTAGCGCAACTACGGCGGATTTTGCGCTGGACGAAGAAACGGGAGAGGTGGCGCTTGATGACGGCAAAAAGGTTACCATAGGCGGCATGATTGCCGGCAAAACCATCAAGTATACCAAAAATGAAAAGGTTATGGCGTTTTTGACTCTCGAGGACTTGGTGGGGACGGTGGAGGTCGTCATATTTCCCAAGGACTATGAAAAAAATGCCGCTCTGCTTGCGGAGGATGCGAAAGTGTTTGTGCAGGGGCGTGTATCCGTGGAAGAGGACAAGGACGGCAAGCTTATCTGCGAGCGGATTCTGCCCTTTGAGAAGCCGGCGAGAAAGCTCTGGATTAAGTTTCCGGATATGGAGAGCTATGAGGCACAGGAAGCGAAGCTTTTTGCCGCAATCGCCGAATCGGAGGGCGATGACAGCGTAGTCATCTACGTTCAGAATCCAAAGTCCATGAAGGAGCTTCCCCGAAACCGCAATGTCCGCGCCGACGAAGAATTGCTGACAAGTCTGTACGGAATTTTTGGGGAAGAAAATGTGAAAGTGGTGGCGGCAAAGTAGGAGGCTGTCGTAAGCAGGGCGGTGTCTGCCCCGTGTTAGCTTGCAGGTTGCTGCGCATATGCCTCTTTTTTGGCAAAAAAAGGCGCATGGTTTACCATTTATTGTTTCATGCGCCTTTACGATGAATCTTATTGCGCTGCTGCTTCCGCTGCAATTTTTTCGATAAATTGTTTGTCGTTTTATCCTTATCTTTTTTGGATAAAATTCTTTTCTCTGCGACAAAAACATAATATCCGTTTATTTCATGACCTTGACGCCGCCAAAGACAGGCACATGATTCATGCGCAAATTCATCGTTGCATATTCTATTGCCTATAACATTTTCCTCACCGGTTAGTATACCTGCAATACCATACCCACACCTTTAATCCTTGTAGAAATCATCTGCTTACCGCCGAATTTCAAGTATTTACCGAATAGTTTATCATCATTATCCCACCACAAATACTCACACAATGTCATTCCGTTAAATGTAGTTTCTTTCCTGTTTAGTGAAATTTTCCTGCCCATGGTATGTTTAGCACTCCCGCATGGAAGTATATGCCCTTCCCCCATCGATTGATTCTAAAGGCAGCAGGTAAGCAGCGCGGCAAGAGAGGATATGGGGATGCAGACCTTTGGAAAACGCCGGCACTTGGGCTGCGTCCCTTGCAGCCCTAGTACCGCTGCGTTTTCCTAGAGCGAGAGCGCGTCTGCATCCCTATATCCTCTCTTGCCGTGCGGAAACTCTGCGCCTCTCCCCACCCCTCATGCCGCTTCCCTGGCCGAAATCCAACCTGTTCTCCTTTCTTGTGAAAAAAATATCACAAAAAGATTGAAAATCCCATGGAAATAGATTAAAATAGAGGAAATGTTAGGAGGTAGATTCATGGCAAATCAGGTAAATACAATAGCTGTACTGACAAGCGGCGGCGACGCGCCGGGCATGAACGCTGCAATCCGTGCGGTAGTGCGTACAGCGATTGCCAGAGGGTTAAAGGTAAAGGGTATTGAGAGAGGCTATATGGGTCTCTTAAATGAAGAAATCATAGATATGGAAACCCGCAATGTTTCCGATATTATCCAGCGAGGCGGCACTATCCTAGGCACGGCAAGATGCCCTGAGTTTAAATTCCCTGACGTGCAGCAAAAGGGCGCCGACATCTGTAAAAAACACGGCATCGACGGTCTGGTGGTAATCGGCGGAGACGGCTCCTACCGCGGCGCACAGGCACTGGCGAGACTGGGCATCAATGCCATCGGTCTGCCGGGCACGATTGATTTGGATATTGCATGTACCGATTATACCATTGGCTTTGATACGGCGATTAACACTGCCATGGAAGCAATCGATAAAGTACGTGACACTTCATCTTCCCATGAGCGCTGCAGCGTCATCGAGGTTATGGGACGTCATGCAGGCTATATTGCGCTGTGGTGCGGTATTGCCAACGGTGCGGAGGATATTCTGCTTCCCGAAAAATACGACTATAACGAGCAGGCGATTATCAATAATATCATTGAAAAGCGTAAGATGGGCAAGAAGCATCATATTATTATCAATGCGGAGGGTATCGGGCACTCCAATTCCATGGCAAAGAGAATCGAGGCGGCGACAGGCATTGAGACCCGCGCCACGATTTTAGGACATATGCAGCGCGGCGGCAGCCCCACCTGTAAGGATCGTTACTACGCTTCCATTATGGGCGCCTATGCGGTAGACCTTCTGTTAGAGGGCAAGACTAAGCGCGTGGTGGGCTACAGGCACGGCGAGTTCACGGATTTTGACATTGAGGAAGCGCTTGCCATGACAAAGAACATTCCCGAATACTCCTTTGAGATAAGCAAACTGCTTGCGAAATAGCGCTGGATTGGCAGATAAATAACAGACAGAAACAAAGTCCCGGCAGCCCCAAGAAGGGTTTACCGGGGCTTTTGGCAATCAAGAGCAGGTGCAGTGCGGGCAGGAGCCTGCATGTACCGGAAAGGCAGTGGAAAAGTATGATAACAAGTACGGCAAATCCACAGGTGAAGCAGCTTGTGCAATGGCAGTCTGAAGCGAAAGCAAGGCGCCGTGACGGTGTATTTGTGGTGGAAGGCGTCAAGATGCTGGAGGAAGCGCCGGCGGACAGGATTCGTGATATATACCTTACCGAAGAGCTGGAGCAAAGGCTGTGGGATGGAAAAAGCGAAAGAGAAAAAGCGCTGTGGAGCAAAATAAAGCAAAACGGATATGAAACCCTGTCTTTTGAAGTGATGAAAAAAGCGGCCGATACCCAAACGCCGCAGGGTGTGCTTGCCGTGCTGGAAAGACCTGTTTATGAAAAGGAAGAGATGCTTGCCGTAAAGAACGGATTTTTTCTTGTGCTGGAAGATTTACAGGACCCGGGGAATCTGGGAACTATAATCAGGACAGGCGAGGGCGCAGGCGTGAACGGTGTTTTTTTGTCCAAAAATACGGTGGATATTTTCAATCCCAAGACAATCCGCTCCACCATGGGTTCCATCTACAGGGTGCCTTTTCTGTATGTGGAAAGTTTTGCGGACTTGCTTTTGGAGATGAAGGAAAAAGAGATTGTAATTTATGCGGCGCATCTGAAGGGGGAGGAGGATTATGACAGCTTTTCTTTTCGGACAGGCTGCGCCTTTTTGATTGGCAATGAAGGAAAGGGACTTAGCGGCAGCACGGCTGCAGCGGCAGATTTTTATTTGAAAATACCCATGGAGGGAGAAGTAGAATCCTTAAACGCCGCGATTGCGGCGGCGCTTCTGTCATATGAAGTGCACAGGCAAAGGAAAGGGAGGAATTAAGGTGAAAATCGGATTTATCGGACTTGGGAATATGGCGGACGCCATGATTGGCGGTATGCTGAAGAAGGAGCTGGTGAAGCCAAAGGATATTATCGGTTCTGCAAAAACACAGGCGACGATGGCGCGCTGCAGGGAGAAATACGGCATAGAAACGGCGGAGAGCAATGCGGCGGCTGCAGCAGCGGCGGATATTCTTTTTCTGGCTGTAAAGCCGGCATTTTTTTCGGAAGTGATTGCGCAAATAAAAGAGGTTGTCAGACCGCAGACCTTGATAATCAGCATTGCGGCGGGAAAGACGATGGCGTGGATAGAGGAGGCTTTCGGAAGGAAAATAAAGCTGCTGCGCTGTATGCTCAATACGCCGGCGCTTGTGCTGGAGGGCTGTACCGCTTATGTGCGGGGAGAACTGGTTTCGGATGCGGAGATGGAAAAGGCAAAAAGACTGCTTTCTGCTTTCGGGACGGTATGGGAGGTTCCGGAGAGCATGATGGACGCGGTAGTCGGCGTGAGCGGAAGCTCGCCGGCATATGTATTTCTGTTTATTGAGGCGATGGCGGATGCGGCGGTGCTGGCGGGAATGCCGCGGAAGCAGGCGTATGCCATGGCTGCGCAGTCTGTGCTTGGAAGCGCAAAAATGGTGTTGGAAACGGGGCTGCATCCGGGCGAACTCAAGGATATGGTATGCTCGCCGGGCGGCACCACCATCGAGGCGGTAAAAGTGCTTGAGGAAGGCGCTATGCGCGCCACGATTATGAAAGCGATGGAAGCGTGCATCGAAAAATCAAAACGCCTGTAATGGAGAAAAATCCCAAAACTTGACAAAATGCAAAACCTCTGTTATGATTACTTTTGTAATAAATGTAATAAAATTGTAATAAATGTAATGGAACTGGTATATTCTTATAATAATTGGGAAACACTGGTATCAGGTTACATTTGGAGGTAAAGAAAATGGCAGGAGGCAGAAGGCTGTCCGCATTGTGCATCGCGCTGCTTTTGGCGGTAACGATTTTTTACAATACGGACATGATTGCGGAAGCTGGCAGCGTGAGGAATTACCTGAACGATTTTAACGGAGGTGCATCGGCAATTTTAGATCCCGGTGCAACAAACGCATCAGAAATAATAGACGCCACGGCGCGGGAGTGGAATCTGGACCTGACGGCAGTAACAAAGGAAGAAGAGTCCACACTGGTTATGGCGAATGTCAGCAACGCGTTGAATGTCAGAGCAGAGCCGAATACGGAAGCCGACAAGGTTGGCAAGCTGTACAAGGACTGCGGCGGCACGATTTTGGAAAGAAGAGACGGCTGGACACTGCTTCAGTCGGGAGAGCTGATTGGCTGGGCAAGCGATGAATATCTCTTGTTTGGCGAGGAAGCCGAGACACTGGCAGCCAGTGTCGGTGTGACGGTAGCGCATATTGACGACGGACTGAAGGTCAGAAAAGAGCCCAGTCTGGAGGCGGGCGTGTACGGTGTGCTGCCAAAGGGAGATGAAGTCGAGGTGCTTTCCGTCGGCGAGGACGGCTGGGCATGCATCGACTATGAAGGCTCTGACGGGTATGTTTATACGGAGTATATTACCATCGAGTTTAAAATCGACGCAGGCGAGACCATGGAGGCAATCAAGGAGCGCGAGGCGGCGGAGGCGGAGGCTAAGCGCCATGTAAATTATGGCGAGTACACCACCGATGCGGATACAACTCTGCTCTTGGCAGCGCTGATTCAGTGCGAAGCGGGCGGCGAGTCCTACGAAGGACAGCTTGCAGTAGGCGCAGTTGTTATGAACCGTGTGAGAAGCGCGGCATATCCGGATACCATTCATGGTGTTATTTATGCGTCGGGACAGTTTACGCCGGCACAGAGCGGCAAAGTCAACAGAGTGTTAGAATCCGGCAGAATCAGCCAGAGCTGTATCGATGCGGCGACGGAGGCGATTTCAGGCGTATCCAATGTAGGAGATTTGACGCACTTTAGGCGCAACAACGGCAGGGAAGGGCTTGTAATCGGTAACCATGTATTTTATTAAAAGCAGGAAAGAAGGGACGGACGCGCGCCGTCCCTTTTATCGTGCAGGAATTACAACTATAATTTTGGTTATAATGCAAATAAAACAGTTGCCCCGCAGGAAGAGCTGTAGTAAGATAGGGATATAAAAAGTAAGATTTTTGAGAAAGGGGGCAGTAAGATGCCTGGACTATTTGATAATATGCTCTTTGTATGGCTGGTGCTTCTGATTGTGTTTATTGTCGTGGAACTTGCAACCATGGGATTAACTACAATCTGGTTTGCAGGGGGCGCTCTGCTGGCAGCAGTTTCAGCGGTGCTTCATGCGCCTTTGGTGGTGCAGGTTGCCTTATTTCTGGTGGTGTCCATATTACTGCTGTGTTTTACCCGCCCGATTGCCATAAAATATTTTAACAAGGACCGCATTAAGACGAATGTGGAAAGTATGGTGGGCAGACAGGCGATTGTTATCAGTGAGGTTGACAATCTGGAAGGGATTGGACAGGTGACGGTAGGCGGTCAGGAATGGACGGCGCGGAGCGTGGATGACAATCAGAAAATAGCTGTCGGCACAGTGGTGCTGGTGCGTGCGATTAGCGGTGTAAAGCTGATTGTGGCGCCCAGACAAATGTAAAAAAGAAAGATAACTGCAGCGTGCCTGCAGTTACGGAATAAAAGAAAGAGAGGACAAATAAATGGAATGGGTTATTATTATTCTGATTGTGCTGCTTTTGGCAATACTGATTTCCTGTATCAAGATTGTACCGCAGGCACAGGCGTATGTAGTGGAAAGGCTTGGCGCATATCAGGGAACATGGTCGGTAGGTCTCCATATCAAGGTGCCTTTTCTTGACAGGGTGGCAAAAAGAGTAAATTTAAAGGAGCAGGTGGCAGATTTCCCGCCCCAGCCGGTTATCACAAAAGATAACGTAACCATGAGAATCGATACGGTTGTGTATTACCAGATAACTGACCCCAGACTCTTTACTTACGGTGTGGAAAATCCCATGATGGCGATTGAAAACTTGACGGCGACAACCCTTCGTAATATTATCGGTGAGCTGGAATTAGACCAGACCCTTACCTCCCGTGAGGTTATCAATACGAAGATGCGCTCGGCGCTGGATATTGCGACTGACCCTTGGGGAATCAAAGTGAACCGTGTAGAGCTGAAGAACATCATTCCTCCCGCAGAGATTCAGAATGCGATGGAGAGGCAGATGAAGGCAGAGCGTGAGAGACGTGAAGCGGTAACAAGGGCAGAAGGTGAAAAGAAAGCCAATATTCTGGTAGCAGAAGGCGAGAAGGAATCTGCAATCTTACGCGCGGAAGCTGAGAAGCAGT
This sequence comes from Lachnospiraceae bacterium, assembly GCA_013316825.1. Taxonomy (GTDB): domain Bacteria; phylum Bacillota; class Clostridia; order Lachnospirales; family Lachnospiraceae; genus Acetatifactor. The sequence goes on along the minus strand of WSLY01000002.1, from coordinate 43,773 downwards.
CCGCAATCCTGCGTGCGGAAGCAGAAAAGGAAAAGATGATTCGCGAGGCAGAAGGTGAGGCGGAGGCTATCTTAAAGGTGCAGCAGGCAAATGCCGACGGTATCAGAATGCTGAAGGAGGCAGGTGCAGACGAAGCGGTGCTTAAGATTAAGAGTCTCGAAGCTTTTGAAAAGGCGGCTGACGGAAAAGCAACCAAGATACTGCTTCCGGCAGACCTGCAGGGCATTGCATCTTTAGCGACTGCTTTCAGGGAAGTAAGCGATAAATAAATCCGTGAAAAGGCGGATTGTTGCAGCGACTTATTCACTCGGAGTCCGATATGCGGATTCCGAGTGTTTGTGTAGTCCCCATAGGAAAAATGCCTGCGGGCAGCAGATATTTTGTACAGGAGCTTGCAGGACCGTAATAAAAGGAGAGGAGAAGGAGTATGGACTTAAAAGGACGCGATTTTTTAAAGCTGTTGGATTTTACGACGGAGGAGATTGAGTTTTTGATAAAGCTGGCGGGGGAGCTGAAGGAGAATAAGAAGAAGGGCAAGCCGATAAATCCCAGAACACAGCCGCTGTTAAACAATCTTGCAGGGAAAAATATAGCGCTTATTTTTGAAAAGGCGAGTACGCGGACACGCTGTGCCTTTGAGGTGGCGGCGCGGGATTTGGGGATTGCAACAACCTATCTGGATGCGGCGGGCTCGCAGGTAGGCAGGAAGGAAAGCATAGCGGATACTGCGAGAGTGCTTTCTTCCATGTACGACGGTATTGAGTATCGGGGCTTCGGGCAGGAGATTGTGGAGGAGCTTGCAAAGTATGCGCAGGTTCCTGTCTGGAACGGGCTTACGGATGAGTTTCATCCCACACAGATGCTGGCGGATTTGCTGACTATCAAAGAGCATTTTGGACGGCTCAAGGGCATCAAGCTGACTTACATGGGAGATGCGCGTTTTAATATGGGCAATTCCCTGATGGTAGCGTGCGCGAAGATGGGAATGCATTTTACAGCATGTACGGCGAAAGAGTATTTTCCGGCGAAGGAGCTTGTGGAGCAGTGCAGGACGCTTGCGGCAAAAACCGGCGCAAGTATCACGCTGACGGAGGATGTGGACGCAGGCACAAAGGATGCGGATGTCATTTATACGGACGTATGGGTTTCCATGGGAGAAGCGGATGAGGTATGGGAGAGCCGGATCAAAGCGCTCACCCCTTACAAGGTGGACAGCAAGGTTATGCGCAATGCAGGAAGACAGGCAATCTTTATGCATTGTCTGCCGGCGTTCCATGATTTGAAGACTGCCGTCGGCAGGGAGATGGGAGAAAAGTTTGGCATTACAGAGATGGAAGTGACAGACGAGGTATTTGAGTCCGCACAGTCGGTGGTGTTTGAAGAAGCGGAGAACCGTATGCACACGATTAAGGCAGTGATAGCGGCAACGCTGTAGGAAATAAGCAGATAAGCCGTATCAGAAAAGTGGTTGTGATATGGCAGGAGGCGGGCTATGAAGGCAGAAATACTTTCACTCCTCAGAAAGACGGAAGGCTATATTTCCGGACAAGAATTATGCGAGCGCTTCGGCGTGACGAGAGCGGCGGTCTGGAAGGTGATAAACGGGTTAAAAAAAGAGGGTTATGGAATTGAGGCGGTAACGGGTAGAGGTTACCGCCTAAGTTCCCTGCCCGACGTTTTTAGCGCCGAAGAACTGGAGAGCCGGATGCATACCGAATGGGCGGGAAGAAATCTGGTTTTTTATGAAAGCACAGGCTCAACAAATATACAGGCAAAGCTTTTGGCGGAGGAGGGGGCGCCGTCAGGCACCCTTGTGGTTGCGGAGAAACAGACGCAGGGGCGCGGCAGGAGGGGCAGGACGTGGGCGTCTCCGGCGGGCAGAAATCTTTATTTTACCATTCTGCTAAAGCCGGAATTTGCACCGGATAAGGCTTCTATGCTGACACTGGTGATGGCGCTTGCCGTGCAGGGTGCGGTAGCGGAGGTCTGCGGTGTAGATGCACAGATAAAATGGCCCAATGATGTTGTGGTAAACGGCAGGAAAGTGACCGGTATCCTCACGGAAATGAGTGTACAGGGAGAATATATTCAGCATGTGGTAATCGGCGTCGGCGTCAATGTGAAAGAGCAGGAGTTTGTTCCGGAACTGAAGGAAAAGGCAGCTTCCTTGGAGCAGGAGTCGGGGATGCCTGTTTCGAGGGCGGCGCTCTTGGAAAAAATCATGGAGCATTTTGAGCATGATTACACCCTTTTTATGAAAAAACTGAATTTGTCCCTGTTGCTGGAGCAGTACAATGCAGTGCTGGTCAACTGCGGCAGGGAGGTCAGAGTGTTAGACCCGGCGGGCGAGTACATGGGGATTGCGCAGGGCATCAATGAAAAAGGCGAGCTTTGCGTCGAAGTTTCCGGTAAAAAAGTAAAAAAGGTCTATGCAGGAGAAGTATCAGTGCGGGGTGTTTACGGGTATGTGTGAAAAGGACGGGGCAGGCAGAGTGGTGCTCTGCGGAGCAAGCGCTTATGAAATGAAGTATTATTTTAATGAGGAGTTTTGCGGGCTTCCCGATTCCGTAAAGGAGGAGCTGCATATTTTGTGTGTGCTGTTTACGGAGGAGGTTGGCGGCGTTTTTACGATAGCTTTTGAAGAGGATGGCAATGTGGTGCTGACTACCGATGCAGATGAGGATGATATCTATTATGATGAAATCAGCAGCGGGCTGATGGTATCACAAGTCCGCAGCAAAAGGCAGGAGCTGTTTGAAAGTTTAAATCTGTATTACAGAGTGTTTGTGCTTCATGAACAGCCGGACGGTATTTTGGAGGAAGAAGAAAAAAATGATATTGGCGATTGATGTGGGAAATACAAATATTACCTGCGGCGTTTATGACAAAGAAACGCTTCTGGCGACGTTTCGGATTACGACGAAGTTTCCGAGGACTTCCGACGAATATGGTATTACGCTGGCAGAGATGATGCGGATAAGAGGCATCAGTGCGGAGCAGATAGAGGGAACGATAGTGGCAAGCGTGGTGCCCGATGTGATGCATTCCCTGACAGGCGCCATTGTGCGTTACATGGGAAGTACACCGTTGATTGTGGGTCCGGGCGTGAAGACAGGTATTCGTGTGGTAACAGAGAATCCTCGCGCCATCGGCGCAGACCGTATCGTGGATGCGGTGGCGGCATATGAAAAGTATGGCGGACCGGCATTGGTGCTGGATTTCGGAACGGCAACCACTTACGACCTTGTGGGACGCGACGGCAGCTTTGAGGCCGGCATCACGGCGCCTGGCGTCAGAATCAGTGCGGAGGCGATGTGGGAGCGGACGGCTATGCTTTCCAAAATAGAAATCAAAAAGCCGAAGTCCATTTTGGCACAAGAAACCATCAGCAGTATGCAGGCGGGTCTTTTTTACGGGCAGATAGGGCAGACGGAATATATTATCAAGCGTGTGCGGGAAGAAAGCGGATATGACGATCTGAAGGTCATTGCGACCGGCGGTCTGGGGAGGATTATTTCGGACGAGACGGACAGTATTGATGTATACGACAGCGCGCTTACACTGGACGGGCTGCGAATTATTTATGAAAAGAACAGGAAACAGGAGCATTGACAGGCAGATTAAAAATTGGCAGTGTGGCGCTTGCTTCTCCGGTGGTGCTGGCTCCCATGGCGGGCGTGACGGATTTGCCGTTCCGCCTGCTCTGTAAAGAACAGGGCGCGGGGCTTATCTGCATGGAGATGGTAAGTGCAAAAGCAATTTATTACAGCAATAAAAATACGGAAGCATTGATGGAAATCCGCGAGGAGGAGAGACCTGTATCCCTGCAGCTTTTCGGTTCGGATGCAGACATTATGGCGGAGATGGCAAAGCGGATAGAAGAACGTCCCTTTGACATACTGGATATTAATATGGGCTGTCCGGTTCCAAAGGTGGTAAACAACGGGGAAGGCTCCGCCCTGATGAAAAATCCGGCGCTGGTGTATGAGATTGTGCGCAAGGTAGCAGGAGCCATCAAAAAACCGGTTACGGTTAAAATTAGAAAAGGCTTTGATGCGCTGCACTGCAATGCGGTGGAAATCGCGAAAATTGCGGAGGCGGCGGGCGCTGCCGCTGTCGCCGTTCATGGCAGGACCAGAGAGCAGTACTATACCGGTAAAGCAGACTGGGACTGCATACGTGCGGTTAAGGAAGCAGTGCAGATACCGGTCATCGGCAACGGCGACGTGGCGGATGCAGTCTCGGCGAAGGAACTGCTTGATAAAACGGGTTGTGACGGTGTGATGATAGGCAGGGGAGCGCAAGGGAACCCATGGATATTTCGAGAGGTTACCGCCTTTTTGGAAGCGGGTTTTATACCGCCGCGCCCTACGCCGGACGAAGTGCGTCGGACGGTGGAGCGCCACGCGGCACTGCAGCTTGCCGTCAAGGGAGAATATACGGGCGTCAGGGAGATGCGCAAGCACTTGGCATGGTATACGGCTGGGTATCCGCATTCGGCGCGGTTCAGACAGGAAATAAACAGCATGGAAACGATGGCAGATTTGTTAAAAAGTCTTGACCGGATTTTTCCAGTATAAAGATGCGGACGACAGCATATCTTCAAAGGGAAGGACGAACAAGGGGACGAACCGTGGAGGAGATGACTGTCGTTCGTTTTATAACGGACAAGGACGGCTGCGGCAGGCGGAAACGCCGCGGAAGCTGGCAGTACCGGATAGAAAACAGGAAAATAAGCGGCAGGGATGACGCCGTCTGTCTTTTTACGGTATATCTGCCCGCATACAGTTATAAGAAAAAGCCCTGGAAAGAAAAGGATAAAATTGCATATATACAGGGAATAGAAGTGCCGCCGGAGGGAAGGAACGTCTGCTATCTTTATGATGAGGAGGCGCGCGCTTTTCTTGGCAGAAGGGAAGAGCCGTTGTCGCTGGAGGGGCTGCTTTTTCTGATGCGATGGCAGCAGATAACCTTTGATGCCCTGATTGTGCTGCAGGACAGGGAATTGGAGACGGAAGCAATTTTGGCAGAATACGTGAGGGATACCCGCTATATTGGCGTTGTGTCGGCAGGTGAAGAAGCATTTTTTGAGACGAAGGAGGTACTTTTGGAAGAGTATGGTTTTCTCTTGGATGTTGCTGCGGAATTTGCAAAGCTGCATGTACCGGCAAAAGGAAAAACGCTGGTAATAGCCGGCGCCGAACTGTACGGGACTACGCCCCTGCAGCTTCCGTCCGGTACGACGCTTGTCAGTACTGTGGTATCGGGGGAAGCAAAGAGGCTGTGCGCAAGGGCGAAGGAAGTCCGTTATTTTGACGTGAAATCTCTGCTGCGGGATATCACGGCTTGACACCCTGTACAAAATTCAGTATAATACGGAAGATAATCTAGGTATCATGCAGTCATTCGACCAAAGATAACCGGATAACAACAGGAAAATTGTGTATAAAAGGAAGGCGTGCACCATGGAATCAAAGAAAAATATTTTAACCTATGAGGGCTTGCGGAAATACGAGGATGAGCTGCATGAGCTGAAAGTAGTCAAGCGTCAGGAGGTTGCACAGAAAATTAAGGAAGCCAGAGAGCAGGGTGATTTGTCTGAAAATGCTGAGTATGACGCAGCCAAGGACGAGCAGCGCGACATAGAAGCGCGTATTGAGGAATTGGAGAAAATCCTGAAAAATGCGGAGGTCATTGTAGAAGATGAGGTTGACTTGGACAAAATCAATATCGGCTGCCGTGTGAAGATTCTGGATTTGGAGTATAGCGACGAACTGGAATACAAGATTGTGGGATCCACGGAGGCGAACAGCTTAAAGGGCAAGATTTCCAATGAAAGTCCGGTCGGGAAAGCGCTGATTGGCGCGAAGCTCGGCGATACCGTCGAGGTAGAGACACAGGCGGGCGTATTGAAATATAAGGTGCTTGAGATACAGCGCTCAAACTAAAGAGAATTTTGACGGTACGTGTTCCGGTCGTTCTTAAAAGTATCCATGGAGCGGCTCTATGGAATAAGAAGATAAGCAGAACAGGAAAGGCGTGATAAAAGTGGCAGACACACAGAGCAGAGGGAATCAGAATAGCGGGACGGATAACAGGCAGCAGGAGCAGGATATTCATCAGCTTTTAAAGGTCAGGAGAGAAAAGCTGGCGGCGCTGCAGGAGGCGGGAAAGGACCCGTTCTTTGTTACAAAATATGACATGACCCATCACAGCATGGATATTAAGAATCATTTTGAAGAGCTGGAGGGTAAAACCGTCAGCATAGCCGGACGTATTATGCAGAAGCGTGTAATGGGTAAGGCTTCTTTTTGTAATGTACAGGATTTGCAGGGCAACATCCAGTCCTATGTGGCAAGGGACAGTATAGGGGAAGAGCCCTATGCGGACTTTAAGAAGTATGATGTGGGTGATATTGTAGGTATTACGGGTGAAGTATTTAAGACCAAAACAGGTGAGATTTCCGTCCATGCGGCAAAGGTACTGCTGATGAGCAAGAGTCTGCAGATTCTGCCGGAAAAGTTTCATGGACTGACGAATACGGATATCCGTTACAGACAGCGCTATACCGATTTGATTATGAATAGCGATGTGAAGGATACCTTTATCAAGCGCAGCAAAATTATTAGCGCAATTCGCCGCTATCTGGACGGACAGGGCTTTATGGAGGTGGAAACTCCTATGCTGGTAGCCAATGCCGGCGGCGCGGCGGCAAGGCCTTTTGCGACGCATTACAACGCGCTGGACGAGGACGTAAAGCTGCGTATCTCCTTGGAGCTGTACTTGAAGAGGCTGATTGTAGGCGGTATGGAGCGGGTCTATGAAATTGGGCGTGTGTTCCGGAATGAAGGCATGGATACCCGTCACAATCCGGAGTTTACGATGATGGAGCTGTATCAGGCGTACACGGATTATCAGGGTATGATGGATTTAACTGAGAATATGTTCCGCTGCGTGGCGCAGGAGGTATGCGGCACCACTACGGTTCCTTATGCAGAGGAAATGATTGACTTAGGCAAGCCTTTTGAGCGGCTTACCATGGTGGAAGCGGTGAAAAAATATGCAGGCGTTGATTTTGATGCGGTTGCAGACACAGAGGCGGCAAAGAAGATAGCGGATGAAAAGGGCGTTCATTATGAGGCGCGTCACAAAAAGGGAGACATCTTAAATCTGTTCTTCGAGGAGTTTGTGGAGGAGCATTTGATTCAGCCCACCTTTGTGATGGACCATCCGGTAGAGATTTCCCCGCTCACCAAGAGAAAGCCGGATAAGCCGGATTACGTGGAGCGCTTTGAGCTCTTTATCTACGGCAGGGAAATGTGCAACGCTTACTCCGAGTTAAATGATCCTATAGACCAGAGGGAGCGCTTTAAGGCGCAGGAGGCTGCTCTTGCAGCAGGCGACGAAGAAGCCAACACTACCGACGAGGACTTTATGAATGCCCTCGAAATCGGTATGCCCCCCACCGGCGGCATCGGCTATGGCATTGACAGGCTGGTTATGCTGCTTACCAATTCGCCGGCGATACGGGATGTGCTGTTGTTCCCGACAATGAAGTCCTTACCGAACGAAAAAGGCTAAAAAGTCGACGGATTTTGGAGAAATACGCTATTTATTGCGGGTTTGCGGACTTTGAAAAACGCCGAAAATTACATCTTTAATGAGCGAAGCGAAATATTTGTTTTTGCCGGATACGACAACGACAAAATCAAGGATTTCCCATGTGATACTGTAATAAATTTCTGCTAGTAGAACCAAAAGCTGATGAAAACCAAACTGGGCGAGAGTGCGTAACTCTCGCCTGTCATTTTTGCGCAGTTCGTAATTAAAATAAGATATCATTGCCAAGGCAGAATCATTGTCATAAAATATTTTTCACAGAATGACGGTCAAAAAGAATCGGGTCTACTTTTTGATGTCGGTTTAGGCTTTTTTGTTTGCTTTGCAGACCGCTGATTAGGGTTTCCGCGGTCAGCTTGCCCAACAGGTCGATGGGATGCCCTATGGTGGTGATGCCTAAGAGGTCAGCCCATGCAGAATCATCATAATGGATTAAACTGATATCCTGTGGTATCTGCAGGCCCAGCTGACGCAGAGCTTTAATCGTATTGACGCCGACGACATCACTGATGCTGATGATGGCGGTGGGCTTTGAAGACAGTATTTTGGTGACAATTCTATCCTTTACGAACTCCGGATTATCAAGAAGAAGAATGTTCTGCGGATCCATCGGAATGTGATAATCCTGAAAAGCGAGCTTGTAGCCGGCAATCCGCTCCTGAAAAACAAGATTGTGAAAGCCGATTAGGACAATATCCCGATGCCCGCTGTGTATCAGGCGCTGCGTGGCAAGGTAGGTGCCATAAAAATCGTTGACGATAATAGAATCAAACTCGTCATAGGAACGGGCAAACAACTGGAGCGGGTATAGATTCTGGTTTTGAAGCTGTGTATAAAGACTTTTCTTTACATCGGGATTGGCGATATCGGGGCTGAAGATAAGACCGGAAATCGGGAAAAATAAAAAATCCCGCACTTTTTCATCGAGGGAATCCTGATCCGGCCTGCTGAAGCTGATTAACAGCTTGTAATAAGCTTGGTTCAGGGTGTTCTCGATAGAGTGAATCAGATTGCTGAAAAAGGGATTCTGCACATCGTTGATAATATAGCCGATGGTATGATTTTCACTGGATTTTAAGTTGCTTGCAAAATAGTTGGGGACATACCCTAATGTGCGGATGGCATCCTGAATAATCTGTAACTTTTCAGAAGAAACAGATTCAGGTGAGCGCAATGCCCTTGATATGGTAGATTTTGAAATATTTGTGTAATTTGCTAAATCATTGATTGTTATTTTTCCCATTGTAATTCCTACTCTTTTAATGATCCTATCATAACATAGTGATATTTTGAATGCAAGTCTGCCTGCCGCCTTAGTACGGATTGGAGGGCATCATTTCCCATACGTTTACGGTACCGAAATCCGCGCCGTCGGAGATGACGGATACGCCTGCTGCCGTGTCGGGGCTGGAGGGATAAACACGGCGGCAGATTGCTTGCCGTTCATTTGCAAATATCTCAATAACTGCGTTGTCTACAAAAATATCTATGAAGAGCATTTCTCCATCGTCAAAAGAAAGAGGCGCCGCTTCCCGCAGCATACGTCCTTCGCAGCCGCTGTGGGTGGTGTCCATAACCAGTTCGCTGCGAATAATATCCACATATAACGAAGTGTACTGTGCCGTGATATTGTCGCTGCGCACGATAAAACCTGCATAACGCGCTTTCAATGGGTTGATTTTTGCCTGCAGGCGGAAAGAGAGTCCGTTTTTTACGGAAAGGGGCAATGTGCCGTGACATCTCCCTACCGAAAAAGTTTGCGGGTTATATTGCAGACGTGTAAGCTCGTCAATGGGAGCCATCCGCAGTCCGCCGTCATACCAGAATTCGCGGGGGAGCCCATATACGCCGCTCCATGCAAAACGGTTATAATCGTCTTCAGGATTATCCTGCAGCCAGAACCAGCCAATCTGACGGTTTTTATTATCGATTAATGCTTCGGGGGCGAAGCAGGTGTTGTCCGCCCATGAAAAACGCCCATGCTCTTTGGGGATAAAAGTTTCGCCCTGCAAAGCGCCGATATAGTATTGCGCGCCTTTGTTGTGCGATATAAAGAGCTGGAGCCACTTATCGGTCAGATGGCCCCCGCTGCGCCGATCAGGTAGTCGTAGAAAGCTGGGGCACATATCGTCCTCGGACGCATCCGGCCAGTCGGCGCAGGGATGGGGGTTATGATAAAACCGATGGACAAATTCCCAGTTTACCAAGTCCTTGGAGCGGAAGAGCTCGGTCCAGTCGCCCTTATAGTTTTCTTCGGAGTCCGGTTCACGTCCGTAATTATCCAGTACAGGCTTGTTGCCGGTCTGCATATAGTAGTAATCGTCTTGCTTCCAAATATTGCTGGGGTCGGCACAGCCGATGTGTTCCACAATTCCGTTTGTCACAATATCGGTAGTTCCCCAGTATTTGTGGGAGCCTTTTACGGCTATCGGATAGATGCGTTCCCAATGGTCGTAGGGGGGTCTGGAAAAAGCGAGGGCAATCCCGCCGTTGTCCAAGGAGCGGTCTTTGGAATCGTATTTCCAAAAGGTAAGATAAGCCGTGCTGTCGTCGTCCACAAACGCACCGCCGCTGAAGCAGCCATGGTCTCCGTCCTCTGCGGTCAGGGCGTCAGGATGATTGCGCCAATGCAGCAAATCGATGGAGGAAATGTGTCCCCAGTGAAAAGCGCCTGTTTCTTCATTGGCGTAAAGGTACATCAGATGATAGCGCCCGTCTGCATAGAAGGCACCGTTGGGGTCGCCGGGAGTGCCGTTGCCGTCGGGAATGGCAAAGTGATACCCGGGGCGGTGCCAATCTGCCAGTAGTTTGTTCCGGTAGTGCCTGACGGAAACAATGGTGTTTGCTGAAATGTCTGCCATATTTCGTGTCCTCGTATCGTAAAGTAGTATTATTTATAGTCCCTCTCCAGAGACTTATCATACAAATATTGGGAACGTTTTCATAATATTAAACTAGCACAAAGAATTAAAAAAAGCAAGAAAAAATAAAAAACATTGTTGACAATGACAGAAATATGGGATAATATGAAGCTACAAACAGGGAAAATGCGAAAACAAAATGGGAACGTTCCCATCAGAAGGGGGGAAGTATATGAAAAGAAAATTGATCGGGATGCTGGCGGCGGTTTTGCTGCTGACACAAGGATGTGCGGCGGAAGATAAACGGAAATCGGATTACGATATTCCTATCGTAGATGAGGAAGCTGCAGGGCAGGAAGACGAAGAGATGCCGGATACGCAGCCTGAAACAGAACAGACGGAGGGGGAAGATATGGCGCAAGCAGCTAATACGGATAAAGAGGCAAAAATACATTACAGTCCTGAAGGGTATTGCATGTGGGATAACTGGTATGTGGAGAGAGACGGGGAGATTCACTTAATTCATTTAAAAGGACTTGCCGGCGGAATGGATTACGATGCTGCCAAAGAGAACAGGAGAGGCTACGGACATGCGGTCTCAACGGATTTGGTGCATTGGAGCGAGCAGGCAGATATTCTTAGCTTGGAAGAAAGCACAAATCCGTTAGACAGAGACTTCCGGTATACAGGCTGTACCATAGAGCGGAACGGTGTCTATTATACTTTTTATACCATGCGAAAGGGACAGGGACAGCGGATTGGCGTGGCAACTTCTGAAGATTTGTATGAGTGGGAAGAGTATGAGGGAAATCCGGTTTTGGTTCCCGATGAAAAATGGTTTATCACCTTTGCAAATGAAAACGTAAGCAACCATGCGGCATGGGGGGCGACGGTGGACTGCAGGGACATGCTGGTGATAGAGGATAAGGAGGGAGAAGGATATTGGGGATATTTTGTAGCTTCCGCAGACACAGGGAGGACAAGTCCTACTGCTGTGATTGGCGTGGCGTACTCTTATGATCTTTTAGAGTGGGAGCAGTTAGGAATTGCTTATATGCCAAGAAGCGTGTCCATGCCGGAGATGGTTGATGTGTTTCAGATTGGGGAAAAATGGTATATGACGCTTACTACGGCAAAGAATAATGGATGCATCAGCGGCTTTTCAGATCCGTATATTACAAGGGCACAGATTTATGCCGTAGCAGATTCTCCCACAGGACCGTTTGTGGAAAATCCTGACGACAATGTAATGATGGGCGGGCAGATTAACAGCGGGTATAGTTCGCGAAGTATTATCTTTAATGGGAAAAGGAGGGTTTTGTACACGGACAGCAATAACGGTGAAGCAGTACTTTCTCTGCCGAAGGATGTGGCGGTAAATGAAGAGGGACATCTGCGGCTGTATTATGCGGCGGACCTGTTGGAAAATCTTCGTACAGGCGTCCTGTCGGATATGATTGCGGTTCAGCCAAATACAAGCTTTGCGTGGAATACAAAGGGCGGCGTGTGGAAGAAAGAGGAGAATATCTATAGCTGTACCACGGATAAAAATAGCTGGCAGTCTTTTTTGATGCGGGGGATGGCGAATAACATGGAGTTGGAATTTGTTATGGATGCCGAAAGCGACTGCTCAATGTTTGGAATTGTTTTGTCTTCTGAAGGAGACGGAAAGCTCTTGCATGATTTGAATCATATTCTGGTGTTGGACCTGCAAAATAACAGGGTTTATCTGACGAATGCGGAATGGGATTTGGCGAATTGCAGGGAATATGAGTTTGAGGAGAAAAAAGAATATCACTTCCGCATGATTCTGCTCGACAAGACCATAGAGCTGTATATCGATGACGAGCTGGTATTTAACTCCGGTGTCCATAACACGGGTGCAAACAGGGCGGGCTTGTTTGTAAACGACGGCAGTATATGGGTAAGAGAACTGGGATTCTACAGTCTGGAGGATTAGGAATGTTTTGCGCGGGACAAAAGCAGCGCAGAAATGAGGTAAAGATGGAAAAGAGAAAGCGGATTTTTAGGCGCATATGGAAAAATAAGACAATTTATATTGTCCTTCTGCCTGCTCTTGTCTGGTATCTGATATTTGTCTATGTACCGATGGGAGGCCTGATGCTGGCTTTTAAGGATTATAAAGCCAATCTTGGCATTTTGGGCAGCCCGTGGACCGGACTGAAGCATTTTGAGAATTTGTTTCGTGATGTGGATTTTTGGCAGTCTGTGGGAAGGACGCTGAAGATTAATGTGATAAGGCTGTTTGTTACGTTCCCTGTGCCGGTTATCATAGCGCTTCTGTTTAATGAACTCAGAATACGCAAATATAAGAAGGTACTGCAGACGGTTTTTACATTTCCCCATTTTTTATCGTGGATTATTATAGCCAGCGTGCTGCGGAATGTACTTGCCTATGATGGCATTGTCAATAGCATTATCAGTTTGTGCGGCGGAGACGTTGTCAATTTTTTGGGGAACAAGAGGATGTTCCAGCCCATGCTGTACCTGACGGATATCTGGAAGGAGGCGGGCTGGGGAAGTATTATCTATCTGGCGGCAATATCGGGAATCGACCAAGAGCAGTATGAGGCGGCAGATATTGACGGCGCCAGCCGCTTGCAGAAAATGCTGCGCATTACGCTTCCGAATATCATGCCGACCATAGCGGTTATGTTTATTCTGGCGGCAGGGGGTATTATGGGAGCGGGATTTGACCAGATATTTAATATGACAAATGCGGCGGTTCGGGAATCGGGGGAGATATTGGATATGTATATTTACCGCATCACCTTTCAGGCGACGCCGGATTTTGGATTTTCTATGGCGGTCAGCCTGTTCCGATCAATCGTAAATATGGTGCTGCTTGTGATTGCTGACCGTGGCAGCAGGCTTTTTGGAGGAAACGGCTTGTTTGGCTAGGAGGAAGTTTATGAGAAAAAGAAAAAAGAAAAAGATAGGCGGCATGGACATCTTTGTGTTTCTGGTACTGACGCTGGGTGGAATCATTATTTTGTTTCCCTTTTGGAATATGCTGGTGATTTCTTTTACGACGCAGAAAGAATATATGCAGACAAAATTGTTGTTTTTCCCCAAAAATCCCGTATGGGATGCCTATAAAGCGCTGCTTGGGGACGGGAGAATATGGATTGGGTTCCGCACGACCTTTCTCTATTTGATACTCGGCGTGCCGTTAAATTTGTTTTTGACTACGTGCCTGGCGTACGGGCTGAGCCGCAAGGATTATCCGGGCAGGAAGCTGATAAGAGGGTTGATTCTATTTACCATGCTTTTTGGCGGCGGTATTATCCCGCTGTATCTGGTTATGAAAAGCCTGAACCTTACCAACACCATATGGGCGGTGATACTGGCTTACGGGGTAAATACTTTTAATGCCATTTTGATGAGTAATTTCTTTTCTTCGCTTCCGGAATCCCTGTTAGATTCCGCAAAGTTAGACGGGGCGGGCGACTGGAAGATGATTCAGCGAATTATCATGCCGCTTTCAAAGCCGATTTTTGCAACAATATCTTTGTTTTATATAGTAGACAGGTGGAATGAATGGTATAACTCCATGATATTCGTGCGAAAAAGCAGCCTGCAGCCTTTACAGCTTGTGCTGCGGAGTATTGTTATAGATTCACAGGTAAAAGCAAAGATTTCCAGTATGGGTGTTGTGGCTGTGGAAGAATATGCATTTGATACCGCAATCAAAATGGCGGCGGTTGTGGTTACTATCATACCGGTAATGTGTGTCTTTCCTTTTCTGCAAAAACATTTCGTGAAAGGGGTGATGATTGGGGCGGTAAAAAGCTGATGTGACGGCTGACACGATAATTGATGAGATAATCCAACAAAATAAAAATCAGGAGGTAAGATGATGAAGAGAAAGTGGATGGCGGTGTTTTTGGCAGTAGTAACTCTGGCACTTGGCGCCTGCGGCGCAAAGGAAGAGGGCACAGAGGGACAGAACGGTACGGTAAACAACGAAACGCCTGCGCCGACAGGTGATGCGGGCAAGGATGAGGGGGAAAAAGAGTACGCGGAGCATCTGGTGATAAGTCTGGCTTCGGTACAGGTAAATGAATCGGTGGACTATAACAATGGCGATGAATTTACAAAATGGTGGACTGAAAAGTTTAATTTTGAATGGGACGTAATCGGGCTGTCCTGGGATGTCTGGGCAGAAAGACTCCGCGTATGGATTAATTCCGAAGATATGCCGGACGTTGCCACTTGGGATTATAATCATGGCGAAGCGATGAATTATATTGAACAGGGACTGCTGTACAGGCTTCCCGACGACTGGAAGGAAAGATGGCCCAATGTGGCGCAGGCATATGAAGATTCCCAATTAGGACCCGCGTTGGAAGAGATGGCCGGCGGCACCTATATCCTGCCGAAACCGATTTTTTCAACCGTAAAGCCTACGGAAAAAGTGGTGCCTCATGTAACGGTGTATCTGAGGAAGGACTGGGCGGAAGCAGTCGGCTTTGAACTGAAGGATTATTATACCGTGACGGAGCTTTTGGAGTACGCAAGGCTGATAAAGGAACAGGACCCGGGCAATGTGGGCGCGGCGTTGGTGCCGATTGCAGCGAGACCGGAGATGGCACTGAACATTTTTATCAAGTCGAATGCAACGTATGCAGAGGGCGGTTTTTATAAGGATGCAGACGGCAATTACCAATGGGGACCGGCAAATGAGGACACCCTTACAGGCCTGCAGCTATACCAGCAGGCTTTCAAGGAAGGCTTGATTAGCCCTGAGTTTTATGCCTATACGGGTACGGACGACAATGCGCAGTTTTATGTGACCGGTGTTGCCGGAGCGACTATGATGCAGGGCATGGCGGGAGCGATGACCCAGTGTGAAACCAGCATGAGAGACAATCTGGGACTGGAGTATGATGCCGTTGTGCACACCTGCTTTATCATTGGGGAGGATGGAAAATATCATAGTCCGGAACAGATTAACTATTGGACAACCGTTATTTTTTCTCCCAGCATTTCACAGGAAAAATTCGAGAGATATATGGATATGATGGATTTTGCAGCAAGTGAGGAGAATAATGTGTTCCTGCGCATGGGCTTCGAGGGCGTTGACTGGGAGTATGATGAGAACGGCGAAATCGTATCCCTGCTTGACGACAAGGTGGCGAGTGAAAAGTATCCTTCTGTATATCCCTGTTATGACGCCATGTATATTTTGGCAGATGAGTTCCAGTTAATTAATCCTTCTTATAAGAAAGAGTTCAGAGACAGAGTGGTGAAGCTATACGAAGAAAAATATGCGCTGGGTGATGAGGCAACCATTCCGTCTATCGACTGGGATGTGCAACTGTACAGCTCGGATGCAAAAAATAAACTGAGCTATAACTGGATTAACGAATACGCGGAGCTGGTTTTGGAAGAGGGCGATTTGGAGACAAACTGGAGGAACTGGGTAGAAGAACAGCAATACTTAATCAGTCCTGTGATTGATGAGCTGAATGCAGAGTTTGGCGGTAATTAAGAAACAGGGGCTGCATGACAGCCCCTGTTTTATAAATATGATTCGGGTGTCAAAAGCCCTGATTGAAGGTGCTTCATGTCAATTTGGGACAGGGCTTTTGACACCCGAATCTAAATATAGGAAAAGGTTGGGACGGAAAGGTGTGAAGACAAGATGGGAAGATGGAAAAGGATGTTGTATCAGCCTGTGCTGCCGCTGGGTCGGGATGGAAGAAACGTTACGGGAAGCGAGGCGCATATTGCACTGTCAAGAGAAGCGGCGCAGGAGGGCATGGTTCTTTTGAAAAATGAGGGAGAGCTGCTGCCGTTTTCTTCCGGCGTCCGGCTGGCACTGTTTGGAAAGGGAACGATAGATTATGTAAAGGGCGGCGGCGGAAGCGGTGAGGTTGCAACGGCCTATGTGAGAAATCTGTATGAAGGGTTAAAAATAAAGGAAGAGGAAGGAAAGGTACGGCTGTTTCACGAGCTGCCATGCTTTTATGAGCAGGAAATGAAACGGCAGTATGCAGAAGGCGCGATGCCGGGTATGAGCAGGGAGCCGGAAGTGCCTGCCGCTCTTCTGGAAGCGGCAAAAGCGTACACGGATACGGCTGTTGTTACGATTTCCCGATTCTCGGGGGAAGGCTGGGATAGAAAATGTCAGGTCAATGAAGAGGGCTACGAGCTTTATGAAGAGGAAGTCAGGCAGATGGAGCTTTCTGCGCGTATTTTTGAAGAAGGCGATTTTTATCTGACTGCCGGTGAAAAAAAGCTGATAGAGACGGTAAAAGAGAACTTCGGGAAAATAATCGTTGTCCTGAATATTGGCGGTATGATGGATACTGTCTGGTTCAAGGACTGTAAGGAAATAGGGGCGGTGCTGCTGGCATGGCAGGGTGGAATGGAAGGCGGACTTGCCATGGCGGATATTCTCTGCGGAGATGTGAATCCGTCCGGAAAGCTGACGGACACCTTTGCGGCGTCGCTGGAGGATTATCCCTTTGCCGATGATTTTCACAAATCTGTCGAGTATGTGGAGTACACGGAAGATATTTATGTGGGATACCGTTATTTTGAGACGCTGCCGGATGCCTGGCATAAGGTGAATTATCCTTTTGGTTTTGGGCTTTCTTTTACAAGCTTTGCCATTGAGCTGTTAGAAGCCGCAAAACGGGACGGGAAGATTGTAATGCAGATTCTTGTGACAAATGTAGGAAGGCGTGCGGGAAAAGAAGTGGTGCAGGTGTATTATCAGGCGCCGCAGGGCAGGCTTTTCAAACCGGCAAGACAGCTTGCGGCATTTGTCAAAACAAAAGAGCTTGAGGCGGGTGAAAGCGAGCTGCTGCAGATAAACTTTGCGGTGCGGGATATGGCATCCTATGACGATTTGGGAAAGGTATGCGCTTCCGCCTATGTGCTGGAGGAGGGAGACTATCGCTTTTATGTGGGAAACAGCGTCAGAAACGTACAAGAGTCAGCCTTTGTCTATTCGTTGGAAAAGCCGGTTGTGGTAGAGCGGTTAAGTGCTCGCGTTGTGCCGATGGCGCTTGAAAGGCGCCTGCTTGCAGACGGGAGCTTTGAAGTTCTGCCGCAGGGCGTGCCCATGGAGGAAGAAGGGCTGCCGCGGCAGGATAAAAAGAGTCTTGAAGCATATGCGCCGGCGGTTCGGGGCAGAGCGAGGATTGCTTTTGCAGAGCTGTGGAATCAGGAGGTCCCGAAGCTTTTAGATGTGGCAGAGGGGAAAAGGAGCATGGCTGAGCTGTTGGCGGCGCTGTCGGACGAGGATTTGATACATTTGCTGGGCGGGCAGCCCAACACGGGCGTTGCCTGTACGTTTGGTATTGGCAATCTGGAGGAATATGGAATCCCCAATGTGATGACTACCGACGGTCCGGCAGGTGTACGGATTGCCCCCGACCGAGAAATCTGTACCACGGCATTTCCCTGCGCAACCCTGATTGCCTGTACGTGGAACACAAAGCTGGCGGAACAGATAGGACGGGCGGCTGCAAAAGAGGTAAAGGAGAATAATCTTGCCATATGGCTGGCGCCGGCAGTCAATATCCACAGGAATCCCCTCTGCGGAAGAAATTTTGAATATTATGCGGAGGACCCTTTGGTGGCGGGAAAGATGGGAGCGGCGATGGTAAAGGGCATACAGTCGCTGCATATCGGCGCCTGCGTGAAGCATTTTGCGTGTAATAACAAGGAAACGAACAGAAAGGACAGCGATTCCCGCATTTCAGAGAGGGCGCTGCGAGAAATTTACATTAAGGCATTTGAAATCATTGTAAAGGAGGCGGCACCTTACATGATTATGAGTTCCTACAATCTGATAAACGGTGTGCAGGCTTCCGAAAACAAGGAGCTGATAACGGATATTCTGCGGGGGGAATGGGGGTATCAGGGCGTAGTCACTACGGACTGGTGGTCCCATGGAGAGCACTACCGGGAAATCAAAGCCGGCAATGATGTAAAAATGGCGGCGGGCTATCCGGAACGGGTGAAGGAAGCCTTGACGCAGGGCTATATCTCCAGAGAAGAGCTGGCTGTCTGTGCAAAAAGGGTGCTGGAGATGATATTGAAGCTGGACTAAAGAAAATAACCTGCCCTAAGAAAATCCTAAGAATTTCATAACAAAATTTCGCTAAAAAACCGAGGAATCCCTTCATAAACGACGCGCTTGCTTTTGCTAAAATAGTTGCATAAGCAGGCGCGCTTTATATTGCGAAAAAGCAGGAAATGGAGAATACAAAAGTTCTGCGGTTTTTGGGAAAGGAAGTATGTTTTATGGAGAATTTTAGGGAAAAGCTTACTGCGTGTGTGCCCAATGAGGGCAAAACGCTTGTAATTGAGACGCGGGATTACGGCAAGGTTATCCGGTATCCGGTAAAAACGCATGTTGTGATGAGCAATGAAGATATATTTGCGCTGATGGACAGATATGTGACAGGAAAGGTAAAAAGTGATGACTATGTATTTATCAGCGAAAAGGTAATTGCGATTTGCCAGGGGCGGGCATACGACATTGATGAACTGAGGCCCCGACGACTTGCAAAATTTTTAAGCCGGTTTGTCTACCAGTCGCCTTATGGCATAGGGCTGGGCTCCCCGTGGACGATGGAGCTTGCCATCAGGGATGTGGGGACTGTCAGAATATTGTTTGCGGCACTTTGCGCCGCGATTACAAAGCCCTTTGGCAAGCGGGGCATTTTTTATAAAATTGCCGGCATGAAGGCACGCGCCATCGACGGTCCCTGCGCCTGCACCATTCCGCCGTATAATCATTTTGCAAAAATGGCGCCGGCAGCGCCAAATCAGGTTGCAAAATCGCTGGCGGAGCATATCGGCTGCGGGGTGGTGATTATCGATGCCAATGACCTCAATGTGGAGGTGCTTGGAAAAAGCAGCAAGGATATAAACGACAGCTTTTGCAGGCAGGCATTTCGTGACAATCCCTTGGGACAGTCGGCACAGTCAACGCCGATTGCGGTGGTGAGGCGGATTGACCGTGCCGCTGCATCACCGCAATGTGGGCGGAGTGAGGGCGCTATTTTAAAAGCGTCTCATATTTGAAATGTGACATCGACTGCTTCAGCAGCAATACGGCAAGGAGCGCACATACAATGCCAATCACGAGCAAAAGCCATGCGTTAATCAACAGAACGCCGGTAAACTGTCCGACAAGCAGCATAAGAACAGGAAAGAGCAGGAAAACAGCGCCCTGCTGCGCGTCCTCCACACTTTGGGCTTTGGCGGAGGTTTTGACAATCAGCGTGATGGCAATCAGCGAAACGGCAGGCGATACCAACAGCAGAATAAGCAGCCATTTGGCGTCAGGCAGGAGAAAGAAGCCTGCAAGCAGACAGGTTTCTGTTTCCAGTACGATGAGCATCACCGCAAAGGAGATGGCAGAGACCAGCATACTGAGCAGGAAAGCCGCCAGTACCTTGGCGCGGAAAATCTGCTTTAAGGACAGGGGACAGTATAAAAGTGTTTCCAATGTCCTTTTTTCTTTTTCTCCTACAAAGGAACAGGCTGCCATAACCGATGCCGCCATAATGGGAATCAGCATAAAAAAGGTAGGAAGCATATAGTTTAACAGAAGGCGGAGCATGTTCTTGAAAGTGTCCTCATTTTGTTCCGCCAAAGGAAGCATGGCAAGCAGCTTTTGAAAGTCGGGACTTTCTGTCGGGGCAAAACGCATAATAAGGATAAACAGCGTAGGTACGAGAACGGTCAGCACGATGGGAACGACCAGCAGCGTGGCAAACATCCGGTGGTTAGAGGTGATTCCCCGAATATCTTTTTTGACAATGGCAAGTATCTGATTTTTCATTGCGGCAGTTCCTCCTTTTTTCCTGTCAGGGTAAAATAAATGTCTTCCAAAGATGGCAGCTTGGAGGAAACATGATAGATTTGCCCGCCTGCGCCGGCAATTTGCTGCACAAGCTGTGGAATTTCGTCTTCGGACCGGATGGGAAGTTCGTAGGTGTCGTCGTCTGTGCGGCGGGCAAGGTCCGGCGGCATATTTTTGACTTTCAGTTTTACCTGCATACCGGCATGTATTCTGCTGCGGAGCGCTTCGAGAGTGCCCTCTGCTATCAGCCTGCCTTCTGCCATAAGACCGTAGCGGGTGCAAATTTCCTGCGCATAGCGGAGCTGATGGGTGCAGAGAAAAACGGTGATGCCCTTTTCGGCAGACAGTCTGCGTATCATGGAATGGACATTCTGCGCGCTTTCGGGGTCCAGTCCCGAGGTGGGCTCGTCCAAAAACAGAATCTGCGGCTGGTGAATGAGGGCCCGCGCAAGAGAAAGGCGCTGACGCATACCGGTAGAATAGGCGGCAAGCTTCGTATCTTTTGCGTCGGACAGCTCAAGCTGTTCCAACAGTTCCATGCCGCGTTTTTTGCTTTCCGTTTCGCCAAGCCCAAACACAGAGCCGTAAAAGATAAGATTCTGGATTCCGGTGAGGCTGTCGTACATCTGCGCGTGTTCGGTAACGACGCCGGAGAGCGCATGTACTTTTTCCGGATTTTGGGAAGGTTCGATTCCAAATACGCTTGTGCTTCCTTCTGTGGGCGAGAGCATACCGTTTAGCAGCTTTACGGTGGTGGTTTTGCCGGCACCGTTGGGGCCTAAGAAGCCGAACACTTCGCCCTGCGAGAGGCTTAGGCTTACGGAATCGACGGCTTTCTTACCGCCCGCATAGATTTTGGATAAAGAGTTCATGGTAACTGCGTTCATAATAATCCTCATTTCTGCGCACGCTTTTGAAGCAATAAAGCCATACTGATTGCTTGTGCATAGCAAGTTTGTGCCAAGTGCGCACAGGCACAAATCCCGAGTATAACGGAAGGTTTACCGCAGGCTGTTCTTAAGTCTGCGAAGGATATCCTGAAACTGTGTATGGCTTGCAAAAGGGGCAAAAGCAGGATTGTTTGCAATGGAATCAATCATGCTTTTGCGGACGACGGACTCGTCCCTTGGCAAATCGCTTCCTAAGGCAAGGGTATTTTCCAGCCATTCATCAAGAAGGTCAAAATAGGAATCTCCGTGAAGCTTCATCGGATAGATGTCGGACGAAACCAGCTCTGTATAGCGCTCCAGAGCGGCGAGCGTTTGACTCTCGTCTCCCCGTTTGGCAAACTCCTGCGCAAGAACCAAGTATACTGACAGCAAAGTGCCGGGATGCAGGTCTTTTAATGAAAATGCTTCCGCAATGGCAAGGATACGCCTGCGCGATTCTTCAAAAGAAACGGTATCTTCCCCACATAGAGCCATATAGGAGGACAGCAGATTCAATAATGTAATCAACGTCTGGTATATGCCTGCCTGCAGTGTGCGCCTTGCCTCTGTCAGATTTCCCTGCATCTGAAAGGCGGATGCCAAAAGCGGTTCTGGTGACATCATAAGTACCGGCCGGGCAGAGAGCAGAGAGAGAACCTCGTCGCTTCGTCCGAGCTGAAGCAGGCAGAGCGCCTGCATGTTCATTGCCAGTGTCTGCAGCGCGACGTCGTCTGTCTCTTCTCTGGTGCGGATAAAGAGCTCCATGGCTTCCTCCAGTGTATTGGAAGAAGCTTCGGGTGAGCCGGCAAGCATACAGTGATTCACATACAGGCTGCCAATCTGAAACAAAAGAGGGGCGCAGGAAAAGTATTTTTTTACAATGCCGCGGCAATGTCCCATAACTTCTGCAAAAGGTTTTTTAAAAAAATCATGGCATATCTGCCGGTAGAGCCTGCGGATATCTTCTTTTGTCATTTGCGGTTCATAGCCAATCAGCTCGTCGATGCTGATATGAAAAAAAGTGGCAAGCTGCGGCAGAAGCGTGATATCAGGATAGGTGGCGCCGGTCTCCCATTTGGAGACGGAAGCATTGGAAACGCCCATGTATTCCGCCAGTGCCTCCTGCGTGATGCCGCGCCTGCGGCGGTTTTTTATCAGATTTGGACCGATGTTTAATTCTTTCATAAATAATCTCCAATAAGACTTTGCTAGTAGTATTATAAATTTTTTGTTCCGTTATTACAATGGATTAAAAGGCAACAAAGGTTAAAAAAGTTGCGCGTAAAGAAACATCGGCAAGAAAAATGCGGCAGACAGGATGAAAATCACAGAACAAACATTTTGCCGGAAAAAACCTTTGACGAATTTCTTCTTATCTTATATGCTAAAAACAGGAGGGTATCGGAATGGACTTGCGAAAGACTTTGTATGTGACGGATTTGGACGGAACTTTGCTCAACACAAAGAGCAGGATAAATCCGAAAAGTCTTCGGATTATCAACGGACTGGTGGAACGGGGAATACTGTTCACCTATGCGACGGCACGCTCCCTCTCTTCGGCGCTGATGGTAACGAAGGGACTGAGTACGAAAAATCCTGTGATTACCTATAATGGTGCCTTTATTGTGCAGCCACAGACGGGCGGAATTTTGTCCTCCCTGTTTTTTACCGGAGAGGAAGCGGGGGTTATTAGAGAAAATCTGCAAAAATGTAACATTAGTCCTCTTGTCTATGGGTATGTGGAGGGGAGGGAATGTGTGTCGTGGAATACGGCGCGGGAGAACGATGGCATCAGGCACTATCTTTCTAACAGAAAATGGGACAGACGGCTGCGCCCGCTGCAGAATGGAAAGGGATTGTATGACGGTGAGGTGTTTTATTATACCTGCATTGGAGCAAAAGAAGAGCTTGAACTGCTGTACCATATTTTGGAAAAGGACGGCAGGTTCCGCTGTACCTTGCAGCAGGAGCTGTACAGGGAGGAATACTGGTGCGAAATTATGCCCAAAAAGGCAACCAAGGCGGAAGCAATCAGGAAATTGAAGGAAATGTGGGGCTGCGAGAGAATTGTTTCCTTTGGCGATGCCGTCAATGATATTCCCATGTTTGAGATTTCGGATGCCTGTTATGCGGTGGATAATGCCGTGCCTAAGCTAAAGGAGCTTGCGACAGGCATTGTGGACAGCAATGATAATGACGGCGTTGCGAAGTGTCTGTTAGAATTGACAAAAATATTTTTTTAGGGACGGACGCTAAAGTTCATCCCTTTTTTTACGATATATATAATATCAAACATATTAGGTTTGCAGAAAGGAGGAGTCAAATATGCGTATTGAAGCATATAATCAGGTACAACAGCTTTATAATACCAGAAAGCCGGGACAGGTTAAGAAATCCGCGGGAGCGAGCTTTTCCGACCAGGTTCAGATTAGCCGATTTGGAAAAGATATTCAAACCGCCAAGACCGCAGTTGCTGATTGCCCTGATGTCAGGGAAGACGTAACGGCTCCTATTAAGGCGAGTATCGCGGCGGGTACCTATGAAGTGAATATGGGCAGTTTTGCCGATAAGCTATTGGCAAAATATCAGGAAATGAGGTAATCCGGTGGCAAGTCTGGTAGAGAATCTGATAAGTGTATTAGAACAGGAAAGCGTGGAATATGAAGCGCTTTTGGGATTATCGATGAAAAAGACCCCCATCATTGTGGCGGGGGATTTGCCGGCATTACAAAAAATCACGGATGAAGAACAGACAGTGGTGAATAGAATCAATCGCTTGGAACATAAAAGAAGTGAAGTGATGAAAGATATAGCCAACGTCATGAACAAGGATGTTAATACTTTAAAGCTTGTGAATCTGATTCAGATGCTGGAAAGCAGGCCTGCCGAGAGCAGAAAGCTTGCCGAAGTGCATGACCGTCTGAAAAGTGTTGTGGGCAGTATGCAGCAAATCAACGGGCAGAACAGAGAGCTGATAGCAAATTCGCTGGAGATGGTTGCATTTGATATGAATCTGCTTCATGCGATGAAAGCGGCGCCTGAAACAGCAAATTACAACAAGGGAGCCTATAACGCAGGAGACGTGATGGGCAGCGCAAGAAGCGATTTCGACGCGAAGAGTTAAAATCCGAAGCATGGGAATTTCCATGTACGACGTGAGGTGATTATTATGCCATTGATGGGTAGTTTATATATTGGAGCATCCGGATTACAGACAAGTCAAAACGCGCTCAATACGACGGCGCACAATCTTACGAATGTAGACACGCCGGGGTATGTCAGGCAGCAGACACTGCTTGACACCCGCACCTACATTACAATGTCTAAAAACCCCTCTGCAGTTTCCAATCAGCAGTACGGTCTCGGGGTAAATTATACCGCAGTCAGACAGGTGAGAGATTATTTTTTGGATAAGACATACCGCAAGGAATCCGGACGCAGTATGTTTTATGAAGTATCTGCAGAAGTGCTTGATGAGGTGGAGTCTCTGCTCGGCGAACTGAATGGTGAAGATTTTCAGACTTCCCTGACGAATCTCTGGACATCGGTACAGGAGCTGGCAAAGGACCCTTCCAGCTCTGTGACGCAGGGGCTTTTGGTACAGCGTGCCGCAGAGTTTTTGGATCGTGCCACATCGGTGTACAAGGATTTGGCAAGTTATCAGGACAGCCTGAATTTAAAAGTTGCGGAGCAGGTTACAAAGATTAACAAATACGGCAAACAGATACTGGAGCTGAATGACAGCATCCGCAAGGTGGAAGCAGGCGGGATTGAGCGTGCAAACGACCTCAGGGATACGCGTAATTACCTGATTGACGAGCTTAGTAAGCTCTGCAAGATAAATTATTCAGAGGACGCAGGCGGCAATATAGCCATTCAGATAGAAGGGACCGACTTTATCAAGGGCGGTATGTGCTACGAAATTGGCCTGGACGTGGATGCAACAACAGGTTTTTATACGCCGTTCTGGCCGCAGAATGCGGAGTATACGCTTCTGTCAGACGGCACAAAGAAGTATGACATTACGAATGCAAAGGTATTTAACCTGAATCAGATTATATCCTCTACAAGAGATACGGATATCGGCGGTTTAAAGGCAGCGCTATTGGCAAGAGGCGACCACAGGGCAAATTATTCTGATATAGAAAATGATTACGACGGCATTTCACAGTCCATTGTCATGAATATTCAGGCAGAGTTTGACCAGTTGATTCACAATGTGACAACAAAAATAAACGAGGTGCTGGCAAGCGCAAGCAATCCGGATACCGGTTATATGTGTGACAAGGACGGTTCACCGCTGCAGCTCTTCAAAAAGATATCGTCGGATGGCTATGAAAAGCAGCCGGACGGAAGCTTCCGGTACATGGAAGAAGATTATAATCAGACGAGTACCATGTACACGCTGGGGAATGTACAGGTAAACGGACATTTGCTGCAGGAGCCGGCAATGCTGAACTTTAAGCTGTCAGATAAAGAAGTAGATTATGCGACGGCAAATGCGTTAAAAGCGGCATTTATGGAAGAAAGCTACACCATCAACCCGAATGTGCAGAAAAAGACAAATTTTATTGATTATTATTCGGACTTGGTAGAGCAGGTGGCAAACACAGGCTATGTATTTCAGAGTATCTTTGCAAATCAGGAAGCTACGGTGGAGGCAACCTGCAGTGCACGGGAGCAGGTGATTGGCGTCTCTTCAGACGAAGAACTCTCCAACATGATTAAGTTTCAGAACGCGTACAATGCAGCGAGCCGCTACATCAACGTTATCAGCGAAATGCTGGAGCATGTGATTAATACACTTGCCGTATAAATAAGGAGGAACGGGAATGCCCTCACAATTTTTTGGATTAAATATAGCATATACGGGGCTGCTTGCTTCCAATGCAGCTTTAAATACAACTTCAAACAATATTGCAAATGTGCAGACCGAGGGGTACAGCAGACAGCATGTAGTGCAGCAGGCGAGTGATGCGCTTCGGATTTTTCAGACATATGGCTGCGCCGGCGCCGGCGTGGATACGATTGCAATCGAGCGTATCAGGGACGAATTTTATGACAACAAATTCTGGGCTGCCAATACCAATCTGGGCGAGCATGAAATCAAAGAGTATTATATGGACCAGCTCCAGACTTATTTTGCAGATGACGGAGTTTCCACCGGATTCAAGACAATATTTGATTTGTTTACTATAAATGGTCTGCAGGAGGTGTTAAAGGCAAGTGACGTTACCGCAGCCAAGAAGCAGTATATCGGATATGGTGAAAACCTGACGCAGTATTTTAACGGTATGTGGGCAAATTTGCAAAAGGTACAGAAGGATATCAATCAGGAGCTGAAGCTTCGGGTAGATGAAATCAATTCCATTGCAGGCGAGATAGCTGCTCTCAATAAGCAGATTAACGTGATTGAACTTTCCGGCCCGAAGGCAAACGAACTGCGCGACCGCAGAACCTTGCTTTTAGACCAGCTTTCCAAAATTGTGGATATTGAGACACAGGAAATACCTATTGTAGATGCCAACAATCCGGAGAGAGAGACCGGCGGGCACCGTTTCCTTGTTAAAATCGGCGGCGGGCAGCTTTTGGTAAATACCAACGATTATCAGCAGCTTGAATGTATTGCAAGACCCTCTTATGAAAAAGTAAATCAGACGGATATTGACGGTCTCTATGATATTTATTGGACGAACGGTGAAAAGTTTAATATGTACGGGCGTAATCTGGGCGGTACGCTGCAAGGGTTGATCGAGATGCGCGACGGTAATAATGCGGAGCATTTTACAGGTACCATTACGGGCACGGGAAAAAAGGATGTGGCAGACAAGGACGGCAACATGGTGTCCCATGACACGGTTACGGTGCAGGTTGGCAGAGAATATTTGCAGGATTTAAACAAATGTAATCTCTCCGATACGGGCGGTGTTATCAATCTGGGCAACCAGTTATATCATTATGATTCATGGTCCTATACCTGCGTTTCCGATGCAGCCGGCAATGAGACTTATTCTTATACCTTCGTTTTATCGGACAGTACCTTGAATGACAGAAGGCTTACCAATGACAGAGTGGGCAAGCAGGCGTCCATCGGCACCAGCATTGATTATCAGGGTATTCCTTATTATATGAAGCAGATGAACGAGTGGGTGCGTACTTACGCACAGAAGTTTAATGATATCATCAGCAGCGGGTACAATGCCTATAAGCAGCAGGGTCCCATCATGTTTACGGGCAAGAAAGCGACGAGCAATGAGCA
The DNA here is from genome assembly GCA_013316825.1 of Lachnospiraceae bacterium. GTDB lineage: Bacteria > Bacillota > Clostridia > Lachnospirales > Lachnospiraceae > Acetatifactor. The sequence continues at coordinate 16,251 of WSLY01000002.1, read as the reverse complement.
GTATACTTTTGACCCGACAAAGCGTTATGACAACCAGCAGCCGGACAGCACCGTGATTGTGGATGCGACGGATGACAGTTATTATAAGCTGACAGCCGGAAACTTTTCCGTGCTTGCTGCCTTGATTGAGGATGCAGATTTGCTTGCAACGGAAAAAGACGTTTCCGATGGCAAAGCGCAGTATGATATTCTTACGGAGATTAAGGTAATGTCTAACGACAAGACCAAGATGAGCTTCAGGGGAAGCAAGGCAAGCGAGTTTTTGCAGTGTATCCTTTCCGATGTGGCATTGAATGCAGGCAACGCCAAGACATTGTGTCAAAATTATAAGAACATCAGTATGAGCGTTGATAACCAGCGGATTTCTATTTCGGGTGTGGATGAAGACGAAGAAGCGGTAAATCTGGTGCGGTATCAGAACGGATATAATCTGGCTTCCAAAATGATACAGACCTTGACGGAAGTATATGACAGGCTGATTTTGGAAACGGGAGTATAAGCGGTTTTTCTGAGTCGCCCGTAAATGGAATGATAAATTTATTTACAAGACTGCCAGCGGGTTTATCCGCGGGATTGCCGGTAAGGCGGAATGAGAGGAATTATGAGAATCACAAATAAAATCATGCAGAATAACAATCTGACAAACATTAACATGAATAAGGTGCTGCAGGACAAATTGAGCACGCAGATGTCAACGGAGAAAAAAATCAGCAAACCCTCCGATGACCCGGTGATTGCGATTCGCGCTCTCCGTCTGCGCGGCAATGTGACAGAGGTAACGCAGTATTACAGCAAGAATATACCGGATGCAGAGAGCTGGCTGAATGTGACAGAGGGTGCTCTCAAAAATACTTCCTCGATTATCACCAATATGATTGCACAGTGTACCAAAGGCTCCAACGGGGATTTGACTTCCAAAGAGAGGGAAATCATTTTAGAGCAGCTTAAGGCGCTCCGCGACGAGGTATATTCTACGGCGGATGTGGATTATGCAGGAAGATACGTGTTTGCCGGCTACAGGACGGACACTTCCATCAGCTTTCCGATGGCGGAAAAAATAGAGTATTCTATTACCCAGCAGCTTGACAATACCGCTATTGACAGCCTGACGTTTATCAAGACAACAAAACCGAACGGCATGGGCGGTTATGTAGATATCAACAATCTGAACAGCACCAATTATCAGGATATAGATTTGCAGGAAAAGGAAATTGAGGAGATGGAGGTACATCGAATCCGGCTGGACTATACGGATTTGGCTTATGATGACGCAAACCCCATCATCCCGACAGTAACCAGAGTGACAGGAAAGGATGCGGCAGGCAACATCACCACACAGGATGTCATTGCAGCGGCAGATATTGCCGTGGTACATTCCTATGATATTCCGACGGCGTATGAGCTGGCAAGCCAGAATCCGACCAAGGCGTATTTGATACCCGAAACGGGAGAGCTGATTCTGGGTGACGATATTTACCGCGATATGATGAGCTATCAGGATGACTCTTCTACATCGACGGTAAACGAAGCGGAAATCCGCATCACTTACCAGAAGAACAACTGGCTGAAAGGCGATTTGCGTCCGGAGCATTATTATGCGTGCAGCTCTGTGGATGCCGCGACAGGCGTGCAGACGGATTACAATCAAAAGTACCTTGAGGGCACGGATGTACCCAAGCAGGTAATTGAATATGATGTGGGATTCAATCAGACCGTGCGTGTCAATACGAGGGTTGATGAGTGCTTTGATCCGGGAATTGGCAGGGAAGCGGACGATTTAATCGGCGTGCTGGAAGATGTGCAGAATCTGGAGGACGTAGTAGCGAAGATTGATGAAATGCTGAAGACGGAAACGAATGAAACAACGAGGGAAACATTGCTGTCCCGCCGCAAGGCGGCAGATAAGGCGCTGACCTTGACGAAAAATAAGATGCAGCATATGTTTGAGGGAGGTATTACCGCATTTCAGAAGTATCTTGACGATAACAATCTGGCGCTTACGAATTGTGGTACCCGCAGTTCCAAACTGGAGCTGGTGGAGAACCGAATGAAGGAGCAGAAGACTACTTTTGAAACCTTGAAGTCCGAAAATGAGGATGTGGATATCACAGAGGTTATCATCAATCTGACTAGCGCGGAGTTGACATATCAGGCGGCGTTGATGGCAACCGGCAAGATTTCACAGACTACGCTGCTGAATTTTATATAAGGTATTTGAAAACCAGAATAATACGAGAGCGGCATGGGAAAGTTACACTGCCGGCGCTTCGGAATGGAGGAAAACATGAGGGTAAACACAAAAATTTTTGGGGAAGTAGACATTGCGGACGATAAAATAATTGAATTTATCGGAGGTATCATAGGATTTCCGGATTTAAAGCAGTTTGCACTGATTCATGATGAGGAAAGAGGAATTAATTCCGGAATACGCTGGATGCAGTCCATACAGGAGCCGGCTTTTGCGATGCCGGTAATGGATCCGCTTCTGGTAAAACCGGACTATAATCCTGAAGTGGAAGATGAGCTGTTAAAAGAGCTGGGTGGCTTAGAGGCGGATAACCTGCTTGTGTTGGTGACGGCGACCATTCCTTCTGATTTAACGAAAATGACCGTAAACCTGCGCGGACCGCTGATTATCAATTCGTTTACCAGAAAAGCCTGTCAGGTCATTGTAGAGGGCGAGGATTATGCGGTGAAATTCCCGATTTATGAGATTTTGCGCGAAAGAAAGGCAGGTGAGTAGGATGCTTGCTTTATCCAGAAAAAAGAACGAAGCAATTATCATCAGTAATAATATAGAAATAACCATTTTGGAGGTAAAGGGCGAACAAGTAAAGATTGGTATTTCTGCGCCCAAGGAGGTGTCCGTGTACAGAAAGGAAGTATATTTGCAGATTCAGGAGGCAAATAAGGCGGCTACCGACTCTTCCGGCATGGAAGCGCTGAAGAATCTTTTGGGTTAAAAGGAAGAATATTCGTGTCGTTTAGACGGTAAGAAGGAAGCCTGTCGGATGCCATACATCCGCAGACTTCTTTTTTGCCCGTCATTATAAAAAATGTGCTGTAAAATGCTTCTGTTCTACGAAAAAACGAAATGGCGTTAATAAAAATGCAAATATTTTATTGACATAAAAGAGACTTTTAGATATGATAGAAATACACTCCGGCAGTCCTGTGAAAGCTGATTGGCAGCGGGAAAGCGGAGAAGTCTGAAGGAAAGGAGACAGCATATGAACGGTATGACAATTATTTTGCAGCGGCTTGATAAGATGCAGGAAAGCATCGACGGTTTAAGAGGAGAACTGCGTGGAGAAATGCGTGAAATGGGCGAAGCGCTGCGCACGGAAATGCGTGAAATGGGCGAAGAACTGCGCACAGAAATGCGTGAAATGGGCGAAGAACTGCGCACAGAAATGCGTGAAATGGGCGAAGAACTGCGTGGAGAAATGCGTGAAATGGGCGAAGAACTGCGCACAGAAATGCGCGAAGCAAACGAAGCGCTGCGCACGGAGCTTACACAGCGCATGGACAACATGGAGTATGGGCTTGGACAGGAGATTCAGGCAGTATATGAAATTGCCCAGCGGAATGCGGAAGACATAAGGCAATTAATGCCTTATAAGGGCCGGCTGGCCAATGTCTGCACAATGGCAGACAGGGTGGAGAAGCTGGAAGAATGCCAAAAGGCAACAACGGGCGTGGTGGCATCTCATAGTGATGCAATCAGAAGGCTTGAAAGCAGGATGGCTTAGGAGGAGAGTGGCTCTGCACATCGGATAAAACCGATTATATATAAGAAGGCTGTATGTTCTTGCTTTTGCAAGAAGATAAAATTGTTTAAACGAGATTTTTATAAATGAGAAGAAAATACTGTATGAGCAATCAACAGTTTTTTTACATAAACTATAAACTCGCGATTCGATTTGACCGATAAAATCTTTAGAAAACTATTAATGACGATTCACATGGAGGTGACTGAAATGGCAATTGAACCATTAGGAAGTGTAATGAGTGTACAGGCTCAGAGCCAAGTACAAAGCAAACCGGCAGTCAGTCCGGTAAAAACTGCCGCAGAATACACGGAAGTTTCTGCGCGGGAAACAGCCAGTCAGGTGGATAATACCATCAGTGTTGTGACAAACACCCGTGAAAAGGGAAATTCGGAAGGCAATGCCGACAAAGAAGGCGGAAAGCAGCCCAGCAACGAGCAGATTAGAAAAGCTGTGGAAGCGATGAACAAAAAAATGGCGCATTCCGAGGCAGTCTTTGGTATTCATGAAGCGACAAACAGGGTGACGATTAAGATTATTGACAAGGATAGCAGGGAAGTCATCAAAGAACTTCCGCCGGAGAAAACTTTGGATATGATTGCAAAAGTTTGGGAGATGGCAGGCATTCTTGTAGACGAGAGAATGTAGGAGGAGACAGACATGGCAGGAATGAGATTGTCCGGACTGATGTCCGGAATGGATACGGAGAGTATTATACAGCAGTTGGTGGAGTCGAGGAAAACCAAAGTAGACAAAACGAAAAAGGCACAGACGAAACTCAACTGGAAGCAGGACGCATGGAAATCACTGAATACCAAGCTGCAGAACCTGCAGAAGAAATATCTTGCTAATATGCGTTTTACAACGGATTACGCAAAAAAGACAACAAAAGTATCTAACAGTAATAAGGTTAGTGTTATCACAGGTGAAAGTGCAATAAACGGCGTGCAGTCACTGCGGATAGAAACGCTTGCGAAGAGCGGTTATATGACCGGTGGCAAGCTGGAAGGTGCAGACGGAGAGCTGACGGCTCTTTCCAAAATCAGTGATATTCAGGGTGTTGGCAGTGTAAGCGGAAATATCGAAGTGAAGATTGGAAACAACGCTGCAGTAAATATTGAAATCAATGATGGCACCACAATTTCCGATGTCCTGACCCAGCTTAAAGATATGGGGCTGAATGCTAATTTTGATGCAAAGCAGCAGCGGCTTTATATCCAGTCCAAGGAAACCGGTGAAGCAAATAATTTTACCATTGGAGGCGATGCGGCAGCATTGTCAGCATTGGGCTTAAGCACGGCGGACAGCGGAGATAAGAAGGCAACCAAGGTAGAGGGACAGGATGCGGTTATCTATCTCAATGATGCGAGATACACCAGCACGAACAATACTTTTGAAATCAATGGTTTGACGTTTACTGCACTGGATACCACAACAGGCAGCGAGACGATTACGGTTACGACGCAGAACGATACTGACGGCATCTATGACATGCTCAAAAACTTCTTAAAGGAATACAACACCATCATCAACGAGATGGATAAGCTGTATAATGCGGATTCGGCAAAAGGTTATGACCCGCTGACCAATGAGGAGAAGGAAGCGATGTCGGAGAGTGACATCAAGGAATGGGAGAGCAAAATCAAAGATTCCCTGCTTCGCCGTGATGAGAATTTGTCCACGGTAAGTTCCGCATTAAAGTCCATTATGTCCAGCGGTATCGAAGTGAATGGCAAGATGATGTATCTGTCCAGCTTTGGTATCAATACATTAGGATATTTTGAAGCGCCGGATAATGAGAGAAATGCATATCATATTGACGGTGACCCGGATGATGGCAGCACTTCCGGCAATCCTGACAAGTTAAAGAGTATGATTGCCAGCGATCCGGATACGGTAATTTCTTTCTTTACGCAGTTGTCAAAGAATATGTTTGACAAGATGAGCGATTTGTCCAAGTCGGTGGACGGATACAGAACGTTTGGCAATTTCTATGATGACAAGAAGATGAAGTCGGATTATGACAATTATACATCCAAGATAGCGGAGCAGGAGAAAAAGCTTGCAGAATACGAGGACAGATGGTATGCTAAGTTTAGTGCCATGGAGACTGCTCTTGCAAAAATGCAGCAGAATGCGAGTGCGGTTACCAGTCTGTTAGGAGGTTGATAAAATGCCATTTTCCAATGCTTATGCACAGTATAACAATAGTAAAATTCTGACTGCTTCACCGGCGGAGCTGGTGCTGATGTTATACGACGGCGCGATTAAGTTTGGTAATATTGCGATTAATGCCATTGAAGAGAAGGACATTCAGAAAGCGCATAACAATATTATAAAGGTTCAGAGAATCGTGGATCATTTTCGTATGACATTGGATATGTCTTATCCGGTTGCGAAGGATTTTGACAGAGTGTATGAGTATTTGGCAAGAAGACTGCTGGAGGCAAATGCCAAGAAGGATAAAGAAATTATGGCGGAGATATGTATGCATCTTCGTTCTATGAGGGATACCTGGAAAGAGGTCATGCGTATCAATCGAGAGAAAGGAACCGTGAATGGATAATTATCTCAAGATATTGGAAGAGTCCCTTCGCAAGAAACTCCGTGTATTGGATGAAATTCAGAGTTATAATGAGAAACAAAAGCAGATTTTTCAAAGTGACTCTGTAGAAATGGATGCATTTGATGCGGCAGTGGAGGAAAAAGGAAAGCTGATTGAACAGATTTCCAAGCTGGATGAAGGGTTCGAAGCGCTTTATTCCAATGTGTCCAAGGAACTGGATGGCAACAGGGAAAAATATGCAAAGCAGATTCAGACGCTAAAACAGCTTGTGCAGCAAGTGACGGAAAAAGGCGTATCTGTTCAGGCACAGGAAGCGCGCAATAAAGCTCTGATTGAAGCCTATTTTGCAAGGGAACGCGGTCAGCTCAGACAGGGGAGGCAGGCTTCCAAGGCAGCATATGACTATTACAAAAACATGAATAATTCCAATACGGTACCACCGCAGTTTTTGGATAGCAAACAATAATACAAGGGGCTGTTGCAGAGGCAGACGCGTAGCCTGCCAAAACAGCAGATATCTTAATGACACTGAGCCGGGGCATCTGCCCCGGCTTTCTTACAGCGGAGGTGCTTGGTGAATATTGCGCTATTATTATCGGGGGGAGTCGGCACAAGAATAAAATCAGAGGTTCCCAAGCAATATATTGAAGTTGGTGGAAGACCTGTTATTTCTTATTGTATAGAACGGCTTTCGCTGCATAAGCAGATTGATGCATTGTGGATTGTGGCGGATTCGGCGTGGCATGGGCAGCTTACGGGGTGGCTGGAAAAGTATGATAAGAGGAAAAAATGCAGAGGATTTTCCGCGCAGGGAGAGAACCGGCAGTTATCTATTCTGCATGGACTTGAGGATATACGCAAAAATTTGAAAAATATAGAATATGTGCTGATTCATGATGCGGTAAGGCCTCTGATTTCCGAAAAATTGATTTCGGACTGCTTTGAGGCTGTTTCAGGGCATGACGGCGTGCTTCCGGTTTTGCCGATGAAAGATACGGTATATAGAAGTGAAAACGGAAAAACCATTGATGCCCTGCTTGCACGCAGCCATATTTTTGCGGGGCAGGCGCCGGAAGTTTTCAGGTTAGAGCCCTATTATGAAGCAAATAAGTATCTTTTGCCTAATCGGATTTTGGAAATAAACGGTTCCACAGAACCTGCAGTGATGGCGGGCATGGATATTGCCATGATTGAGGGGGATGAAGATAATTTTAAAATTACGACGATAGCGGATTTAAAACGATTTCAGAAAAGGATTGAAGAAAGCAAATGAAAGCAATGGTATTGCATCATATTAATGATTTCAGTCTGGAGACGGTGCCGGAGCCTGTACTTGAGTCGGGAGAAGTGTTGGTGGCGGTAAAGGCGGTAGGAATCTGCGGCTCTGATATTCCGCGGGTGTATGATACGGGAACCTATTCTTATCCGTTGATACCGGGGCATGAGTTTTCAGGAGTTGTGACAAGGATTGGCGAGGGAGCAGATGAAACATGGCAGAAGCGGCGTGTTGGTGTGTTTCCTTTGATTCCGTGTAAAAATTGTCTTCCATGTGCGAGGCGGCAGTATGAAATGTGCAGAAACTATAGTTATCTGGGTTCCAGAAGAGACGGCGGCTTTGCGGAGTATGTGGCTGTCCCGCAGGAGAACCTGATAGAACTGCCGGATAAGGTGTCTTATGAGGAAGCTGCCATGCTGGAGCCTATGGCGGTAGCTGTCCATGCCATGAAGAGAGGCAATCCCTCCGTTACGGACACAGTGGCTGTCTGCGGGCTTGGAACCATAGGATTGCTGCTTTGTATGTTTCTTAAGGAAGCCGGCGTCAAAAGAGTTCTGGCAATTGGCAATAACAGCAGACAACGACAATTTGCACGGCAATTTGGAATTCCGGAGGACGCATATTGTGACAGTCATGCAGAAAAGGCAGAGGAATGGCTGTTAGAAAAAACAGGAGGATTAGGGGCGGATATATTTTTTGAATGTGTGGGAAAAAAAGAGACCGTGGCACAGGCGGTCGATGGGACGGCCCCGGGAGGCAGGATATGTCTGGTAGGTAATCCGGCATCCGACATGGGACTGGAAAAAGCAGTATACTGGAAAATTCTTAGAAATCAATTGACGCTTACGGGAACTTGGAACTCATCTTTTACGGGAGAGGCGGCGGATGATTGGCATTATGCATTAGAAAGGCTTGCTGCGGGCAGAATAGCGCCAGAGAAGATTATCACGCATAAATTTTCTTTGGAGGAGATTAGCAAGGGTTTTCATATTATGCGTGATAAGAGAGAGGAATACGGAAAAATCATAGCATTTATGAGCTGAAGAAAAAATTGAAAAAATTTTAAATTACCTCTAAAGTAATCCGGAATCTCTCCGATATATTTAACAAGTAAAGCAAATAAAACAAAAAGTTTTAGAGCTTTCGTAAATAACCTGATTCAATCCGCACAATTGATAAGGTTATCGTAACAGTTTACTGTAAGTACGAATTGTGCGACTCGCACGAGCAGTAAACACGAAAATTTGGCTGCAAGGAAGCAGCTTAATATTCAAGGAGGAATAATAATATGGTAGTACAACACAATCTTACAGCAATGAACTCTAACAGAATGCTTGGATTAACAACATCCAGCCAGGCAAAGGCAACTGAGAAATTAGCTTCTGGTTACAAGATTAACCGTGCAGCTGATGACGCAGCAGGTCTTGCAATTTCCGAGAAGATGAGACGTCAGATTCGTGGTCTGACACAGGCTTCTGCAAATGCTCAGGATGGTATCTCCTGCGTACAGACAGCAGAAGGTGCTCTGAACGAAGTACATGATATGCTTCAGAGAATGAACGAGCTGGCAGTTAAAGCAGCAAACGGCACAAACCAGAGCGAAGATGATTCCTACATCCAGAAGGAAATTAAGCAGCTGATTAGTGAAATCGACCGTGTATCTACAACCTCTACCTTCAATGAGAGAAAACTGTTAAATGGTTCTTTCAGTGGCGTTACGCTTCAGGTAGGCGCTGAGAATTCAGCAGACAACACGATTACCATGAACATCAGCAAGATGAGCGCAAGCGGACTTGGCGTTGCTACTGTTAGCTGCAGCACTCAGGCTAATGCAAAGAGTGCAATCGACGCCGTTAAGAAGGCTATTAAGTCTCTGAACGAGCAGCGTGCAGACCTTGGTGCAGTTCAGAATCGTCTTGAGCACACCATCGCTAACTTGGACAACGTAGTTGAGAATACCACGGCAGCAGAATCTCAGATTCGTGATACCGATATGGCTTCTCAGATGGTTAAGTACTCCAACAACCAGATTCTTGCTCAGGCAGGTCAGGCAATGTTGGCTCAGTCTAACCAGGCTAATCAGGGTGTATTGTCCTTACTTCAGTAATCATTGCAACACTACCATAAAGGCTGACTTAGGTCAGCCTTTATTTTTTATGACGATAGAGTAATTACGAAACGAGAATTCTATTGTACGGAATAATAGAATCCTCGCGAAGCGTGGATTTTATTGTATGGAGAAATTTAGAATGAAAAGAGCTGTTATGCTTTGTGACGAAAGAAACAGAGCAATATTATCGGAAACCATTTCGATTATGGAGAGTGTCTGGAATGATGAGGGATATGAGGTGAGCATTTTTTTTGTTTCAGAAAACGAGTCTCCGGATATCTATATGAATGAACTGGTGCGGCTTAAGGAAGATTTTGTGGTGACTTTTGCCATGGCGGGATTTTCGTGGCGAGGTCTGATGGAACAGGTAAGATTTAATACCCTTCCGGCGATGCAAATTCATATTTTGCTTGGCAGCCTTCCCCAGTACGATTTCTTTTTGCAGAAAGAACATGGAATTCACAGCTTCTTTTTTGCGGACGATGCAGAACTTGTGAAGAAGTGGAAGAAAAGATATGCGCTGGTTCCGTTTTTAAAAGAAATTCCCACGCTCTATGTGTCAGAATGTTTGACAGAGGAAGAAAAGTGTTTGAATCGAAAGAATTTACAGGGCATCATACAGGCAACCATGGCGTTTATAGAAAAACCGTCGGTTTTATAAGCCGGCGGTTTGAAACATAGTGGCGATTCTTTCAGGGTAGGAGAATTTCTCCTTGATAATCGCATAGGAATTTTGCTGAATCTGAAGGCGTTTTTCTTCATGCGACAGATAGTATCTTGCTTTTTCTACAGCTTCTTCCACACTGTTATACCATACAATGTCAACATCCGGACGGAAGTAAGTGCCAAGCTCCGGCTGGGCATTGCTGAGCAGAAAACCGCCTGCGCCAATAATATCCAACATCCGAAGCGGTATGCCGGAACGGATGCCGCGGGCAGTGGGGCAAAGGTTAATTTTACTTAAGCGGAATACCTTTGGCATCTCGACGGAGTAGGTGACGGGACCCTTAAAGGGAACCTCTAAAAGCTGTTCGCTTCGTTCGTCGGAGTACAGGTGCACATCACAAAAATGATTTAAAAGCCGGAGCAGGATAATACGCTCATTGTGGGTAATCTGATTGGTGATACAGAGTGAAAGCGCCGCTTTGTTGATACCTTTCTCCTCACCGGAATGGTAAACAATGCCCTGCTTGTTAAGGGCATTGTTGATGCGGCAAAGAATTGCATCATCAATCACATCGTCCAGCAGAGGGAAACCTACAAGCTTAAACTGTGCATCCGTCAGGGCATTGATGTATCCGATGGTATAATCGTCCTGATGGGATAAAATGTTGTTTAGCTTTGACTGGTACAGGCGTCCTACAAAGGATACTTCGCAGGAAAAACGCTTTCGGTCTGCGTCGGTGATGGGAATGGCAGACAGCCGCTTTGTGTCGACCGCAAGCGGCAGATGATAGACGTTATGTAGTCCCATGTCGTGAAATTCCTGTACCTCTGTGCTGTCAAAGAGAAAAACATAGCTGGTGGGATGCGAAAAATATTCCGGATGGTCTTTGGAAATAGGGCTGTCATAGGACCAGGCAAGATATTTTATATTGCATTGACAGCAAATTCTGGCAAGCAAGGGATGAAAATTGGTGCTGATAACACAATCATAAACACCAGTTTTTAAATGTGCGGTTACATACTTCTCAAAATAATCGTCTTCAACAGGATTAGGACGGGGGTAGACAAGATTTTTACAGTGATGCCCCATCTTGGTTAGATGATTGATGAGGTCGGGCTGAATATAAGAGCCAAAATCATGTAAGAGGATGTTCATATGTAGCGTCTCCTTGTTGAAATTTGTGTTTATTGTACCATAAGTAATGGCTAAAGAAAAGAAAATTAGTGGCAGCCGGAAATAAGTATGGTATAATGTTGTCAGACATTATACCGTGCCGAGCGAAGCGAGTGTGCATCGCGAAGCGTATAGCATGTGCGGAGCAAATGGTATAATGTACGCATAAGATGGAGCAAATACATGTGGTGCAGAGGTGCGAGATGATAGAAAATATTTTGGTATACAGGTGGAAAACAGAGCGCCAATCTTTTTTAACGGCAAAGCTGGTATCTATGGGGTATCATTGCGTAGAGTTATGGGAGGACTTTGAAGACTGCCATGCGGATGCCGGATTTGCAATGAAAGTTATGAATTGCATACAGGAAGAAAATATCCATATGGTGATTTCCTTCAATTATGCTCCTTTGCTGGCAAGCGTCTGTGAGATGCGTAAGCTGCCTTATGTATCATGGATTTGCGATTGCCCGCAGCAGATGCTGTTTTCCAAGACGGTGCTATACCAAAGCAATTATTTCTTTTGTTTTGACAGGGTTTACGCAAACCGGCTGGCAGGGCTTGGCTGTGAAAATGTGTATCATTTTCCCTTGGCGGTTGATGTGGAGGAGGGGGAAGAGAAGCTTTCAGAGGGGCAGAAGAATGCAGAAAAGTATGCGGCGGATATTTTGGTTGCAGGTTTTGACAGTAAGAGCCGTAAATGGCTGGAAGCAGAAGGCATTCCCGAGTATAGCAGAGGATATCTGCAGGGAATTGAAGAGGCACAAATCAGGGTATACGGTTATAATTTTGTAAGAGAGATGATAGAGGAAGAGACAGCCAGAGACATTTTGGACAAGGCGCAAGTTGTACTGGGAGAGATGTACTTTGACAATCCGATTCAGTTGGTTGCGGATTTTGTCAATGAGGAAATTGCGGAAAAAGAGCGTGTGCGCGTGACAGAAAAACTGTCCCAAAGTCATGCATTGCATTTGTGCACAAAGGAAGATATGCCGGATGTGTTTGGCTGCGGCAAAATCAATTTGTATGTTACGCCGAAAGCCGTTGAATCAGGAATTTCGCAGCCCGTTTTGGATACGCTTGCCCGCGGGGGTTTTTGCCTCACCAATTACCAGCCGGAAACTGCCGAATTTTTTGAAGATGGAAAAGAACTTGTCATGTATACGGATATGGCGGATTTGGTCCAAAAAGCGGATTATTATTTGAAACATGAGGAAGAGAGAAAAGCCATTGCAAAAGCAGGGAGGGAAAAAGTGGCAGCACAGTTTTGCCTGCAGGAAAGGCTGGCTGACATGCTGCATATTGTGGAAGAAGCGATCGGTTAAAGGACGGAGAAAATTTCTTGCAGCCGCTGTTTGTAAGTGTGGTTGCGGCATACCTTTGTATAGCCGTTTTGACTGATGGCGCGGCGTTCATCTTCGTGGGAAAGATAATATTGTGCCAGCGAGGGTACTTGCTCCGGCGCTTCGTAAAATACAAAATCTTCGTTTGGCGTAAACAAATCCAGAAAATCCGCCTGATAGTTGCTTAAAAGAAAACCGCCGCTTCCCATAATGTCAAAGGCGCGCAGGGGAATACCGCTGTGGATGCTCCGCAGGGAAATGTTGAGGTTGATTTTGCTATTGTAAAATACATATGGCATTGTATCGTAATAATCCACAGGACCATGATTGCGAACGCCTTTTATGGCAGCAGAAGCATCGTGGGTGTATAAGTCGACCACGTGGCTTTGCCCTAAGAAAGAGAGGATTTTTTCGCGTTCCAATGCAGTCACTTTTCGATTTAGGACGTATTGTGCGTAGAGATATTCGCTGCTTTCTACACTGTCGGAGGAAGGCTTCATGGGATAAGCAGATTGCAGCAAATCGTCCATGATGTCCGGTGTGAGGGCTTCTTCTATAAAATTATAACCATACACCCGCATCTGCGCCTGTACCAATCCGTCCAGATAGCCTTTGGTATAGGAACTGATACCGGTGAGCCGGTCATACAGATTATGCTTCGGCTCTGCGTACAAGGAGCCGACAAAAGAAATATCGCAGGCATATTGCTTTTTGGTTTCGGCAGACTGATTTGCAAGCATGTGCCCTATGCGGGAAGCGTTTACTGCCATGGGCAGATAATAGATATGTGGAAAACCGGATTGCCAAAAAGTAAGGCAGAGCTCTTTGTCAAAGAGAAAAATCCGGTTACAGCGATTGAGCATGGTATAAGAGTAGAGGGAAACATGAGGGCTGTCATATACCCATGACAAGTACAAGATGCCTTCGGCTTCACATGCTTTGGACACAATGGGAAAATAGGCAAAGGAAAACACGTAATCCGGCGTTTTGGAGCGGAGAAAAGAAATAAATTTCTGCTCCCACGCTTTGTCGTAAAAGGATATGGACTTGGAAAAGGGATAAAGAATGACTTCGTGGCCGAGTTCCCTTAGTGCGGCTGTTAAATCTTCGTTTCCAAAGCTGTTCCAGTTTAAAAATAAGACTTTCATGTGTTCTCCTGCGTGCATTGTCCGTATTTGCGGCATAACGATTTCTATAGGCTGATTATATCCTATTGCGGCATGGACTACAATAAAAACGTGAAAGGGAAATGGGCAAAAAGGAGAAAAGAGATGGAAAATCAGAAAACACCGCTGGTTAGCGTTGTGATACCCACCTATAACAGAATACACAGTCTTCCGGCTTCTGTAGAGAGCGTGCTGAAGCAGACCTATGAAAATCTGGAATTAATTATTATGGACGATGGCTCCGGCGATGGAACGGAGGCGTACGTAAAAAGCATCGCGGACGAAAGAGTGCGGTATCAAAAAAGCGATGTCAATATGGGGCCTTCTGCGGCAAGAAATAAGGGGGCGGAGCTTGCAAGCGGGGAATATCTGGCGTTTCAGGACAGTGATGACGAATGGATGCCGGACAAGCTGGAAAAGCAGATGAAGGTTATGCTGGCAGGAGACAATGCGCTGGTTTATTGTGAGTTTGGGCTGCACCGTAATGGAGAGCTGCTGGCAATCATACCGCCCAGAAAGATTCCGTACCAAGAAAAGCAGGGCAGTTTGTTTTCTTATCTGTTGTTATATCCTTTAATCAGCACCCAGACGATTTTAATCAAAACACGGGATTTTATAGAAATGGGCGGCTTTAACGAGACCTTAAAAGCATATGAGGATTTTGAATTTACGCTGCGCTTTTCCCGGAATCATAAAATCGGTTTTGTGGAGAATGCCTTGGTAAAAGTGAACAGTCTGCCCGGCAGTGTAAGCAAGCAATTTGGGGAGAGGATTCGCGTGCAATTTTACATGATGCGCGAGATGCTGCCCCATTTGCGCGAGCAGAATTTGTTATGGAGAAAACTGGAAATTGTTTTAGACGAAGCAAAGACGCTTGCGTGCCACGCCGTGTTTTTGGAGGAGTTACGGAATTTTTCGGAAGAATTGCTGTCCGCCGAGGAGCAAAAAAGGGCGGAAGCTTTTTCGGAAAAGATTGGACAGGATATGGAAGACTGCAGGCTAAAAGCGTATATTGGCGAGAATCTGCAGCAGCTAAAGCAAAAGACGCTGTATATATATGAGGCGCTCTATGAAAACAGGCTGGCATGGTCCTGCAAGGTGCAGGAAACATTGCTGGAAATGGTAAACAGTACGGTACTGCTTGAGAAGGTGTTCAGAATGCCGGAGGAAGCAAAGAGCCGCCGTGCCCTGATACAAAGGAGCCTGTCGGAAGAAAATCTTGCCGAAACGGACAGGCTTTACCTGCTGGCGGATATTGTGGAATTGTTTGAAACGCTGGAAAAGCTATGGTAAAATACATTCAGGTGAAATTTAAAATAGTTTCTGCCATTCCGGTAGGGCGATAGAAAGCGCATTCTGTCCCAGATGGCAGCCGTCTGAGGAGAGATACTGTTCGAGCGTCTCAAAGTTAGGTGAAATCATTTTATCAAAGACAGATAAAAAGAGGATGCCGTGCTCCCCGCACATTTCCGAAAGCCTTTGGTTGAAATATGCGGTGGCAAGGTTGCGCTCCTTTTCGCTGCCGTTGCGGGGAAACTTGGGGTTTAAAGGACAGCTTTCCTTTTGGGAGGCAATGGGACCCCAGCAGGATACCCGATAGCCCTGACTTTGCAGATAGAGGAGAAACGGCAGGTATTTGGCAAGGATATCGTCTACAATTTCTTTGTAGGATTTGCCTTGAAGGGCGGCCTGCTTAAACACATGGACGCGAAGGTCGATTTCACCAAGGCAGCATAAAATTCTGGCGCCGGATTTTATAAAATTTTTTAATACGTATTCTGCTTTTTCCCGAAAGGAATAAGTGGTGCCGGACTGACAGCAGGTGTATGCAAGGCAGGGACCGGCATGAAGAGGCGTAAAGGGATAGGCAGGGTTGTCCGGACAGGTGTTGATGCTCTTTCCTATGGGCAGGAAAGAGAGTTCGTCGCTGCCGCTGAAAAAATTGACATGGGAGTCGCCGAGCACAATAACGGTATCTTCCCTGTAGTGACGCAGGCAGGCGTGGTCAAAATGCGCCTGTTCAATGAGAGCATCCGCATATGCCGTCTCCGGCAGAACAGAAAGAGCAAAGACCAGTTTTTGCAGGCGGGAAAGTACTGCGTCAGGATTGTATGCGGCGGCTTCCGCCCTTGCTTCTTCCAAAAGCTCTGTAAAAAGCCCGCTCACCTGCTGAAATTGTGTTT